>JAHHTZ010000009.1 GCA_020024285.1 Oscillospiraceae bacterium | reverse complement strand
TTGCGGATTTTCTGAGGACGACAGCCTCTTTCTTCCTCTCAAACCGCATAGTCATACGGTTTGAGAGAGAAATAAGAATCGAGAGATTTTTTTACAAAAACAGACGATTTCTTCTATAAATCGTCTGTTCTCTTCACTAATTCTCTTTTTTTCTGCCATCTTCGCGGTCACTGAAGCCATCGATGTGCCCCCGCTCCAATGCTCCATACAATCTTTTTTTAAGCCCCGGATGCTCTTTGTCCATCATCCGAATCCATTCCTTTGTCCATTGCCTCTGCGTTACGCCATCTGCCGGGCACTTGCTTTTTACAACCGGAAGGTTGCAGCGGCGCACAGTTGCCGAAATCAATCCCTCTTCTGCCAGAATCAATGGACGGATCAGCGTCAGATCCTTCCGGCTCAAATAGGTTACAGGAGAAAAACACCCGACCCGTCCTTCGTTAAAGAGGTTCATGATAAATGTTTCCACTGCATCGTCATAATGATGACCCAGTGCAATTTTATTGCAGCGATGCTCCTTTGCAGCATCGTGCAGGCAGCCTCTTCTCATTCGTGCACAAAGGCTGCATGGATTCGATTCCTTGCGTATTTCAAAAATGATCTTTCCGATTTCCGTCGGCTGTACAACATATTCTATTCCCCATTGGTCACACAGCTCCTGTATCTTTGAAAAATCGTTTTCGATCCCATCAAAGCAATAGTCCAATGTGATTGCAACCAATTCATAGGGGATGCCCATAAAGTCGCGCAGCTTTGCCAAGCCCGTCAGCAAGGCGACCGAATCTTTTCCTCCGCTGACACCGATCGCAATGCGATCTCCTGGCTGGATCATATCATATTTTTGAATTGCCTTTCGCATCAAGCCCACTAATTTCTGCATATCTTCCTCCTGCTATATTATCTACTTATTATGTAGAATATCATATTTTTCCCAAAAGGAAAAGGGGCATTGTTTTGTTTGCGAAATTTTATTCTTTGTACTATAAAAAAACACCGGCACACTGATAACGTGTGTCGGTGTTTTTCGGTTTAATCGGATTCCTTGAGGCGCTGCGTTCCCAGCTGTACCTGATGGGCTTTGAGTGTTCCGCACTCGGCATTTTTCATTTGCGACTCGTAAATACTGAGGATCACATCATCCCCTGGCTGGAACTCCCCGAATTCAATGGAGCTCACCTCGTGCGTTTTATAGTCGCAGTACATCAAGTCCGCATCGGAGCAATCGATGAGGATTTCCTGTGGTTTGGGATTTGTTTCATCAGTTTTAATCTTCATCCTGACCTTGAGGGCAGGATGCTCTGCATCAACCTCTACTACTTTCGCGTCGAGTCCCAGATGCAGAACATCCTGGTCCCGACCGGTGCAGGCGGTAAAACACACTGCACAAAGGAGCAGTATTATCGAGATGATTTTTTTCATGTCGCATTCCTCCTGTCCGGTGTTGTCTGATGTGGAAGTTATTCCTCGCTTGCAGCCTGTTGATTTTTGCGGTAAGCGAGGTAGTTTTCGAGTATGATGGTCGCTGCAACGGTGTCGATGACCGCCTTGCGCTTTTTTCCGCGCGTATCGGTTGCATTGAGATAACCGATTGCAGATACCGTGGTGCTTCGCTCATCCCACAATACAACGGGGATATTTCCGAGCGCCGCCTTGAGCTGATTTGCAAAGTCTTCGCAATGCTTGGCGCGTTCTCCGATGGTTCCGTTCATGTTGATGGGATGACCCACCACAACAAGCTCCGGGGTCAGCTCTGTGAGAGCCTGCGCCACCTTTTCGACTGCTCGCTCGAAGTTTCTTTCCTGGATCACACCGGCGGGAGAAGCCAGCATTTCCTGCTTATCGCAAATTGCCAGACCGGTCCTTGCATCGCCAAAGTCTACTGCTGCTATTTTCATCTTAAAATTCCTCCCGCTTCCAATCCTCTGCTTCCTCTGTCAGGCAAAACTGTGTCAAATCGTCATCGGACAGATGCTCGTGCTTGTTGATATACTGTGTGCTTGGGTGCAGCGAATCATCCTCAAACACAAATTTGCAGCGCGAGGTATTTGCTACGATATTGCTCTCCATTTCCTCAAAGGGGCGGCCGGATGCGTAATGAAGATATGTTTGGATCGAAAAGCCATGACTGACAATGACGATCATTTTACCGCGGTTCTGCTCCACGATCTCCCCAACGTTTTTTGCCATACGGTCATAGACCTGCCGTGTGCTCTCTCCACCCGGATATTGAAGATGCACCAGATCCTCCAGCATACAGTGGAACGTCTGCGGAAATTTGATCGGGATGTCCGACAAAAGCTCGCCCTCCACCTTTCCGGCATGGATCTCCTCCAGACCGGGATATGGGATCACCTTCACGCCCGGATGATATTTTGCAATCAGCTCCGCCGTTTCTCTTGCACGGCTCAGGGTGCTGGAATAGATCACGTCAATGGGACAGTTTTTCATATCCTGTCCCAGCAAATCTCCCTGACGGCGCCCCTGTTCGTTGAGCGGAATATCCTGGGTCCCCTGAAAGCGGTGGTAGAGGTTGCTGTCTGTTTCCCCATGACGGACCAAATATACAATGGTCATTGTGGGACCTCCTGTTCTTGTCCGATATTACCAAGGGCGCACGGTGCCCACGATATCAGAGATGTTATCAATATGATTGTCGTCGAGCCACTGGTTCATTCCCTCGATCACCTTGATTGGAGCCATCGGGTCATAGAACAGTGCAGCCCCCATCTGAATGGCGCTGGCACCTGCCATCATCATTTCGATGCCGTCCTGCCATTTTTCGATACCGCCCATGCCGACTACCGGAATTTTCACATGGTTGGCAACCTGCCAAACCATGCGCACAGCAATCGGGAATACTGCGGGACCGGACAGACCTCCCACATTGTTTTTGAGGATCGGTCTGCGTGTGTTGATATCGATCCTCATTCCAAGGAGTGTATTGATGAGGGAAACGGCGTCTGCGCCCTCTGCCTCCACGGACTGAGCGATGGAAACGATGTCCGTTACGTTTGGTGACAGCTTCACCATCAGCGGTTTCTTGCAGTATTTGCGCACTTCGCGCACAACGTTCCCTGCACCCTCGCAGGAGGTTCCAAAGGCAACGCCGCCCTCTTTTACGTTAGGGCAGGAGATATTGAGCTCCATCATATCGATGCTGCTGTCCGAGAGGCGCTCTGCAATGCGGCAGTAATCGTCAATGGTGCTGCCTGCAATGTTCGCGATCAAAACAGTATCCTGCTTTTCCAAATAAGGAAGATCGTGCTTTAGAAAATGCTCTACGCCGGGATTTTGCAGACCAACGCTGTTGAGCATCCCGCTCGGTGTTTCTGCAATGCGGGGCGGAGGATTGCCAAGGCGCTCCTGAAATGTCATTCCCTTTAAGGATACACCGCCCAGACGGGAAAGCTCGTACATATCTTCATAGTCGCGTCCGAATCCATAGCAGCCGGATGCTGTGATCAGTGGATTCTTAAAGGAAACTCCTGCAACTGTTACATTCAAATTACTCATCGAATACCACCTTTTCTGATTCAAATACCGGACCGTTCTTGCAGACATGGCTGTAAGTTTCTTCCCCGTTTTCCTTTTTGGTTTTGCAGGCACAAACAAGACATGCGCCCACGCCGCAGCCCATGCGCTCTTCCAGAGAAACCTGACAGCGGATTCCGTGCTCCTGGCACATTTTAGCTACAAATTTAAGCATGATTTTCGGTCCGCAGGCATAAACAATATCAACCGGACCTTCTTCGATCCTCTTTTTGAGAAGATCTGTCACAAGGCCATGATGTCCCAAAGAGCCATCGTCTGTGCAGAGCATCACAGGACAGCGGTTTTCTTCAAAGTCCTTTGTGAGAACGACAAGATCTTTGTTTCGGAATCCGAGGATGGCGGTTGCGTTTTCTTTGTAATGCTTTGCTGTTTCAAGCATTGGTGGAACGCCGATTCCTCCGCCGACAACCACTGCTTTTTTCTGCGGGTCGAGCAGATCGAATCCATTTCCCAATGGACCCATCACGTCGATCAGGTCGCCCTCCTTGCATCCTGCCAGCACTTTTGTTCCCTCTCCGCGGATATCGAAGAGGATGCGCAGGGTTCCGGCAGCCTTGTCCACTTCACAAATGGAAATCGGACGGCGCAGGGTAAAGCCCGGTACACGGATATGAACAAACTGTCCTGCCTTCGCCTGCTGTGCCATTTCGGGACATAGGATCGTATAATCCACCATAGCCCCTTCTTTTACCTGTATGATTGGATATTCTCCTTGAATGTGTGCCACATTATTTCCTCCCATCATCGCAGCCGAGCCCTTTGGCAGAGTCGGCTGCTTCACTGTCTTTATATTATACGAAAACGTATCTTTTTACAAGTTATTCGATTTGTTTCCCTTTGGATAATTTCCTTTTTGGATAAAATCAGAAAATTACCCCAGCGCAACGTCCAGCGTCATCATCACGATAAATCCAATCACAACGCCCACAACAGCCAGATTTTTATTTGTGTTTGCAGATTCGGGGATCAAATCGCCGCTGACTACTGCGATCATTGCACCGGCAGCAAACGATAGGAAGAACGGCAGAACATTTCTCAACGCAAGTGCTGCCAAAACGCCCAGCAAACCGGCTACCGGCTCCACAAATCCGCTTGCCTGACCGTAGAAAAAGCTCTTTGCACGGCTGCACCCGTCCCTGCGCAGGGGAAGTGATACGGCTGCACCTTCCGGGAAATTTTGAAGTCCGATCCCCAGTGCAAGCAAAACAGCTGCTGTCATACTGGTTCCCTGAACGCCCAAGGCTGCTCCCCCAAATGCAACACCGACCGCCATTCCCTCCGGAATGTTGTGGATCGTGATGGCGCTCACAAGCAAAATACTTCTTTTCCATTTTGGAAGATCACTGCATCGGCTTTGCGATGCCCGATCCATCAGCCGATCTGCCAGCACCACAAAGGCGCCCCCTCCTGCAAACCCGACTGCAGGGATCAGCCATCCGACATGCCCAAGCTCCGTATCCAATTCGATTGCAGGGGCTAAAAGTGACCAGAAGCTGGCGGCGATCATCACGCCTGCACCAAATCCAAGAAACAGATCCATGATTTTTTTGTTTACGGTCCGAAAAAAGAATACAACTGCGGCTCCGGCTGCGGTGACCCCCCATGTAAACAGGGTGGACAATAGGGTCGCTGTGACAGGGTGAAGATGTTCTAAGTATTGCATCAAATTCCCGTTCCTCCTTTTAATATAGTTTCGGATGCAAAGAGAGTGCTCCTCATCCGACATCATCACCATTATAGATTTTTTTCGGAAAAATGTTCCGAAAGTGTTGACAAGCATTCTCTTGTATGGTATAGTAATAAAGCTGATTCAAACAGCATATGCGCTTGTAGCTCAGCTGGATAGAGTGACTGGCTACGAACCAGTAGGTCGGGGGTTCGAGTCCCTTCAAGCGCGCCAAGCAAAAAGAGCAAGTCGAATGACTTGCTCTTTTTGTCGTTTTAATTTATGATTCAGAAAAGAGAACACAAAAAAGCAGGAAACCTTGAAAAAGATTTCCTGCTTTGCAGAACTTCACTCGAAATTGTGTGCATATTTACTCCATACATTTGATGGTAAACGCCCCCTCTATGAGGGTCGTCCGCTTTAAGATTTCATTCACCATCCACTTGGTGCAGCCGCTGTCCTGACTCACAATCGTAACTCGTATTGTTTCGTAATATTCTTCAAATCTCATGGAAACAGTCAGATTGGCAAAGGACTGACACGCCACATACCGTGCAAACTTATATGGGCGCTCCGTAACAATATTGTCCACATCAGACAAATGCAGTTCCTTCCGGCTGCTGAACCAGCATTCTTCAAGGGAGCAGGCTGCTTCAATTTCTTCTAAAAAACATACCAGCAATGTTGGATCTGGAAAACTCCACTCTTTGGGATATGTTACAGACATATACACGCAATGTATCCCCTGCTCCTCCGGCAAGGAATAGAGTTGTCCTTCAAACTCTGCGGCATTCCTCCAAATCTGGGCTGGGATCGTCTCATAGACACAATAAAACAAGAATTGGGAGAACGTATCGTGGGTGAGAAAGTAATCTTCTATCCCATCTGCTTGCACGATTTGATCTGGGTCTTCTGTTTTGGGAGAGAAGCCCCATCCCTCTCCGGTGAACATAGTGTAATAATAATTCCAAAAGGGCGGTATAGGGAATGGTTTCTGTGTATTGCGTGCAATCAGAACCCGAAGTTCGTCTATTTCTTCCATATGGCGCACTGCACCCTGCGCCATATTGTCTCCCCTAAAATAATTCCAGAACTCCGGACCATCCACTTGCTTGGAAACCAATCCGCCGTCTCTCTCGCCCATAAGCTCCAAATAGATTCGATAGGAGGATGGGATGCCCCGTCCAAACCGTTCCAGAAGGGTATTTTCCAGGTGCTCTATATCTTCTTTAGGCGCAGGCTTGCAGCGTTTCAGCCAATCGGGATCGGTCAGCGCCATATCCTTTTGAACGGCTGCAAAGAGCGCTTCCTCCGAATCGGGCGGCTCCATGAAAAGCTCGTAGAAGTTTTTCTGTAAAATTTCCATATATTCCCCATCCTTTCTGTTTCAAAATGGCTTTTCCCCACGATCATTGCTTCCTTTGCTGCAGCTGCCCTTGCAATGCAGGATCTTTTCTCTATGATAGCACACCGTCCAATGTACAAGCAATGCGTGGATACCGAAATACATCGATTTATCTGCAAATCTCGAACTCACTTCTTGACGAATGGCAATTCGAGCATTACAATATGGATGATATCCAAGAATTTTTTTATTTAGAAAGGAACAATAGGATGAAAGTACGTATTCCGAAACACCGTGAATTTGTTATCTCCATCGATGAAACCGAGGAGCCGCGCCACGACGAATGCTGGGCAAAACTCCAGCAGATCCTGACCGACTACGAAAAACAGGGCAAATCTGTATACACCCCAACCTTCATCGAAGACAATGAGGACAAGGTAAAAGCTCTTCAGGAAGAATATAAATTCACCTACACCATCGAGCTCAAATAATCGATACTGCAAAAAAGGCTGTGAACCGTTTCCCTTAGGAAATGGCTCACAGCCTTTTTGATTTGTATTTCATCCTGTTTCCTCCAAATATTCCTGCACAAAAAGATAGCGACCACAGAATTTTCTTCCCTTCTGTGGTCGCTATCGATGGATTTCAATCTGAAGTTTCATTTTCTTTGATCCACCTTTCACTATTATTTTTTGTTTTGAAACCAATCTCTCCAAGAATGACCTTCGATCTTTTCTATTTTATCCTTTCCTCTTTTTGATTTTCTTTTGCTGCCTTTCACTCAGCAATCTTTCTTTTGTAAATCTCCACATTGCTTTACAAAATTCTTGCTAATCTTGAATAACTAAGATACTGTGTCTTACAGTTCTCTTCATATAGTTTATGTCTGGACCTCTCCCGATTGGAAGGAACTCATTCATACTTTCATGAGAGATAGCACTTGAAAGTCATTTCAGAAATGCTGGTTTTTTGATTCACACTATTCCATTGGTCTTTACCTCGCCGCTCTGAATTTACAACAGCCCTGCTATCAACGATTTTATTTCTCACCAATATCATCTATGTTAACACGGAAGGCAATACAGGAAAATCTTTACCTATCATCTTTGGAAACCTATCCCATCTTCCTTATTCAGTTGTAATGCTTTGGTAGCTTCAGCTCTGATTTTTTCATTTTACTTTAGAACTTTATTGAGAACGATAAAACCTTCTTTACGATCTTTCTTCTCCACTCATCAAAATCGAACCTGCCTACCGTTTGATCCCTGCCACCGGTTTGTTTATCCGATGCAGGTGGTTCTGTTTTGGTTCCTCTCCTTCCATCGGAATCACCCTTTCTTTTCTTATTTGCATTACCTTTTGTTGTGTCTACAGTATAATCGATTTTTATTGCATTGTCAATAGTTTTTTTCAACTTTTATTTTATAAATTATAATCTATGCTGTACAATGATTTTGTTATTGACTTCTTCGGGTAAATGCTTTAATATTATGCTATACAAATCGAAACGAATGGAGTGATTCTTGTGTCCGCTGATTTTGGAAATGATATTCTCACCCTGGAGGATGAGGACGGCGTTGTGCACACATTTGAGGTCCTTGATACTCTGGACGACGGAGAGAAGCGGTATGTCGCTCTCAGTCCGATTTATGATTCTCCCGACGATATGCTGGAAAACAGCGCTGATCTTGTAATCATGCAGGTATCTGAGGAGGATGGCGAGGAATTCTTAGAAACCGTTGATGATGACGACGAACTGGATGAAATCGCAGATATCTTTATGAAACGCCTGGAACAGGAGTACGATTTTGCTGAGGACGACGAATAATCCCTTCTCCTCTTCCATACACTAACGATATCGGTTAAAATGTTATCCTGCTGTGTTCGAGTAAGTGCGGTATTTATAATCCAACACTTCTTTCTTGGGAGATGCGTCTCCGGTGTCGGATTGCAGACCTCCCGCTTCGGCGGACGAAGGGAGCATGAAAACACAGGGCGCACACCCACCTGTCGCAAGACGGGTTTTAACGGCCGTGCGACGGCACAGCGGGATCTTAATAGAACGATTCAAAGTCCCCAAAACGGGACTTTTTCTTTTGCAGAAATTTACAGAGCAAGGAGGATTTTTATGGAAAAATGGTTAGAGCGCACAGAAAAGATGCTCGGAGAAGAAGCCATTGAATTTTTAAATCGAACTACCGTTGCCATTCTTGGTCTTGGCGGCGTGGGTGGTGCCGCAGCAGAAGCTATCTGCCGCATGGGGGTCGGGAGGATCATTCTGATCGACAACGACATTGTAGATGTCACCAACTGCAACCGTCAGCTCCTCGCAACGGCGCACACAGTCGGAAGGGATAAAATACAGGTCGCTGCTGAGCGCCTTCTGTCGATTAACCCCAATGTTGATCTCATTCTCAAAAAGGAATTTTATCTCCCCGAAAACTCAGACTTTCTCTACAACGAATCACCGGATCTTGTTCTCGATGCCATTGATACGGTGACAGCAAAGCTCCACCTTGCTGAAAAGTGCTGTGAAAAAAATATTCCGCTTGTAACCTGTCTTGGTACAGGGAACCGCCTTGACCCCTCCCTGCTTCGCTGGGGCGATATTGCTCAGACAGCCGGCTGCGGCTGCCCTCTGGCGTGTATCATGCGCCGTGAGCTTAAAAAGAGGAACGTTTTGAAGCAAACTGTCATCTATTCTCTCGAAGAGCCGCACAAAATCATTGTCAACAACGGTGAATACGGCAGGCACAGCCCTGCAAGCTGCGCCTTTGTTCCCGCTTCGGCAGGCTTCCTGCTTGCAAGTGTGGGCATCCGCCTGCTGCTGGGAACAAGCGAAAAGTCCATATAAAGGTCTTTCCAAAGAAAAGACTGAAAAAACGGAGCGTACAAAAATCATACGCTCCGTTTTTTTGCGCCCTTCTGCGGGTTTTTTGTATGAACTCCTCTTTTTGAGGGAACACTATTGTCACATCACAGCAACACGAATCACTCAAGGAGATGATCCTGATATCCTTCTCGATATTTCTTTCCGGTTTTCTTCCCGGCATCCTCAACGGACTGCTCGGCACGGGAGGGGGCATCCTTGCAGTGGCATTTCTTCGCCATCAGGGGCTTTCTCCGCCTGAGGCGCATGCCACCGCACTGTCCCTGATGCTTCCGCTCTCCATCCTAAGCTTAACGGTCTACTATTTTCATGGAAACTTTCCCGTTCGCGAAATACTGCCGTTTATTCTGCCTGCGCTTTTGGGGGCGTCACTTGGTTCTTTGATCCTCAAAAAGATATCGTCCGCACATCTGCGCCTGATTTTTGCGCTGCTTTTACTGTACAGTGCTGTCCGCACACTTTTCTTTGGGGGATGATCAAATGCAGTTTACCATTCAGACCGTACTTGCTGTCTTTCTTTCTTCGATGCTGACTGCAATGGGGCTTGGCGGGGGCAGCATCCTTCTGCTTTATCTTATGATGTTTACCGATATTTCTCAGCCTATGGCGCAGGCATACAATCTTCTGCTCTTTCTCCCGTGCTCTGCCTTAGCCATAGTGTTCCATCAGAAAAATCACCTTCTCCGCCTTTCTTCGCTCAAAAAAATCCTGCCGTGGGGTATCCTGGGTGGAATTTTGGGCAGTCTATTGGGAAACGGGCTGGATGCTTCCTTTCTGAGAAAAGTATTTGCTGTGTTTTTGTTGTGTATGGGACTTTCAGAATTATGGAGTCTTTGGCACAAAAAGAAAAATGAAAATCCATAAAAAATTCCTTTTTGGCATAAAAAAGCCCAAAGGAACACAAACTACCATCGGAGGTGCAAATAATCTATGAGCAAACAAAACAAAGGCAGTTTTCATCGTTTTATGATGGGAAAAGGATTCTATGTGGCATTGGCTGTCTGCCTGGCAGGAGCAGGAACCGCCGCATGGGTCACGGTCAACAGCACAATAGACAAAATTGAAAGCCCTTTATCCCCAACTCCTCCGGTTGCGCAAAAGGAGGATTCCGGCATGGAAAATCCGGGTTCCCCTTTGTCTGCTCCCGAAAAAAAGGAACCAGCCGCACTGGGGGAGTCTATTGCATCCGTAGGGGAAAAGAAAGAGGATGTGAAGAAACCTTCTTCCTCCGAGAAGAAGCCGTCCGACAAGAAGCCATCGGGCGATTCATCCAAAAAGCCACAGCCCTCATCAAATTCCTCCTCATCAGCAAAGGAATTTTCCGCCTCTGTGCAGCCATCCGAACAACAGAAGCAGCCGGCAAAATCGCAAACTTCCTCTTTTGCACTGCCTCTGGACACGAAAGTAATGGCACCGTTCAGCGGGGATAAGCTGGTGGAGAACACCACCTTGAAGGACTGGCGCACACACAACGGCATCGACCTCAAGGCATCAAAGGGTGACTCTGTCAAATCAGCCAACGAAGGCAAGATCACCGGAATTTCGTTCGATCCTCTTTGGGGAACTACCGTTGAAGTGAGCAGCGGAGATTTGGTGATGACGTATTGCGGCTTGAGCGAAAAAGTCAACGTCAAAATGAATGATACGATCCGTGCCGGAGAGATCATCGGCACCGTGGGTGAGATCCCCTGTGAGCTTGCGCTGGAGCCTCACCTGCATTTTACCGTCAAGGAAAAAGGAGTATTTATCGATCCTCTTTCCCTTCTCTCTTAAAACAAAAAACACCCTCTGACGCAGAACTGCATCGGAGGGTATTTTCATGTGGTTAAGATTATCATGCGCTTGCCTTATCTTTCCCTAACTTGGCATATTACATCATAGTGCATCGTAAGTTTAGTATAACATCAGTGTAAAAAAAGAGCCTTGACCGTTTGAATGGTCAAGACCCTTTTCGGATTTCGATTATTTCAAGATAAAGTTTTCAGACGGAAAATAGCGACCACCTAATTCATTTTCTTTTACGTTGTCTTTACTATTCGTTACTTTACCAATATCTCCGAAGTCAATAGTTATTGTTTTCCACTGGATATCATAATCAGTAAGTTCAAGTATAGCATCTGTAATCGAACCAGTACGGGAGATTGCTAAATCTTCTGTTGTAAGGGGGAGAGGGTTTGCTTTGCTCAAATCAACAGATATATACAAATCTCCGTCTTTTAATACAACATCAGTAATGGATTCTTCTTTGCTATTGATAGCACCTTGAATAGCAGCTTTTACATCTTCAATAAACTTGCCAGATGCAGAAGTTGTTGTCTGCTGCTCCGTTGAACTGATCGTATCTTTTACTCCGTCCTCAAATCCGTCTTTTACGCCTTGACTTGCAAAGGCAGTGGTCAGAATTACAACGATGATTGCCCAAAACCACCACTTCTTGTAGATAGGTTTCTTTGCTTTAGTTGCTGTTGTTTTATCCTTCATTGCAAAGGCACTCCTTTCATTTAGTTTTTTCTATCATATCACATTGTAGTATAAAAGTACAGTGAATATCTACTGCTTATTGTGTTATAGTTTTGAGTTCATTGTTAAACCTATAATGTAATTAGAACTCAAAGGAGGGTCGCATTATGGATAAATTCATCATAACACCAAAAGAAGATAAAACAGTTACAATGACGATTAGAATAGACCGTGCTTTACAGCAAGAATATAACGATTTAGCAGTTAAAACAAATCATTCAAGAAATGAGCTTATAAGCATGGCGTTAAGATATGCTCTTGATAACATGGAGCTCAAAGATAAATGATCTAATATTAAAGTGAGAGCCTTAGGATTGTGTCCTTTGGCTCTCATTTCTTTTCAGTATTTACTTTTAGTAAATTCATCAATCTTGTTGATTGCTACTCGTTTTTATTTCTCAAAGCTGTGCGCATAAGGTGAGGTATAATGCCCAAACATGTTAGAAATATCAACGACATTAGTTTCCATGTAGTTGAGCTGGGCAGCAAAAGCTCTGGAAACCAAAGTTGTACAGGATAGAAAATCAGTCTGAATCGATCCCCTTTTTGCGGATCAGCCTGAGCAGATCCTTATCCAGCTCATTCGACTTTGACAGGTAGGTGCTTTGCACATAGTCATACCACCACGACTGATCTAAGGAAACCACCTCGATTTTCTGCTGTTGGATCTGTTCCTCTACCTTTTTGCGCGCATCATCTGCCAGTGTTTTGCAATAGCCGGCAGCATAGATGATTGCTTCATCAAGGGCAGCCTTCTGTTTTTGGTCGAGATAGGAGAGGCGTTCTTCATGGACAAAAATATCGACCATTTTTGCCCGATGAGCGCTCATGATAATCACTTCATCCTGAATCTCCCCAATATCACGGGTCAAATCGACCTCTGCAATCTGAGTTTTGCCCTTCCATATGGAATCAAGCGGTTCCTTTCGTTCTCGAAAAAAGACGTTCCAGAGGGATTGCATCTCATCACTGATGACAACATCGCGCATTGCTCCAATCAAGTTTGTGCCATTGCTCCTCCAATCCCTGACGGTATCGATGTCGTTGGTTACAAAATTCATGGTCCCCGAGTATGCAATGCGGCGCAATTTCATTGGGGTTTCTTTTTTTAGATGATAGTTGAGCAGATCCAGCACATCCCCATCGTTGGCTGCGCTGATCAGATACCCGCTGTTCTTAAAATAATACGGATATTCCAGCTCTTGAAGCTGGCTGCAATGTGGAGCAAGACGGTCATTTTCGCAAAGGACCAGATCTGCCTCCCCTTTGGCGATCACGTCCCAGATATCCTTTACCGGAAGGATTTCTACGGACATGCTGTTTTGTGCAAAATTTTCGGTGCGCCGCGCCAGCTCTCTCGAAACTTCATTCAAGAGGTCGGGCTGCTCCTGCGGGACCGCAAGGACGAGATGGACCGGGGCATTGATCGGAACAAGAGGGACAGCCGGAAAGCTTTGGCATCCGGTCAAGGCGAGCAAACACGCTGCCATCGCTGCCGCCATCCATCTTCTTGCTTTCATCAGCTGCCCTCCTGTTCGTTATTCCTCGTCGTGTTTTGATTTTTTCTTCTTTCCCGAAGATTCGTCGTTCTCGTTCTCCTTCTCCTGATCCTTCTCTGTTTTTTCGCTGGTTTCTTCCTCAGCTGTGCTCTCCTGCTCGCCCTCTTCAGGCACCCGCTGCGCTTCCACAGGCGGCGGTGGGACAAACTGCTGATACATGATGCGGTTGATCTCGTTGATACGGATATCGGTATTTGCTGCAAAAATGTTATTGATGAACAAAAGATCGGTTACACCGTTTTGCTTGAGGAAGTTGATAAATCCAAGCTGGAAATAACGCTGATCCACCACAAATACTTCATCATAGTGTGAAACAAGGAACGGAGAAAATGCATTTCCGAACGATTCCTTGACTACTGCGATCTTTCTTCCGGTGTGCAGATTGGTCTTGATGTGCGTCAGGGGAAAATCTCCGTGCAGGAAAACGCTGTACGTATTCGGTCCGCTTGTTGCATAGTTTGCAAAAATAGTGGATTCATACGGTGTGAACGGCTGACCTCTCATATAACGATACGTTGTGGTTTCGACCGGAGGGATAAAGTATTCCACATAGTCCGGATGCTCCTTGAGCTTGATGTCCTGCGTCTGACCGTAGAGTGTTCCCACAAAATTATCGATCACATGACGCTCCATTTTTTCCAGCGGCACCGGAGTAAAGCCTGCCTTCTCGCAGAAGGCGGTGTAGGCGGCGTAGGCTCCCCGAACGGTCCAGTGATGGTCTGTGCGGAAATAGATATACTGGTCCTTTGCCTGCTCCATTTTGCTGTAGGCATCCACCGTCCGAATGGCAGGGTCCATCATCGAGTAGATCAGCTCGATATTGCTCTTTTCATCGCTGGTAAGACCCTTATCTTTGTATTTCTCAGGCAGATAAAATTCGATAGAGGACGGGATTACAAGATTGTATATTGTTACCTCATCGCCCAAAACCTCGTGGTATTTGTTGATGGTGTTGGCATATCGCTCACATGCATATGGATTGCTTCCGAAAAGCGGCAGCGCCATATCTTTGTAGATAAAGACAGACCCGCGCTTCTCTCCCTCCACCCCATCGTCCTCAGGAACGTCTGGCGGTTTTACCTCCTGCTGTGTTTGCTCGGAGGAGCTGCTGTCCGGTTTTGTCGGCGGGAGTTCCGGCGGAGCCGGCGGCTGCGGATTGGTTGGCGCCTCGTGCAGCTTTACATCGTCAACGCGAAGCCCTCTGAACTCTTCCTGACGCGCTGCCATTTCAACAAACTTTTCACGCGCAGGGAAGGTGTCCGCAAAAAACAGATCGAGCTTCTCTGTATATTCTCCGGAGAAAAGGCTTTGCACCGAAAATTGCGGCATCTTCTCCAGTTTACGCTTTTCATACTCTGATACAGTAGGTTTTGGGAAAAACAGCGCAGCAAGACCCATAATACAAAGCACCACGACAAAAATCCCTGCATTCAGAAAATGCGCCGCTGTTAAATTGGAAAGTTCTTTTGCGGAGAAATCCTTGTTGCTTCTCACGAATTCGCCCCCTTAGAAACGGAAATACAAGAATGGATTATAGCTCTGTCCCACCAAAAGGGCAGTACACAGGAAAAGGATCATCACATTCATCACAATGGCTCCGCCCTGGCACAAGGCCTGCCCCTCTGCGGTGAGATGACGGATTCCTTTTTTGATCCATTGTGTGATCGGCATACAAAACAGTATCGCTGCAATCAGCCAGAACAGATTGTTCTGCACTGTGATGGTCAGCTGCAAATCGCCAAGCGGTGCTCCTGCTCTGCCAAAAAGGATGGAGAAAATATGACCCAATCTTCCCAAATCCGTCACATAGAAGATGGTCCAGCCTACTAAAGTAAGGAACAGCACATAGAGATGGTTAAAAAACGATGGGATCTTCTCCAGAACACGGAGCAAAAACACCTTTTCAATCAGCAGAAGCACTCCGTAATACAGACCCCAGAGGATAAAGTTCCAGCTTGCGCCATGCCACAGACCGGTCAGGAACCAGACGATTGCAATGTTCAGAAGCTGGTGATGGCGGTTGCCCCCAAGGGGGATATAGACATAATCGCGGAAAAAGCTCCCAAGGGAAATATGCCATCTCCGCCAGAATTCCGTGATGGATTTGGAGATATACGGGTAGTTGAAGTTCATCGGATAATGGAAGCCGAAGATGCGCCCCAGACCGATCGCCATATCGGAATATCCGGAGAAGTCATAGTACAGCTGGATGGAGAACATCGCAACACCAAACCATGCGCCGGCTACGGAGAGCTTTGCCAGATCCCCATCGAGGTATCGCGCAACCATCTGTCCTGCCACGTTTGCCACCATAACCTTCTTTGCAAGCCCGATGCAGAACTGGGTGATCCCTTCGCTGAAATCCACAATGCTTGTGCTGCGGTCCTCAATTTCTGCTGCAACATCGCTGTAGCGCACAATAGGGCCCGCCACCAGCTGGTGATAGCAGGAAACATACATCAGAAATTTTGCAAAGGATGACTGGGCATGCACATCTCCCCGATAAACATCCACCGTATAGGAAATCGTTTGGAAGGTATAAAAGGAAATACCGATCGGCAAGGCGAAGAACGGCACCGGAAGGGAGATATGCAGAAGATTGTTTATATTTTCAACAAGGAAGCCGCTGTATTTAAAAATCCCCAGAAGTCCGAGATTCAAGATAAGTGACGAAATAACCGCCGCCTTTGCCTGCCATTGCCCACGATGTCCCTCGATGACAAGTCCGTGAATATAGTCTATCACAGCAGAAAACAGCAGCAGCGTGATCCAAACCGGTTCGCCCCATGCATAAAAAAACAGGGAAAAGGCAATCAAGACCGCATTCCGAAATCCCTTGTTTTTTGTAACAAAATACATCAGCAAATTCAGCGGCAAAAATATATAAATGAAAATCAGATTTGCAAATACCATTTTAAAACTCTCCAAACTCTTTACGGTCTCTCAGACACTTATAAAGCCTATTATAGCACAAAAAAATAGTGAGAAAAGATATTTTTAAAATTTATTGCGCGATTTAAAGGATGCTTTGTTTTTACTAAAACATACACCCTCATTCCAGTACAAAAAATACTTTTTCTGCTCCTTTCTGTATCGATTTTATATTTTGGGGAAAGCTATTTGTGAGGTGATTTACATGGGATCTTGTCCCCATCCAAAGCCGAAGCGTCCCCCTGTTGTGGAGGATCTTCGGATCAATCCGGAAAAACGGCTTTGTCCGTCTTATGATTATCTTGCCATTGCACAGTACCGCGTTGCAGACCGCGATAAGATGGGTGTGCGCGTGGTGGATAATATTTGCGAGGAACACATCATGTAATGATCTCAGCCGCCGTCAGGCGGCATACATACAATTCTATGAGGGTCTTTCCCAATTCTTTCCTCGATTTTCCAAATGCTTCATCTTATTTTCAACATTTCCCGGTCAATCTTGTGGAAAACTTCTCTGCACCATCTGTCTTTTGGGATTTTTCTTTCTACAGATATTATAGCATCTCATCCATCCCCGAAAATCCTCCCCATAAAGCCGGAAGGACAGCAAAAGACTGTAAATCAAACTTGATTTACAGTCTTTTTTCGTCTTCTTATTCGTTTTCCTGTTCCGGTGTCTTCACAAACTCTGTAAATTTGTGAGATTTCAGCTGCTTTTGAACATCCTTTGAAATATCGCGGAACACTCTCTGAAACTGGCATGGTCCCTGCTTGATGCGGGCGCATACATAGTTTCCGCCAACACAGCGGTTGAGCTGATATTCTCCTTCAATGGTGCTGATGACATCATAGAGAGAAATCGTGTCCAGCGAACGTCCGATCTCGTATCCGCCCTGTGTTCCCTTAAAAGACTTCACGATCCCTGCCGCTACTAATTTTCTCAGGATTTTCAGCGAAAAACGCAGCGTTACACCGGTTGCTCCTGAAATCGATTTTGCGTCCATTCGTTTTCCTTCGCAGGCTAAACAGTAAACTATACGGATCGCATAATCCGCTTCTAATGTGATATGCATGATGTTACCCTTTCTTGTCCGTTTCCAAAAGTATACTGTTTTTATCCAGCTTTGTCAACAAATTTTTCATTAGTCGAGGAAATCTTTCAGTCGTTTGCTGCGGCTTGGGTGGCGCAGTTTGCGCAAAGCCTTCGCCTCGATCTGGCGAATTCTTTCGCGTGTGACCTTAAACTCCTTGCCCACCTCTTCGAGGGTGCGGTTTCTTCCATCCACCAAGCCGAATCTCAGTTCAAGCACCTTTTTCTCGCGAGGGGTCAATGTGGAAAGCACATCCTCCAGTTCCTCACGCAGGAGGGTGTGGGAAGCTGCATCTGCCGGAGCCGGGGCATCATCATCCGGGATAAAATCTCCAAGATGGCTGTCCTCTTCCTCACCGATCGGGGTTTCGAGAGAAACAGGTTCCTGTGCCACGCGCATGATCTCGCGCACCTTATCCAACGGCATATCCAGTTCTGCTGCAATTTCTTCTGCCGTCGGATCGTGTCCGTTTTTATGCAGGAGCTGGCTGGACACCTTTTTCACCTTGTTGATGGTTTCCACCATATGCACCGGGATACGGATGGTTCTTGCCTGATCTGCGATTGCGCGGGTGATTGCCTGACGAATCCACCACGTTGCATAAGTAGAAAACTTAAATCCCTTGGTGTGGTCGAATTTTTCCACCGCCTTGATCAAACCGAGATTGCCCTCCTGGATCAGATCCAAAAACTGCATCCCGCGTCCCACATATCGTTTTGCGATGCTGACTACAAGGCGAAGGTTTGCTTCTGACAAACGCTCACGCGCATAAGGATCGCCCTGCGACATGCGCTCTGCCAGCTCGATTTCTTCTTCCGGGGACAAAAGCGGTACTCGACCGATTTCCTTGAGGTAGACCTTCACCGGGTCGTCAATGTTGATGCCTTCTACTGAAAGGAGCGCATCTTCATCGTCAACATCCCCGTCTTTTTTGTCGAGGTCGCTCAGATCAAGGTCATCCACGATATCGATATTGAGCGTTTCCAGTGTGTTGTAGAGCTTATCCACTTTTTCCACGTCAAAATCGAGCTGCTCCAAGGCATCGTTGATTTCCTGAGCGGTCAGCTTTCCGTTTGCCTTACCGGTTTCGATCAGGGCACGGATCACCGCTTTTTTATCTTTTACTGCCATAATTTTCCCCCTACTCTATTTCTTTCTAACTGCCAGCGAATCAAAATAGCCCTTTAATTCCTGGTCGTCCATTTTTGTAATGTCCTCCTGAGATTTTGCACTTATGCCATCTCGAACAACCTGTATATAATCATCCAATTCGTTTCGCTGTGCCCGCTGAGATTCCTCGGATGCCAGGATTCCGGACAGGCGTTTCATCGCCTCCTCAGACAATTCTCCCGAAAGTGCCATCGGCTCGATGGAACGGTTCGATTGGATGTGCTGCGAAATTGTTGTAATCAGCTCGCGGTTTACATCGGTCACAAATTGCTGCGGCTCGATCTTCGTAACAAGATACGAGAGGTAATCGGGATTTTTCATCAAAATTCCGATGATCCGCTCCTCTGCAATCGCGATCCTGAGGTTTCGCTTGCGCTGCATATCGCCGCGCCCTGCGGCAAGATCTCCGATGTAAATACTGGTATCGTTTTTTTCTTTGCGCGCCTGTGCCTTCTTCTGGCTTTTCTGAATGTTCTCCACCTGCGCTGTGATGGCTGCGGGGGCGATCCCCAATTCGTTTGCCATCTGAGTGAGATAGACCTCGCGCTCCAATGGATTTCGGATGCCTGCCATCAGCCTTGAAAACTCCTTGAGGAAGCCGACCTTCCCATCGGGAGTTTCTACATCATATTTTTTTCGTATTTTGGAAATTTCAAATTCCAGAGCATTGGTGCAGCCCTCAAGCAGCAGCTCAAAACGCTGTGGACCATACTTTTGCAGGAATTCGTCCGGGTCCTTCGCTCCGGGAATGGAGAGGATATTCACCTTGACCCCAACCTCGGAAAAAATATTGATGGCACGTTTTGTGGCAGTCTGCCCGGCGCCGTCCGAGTCGTATGCGATGATCACTGTGTCGGTATATTGTGCAATCAACCGCGCCTGTTCCTCTGTCAGGGACGTTCCCAGCGTCGCAACCGCATTGTCGAATCCTGCCTGATGGATGGCAATGACATCCATATATCCTTCTGCCAGGATCAGGCTCTTTGCTTTTGACGATTTTGCAAAATTGAGCGCAAACAGGTTTTTGCTCTTCTTAAATACCGGGGTGTCGGAGGAATTGAGATACTTTGGTTCGCGATCTCCCAAGGATCTTCCTCCAAACCCGACCACGTTTCCCCGTAAATCGATGATGGGGAAGATCACACGCCCGCGAAAACGGTCATACAGACCGCCTTTTTTGCTTCGGACGCAGATGCCGCTGTTTTCGATATCCTCTTCCTTGAATCCCTTTGATTTGAGATGGTCGCGCAAAGAGTTCCAGTCATCGGGCGCATACCCCAGTCCAAAGTGGCGGATGATCTTCGGCGTTCTTCCGCGGTTGATGAAGTATTGGTACGCCGCCTTTCCCTGCTCAGAAATGAGGCACCGGTGGTAAAAGCGCGCCGTTTCGCGGTTGATTTCCAGCGTGCGCGCCTTTTGGCGAACTGTTTTATCGTCCATCGTATCCTCCGGGATGGGGACACCGGACTTTTGGGCAAGCAGCTTTACTGCTTCAATATATTCGAGGTTTTCGATTCGTTTCAAAAACGTAATGACATCCCCGCCAGCCCCGCATCCAAAGCAGTAGAAGGACTGCGTTTGGGGATAGATGAAGAATGACCCTGTTTTCTCCGAATGAAAAGGACACAGACCCACAAGATTTTTTCCTTTTCGCGTCAGCTTCACATAAGAGGATACGATATTTTCAATATCGCACGAGGATTTGAGGTCCTGTATAAAGGTATCCGGGATCATAGGCATCTCCTTTCCATCAAACAGTATGTACTGTGCTTTTGTCTATTGTGCTCCGGGTTTTCCCACCATCCAGCATTTGGGGATGAACAGGGTTTCAAAAAGGCTCACTGCATATCGGTCGCTCATTCCGGAAAGATAATCACAGACGGCACGATGCAGCCCTTCTTCCTCTAAAATGCGGCGGTATTCCTGCGGCATGGTATCGGGGTTGATGACAAAGTGCTTATACAGCGATTCCATAACGGTTTCCACCTTGCCCTCTTCGCTTTTTGCGAGAGGATTGTAGTAAACAGCAGTAAACAAAAATTCCCGCAGCTCCTGATAGAGCTGCTGTACTTCATCCGACATTTTGACATCATCGGTGCTGTTTTCGACAATCGAAGTGATAAAGGTCGTGATGCGTTCACCGGGCGTTCTTCCCAAGTGGTATCGGATATTCCACGGAATATCTTCTTCCCGCAGCACACCTGCACGGATGGCATCGTCAACATCATGGTTCATATAGGCGATCTTGTCTGCATACCGCACCACTCTGCCCTCCCAGGTTGCCGCCGGCGTCCCGGAGGAATGGCAGGCAATGCCGTTGAGCACTTCCCATGTCAGGTTTAAGCCCTTGCCCTCGTTTTCGAGGCGATTCGCCACACGGACACTTTGCAGGCTATGCACAAAGCCCAGCGGACAAATATCGTTGAGAACACGCTCTCCGCTGTGTCCAAACGGTGTATGCCCCAGATCGTGCCCCAGCGCGATTGCTTCCGTCAGATCTTCGTTGAGCCGCAGCGCACGCGCAATGCTGCGCGCCACCTGGCTCACCTCCATTGTATGGGTGAGTCTTGTTCGGTAGTGATCTCCCTCCGGAGAGAGAAAAACCTACGTTTTATGCATCAGGCGGCGAAAGGACTTGCTGTGAAGGATGCGGTCCCGATCCCGCTGAAAGACAGTGCGGATGGGACATTCTTCAAGATATTCCCTGCGTCCCCGGCTTTGACTTGACAAAACCGCATGACAACTGAGCATCTGCTGTTCAAATTGCTGTGTTTGTTCCCGAACATTCACGCAAGCCACCTCCCAAACTCCATCAAACCACATGAAACAAGTCCAATAGACCCTATAATACTATATACTGAAAAAAATAAAAAACTCCTGCAATAATTTTGAAAAAAATCGAATATTTTTATTTTATGGTTCCTTTTCTGCAAGGAATCCAAATTATTCTGCTTTTCTTAGAGGAAAACTCCCTCTTGTGCCTTACTGCACAGGAAATTCTCCCATACACTCCTCTGTGACTTTTGGTTCCACCGTTGCGGCAGTCAGCTCCGTCACCTGTTTTTGAAAACGTTCCAAATCTGTGCGGATCATCAGGAGCTTCATTGTCACAATGTCCGTAAATTCGGTATCTTCCATTATGACTGTGTAGTTGGGGAGGAGGTTGTTGAGCTTTCCGTATTGGTTATAGTCCATCTGCACCTCAAGGCGCACCGCCGGACTCATCACCTTTCGCTGGGCGGCATCCACTGCAAGCTTTGCCCCATGTCCATATGCACGGACAAGTCCGCCTGTCCCCAGCAGGATACCTCCAAAATAGCGTGTAACCACCGCAATCAGGTCGGTGAGTCCCTCACGTTCGAGCACGTCCAAAATCGGCACCCCCGCAGTCCCCTGCGGTTCTCCGTCGTCAGAGCAGCGCTTCACACCGTTTTTTAATACATAAGCATAGCAGTTATGCGTTGCATCGCGATGCTTTGTGCGGATCTGCTCCAAAAAGCGTAGAGCTTCCTCCTCTGTCTGTACCGGAGCAACAAATCCGATAAATTCTGATTTTCGTTCCACAAAAGAATCTTCTGCCGGGGCAGAAATGGTGACATATTCCTTCATCCTGTGCCTCCTTTTTTCGTGAAAAGAAGGCGGTGCAGAATCTGCACCGCCTTGAATGGCAAACCCTATGCCACTATTTGTCCATGTTGAAACGTTTGTTGAAGCGATCTACACGGCCGCCAGAATCAACGAGCTTCTGTCTGCCAGTAAAGAAAGGATGACACTTTGAACAAATTTCAACGCGCAGATCCTTTTTTGTAGAACGAGTTTCAAATTCTGCACCACATGCACATTTTACTACTGTTGGCTCATACGTAGGATGGATACCCTGTTTCATTACGGAGTCACCTCTTTCTGAAATACAAAAATAACATAGATTATGTTATCACACATACTGCAAAAAATCAAGACAAAAACGTGTAAAATTCGCGCACTTTACAAAATATTTTTTGTGCACAAGTCCTTGTCCCCGATCAGTCCTCGCTGTATTCCACCATTGGACAGTCCTCGCGTTTTAAGGTAAAGCCGTTTCCGCGCACCTCGTTGACACGGTTGATGATGATAAATGCATGGGGGTCGATCTTGTTGACAAGGTGGGTCAGCTCATTGAGCTGACGGTTGGAAACAACCGACAGCACCACCTTTTGCGGATTTTTCAACCGTCCGCTGACTGCATCCAAAAGTGTCGTTCCGCGGCTGATTTGTTCCTGTATCATGTCGTTGATTTCCTTATATTTGAGGCTGATGATCATGACCTGCGTCTGAGAAGAACCAAGCAGGAGCACCTTATCCATCACCAAGGTGGTGCAGATCACGACCAAAATGCTGTACAGCACCTTCTGTGGACTGGTGTAGGGGAGCTGCGTTGCGAGGATCACCAAATCAAAGGCGTTGAGAAGATACGCAACCGGGATGCCTGTGCGCCGGCTGATAATAATAGGAGGAACATCCATACCACCGGTGGATGCACCCACACGGATGACAAGCCCCACACCCAGTCCGACGAGGGCACCTCCGAACACTGCTGCCAAGACAGGGTCCTGATTCAGTGTGGACAGCTTAGGGATGCGCTGAAGCAGACCAAGACTCATCGGGTACAGGAATGTACTGATGAGCGTAGTTGCAGCAAATTTCTTTCCCAAAACAAGAAATCCAAGGAGGAACATGATGACATTGAGGATCGATACCCCCGTTTCAAGATTGAGAGGAGTAATATGGGTCAGCAGCAATGCAATACCGGTGGCACCTCCTGTGATGAAATCGGACGGCACAATAAATACAATAATGCCAAACGCCAAAATTAAATTCCCAAGGAAAATGATTGCAACCGTTGTGATTTGTTCTCTCAAATCACCCTTCTCAGAAACAGAATTCATATTTATATTACCTCCTCCAATATTTACGGTCCAATGAGCGGTATTGAAGTGCCTCCATCAAATGTGCCCGCTCGATCACTTCGCTTTGTTCCAAATCTGCAATGGTCCGTGCGACCTTCAAAATACGGTCGTAAGCCCTTCCCGACAGCCCCATGCGTTCAAATGCAATCTTCATTTGATGGGATGCCTCAGGTGACAGAGAACAGAACCGATCCAGCTGAGCGGGCGTCATATTTGCGTTGCAGGTGGTTTTGGTGTGGCGAAAGCGCTCGGTTTGGATGTCCCTTGCCCTGCAAACCCGCTCGCGGACCGCCTGTGACGATTCTTCCTTTCCCTTCGAGGTCAGGTCCTGATATTCGATGGGCGCCACCTCCACCTGAATATCCATACGGTCAAGGAGCGGTCCCGAGATACGGGACAAATACCGTGAGATCTGGGTCGCTGTACATCGGCATTCTATGCTGGGATGTCCCATATAGCCGCAGGGACATGGGTTCATCGCCGCAACGACCATGATATTGCAGGGATAGGTCACACGCGAATTTGCCCTTGATATTGTGACGGTCCCATCCTCGATCGGCTGGCGCAGCACCTCGATGGACTGCCTTGAAAACTCCGCCAGCTCGTCAAGAAACAGCACCCCATTGTGCGCCAGAGAGATCTCTCCGGGGAGCGGGTTGGAGCCTCCGCCGGAAAGCCCCGCTGCGCTCACCGTATGGTGCGGCGCACGAAATGGTCTTTGCAGCTTCAGTCCGTCGCTGTCGGACAATATCCCTGCTACAGAATGGATCTGTGCTGTTTCAATGGCTTCTTCCTCCGTAAGTGGCGGCAGAATGGTCGGTATCCTCTTTGCAAGCATGCTTTTTCCCGTTCCGGGCGGTCCGATCAGCATGAGATTGTGTCCCCCCGCAGATGCCACCTCAAGCGCACGCTTTACAAAAGGCTGTCCCCTGACCTCCTTGAGGTCCACCGAATACTCCTGTTCCATATGAAAGAGATCCTGGTGGGGCATCGGCTCGATGCTCTCCTTCCCTTCAAGGTGCAGGATCAGCTCGGAGAGGTTGCGGACCGCGTAAACTGCGATTCCCTCTACCATCGCCCCTTCCTTCGCATTTTGGTACGGCAGAAAGATGTGGCGGATTCCATCGGAACGCGCCTTGAGCACCATAGAAAGAGCCCCCCGCACCGGGCGAAGCTCCCCGTACAGCGACAGCTCCCCAAGAAATGCTGCGTCCTCCTGCGGCGGGGGCAGATCTCCCTTTGCACTCATCAGCGCCAACAAAATCGGAACATCGTAGATCGGACCCGTTTTCTTCACATTGGCTGGTGCAAGATTCACGACAACACGTCCCACCGGAAAGGAATAGTCGCAGGATGCCATTGCTGCACGGACACGGTCGCGGGATTCCTTGACTGCGGCATCCGGCAGCCCCACGATATCAAAGCTGGGCAGTCCGCGCGCCACGTTTGCTTCCACCTGCACCTGATACGCCTCGATACCCAATGTTCCATAGCTTTTACAGCAGCAGTACACCTTCTTCCCTCCTCACATATTTTATCTTTTATTAATCTCTGTTGTATCTTATAACCAAAAATATATTATAATAAATCCACAACTTATTTAGTATAACATAATTTTGGGACTTCTTCAATCGTTTTTCCATCATCGGCTTTATCCCCGTATTTTATGGCGCATCCTTTGCCGGTCATTTTCTGAACTTTTGATGAAATTTTAGAATGTGTGCCATTATTTTCAAAATCTTATGATATAATAGAAGCATTATGATGATTCCATTTTGAACACTTCCCCTGTAATCGGTGAAGGGGACGTCCTTTGCCTGTGTCATATGGCATCATAACGGGTAAAACACAAGCATCCCCTTTTTATTTTTGCTATCCATGAAAACTGTGGGGTTTGAGCAAAATCGTCTGCGCCCCGTGGGGTATCCCGCTGTTTTGTCAGAAAGAGGAGGTTAGTACAATGAGTTATATGGACACTTATCACATTTGGGAATCTGTCCGCATGGAGGACCCGGAATTAGCCAAAGAGCTTCAGGAAATCAAAGGAAACGAGCAGGAAATCAAGGAACGGTTTATCAAAAATCTTGAATTTGGAACAGCCGGTCTGAGAGGTATCCTTGGTGTCGGGACAAATCGAATGAATATTTATACGGTTCGCCGCGCAACACAGGGTATGGCAGATTATCTCAACCATTCTTCGGAGCCGAAGTCTGTTGCCATCGGCTATGACAGCCGAATCAACAGCGAGCTCTTTGCCAGAGAAACTGCCTGCGTTTTTGCCGCAAACGGCATCCAGGTGCACCTGTTCTCCGAACTGATGCCCACCCCGACCCTCTCCTACGCTGTGCGAGAGCTGCACTGCGGTGCAGGCATTGTCATCACAGCAAGCCACAACCCTTCCAAATACAACGGATATAAAGCCTATGGCTCCGATGGCTGCCAGCTCACCCCGGAAAATGCCTCCCGCGTTTTGGAATATGCAGAAAAAGCGGACCCATTCACCGGTATCAAGTATCTTCCTTTTGAAGAAGGGCTTGCACAGGGAAGCATCCAATACATCCCGGAGGCGCTTGTTCAAGGCTTCCTCGACCGGGTTTACGAGCTGCGTGTAAACAAGGATCTCAAGTCCGATCTTCATGTTGTATATACTCCGCTCAACGGCAGCGGAAATCGTTGTGTCCGCTCCATTCTCGACCGCATGGGCGTTGAAGTTACCGTCGTACCGGAACAGGAGCAGCCGGACGGGAATTTTCCAACCTGCACCTATCCAAACCCGGAGGAAAAAGCAACGCTGGAGCTGGGTATCGCACTGTGCGAAAAAGTGGGGGCAGACCTTGTCCTTGCAACCGACCCCGATGCAGACCGCGTGGGTGTTGCTGTAAACCACCACGGAAAATTCATTCTCCCAAGCGGAAATGAAATCGGTGTTCTGATGCTCGACTACATTGCCCGCTCCCGCAAGGAGCAGGGAACACTGCCTAAAAATCCTGTTGTTGTAAGATCCGTTGTATCCACTCCATTGACAGATGAGGTCGCAAGCTATTACGGCATCGAAACGATCCACGTCCTCACCGGCTTCAAATACATCGGAGAGCAGATCTCCCTCCTTTCCGAGCGCAACGAAGCAGACCGCTTCCTGCTCGGATTTGAAGAAAGCTATGGCTATCTTACCGGTGACCATGTGCGCGACAAGGATGCAGTCAACGGCTCTATGATGATCTGCGAGATGGCAAGCTATTATAAATCCCAAGGGAAAACACTCATCGATGCTCTCGACGATATTTTTGAACGTCACGGCATTTACAGTTCCAAGGTCAAGGGCTACACTTACGAAGGTACCGACGGTATGGAGAAGATGGCAAGCATCATGTCCTCCCTGCGCAATGATCCGCCGACCAAACTCGATTCCTTCTCCGTCATCGGCTCTGCCGACTATCTGACCCTAAAGCGGACCATCAACGGCACAGAGGAAACGATCGATCTGCCAAAATCCAATATCCTCGAATATTACCTCGAACGGAATCTGAAAGTCATCATCCGTCCTTCCGGCACAGAACCAAAAATCAAGGTCTACCTCACGATCGTGGCATCCAATAAGGAGGAGATCGAGCCTCTGGCACAGCGTCTTTATGATGCAATCGAACAGTATCTGAAATAGCGGGCACAGCGCCCATAAAAAAATCTCGCCATCCTTTTAGGAATGGCGAGATTTTTCATGTTCTTTTTGAAAACAGGGGGAAGAATGGTTCTTGCAGGTCCTTTGCAAAGGGGAGCTCCTTCGCGAAGGAGTTTTCATCTTTTTTGTTTGCTGCCGCATTCTCTTGTCGAATTTTTGACAAATCACGCCGAATCCCGCGTCTTTTCCCTTCCTTCTGCGGTTCTTTTCTCTCTGGTTCTTCTTGAATATCTCATTTTTTATGATATAATTAGAATGTTATGGGGGTACCCTCAGTTTGGTGCGCCTAAAAACAGTTAAAACAAGTGAGGTGTGTTTTTGTGAATCCTGACCCATATAGTTTTTATTTTACTTATAAAATTTCGGGACAGGTTTCCAGTGTGACAGCCTGACCCCCCAAACGGAGAGGACTGTCTATGCTTAATTACTATAAAACAATCGAAAACCGCATTGTGAAAATCGACAGGGTGGAAAACGGATGCTGGGTCAGCGTGATTGCTCCATCCGAAGAGGAGATTCGAATTCTTGTGGATGAAATGCAGATCGACCCCGGCTTTGTACGGGCTGCATTGGACGAAGAAGAGGCTTCTCGTGTCGATTCCGATGATGACAACACGCTCATCATTGTTGACGTTCCGATCGCTGAAAAGGAAACAGACGACACAACGGTCGTTTTCTCCACAATGCCTATGGCGATCATCTATACACCTCAGTATCTTGTGACGATTTCTCTCAAACCCAATTCTATTATAGACGAATTCAGCAACGGTATCATAAAAAACCTGCATACCGCTCAGAAGACACAGTTTTTATTAAAGATGCTTCTGCGCATCGCGAACCGGTTTCTCCAATACCTCAAGCAGATCGATAAGCTCTCTGATACAACGGAGAGCCTGCTTCATAAGCTGATGCGCAACAAGGAGATCATTCAGCTGCTCGGGCTCGAAAAATCCCTTGTTTACTTTTCAACCTCGCTCAAATCGAATGAGGTCACACTCGAAAAGATCATGCGCGGGCGCATCATCAAGCTGTACGAAGAGGACGAGGACCTTCTGGGCGATGTCATCATCGAAATCAAGCAGGCAATCGAGATGTGCAGCATATATTCCAATATCCTGTCCGGTACGATGGATGCTTTTGCCTCCATCATCTCCAACAACCTGAATATTGTGATGAAAACGCTCACCTCCCTGACTATCATTATGACGATCCCCAACATCATTTTTGGGATGTATGGCATGAATGTAAGCGGTCTTCCCTCTCCGACGTTTTTGACATCGATCGTTGCTACAGTGCTGCTCATGGCGGTAACAGCGCTCATCCTTTCGCGAAAGGGTCTTTTGAAATAGATTTTTGTCTGTATGACATTGGGTTTTTATGTAATATCCGTCAGTTTTAATTGATATCGTTATTTTCTTTTTTCTGTGTAATACTATCCATAGGATTTGATGGCAATTTCTTTTGTCAGCTGCTGCTGTCCCCGAAATCGTCATTTGACTTTTAATTTACTTCTATAAGGGGAGTTTCAATTTGGAAAAATATATTATCGAAGGCGGTCACCGTCTGCATGGCGAAGTTGAAATCAGTGGTGCTAAAAATGCTGTTGTAGCAATCATCCCCGCAACGATCCTCGCAAAGGACCGCTGTGTTATCGAAAATGTACCCAATATCAGCGACGTTTCCATCCTGCTGCACATCCTTCAGGACCTTGGTGCAAAGGTTTCTTATTTAGGCAAAAACACGGTCGAAATCGACACCTCCCATATCACAGAGCCCGTTGTTCCATACGAATCTTCTCGTCATCTGCGCGCTTCCTACTATTTTCTGGGCGCATTTCTGGGACGATTCAATCAGGCTCACGTTTCTCCTCCGGGAGGCTGCAACTTTGGGGTTCGCCCGATCGACCAGCACATCAAGGGCTTTGAAGCACTGGGTGCATCGGTCAGCACGGACTATGGCTTCATCCATGCCACCGCCGAAGAGCTTTACGGCTCCCATATTTATCTTGATGTTGTTTCGGTGGGAGCAACCATCAATATTATGCTCGCTGCCGTAAAAGCAAAGGGACTCACCATTTTGGAAAATGCTGCAAAGGAGCCCCACATCGTAGACCTTGCAAACTTCCTCAACTCGATGGGTGCAGATATCCGCGGCGCTGGCACCGATGTCATCAAAATCCACGGGGTGGATGTCCTGCGCGGAACCAGCTATTCCATCATTCCCGATCAGATCGAAGCCGGGACCTATATGACGATTGCCGCTGCTGCCGGTGGGGATGTCCTCATCAAAAACGTGATCCCAAAGCATCTCGAATCCATCACAGACAAGCTCCTGCAGGCAGGTGTTTCTGTTACAGAATATGATGATGCCATCCGTATTATTCGCAGCAAGCCGCTCAAAAAGGTGAATGTGAAAACCATGCCCCATCCGGGCTTCCCGACCGATATGCAGCCTCAGATGACCACACTGTTGGCAATCGCAGAAGGTACCAGCATTGTTACGGAGGGTGTCTGGGACAACCGCTTCAAGTATGTGGATGAGCTGCGCCGCATGGGTGCGCACATTCAGGTTGATGGAAAGGTTGCTGTTGTGGAAGGTGTTCCGCAGCTTACTGCGGCTCCTGTAAAGGCAGTCGATCTTCGCGCCGGTGCTGCTGTTTTGCAGGCTGCTCTTTGCGCGACCGGAATTTCCGAGGTGGAGGACATCCATTACATCGAACGCGGATATGAAGATGTTGTGGAAAAGCTGCAAAAGATTGGATGCTCCATCAAAAAAGTACCCATCTCTTCCCCTACCCTGTCACAAGCACAATAAATACTCTCGCCGGACAGAGAACCCTTCTGTCCGGTTTTCTTTTTGCCAATTTATCGAAAAAGGAGGTTTTAGCTTGGCAATCATCTGCCCGCTCAGCAGCGGCAGCAGCGGAAACGCTACACTCATCCACGCAAACTCTACAACGATTCTGGTTGATGCCGGAAGCAGCTGCAAGGCAATCTGTGCAGCCCTTCAGGAATGTGAGTTCAGCCACGAGGACCTTGACGCGATCCTTTTAACGCATGAACATTCCGACCATATCAAGGCACTTCCTGTCCTGCTCAAAAAAATCAATGTACCGATCTATGCAACGCAAGCTGTCTTAGAATATCTCGTCCACAATGTGAAGATCCCTTCCAATATTCCCCTCGTTCCTTTGGAAGATAAGCCGTTCACCATCCATGACCTCGAAGTCACATCCTTTGTAACGCCGCACGACAGTGTGGGCAGCGTGGGATATCGCATCACAACCGAGGACGGGAAAAAAATCGGCATTGCCACAGACCTTGGACATATGACGCAGGAGATCCTCGACCATCTTTCAAGCTGTCATGCGGTCCTCCTCGAATCGAACTACGATGACGGGATGCTTCTGTGCTCCCCCTATCCATATTCCTTAAAGCGGCGCATCATGTCACAAAGAGGGCATCTCTCCAACGACGACTGTGCGAAAGCCGCAGTACATCTGGCAAGATCCGGGGTCCAAAAGCTGATTCTTGGGCATCTGAGCCAAAATAACAACCTGCCGGAGCTTGCATTTTCTGCCACACAAAATGCGCTGAACGAATGCGGCTGTCTCGGAGTGGAATTGCAGGTGGCAAAGCGCAGCGAGTGCAGCAAGCCGGTACTTTTGTAGGAGAGAAAGGATGATTTTATGCTCAAAGTAGATTTAATCACGGTCGGAAAGCTCAAGGAGGATTATCTGCGCAAAGCCTGCGAGGAATATCAAAAGCGGCTGTCTGCCTTTTGCAAGCTCACGATTCTGGAGCTGCCAGAAAGCCGCCTCCCGCAGGAGCCTTCTCAGGCGCAGATTGATGCCTGCATCGAGGCGGAAGGGCAATCCATCCTCTCCAAAATCCCTGCACAAAGCTATGTCATCACCATGTGCATCGAGGGCAAGCTCCTCTCCTCGGTGCAGCTTGCATCACAAATCGAGCAGGCGGCAGTTGGAGGAAGCAGCCATCTTTCCATCGTCATCGGCGGTTCGTGGGGACTTTCTGAGGAAGTCAAAAAGATCTCCTCCCTGCGTTTGTCCATGTCGCCCATGACCTTCCCCCACCAGCTTGCACGGGTGATGGTGCTGGAGCAGCTTTACCGCGCCTTTTCCATCAACAACCATTCCAAATATCACAAATAGCTCCTTCTGTTTTGACTGTATTCGATAAAATTCATGCTTTTTCACAGAAATATGCTCTAAAATCCGACACTTTTCCGAGCAGATTCCCAAAATTTATTTTTTTTGCACTTCGCCCTCGAAATTGGTCGCTTTTTAGCTTATAATGGTTACTATATAGGATATAGGATATGGGTTTTCACCGATTTTTCTTTGAAGATCCAAAGACAAATATAGAGGAGGATTTTTTCCATGGCACAACCAATCCATGAAGTTTCTATCCCTGTTGGCATGCTCAGCATCGTTGGCATGAAAGGCTGCGAGGGTCTGTGTGAGAAGGTGGACAACTACCTGACAGACTGGCGTTCTTCCCGCCACGGCGAATTTTTGAGCGACGCGGATTTCAACGGCTACTGCCGCGACTCCTACCTGCTCAAAACAAAGTGCCCGCGTTTTGGCTCCGGTGAGGCAAAAGGCACACTGCTCGAATCTGCTCGCGGACACGATATCTATATCGTCTGCGACGTATTCAACTACGGCGTAACCTACGATATGTACGGCATGAAAGTACCGATGAGCCCGGACGATCACTTCCAGGACCTCAAGCGTATCATTGCTGCAATCGGCGGTAAAGCACGCCGCATCACCGTCATCATGCCAATGCTTTACGAAGGTCGTCAGCACAAACGCTCCACCCGTGAATCTCTGGACTGCGCACTGTGCCTGCAGGAATTGGTAAACATGGGCGTTGAAAACATCATCACCTTTGATGCACACGATGCCCGCGTACAGAATGCGATCCCGCTCAAAGGCTTCGAAAACGTACAGCCTACCTATCAGTTTGTAAAAGCTCTGGTAAACAACGTTTCCGACCTGAAGATCGACCGTGACAACCTTATGGTCATCTCTCCGGACGAGGGCGGTATGGCTCGCTGCATGTACTACTCCTCTGTACTCGGTGTTGACCTTGGTATGTTCTACAAGCGCAGAGATTACTCTGTGATTGTAAACGGCCGCAATCCAATCATCTCCCACGAATTCCTTGGCTCTGATGTAAAAGGAAAAGACCTGATTGTTTGCGACGATATGATCTCCTCCGGCGAATCCGTCCTCGATATTGCAGAAAAACTCAAAGCAAAGGGTGCAAAACGTATCTTCATCTGCACCACCTTCGGTCTGTTCTGCAACGGTCTGGAAAAATTCGACGAGGCTTACGCTTGTGGTGCGATCACCAAGGTGTTTACTACAAACCTTGTATATCGTTCTCCGGAGCTGCTTCAGCGCGAGTGGTATCAGGAAGTGGATATTTCCAAATACATCGCTTACCTCATCGATACCCTCAACCACGACCAGTCCATCAGCGATCTGCTTGATCCTGTTCACCGCATCAACAACCTGCTGGAAAAGCACGGTCTTAAAAAATAAGATAAGATTGCAAAAATCCACCTCCCATTTCGGGGAGGTGGATTTTTTATTGTGCTAAAAGATGATTTTTACACCGTCCCTGGTGAGATACACCGTATGCTCCATCGCGTTCAGCTCTGCGCCTGTCTTTCCTTCGAGAAGCTCAGGTGCATATTTTTCAAGATACTGCTTCATAGAAACAGAATTTTCTGTGTTGATGGCACCGCTCCACTGCTGTACTTCGTGGAAGATCCCTGTATCCTCATACTGCTTTCCTTCTATATCAAAGAGCTTTTGTTCTTCTTCATGCGTCAGAACATAAGGAACCTGGATCTCGGTATCGCTGAGGATTTCAGCCAGCGTGGCGCGGTCAATGCTGTAGGCTGTATAGTTCTCTGCGTCATTTTTATATTGTACTGTCACATTATACTGATTGCCGCGTCCGCTGTTACGGCTCGTCATGCTTTCTTCGATCTTTTCAATGATTTCTCTGTCTGTGATTTCTACAAACGGATCATATTCGCGAATCTGATTCCAAGTTCGTCTTCCTACAAAGAAATATTCCGGAAAATCATCATCGAATTCCTTGCTTTGGATATACATTTTATCAATTTCTTTTTTGATTGGTGTTGTGAAATCGATTCCCAGTTCTTTTATCAATGCACAGGTGTTGGTATCGCTTGGGGCAATCAGCAGCTCCAGCCGTGTATCGTAGTGGTACAGCTCTCCGGTGGAGTTGTAAATTTGCTTTGGTTCTTTTGTTTTGATTACAATCGAACCCAACTCGATGTTATCTCTGTTTTCACAAATATCCTGTGGTGTTCTGCTGTGCAGATCCTTCTGAATCGATTCGATGAAGCGATCGGAAATCGAACTCGACAGATTTTTCACCTTGTTCCCCTGCTTGTCGCATACAATGATTTCTCGGACATAATCCGGCTTTATTGCAAAAAACGGATTGTATTTTTTGAGGAATTCATCAGAGTAGATGATTTCCAGCAGCACATCTGTACCTTCCTGCGGTATTGGCAGATAGCGGCGGAAGGTCCCGATGTCTTTGTGATAGGTTAGATTCACACTTCCGTTATAAGTCATGTTTTCCCGATTGATTGCCATTTCATGGAGCTTGATGATGCGATCGATATTTTCCCGATCCTCCAAAACATAGTTTGGTTTTGAGAAAGTAGCTGTATTATGGTGATCTCCATAGGTCCTGGCATATTCATCATCAAATTGCTCATGGGAAATGCCATATCCCGTAGATTCAATCAGTTCCACAGACTTCACATCTTCTGCCTTTATCACACGCTGGTCGTAGCCAAACCCATCCATCGCAAAGTAAACACTGAAGCACAGCATCACCGCCGTCGCAGCTGCCATCGACGGGAACGCCTTTTTCATATTCTGGAAGCCGCGGTTTGTGATGACCTCCGCTACCAGATAACCCAAAGGACCTCCGATGAGAGCACCTGCAATAAAGCTCACCGGTTTCGGGAAGTTCATAGCGGATTCAAAGAACATCGTCAGGATAAAGGTTCCAACTGCATGGATCATGAGCTTCACGATAAAGCCGAGAATACCCTGATGCCCCCACTGCTGTGCGCGCTCACTCTGACGCTTTTCATAAACCTTGATTGCATAGAAAAGTGCTGCCACACCGAGGACGAACCAGAAGAGCAGAGAACTCCACGTCTGCACCCATCCCTGGTTCATCATTGCCTCAGAACCAAAGGTGCAGTTTACTTCAAAGTAACCCAGTGCAAATACCGGAGAGAGCCAGTAGAGCGGACAGAATCCCGAGGTAAGCCCTGATCCGGAATAGGTTTGGAAGTTATGTGCGCATGTGAGGATCCACATACCGTATAAGATCGAGCCTTCCAAAAGCAGTGCAGCGCTGTATCCCACGTTTTCCACCACAGTGCAAACGCTCACTGCAACAAGGGAGCTGATGGAAAAGAGGATGAATGAACCCATCGTCCATCCGAGAAGCTGCGTGAACATAAAACCAAGATATTCACTTGCTGCAAGATTCGGAAGGTAGATTGGAAAAGAGATGAGCGCAATCAAAAAGTTTACCCAGATCGGCACAATGATCGCGGTATAGCCTGCCGCCATATTTGCAAGGAACATTGTTTTGCGCGGGACGGGCAGACTGTGATAAAAGTCCGTGGACTGCTTGTTGTGCAGGTAGGAGTATAATATAGCGGATACCAGCAGGACCATAAAGCACATCAGGGCACTCACTGCAAATCCGGACAGGAGGCTTGCTTCTCCGTAGGGGTAGTGGTAATACGGTACCGCTACGCCCACTACGCCCGCTGTGCCGACTGCACCCTCTGAGGCGGCAGCCATCTGCAGCTCCTGTCCCTGATTGTACTTCCAATAGAACATCGGATACACGAAAAAGAGCAAGAGAGCATAGATGGCATCCAGCCCCAAGATCTTCTTGATTGCAAAGCTGTACTGCGAAAGGAACTGACCTTTTTTAGAACAAGACATTGTTGTAGTCATAACCTACCTCCTCCATTTCATAAATAAAGATTTCCTCCAATGTGAGGGGGATTGCTTCACACATCAGCGGATGGAACTGCTCCAGCTTGGTCTGCGCATCCTCCAATGAACCGCGGACGATGAGATTGATAAGGCTTCCGCTGACTTCCATCTTCATGATATCGAGCGCCTTTTTCAGTTCTTCTTCCGCGACCATCGGACGCAGGACCATTTGAATCTTGCAGAACCCCAGCTTCAGATCGTTGAGCTCCTTCTGGAAAAGAGCATGCCCCTGATGCAGCAGACCCACCTGATCGCACACATCCTCCAATTCGCGCAGGTTGTGGGATGCAATCAAAACGGTCATTCCGCGTTCTGCCACATCGTTGGACATCAGCTTGCGCAGGGCAAGACGGATCACGGGATCAAGTCCGTCGAATGCCTCATCCAGCAGCAGATATTTTGGCTGGCAGGCAAGTGCTGCAATCAATGCCGCCTGACGGCGCATCCCCTTGGAGCAGGTGTGCAGCTTGCGGTTGCGCTTCATCGGGAACTTTGTCAAAAGCTCCTCATAGCGCTCCCAGTTCCAGCTCTCGTATATGGTACTCAGGTATTTTGCGAGCTTATCCAGCGTTGCATTCTGGAAAAAATACAGGTCATCCGGCACAAAATAGAGCTGCTGTTTTACCTTTTCATTCTCATAAACAGGCTCGTCATCAATGGTGATCGTGCCTTCGGTTGGCTGATAGATGCCGGAAAGCAAGCGCAGAAATGTGGACTTTCCTGCACCGTTGGAGCCGACCAATCCATAGATGCTGCCCTCCGGGATCTCGGTATTGAGCTCATCCAAAGCTGTGATATCATCAAATTTTTTTACTAAGTTACACGCCTTGATCATTCTTTTCCGCCTCCAATTCGCTTGTTACTTCCTCTGTGATCTGCTGTGCAGAACAGCCCGCAGCCTGTGCCTGACGCACCGATTCGCGCAGCTGCAAAAGTGCCTTCTCCTGAATCTGCCGGCGTTTATCCTGGTTTGCGGCAACAAAGCTGCCCTTTGCATTCACTGTATAAATCAACCCTTCTCGCTCCAAATCCTGGTATGCTTTTTGTACAGTATTGGGATTGATCCCAAGCTCTCGCGCTAAGGAACGCACAGAAGGGAGCTTCTCATCTTCTGACAGAACCCCCAGCATCGACAGCTTGACGATTTGCTCCTTGAGCTGCTCAAAGATCGGTTTTCTGCTTTGATAGTCCAGTTTTAGCATGGCTTCTCCTTTCTCTGTATGAACTGTATTAAGTCAATTAGTACAGTTTTACTGTATCACAGGACAGCTGATGCTGTCAAGTGAAAAATGAAAATATTTTTTCTGTTATGGATTTTTTAAACTCTTCATGGTATGCTAAACATATCTAAGTATGTCAGAACAGAGAAAAGACATTCTTCTGCAAAAAGGAAAAGGAGGGGAAAAATCATGCCGAAAACTGCTGTGGTTTTGGCGGGGGGTGGCTCCCGCGGAGCCTATCAAATCGGTGTTTGGAGGGCGTTGATCGAGCTGAATATCCCGTTTGATATTGTCACAGGCACGTCGGTAGGTGCCCTGAACGGTGCCCTGATGGTACAGGGGGATTATGACAATGCGCTTCGGCTGTGGGAAAATATCTCCTCCAAGGATGTGATGGACAACATCCTCGATGAAGCTTCCCTTCCCTCTTTGGACAGCTCCACGGTCTGGAAAACGTTCATCCTGGAGGCGTTTGAAAAGGGGGGAGCAGATGTCACGCCACTGGAAAAAAATATCCGCTCCCTTCTTGACGAGGAACGCTTTCGCGCTTCCCCCATCGACTATGCGCTTGTGACGGTGGAATATCCCACCCTAAAGCCATGGGAACTGCGGAAGGAACAAATCCCCAAAGGGATGGTCTGCGACTATCTTCTCGCTTCCTCCGCCTGTTTTCCTGCATTCAAGCTGCGCGAAATCGATGGCGTGCGCTATATGGACGGCGGCTATTACGACAATCTTCCGATCCAGCTTGCACAAAAATTGGGTGCGGACGAAATCATTGCGGTCGATTTGGAATCGGTCGGGATGATCCGCAAGCCAAAGCGAACCCCTTCCCACTTAACGCTCATCCGCTCCCACTGGAACCTCGGACCCTTCATCCTCTTTGACAAAACGTACGCCCGTCGGAACATGGCGCTGGGCTATCTCGATGCCATGAAAGCCTTTCGCCGCTATGTGGGCTGGCAGTATGCCTTTCTTCCCGAAGACTGCGAAGAAACGCTGCACATCCTGCTCCCGATTTTCAATCAGAAGCTCGAGCAGGCACGGCAAAACGATGCAGGTCTTATCAATGCCTTGGAAAAATCCATCACACGCCGCATCGTGCATGATTTTTCCCGTAAATCGCTGCCGAGTCAATCAATGAGCATGGGAAAGGCGCTCATTCTATGTGCAGAATATTGTGGGGAAATCTTTGATCTCGACCCCACTGTCCTGCAGGAGTTTCGTGGGTTTCATCAGGAGCTCATCGAGCGCCAATCAAAGGTATCCCTCCCCTTTGATTCTCTCAGCAGCATGATCGAAGAATTAAAAAAGCTCGACCGGCGCACCATCACCGTTTATTTTGTGCAGGAGCTTCAAAAGCTGCTGCGAAATGACAGTAAAACACGCAACCTTCTGCTTCTGGCAGGACCTTTCTGGAAGGAATTTTCGGCAGCCTGCTATCTGATTTTGCTCGAATCCCTGCCGCCCGAAAAATAGAATTGTTCCCCAACGCAAAATAGCCCTTATCTTTACGATAAGGGCTATTTTTTATACGATTTATTAATTTTTCTTTTCAAATTCCGCTGCAACAAGGTCCAAGGCTCTCTGTTCCAGAGAATAATCGCCTTCGGAGTAGTCCTCCTTCAGCAGGCGCTTGAGGATCTCCTGCATCAGGGATGGATTACGGATCAGAGCAGGACCCATCGACCACGTTGCAAAGAAATTGTGGTATAAGGTGCCTTCTACGCCGTTTGGGGTTTCCCCGTCACCAAATCCCTCAACCACCCGAAAGAGCGGATGGTGATTTTCTCCCACGAGATAGGCGGTTCGGTTTGCAAAGCCGTATACAACGCTCTTCTCGTCATAGATTGGATGTGCAAGCATGTCCGAAACAAACACCTTGTTTGTTTCCACCGCAGTATAATCAAATAATCCAATTCCCGGCAGGGTTCTGCCGTCCACTGTGGTGAAGCTCTGTCCAAACAGCTCTCTTGCATTCCCGGTCACAAAAAATACCATTCCCTGTTCGATGGCTTCCTTGATGGCATCGCCATAGGAAACAAAATGCGGTGCAACGGCTGCAAGATTCCGCGCTTTGCCGTGTCCGATATAAACCATATCATAGCCGGTGAGGTCGATCGGCTCGCCCAGCTCCACAGTATCAACGGTCACATCGCCGCCGATTTCCTTGATCCGCTGGCACAGAACGGTAAGATTTTTATAATCGCCGTACAGATCAAGTGCCTGACTGTACAGGTGAAGAATTTTGATCGATTTCATTATTTTTTCAACTCCTCCAGAATCTTGCCCTCATTTCCAAACGCGGATGCTGCCAGAATATAGATATCACCGCTTGTCTTGCGAAACGCCTCTTTCACCTTGGTGATATCATTTTCATAAAGCAGGATATCCTCCCCAAACCCGGATGCTTTGATGCAGATCGCAGCGTCCAGCGCGCGGTTTCCGGTGCAGAGGATATTCTTGATTTTCCCCTGCAAACGTGAAAATGCCACATCGTAAAGCCAGCTGATGTCCTTATATTCGAGGTAGAGTACATTGTTGATGTAGATGACGATGGTCTTTTCACCCGGCTGTTCCATCACGTAGGAGATGGACTGATCGAGAGAAGCTGCATTCTGTTTTGTCATCATCAAAACAACCTTGCGGTCATCAAACGTCATGGAGTCAAGACGCTCTTTTGCAACTTCAAAATCCTTTGCACCCTTTGCAAACTGTTCGAGCGTCATGCCGGACGCGGCGCAGCAAACAGCCGCCGCAGCGACCGTATTGAACATATTAAAGGTGGTATTGTAGGTAACTTCCACCTTCTGATCATTGATGGTGATGCATCGGTTTTCAAAATCCACTTCTGTTCCGAAAAAGTCAGGAGTGTGGGACTGATAGTCGCAGTTGGAGCAGTGGAATTTTCCGAGATGGTTGTAGTGGTAGAAGTCATATTCCATCTTGTGAAAGCACTTTGGACAGATCTTGCAGTCGTTGGTACCGCTGACGCAAAGATCTGTGGAACGCTCTGTGCGATCCATTGCAAAATAAACGGTGGGGTTGGAGGTCGCAAGATTCTGACTGATCGGCTCATTGGCGTTGAGGATGAGAGTCATATCAGGATGGATCGAAATTGCCTGTGCCACCTTCTCGAATACGAGGTCCGGGTTTCCGTTGCGCACCACCTGATCGCGCAGGAGGTTGAGCACAAGATAATAGTCGATCGGAATTTCTGCAAAGATGAAACGGGAGTAACACTCGTCCACTTCCAAAACCACATAGTCTGCGGAGATCTTTCCGCTCAGTGTCGATGCACAGAGCAGCGTGGACGCAATACCGCCTGTTAAGTTGGAGCCCTTTGCATTGTTGATGACGGAAAACCCGTTTTGACGCAGCACATGAGAAATCAGGTTGGAAGTCGTTGTTTTTCCGTTGGAACCTGTTACTGCGATTATTTTTCCGTCAAAGTGCAGCTTGCGCATGACAGTCGGATAAAATTTCAAAGCCACACGCCCCGGCAAATCTGTCCCCTTGCCCAGCAGTTTTCCGACGAAGCTCAGGATTTTGCACAGAAGCGCAGCCAGCATAAATCTCACATTTCATCATCCTTTTGTTTCTTAGTTTTGTTGTTCCAGAATTATTATAGCCACCTTCCTATTGTTTCGCAACATTTTTCCGTGAAATTAAGCCCTTTATTTTGAATTCCCCCAAAATAACAGAGCGGCACCGCATGGTACCGCTCTGTTTGATTGATTTTATTGTTCTGAAATACGATCTATTCCTCGCCGCGTTTTGCAGCATCCTCGATCACCTTTGCTTCGAGGTTGCTTGGGAGCTGCTCATAGCGGGCAAATTCGAGGGTGAAGTACCCGCGACCCTGTGTCAGGGAGCGCATTGCGGTTGCAAAATCGGACATCTCGCTCATTGGAACGTCTGCTACTACTTCCTGCAAGCCGTCTTCGGATGGATTCATGCCCAAAACTCTGCCGCGGCGTTTGTTGAGTTCGCCGATGATATCGCCGGTATTTCCGTCCGGAACGTATGCGCTCAGGCTGCCGATCGGTTCGAGCAAAACAGGGGATGCATCCGGGATACCTGCCTTAAATGCCAGAGAAGCTGCCATTTTAAAGGACATTTCCGAAGAATCGACCGGATGGTAAGAGCCGTCCACCAGAGTTGCCTTCAAGCCTACAACCGGGTAACCTGCAATCGTACCTTTTTTGATGCTTTCCTGCAATCCCTTTTCAACAGCTGGGAAGAAGTTCTTTGGTACAGCACCGCCGAATACCTTCTCTTCAAATACAAAGTCACCGACTGTTGGCTCAAATTCGATCCAAACGTCACCAAACTGGCCATGACCGCCGGACTGTTTCTTATGGCGGCCCTGAACCTTTACTTTCTTGCGGATCGTTTCACGATATGCAACACGAGGCTGGTCGAGGGTGATTTCGATGCCGAATTTATTTTTCATTTTGGAAGCCACAACATCAAGATGCTGTTCGCCCAGACCGCTGATGATCTGCTGCTTTGTTTCCACATTGTTTTCGTATCCGATGGTTGGATCTTCTTCCAGTATTCTCTGGATTACGGATGCGATCTTGCTTTCGTCTGCTTTATCCTTATTCTGGATCGCTCTCGAATAGCATGGACGCGGGAATGGGGTCTGCTCAAATTTTACGAGCTGTTTTGCATCGCACAGGCTGTCGCCGCTCAAAGCGGTTGCGAGCTTCGTTACAGCACCGATATCACCGGCTGTGATGTATGCTGTATCCTCCTGCTTTTTGCCGCGCATGTACACGATTTTGCCCAGACGCTCCGGTTGACCGGTGCGTGCATTGATTGGGGCAGAATCCTGACCCAATTTACCGGAAACTACCTTGATGTACGACAATTTTCCGACAAACGGATCGGCAACTGTCTTGAATACATATGCAGACAAGGGAGCTTCGTCGGTGCATTTTACCTCAACGATTTCTCCATGTGCATCCTCTGCCACCTCGCTGCCCTTTTCCCATGGGGATGGAAGCAGGTCAACAACAGCATCCAGCAGCATATCGATGCCTTCGAGGGTCACGCAGGAGCCGCACAGTACCGGGGAGATCGCTCCGTTGTTCACGCCGTTATGAATTCCGCGGATCAGTTCATCTCTTGTAAACTGTTCGCCGGAGAAGTATTTCTCAAACAATTCCTCGTCTGCTTCTGCAACAGCCTCGGAAATTGCAGCCATCAAGCCTTCCAGACGGTGTCCCATATCCGGCATCTCTACCTCGGATGGCTCGCCCTTTGCATCATATTTGTATGCTTTGTGGTCGATCAGGCTGATATAGCACTGAACCTTATCGTTTTCGCTGTATGGAACAACGATCGGGCACACGCTTGGACCGAACTGTGTTTTCAGCTCTTCCAAAACTTTATAAAAATCGCTGTGCTCTACATCGAGCTTGCTTACAAAGAACATTGTCGCTTTGTTCTGTTTCTTTGCCAGACGGTATGCTTTTTCTGTACCGACGCTGACGCCGTCTTTTCCGGATACTGCGATCAAAACAGATTCCGCCGGGCGCAGCCCCTCGTAAAGACCTGCCTCAAAATCGAACAGTCCGGGAGTGTCCAGCACATTGATCTTTGTGGAGCCCCATGCAAACGGAGCAACAGAAGAGGCAACAGAAGCCTTTCTCTTGATGGATTCGGAGTCGCTGTCGCAAACAGTATTTCCCTCTGCTGTTTTGCCCAGACGCTCGATGGTACCGGTTTTATACAACATTGCCTCGGCAAGGGATGTCTTTCCTGAATCGGAATGCCCTGCCAATGCTACGTTACGAATCCTTCCTGCGAGATATTGTTTCATAGTGAATCGCCCCTTTCATGATGTGCCGAATCGCTCGGCGGCTCCCCAACAGATTGGGAGAAATCGAAAGATATATGTTGAATTTCTATAATTTTTACTCATATTTTTTTCGATTACTATTCAATTATAATGAGAATTGACGAATTTTTCAAGGTTTCTCGGACGAAAAAAGGAGATTCTGTGTAGAAATTACAGAAAGGATATTATACATATTAACTAAATACAGCCACAATAATTCGAATTTTTATGATAGTTTCACGTATAAATCGTGCCCCTGTGGGAAATCCTATCTTTCAGTATCGCTCTGTATCAGCGCTTGGAAAGGGGCGGATCGCCATCGGCTCATTGCTTAAACTCGATAAAATCACAAAGGAATACACCATCGATTCGGATACTGTCACGGCTCTGCACGAGGTATCGCTCACAGTGGAAGCAGGCGAATTTGTCGCCATCACAGGGCAGTCCGGCTCGGGAAAATCGACCCTCATGAACATTCTCGGCTGCCTGGACCGCCCCACCCGCGGGACCTATCTGCTCAACGGACAGGATGTTTTTTCCCTCACCGATGCCCAGCGCACCGCACTGCGCGGCAGCATGCTCGGATTCATCTTTCAGGGCTACAACCTCATCCCCACCCTCACCTGCCTCGAAAACGTCGAGCTCCCCCTCCTGTACACAAAGCTCTCTGCAAAGCAGCGCCGCCAGCGCGCCCTTGCTGCGCTCGAACAGGTGGGGCTGGGGAATCGCCTCAGCCACCTCCCGCACCAGCTTTCGGGCGGGCAGCAGCAGCGCACCGCCATCGCCCGTACCATCGCTTTCGGTCCCTCCTGCATCCTCGCGGACGAGCCCACAGGCAACCTCGATTCCGCAAGCGCGCAGAGCGTCCTCGCTCTGCTGCGCAGCCTCAACGCGCAGGGAAATACCATCATCCTCATCACGCACGATCCCCGCATCGCCGCCGATGCGCCCCGTGTGCTGCAAATCGAAAACGGCTTCCTCACGGCGGATAGGCAGCAGGCAGCACAATAGCTCCCAAGCAAAACCCCCTCTGCCCCATATGGGGCAGAGGGGGTTTTGCTCGCGCTTATTCTTTGTCTTTGGATTCGTCGGAGTCTGTGCTGCTTTCCGATTCTTCCCCATCCTGCGCCGGGCTGTCTGCGTCCTCCTGCGTCTGGACGCTCTCCAAGGCGTCGGGGTAAGCATAGCGCACCATCGCCTCGTATTGCTTCAGCGTTTGCAGGGTCTGGGTTTGCAGCGCGCCCCATTCCACCGGGCACAGCGCGCCCGCCTTCACCGCCTGACTCTCCTTGTATACGTCACGCGCCTTGATGTCCTCCTCGGAAATGCGGCTGTCGTAGAAGATGATCTGCGGGTCCCACTCCGTCACCGATTCCGCCTCGATCACCCAGTGGCTGCCCGCGTCGCCAAGGTTTTCGAATCCAAGGCGCGAGAGCATCTTCCCCTCAAAGCTGTCGCTGGTGGCAACCGTAAAATCAAGCTGCCCCAACAGGATGGCAGATTTTTTGCCGCTCTCCCCGATGGTGTCGGCGGCTTTTTGCAGCGGCTCCCATGCTTCGTTCCATTGCTTTGCGTAGTCCTGCGCCGCCTTTTCGCCGTCCTCCTTGCCGTAGAGGGCAAGCGACACGGTCTTTGCGCGTCCCAGCACCTCCTCGGTCGTTGTGGGGCGGCGCAGCAGCAGCACCTCCACGTCCATCTGATACAATGCCGTCAGCTGCTCTGCCAAAAGCGGGGTATCGGTGAGCAGGAGCTGCGGCTTTACGTCCTTGACTGCCTCAAGATCCACCGCCTGTGCCGTGCCGCAATCGGTTTTCTCCTTCGCCTGCTCCGGTGCATAGGAGCTCACGCCCCCCAGCACATCCTGTGCGCCCAGCTCATAGAGCAGCGTCGTGATGGCTGGCGACAGCGACACCACCTGCTCCGGCTTGTTCTCGATGGTGATGCTTTCGCCATTCAAATCCAGCGTCACGGGGAAGTTGGGATCGGGCGGCGGGGCAGGCTCTTCCTCCTTCTTTTTGCATCCCACAAGCGAAAATACAAGCAGAAGGGTCAGGAATATGCAGAGTGATTTTTTATACTTCATCGGCTCACGTCCTCTTTTCTTACGGTTCTATGCTTAGTGTACTCTGCTTTGCACTTGCTTGTCAATATTGTTTCTTTTGCCAAAGGCAGCAGGGCATAAAAAAACAGGGCTGCAAAATGCAGTCCTGTTTTTGATTGCTGTTAACTTCCAACCCGGAAATCCACTTCCAGCCGAGAATTGGACTTTGTTCCATTCTCAGGATGGTTGATGCATTTTATGCATCAACTATTATTTGCTGGTCAGAGGAGCGTCGGTGATGATGATGTCGCCGCCAACGCTGGTTGTGAAGTGTACAAAGCCGTGGGAGTCGATCTTGTAGTTCACATTGGTGAGCTGGTAGTAGGTGTTTTTAGCACGGTTGTAGCTGTAGAATTTGAGGGTGTTTTTGTTCATGCCGCTCAGATCAGCTTTTACTGCAACGCGTACAGACATACCGAAGCCGCCGTTGTGAGACAGGGTGAGAACTTCGATGTCGTTCTTGAAGTATTTGTGGAACAGTTTCTCTACAGACAGAGCTGTTTTAGAAGAAGTGCTTACGCCCAGTTTGATTTCGCCTTTGAGGTTAGCAGCTTTTGCAGCATCGATGTAGAGTCTGCCTTCTGTTTTGCCTTTGATTACGGTATCAGCCATCAGAGTAGCTGTGCCGCCTTTGGTAGAAGCTGCCTGAGCCATTTCTTTCAGAGTAGAAGCAGAAACGGTTTTCGCATTTTCTACGAGAACAGAAGAGTTTTTGTTATTGGAGGTGATGTCGCTCTTAACTTCTGCAACAACGTCTTTGGTATCAACAGAACCATCTTTGTTTACGTTAGATGTGGTTTTGTCAGCTTTTACGCTGGAAGAACCATTGTATCTGTTGGAATGTCTGTCATCGTCGTCACGGTCATGTCTGTTAGAGCTGGAGCTGCTGCTGCCGCCAGTAGAGCCGCCCTGATCTGGGGTTGTGGATTTTTCGTTAATAGTCAGTGTGAATGGAGCTGCAACTACTGTACTGCTGGCATCGTTAAGTGTAACATTAACAGTTACTGTGTAAGAACCTTTACCAAGAGCTTTTTTGGTAACGATTGTGCCATCAGGTTTAACATCCAGATTGTCGCTTGCTTCTTTCAGAGCATAGCTCTTTGCAGTAGCGTTATTGGACAGTGTAGGAGCGTCTGCAACTTTGGTACCTTCAGCTACAGTAGCACCAGGAGCAACTTCAATAGGCTTGCTTGTATAGGTTGCTGTTACTGCGTCTGGAGCCTGTGTACCCTCTACAGTAAATTCAGCTGTTGTTACTTTGAATTTAGCATCTGGATCGCCGAATTCAACGCCGTTATCACCGTCAAATTTTACAGTGTATTTTTTAGCGCTGGTTGTATCATTTGTCAATGGAGCATTTGTAAAGTCCAAAGTAATGGTATTCTGCGCGATATCTACTGTTGGCTGGGTTGTTACACCTTCAACAGTAACCTTGCCCTGAAGAGCATTACCTTTTGTCAGGTCAACGCTTGGTGTGTTTGTAGTCAGAACTACTTTTTTTGTATCTTTGCTATATGTAGCTGGTTCGAAGGTTACATTGGTTGCTACAGATGGAGCTGGAGTAGCATTGTATGTTCCCTGTACACTTGGTGCTTTCCAAGTGTATCCAGCTGGAACTGCACTTGTGAAATCAAAGGTGTATGCTTGCTTATCTGTAAATGTTTTGCCGGAATTAAGTGTCACAGTGATTGTATTGTCTGCAAAAGAAGTCTTAGCTGCATCAATTGTTGGGTCTCCCTGACCTTTAACTGTAATATTGGATTTAACTGTATCAAATGCTGTCTTAAATCCATCTGCATCTGTAACACCAGTTACAGCAATTTTAGCTGTAGTTTCATTTTCGAATGTTACTGCGCCAAGAGTTACCTCAGTATCTGCAGCAGGAACAGTAAAGCTCAGTTCGCCCTGTGCTTTGAGTGTAAAGCCATCTACAGCTACCAGATCAAGACCTGTAAAGGTATATTTCTTGCCTGTTTTGAACTCGCCGGATTTGAGTGTCAAAGTCAAAGAAGTAGTATCTGCTGCTGCAGTACCGAATTTAAGTGCACTGCCTTCATCATCAGTAATAGTGATTTTCTGAAGCTCAGATTCTGCAATACTGCTTGCTACACTGGAGAGATCCTGGTCAACTGTAAACTTAGCAGCATTGTTGCCCTGAAGTGCAACAGCACTTACATTTGTTTCCTGTTTGTCAGCTGCTTTTGTAACTTCTACAGTAACTACTTCAGAGATACCGGATTTGCTCTTGCCATCATTTTCAGCTTTGATTCTGAATTTGTATGTGCCTTTAGTCAGTTTCTTTTTCAGGGTTACTGTCTTAGAATTAGAATCTACTGAAAAGTTTTCATTTACAGACTCATCTTTTTCGTTGATTACAGACAGGGTCAAGTTTGCTGTAGTTGCATCATCACCTGTTACACTTACTGTACCAACTTCTGCACCTACTGTTGCTTGATCTTCTGTAAAGTTGGTCTTATTCAGACCTGTTGTTTCTACGGTGTACTCATTTGCCAGCACCATAATATCATTGCTTACAGTTGCGGTTGCTTTGTACTCCTGTGCCATAGCTGGTGCTGCCATGCTTGCGAGCATGGAAACGGTGATCAGCACAGAAAGAGATTTTTTCATGTCCATTGTTTATTTCCTCCCTTAATGTTTGTGCCGCATAAAATGCAGCAAATTTTTTTAGAAAGACCCGCCCGAAAAAGCCGCTTGCACGGCTTTTTGATGTGAATCTTTTCTATTTTCCCTATTGTCCATACTATAGCATAATAATTGGGAAATGAAAAGGCATAAAATGGGCAAAGTGACATAACGGACTATTTTCATATATTTACCCATAAAATCCTCTTTTTTTCCCTTCCAAAGCATCATAATCACCAAATATACGGCAATTTGTACTGAATTTCGTTATAATATATGTGTAAAAAATTCTGCCCTCCCTTTCTGCGTCCGACATTTTTCGCGCAGCCCTTCGTTTTCCCGGGGATTTGCACCGAGCTTTGCAGGCGCTCCCCTCACCTTTGTTCTTTTGTGCTCTGCACTGCACCGCGCAAAAAAAAGCAGCCCTGCGGCTGCTTTTTGGGGAATATCCTATTTGATTTTGCTTTCGTATGCTTCGATCATTTTCTTCACCATCTGACCGCCCACAGAGCCAGCCTCACGGGAGGTGAGGTGTCCGTTATAGCCTTCCTTGAGGTCTACGCCAACTTCGCTTGCTGCTTCCATTTTGAATTTATCCATAGCTGCCTTTGCTTCGGGTACAACGATTTTATTATTGCTGGTCATTATGATGAGCACTCCTTTAAATAATTTGATTTTTCTGTTGCCTCCTTGCTGTCTGCAGTAAATAGTATCACACGCTTTTGCGCTTTTATCAGAGGGAATTTTTGTCTGTCCCTTCAAAAATAAAATCCGTCCAGCTCCTGTGCATAGCCCATCAGGATCAGCGCTGCCGCGGCACGCAGGATGCTCTGTGCCGAATAGCTTTTTCGCAGAAAAACCGGGTGATCCGCGGGCTCGGCAACGGTGCCGCGGATGGTGACGATCTCCCGCTGAAGGGTGACAACTGCCTGCTCGGGGGTGATGCTGGACAGGGTGACGGTGTCGTAGGGAGAAAAGCCGCAGGTCAGCGTTTTTACGCCGTGCTCCTTGGCAAAGCGCGCCGAAATGCTGTCCTGCGAATCAAAAATGCACCAGAACCTGCCGCACAGCCCGATCCTTCTGCACGAGAAACAAGCCCCCGGCAGCAGGATGCCGCAGGGAGCCGTGATGCGCTCAAATTCTCCTTCGCACAGGAGCGCTTTTGGCGACGCAAGCCGGAGGATCTGTGCAAGGTCGCTGTTTTCCTGATGTCCAAGCAAAAAAATTCCAATCATGGTTTTTATCTCCTTCGGGATTATTTTTGCCCCGTTCGTGTGCATCTATGCGTTTGTTCGATTTTAGGATACTGCATATTTTTTGATCTGTCTTTTAAGGCTGCGCGAGGTAAGCTCGTCGGCGCGGTAGATGGTGGACGGATCGGACGCAAACGCCATCAGGACTTCCTTTTCATGCAGCCAGAGATACCACCGCTCTTCCTCCTCGAATTTTCCGTTTTCGATGATGCACACAAGGTAATCGGGCGCACTCAGATCGTCAGAGCGTCCCTCCTTTTTAAGCGAATTGAGCATCGTTAAAAAAGGCTTGCAGTCCTCTTCCTCGATGATCTGTGCATGAAGCGTCTTTTTTCGCAGGTGTTTGGTGGTATAGATGTTTACTTTTTTGGCATTGAGGGTGGTGATGGTGGGTTTTGCCAGCTCGAAGAGCGTCTGCGAAACCGATTCCTTGGTCTGATACAGGCGGTTGAGGTTGTCCTGTATGAGGGTGACCGGCTTTTTGCACTGTTCGCTGTAGCCCAAAAAGACGTACAGATTGCCGTATCCGTCGCCATAGGACAGCGTGAGCGTGACCGGGTGGGAATTGCTCAGGGCGATCACCTTGCTGTCATCGGGGATGCGCTTGGCATTGTGCAGCAGCTGCGTCACCTTCTCGATCTCTTTTTTGTCCTGATGCAGCAGAACGCTTGGCTCCTGCGTGAGATATTCGACGGAGGTTTTGAGCTCGAGGGGCGGCTCGAGGACGAGGCGATCCTCCTCGCGGCTGAGTCCCTGTGTGCGCTTGACGTAATAATTTGCTCTTGGGGCAGACGGCGCGGGGGCATCCTCCTGCGTCTGTTCCTGCGGGGCGGGAGCTGCGGGGGGTTCGCTTGGCATCTGCGCGGCGAGAACATTTGTTCTTGGCATGGCAGAAAGGTACATCAGCAGCAGTCCAAAGCCGCAGGTAAAGAAAAAGGAACACAAATGGCGATAGGTTTTATCATGCAAAAGGGTCACAGAGATCCATCCCTTCGTTCAAGAATGCATTTTGAGGACATTGTACCATTTTCCTTTTAAAAAGGGGAGGGTGTTCACGAATAATTCAAGAAAGCTGTCCTTTCTGACGAAATTTGTCAATGGAAGAAGGTAAAATCGACCAAATAGAAAAAGGCTGCCCCATGCGGCAGCGTCCTTTATCCTCTTATATAAATTGTGCATCGACCGCATCGATACGATAAAAGGCGATTGCTCCTTGTTCTATTTTCATGAAAAAAACAGCAAATCCGGATTTTGCCGGATTTGCTGTTTTTTCTTATTTTACTGCCTTTTCCATTGCCCGTGAAAACTGGGCGGCGGCATCGCCCGTTTTGTTTCGCACCAGATCGACCAGGGAATACAGCCCATGCTCCACATCCTCGGACAGTGTGACACAGAAGTGGCTGCGCTCGCGCGCTTTGGAATAGCGGCGGATGAGCTTTTTGATTTCGTCGCTCTGCATCTCGGTGAGGCAGCGCGCCGTCTGGCGGCTGAGCTGCGACATGATAGTGGCGCAGTCCTTTTTGAGCTGGCTGAGCTCCTCCCACGCCTGCATGCGGAATCGGCTGACCATTTCCTGCTCGTCCTCCGAGCTGATGAATTTCATCTCCACGATGGAGGCTTCTCCCCCCATTTCGAGGATTTTTGCTGCGAGGTATTTGAGCTTTGAATAGTTTGCCCGTGTATAAGGCAGAAGAGCAACACCCTGCTTAAAATATTCAGCACCGTATTCTTTTAGCTTCCTCCAAACATAAACACGATTCTTGGAAGGGTTGATGGGTACGCTGTACCCCAATGCCAACCACCGAAGCGGTTCTGACATGGTGATTCCTCCTTCTGTTGCTGGTCTTTTGTCTTTATTTTACACGCTGTGCTGTTGTATTTCAAGAATAAACCTTAAACTTGTTGTTAATATTATATAATATGATTGACAAAGTATGAAATTAGGTCTACAATAAATACAGCATCAGGAAAAGAGGTGAACTCCATGGGACGAAGCGTTTACAGTCTTGTTTTAAGCGACGATGTCATCCGTGCTGTGGACCGCGCGGCATACACGATGAATACCAGCCGTTCCAATTTGATCAATCAGATTTTAGCGGACTATGTTTCCTACACCACGCCGGAAAAGCAGATGCGCGATATTTTTGATTCGCTCACGGGCGTATTCGGCAGCGACGAGCCGTTCCTCATCCAGAGTCAGGGTTCGGATGCGCTGCTCAACATCCGCAGTCCGCTTCAGGTCAAATACAACCCCACCATCAAATATACGGTGGAGCTGTCGAGAAACCGGGAAAGCAGTGTCGGAGAGCTGCGCATCATGACAAGGACACAGAGCAGCGAGCTGTTGGCGCGCCTTCAGGAATTTTTCCTGTTGTTCTGTTCGGTGGAGGCGGTTTATTTTGGCTCCATCACCCGGCAGCAGCCGCAGTATGAGATCGGGCGCGGAAAATTCGTGCGAAAATTCGTGCTGCTCCGACCCGATTGCAGCAGCGATGAAATCGGCTGCGCCATCGGTAAATATATCCAAACCATCGACCATGCGCTCAAATCATGGATGCAGTGCCCCGAATCGGCACAGCGATCCGTTGTAGAAAAAATCTACCGCAGTTATCTGCAGGAAGATCCCGTTATCTTATAATTTTGCAATCAAGCGTGTTTTATTCTGTCGCGAAGAAAGGAGAGAACAGTATGAACACTCAAAAATTTACACAAAAATCAATGGAAGCCGTTCAGCTGGCGCACAATCTTGCCATCGAACGCAGCCATATGCAGATCGAGCAGATCCACCTTCTGGATGCTTTGCTGACACAGGAAAACAGCCTGACCGCGCAGCTGCTTAAAAAAATGGACGTAGATACCGATGCTCTGGAGCACAGCTGCCAGCAGGAGCTGGGAAAGATTCCTTCTGTCACAGGTTCCGGACGGGAAGAGGGCAAAATATATATTTCGCAGGATGTCGACAAGGCACTGACCCGCGCCGAAAAAACAGCCGATTCCATGAAGGACGATTATGTTTCCGTAGAGCATCTGATGCTGGGGCTGATCGAGGAGGCACACGGTGCCGTTAAGGATCTGTTCGGGCTGTTCCGCATCGAAAAGCAGAACTTTCTCAAAGCATTGCAGCAGGTGCGCGGAAATACCCGTGTTACAAGCGATTCTCCGGAAGGAACGTATGAGGCACTCAAAAAATACGGCCACGATCTGGTGGAGGAAGCGCGCAGCAAGAAGCTCGACCCTGTGATCGGGCGTGACAGCGAGATCCGAAACGTCATTATGATCCTGTCCCGTAAAACGAAAAACAATCCGGTGTTGATCGGTGAACCGGGCGTCGGTAAAACAGCGATTGCCGAAGGATTGGCGCTGCGTATCGTGCGCGGCGATGTTCCGAACAACCTCAAAGACAAAACCATCTTTTCCCTTGATATGGGTGCACTGATTGCGGGCGCAAAATTCCGCGGAGAATTTGAGGAGCGTCTGAAAGCGGTCCTCGCGGAAATCAAAAAGAGCGAAGGGCGCATCATTCTCTTCATCGATGAGCTTCATACCATTGTCGGTGCAGGCAAAACAGAGGGCTCGATGGATGCGGGCAACCTGCTCAAGCCGATGCTTGCAAGAGGCGAGCTGCATTGTATCGGTGCCACCACGCTCAACGAGTACCGCCAGTATATCGAAAAGGATGCCGCACTGGAGCGTCGATTCCAGCCGGTACTGGTCAAAGAACCAACGGTCGAAGATACCATCGCCATTCTGCGTGGACTGAAAGAGCGGTACGAGGTATACCACGGTGTTAAGATTCAGGACAATGCGCTCATTGCAGCAGCGACCCTCTCCAACCGTTATATTTCCGACCGTTTCCTGCCGGATAAGGCAATCGACCTCGTGGATGAAGCATGTGCCATGATCCGTACTGAGATGGATTCCATGCCGGCAGAGCTTGACGACCTGTCCCGTAAGATGATCCAGCAGGAAATTGCACAGGCCGCCCTCAAAAAAGAGGACGACAAGCTCTCAAAAGAACAGCTTGAGAAGGTCACAAAGGAGCTTGCGGAAATGCGCGAGCGCTTCAATTCCATGAAGGCCCAGTGGGAAAACGAGAAAAACGCCATCAGCAAGGTACAAAAGCTGCGTGAGCAGATCGAGTCGGTCAACAACGACATCGAAAAAGCCGAGCGCGAATATGATCTGAACAAAGCGGCAGAGCTTAAATACGGCAAGCTCCCCGAACTGAAAAAACAGCTTGAGGAGGAGGAAAAACTGGCTGAAAAAGCAGAGCAGTCCACACTCCTGCGCGACAAGGTCAACGAAGAAGAAATTGCAAAAGTCGTCGGCAAATGGACGGGTATCCCGGTCGCAAAGATTATGGAGGGCGAGCGGGAGAAGCTGCTCCATCTTGAAGATATCCTGCATGAAAACGTCATCGGTCAGGACGAAGCTGTTGAAAAGGTAACAGAAGCCATCATCCGTTCCCGTGCCGGGATCGCAGACCCGAATCGTCCGATCGGTTCCTTCCTGTTCTTAGGTCCTACAGGCGTCGGAAAGACACAGCTTGCAAAAGCATTGGCAAAAACACTCTTTGATGACAGCAACAACATGGTCCGCATCGATATGAGCGAATATATGGAGAAATATTCCGTTTCCCGTCTGATCGGAGCGCCTCCGGGATATGTGGGATACGAGGAGGGTGGTCAGCTCACTGAGGCAGTGCGCCGCTGCCCATACTCCGTTGTCCTCTTCGATGAAGTGGAAAAAGCACATCCCGATGTATTCAACATCCTGCTTCAGGTTCTGGATGACGGACGAATCACCGATTCGCAGGGCAGAACGGTGGACTTCAAGAACACCATCATCATCCTGACTTCGAACCTTGGTTCACCGTATATCCTCGATGGTATTGAGGAAAACGGCGAAATTTCATCACAGGCGAAAAAACAGGTGGAAGACCTGCTCAAACAGAGCTTCCGTCCGGAGTTCCTCAACCGTCTGGATGAAATCATCTTCTATAAACCGCTGACAAAAGATAATATCAAAGGCATCATTGATTTGCAGATCAACGAGCTGCAAGAGCGTCTGAATCAAAAACAGATCACGCTGTCTTTGACAGAAAATGCAAAACAGTATATTATCGACAATGCTTACGATCCAATCTACGGCGCACGTCCTCTGAAACGTTTCATTCAAAGCAAGGTCGAAACGATGATCGGCAAAAAGATCATTGCAGATGAGATCATGCCGGACAGCACCGTAACCCTGGACAGTGACGGAAATGACCTGTTTTTAAGGTGATCCCGTTCCATCCCGGTCCATCTGAGTCCGCAGAATAAGCAGAAAAAATCGGCAGCACCCATTTTGGAGGTGCTGCCGATTTTACTTGACGAACGCTTACTAATTCATGCTGTCCCTTTTTCCTGATCCATTGCCCCGGAAATTACTGTTTTTCAAACAGTGCGAGGATTGCCTTGGGATCGATTTGGTTATCTTTTTCAAAGCGTTCTTTTCTCAGAAGTGGCATAAGTTCTTTTTCCAGCAGGATATTGGCACTGTCTGGAATGTTGGAAAGGTACATTTTCGGCTCTTCACCCAGAGAAACGACCGTAACTGCACTTTCAATCGATACATTGTAGATTTTGTTCTTTGCAAGCACCTCGCGGAACTGCTCGACCTTTTCTTCCATTTCGGTCAGCGGATTTTTGAAGGTGACCTTCTGTTTTTCATCGGTAAAGGTCCAAACAGGCTCCTTGGAATCTCCATAGAAAGAGCCCTTCCCCTGAATCGTCTGAACGAACAGCACCCCAAAATAGCCCACAAGAACATGGTCAAACAAAATGGTTCGATCTGCATTTTTTACTGCAACATCGGACAACACAGTCATTTCACGGATGGAGGCAAATTTCTTCAGTGCCTTGTTTACGACCTTCTTGCCGTAAATACCTTTCTTATATGCAGAGGATTTCATCAGATAGGAAATTACGGAAAAAATAATTGCAAGCACCAGCACTCCCGCAATAAAATAAAGAGGATTCATCATATACATAGCTCCTTTTCTCCGGTATCGTATCATTATAAAACCGGCATGTATCGTACAGTATATCATAAAAGACGCCGCAGGGGAAGAAAAAAATGCTTCACTATACAAAGGGTACATTTTATCAAAAAACTTTGATTTTTTGTGCATTTCATATAATTTTGTAAACTTTTTGTAGAAAGGCGTCTTTTTTTGGTAAAAAAAGGAACATAGTTCTTGACAGGTCAACAAAAATAATTATAATCGATTGGGACGAGTATTTTAAACGGCAATAGGCCGCCCGATCTGTACAGGGGATATTGTACAGGGAAATGGAAGTTCATGCATGAAAAATAAATGTCTTGTTTTATTCTGCGCCGCTGCAATCGCTCTTTCCATCACTGCATGCGGACAGGCACAGCAAAACACACAAACCGAGCCCACCAAAAACGATACTGTATCTGCACAGCAGCCGGAAGCGCAGACAGCAGAGAAATCTACACAGACGCCGGAGTCCGAAGCTCCTGCCGCCGATCCGGAGAAAGCGCTCGATCTCATCTATGAGGGCTTCAATCAGGAGATGGGGCTTGTGATCCCGGATGATGACGAAGTGGAAAACGTGGTGGGGCTTGATCTGGATGCCATTGAGGAGTACCATATCCGATACCTCAACCCCGATTTTGGCGCATCGGATGTCTATATTGTAAAACCAAAGGAAGACAGAGATGACGCTGTGCGCGATATGCTTAAAAAGCGTCAGGAAGCAAGGATTCGCGAGTTTACGGATTATGACATCTACAATTCCACCGAAATTGCGGAAAACTCTGTTCTCTTCAGCCGCGGAGACTATTTGATCCTGCTGATGATGGAGGACAACGAGTCCGCACGCGAGATCATCGAAACCTGCATTCCGGAAAACCTCGATTTTTCCAAATAATGCAGCAATATCCTGCGATTTTTATTTTGATTTAGACGGATTTTTGGTACGAAAACCACCGAGAAAGGGACTGTGTACAAGCTGTACTTGTACACAGTCCCTTTCTTTTTCACTGCTTTGGGTTTCAATCACTTCACTCGAAAGAAGATGCCATGTTCAGTCGATGCGTTTGATGGTGAGGGTCTTTTCTATTAGGGTCGTTCGCTTTAGGATTTCATCGATCAGCTGTTTAGTCTCCTCTGCAGATTGGCTGATAATCAAAATTCCAATTTTTGAATAATCTGCATAGCACCCTTTGAAGTGCATCGAAACTGTCAAATCCCCCATAGAATGCCAGCCAACATATCGTGCAAATTCATATGGGATCTCTGTAACTGTACCATCCATGTTAAATAAATTGAATTCTTTTTGGCTGCTGAACCAGCACTCTTGGATGTAACAGCAGCATTCGATTTCATTTAGAAAATTCACCAACAGATGGTTGTATTTGGGGATGAGCCACTCTTTGGGGCATTTTACATCCATCCAGACACCATGTGTATGATCTGATAATTCGTAGAACTCTGTACCCTGAGACCAGATTCGGTCTGTGATCGCATCATAAGCACAATAAAGTAAAAACTTTGAAAATGTATCATGGGAAAAATAGAATTGTTCAATTCCGGATGTTTGCACGATCTGATCCGGGCATTTTGCTTTTGGGGAAAAGCCCCATCCCTGTCCAGCAAGCATTGAGTAATAAAAATTCCAAAAGGGCGGTATAGACTGCGGTTCCTGCGAAGTTCTTCTGCCTTGAGCCATTTCCTCATCGAGATGTTCTATATGGTACATCGCCCCCTGAGCCATATTATCTCCCTTAAAACACTCCCAAAACTCTGGATCGGACTCCACATGCCCAGAAACCAACCCGCCATCCTCTTCTCCCATCCGCTCCAAATAGGCTTTATAGGAAGATGGAATACTGCATGCAAATCGTTCTGCAAGTATTTTCTCCAAGCACTCTATATCTTCTGGAGAGGCAGGTTTACAGTTTTGCAGCCACTTTGGATCAAGCATTGACAGATAACCTGAAATATTCCACATCAATTCTTCATCTGAATTCGGCGGTTCTGTAAAAAATTGAAAAAAGTTTTGCAGCAAAATTTTCATAGGCTTGCCCCTCCCTTGGTTATATTTCAAAACGGCTTTGCCTGTACCACTGGAAATCAAAAAACAGTGATATTTTAGACAAATTATAACGGAATGATCGGGCATCTATCTTACCTTCATGTTCCATTCATTTTCTAAACATAAGCCGCCTGGAATGTATTATTTCAGCTGTTTACTTTGTATCATCCTTTGAAAATTCTTGATTCAAACAATCGTTGAGCGCTTCTATAAGCTCCTGATTGCTGGCTTTCGGCTTTTTCTTCAGCACATCACACACGATGTCCTCCAAGGTGCTTGTACGACACAAAAGATACAGCGGTTCTCCATCCGAGGTCTGAGGGCAAAGTTCTTCGCCGTTTTCTCCTTTTTGGGGCGCATAGTCTGGTCGGCAGTAGTCCGAAAGCCTCAGAGGAAGGTTTTTGGTTTTTACATAATAATACATTGGCTGGCTCTCTTTGCCTTCATCCTCTCCCTGTGCGTACAAGCGTGCTTCCTCAAGCCAAAATTCCAAACAGTGAAAATCCAGAAAAATGTTTTCTGCCTCGGCACGGTTGATTGCCGAAAGGGAAATTTCTCCGTCTTGTGTATTTCCCACAAAAAAGGCGTTGCGTTCCTCATCATAGCAGCAGAACACCTTGCAGCTGCTTGCTTTGTGTTTTTTGAGCTTGGAAAAGTCGATCCCGTATTTTTTCAAAACCGATTTTGAGGCAACCCAATCGTCTTTTTTTATATCAAAATATTCTTCATAACTCCATCCCTTGACTTCCAGCGCATCCTCTGCACTTTGATACTCCACACAGTTCAAGGCTTCCACCAGAACATTCAGCAAAAAATCGGACAATTTCTCCTGCTCCAACTTCCATTCTGAAATGCTGACCGTGCCGGAATCTTTATGCCAATAAACCGGAGGGTCATTTTCTGAAAGATCCTGTTTGCGGATTCCGAAAACACCCATGCCCCCTTCATAATCACTGCCAATGATGAGGTGATCCTCGACCTTTTCCGTCCACTCCGTCATCGGAAGCTGAGAAAGCTCATGAAGCGAACGCTCCCACTTCGCAGGACGTTTTGACCATCGGTCGGTTCGATCCTGAATCGATTCCTCCAACTCCTCGTAGTACATCATCGGAATGCACACTCCGTGTGCCATTTTTCCCGTCCAGAGATTGGAGGTGCTTAAAAGGGGAGAGTCCACCACAAGCTCCATAAAATCGCAGTATGTTTGCGGCAGCTCAATCTTTTTGTCGTGCTTTAATTTGTCAAGCCACTCCTTGCCCACCACTTCTCCATAGCCGAGTGTTTTTAAGATCTTGATCGCAGATAAGTCATATACCATTGCCATACAATTTTCCCTCCGATACAACGACAAATTTTACACTGATCGTGTTTTGAAAATTATACCATACAAATGGAGAGATTTCTATTTGTGTTTCTCAACATAGTATGGGACGCTGTATTGTCTATCTTTGCGCTGCCACTTCCTGATTGACCGCAAGCATCGGCTTTGGGAGGGCTTTTTCTGAATAGAAGCTAAAGATTCTGGGAAAGCTGTAAAAAACAAGAAATGGGGTGGCACTATGGCAGCAAAGCGCATGAATGCGCTTGATTTGATTCGTGGATTTTCTGTTTTATGCATGGTCGTATATCACGGAGTATTCAGTTTGATTTACTTATTCCATTTGCCATGGTACTGGTTTCGCAGCGCAATGCTCTCTAGGGTGCTTGTCCCTGCGTTTGCCGGTGTTTTCATTCTCATTTCGGGAATTTGCAGCCGCTTTTCGCATTCCTCCTGCAAGCGCGGCATCAAGGTTCTTGCCCTTGGGATGCTCATGAGCCTTGTCACTGCCGTTGTTACACCAAAGCTCATCATCTGCTTTGGGATTCTGCACCTGCTGGGAATTTCCATGATCCTCTGCGGCATTCTGCATCCTCTGCTGGACCGAATCCCGTGGAAAACAGGATTTTTTACTTTTCTGATCTTGTTCGTCATTTTTTATCACCTGCCCGACGGCTATCTGGGCATTGGGGCGCTGCGCCGATACCTGCGCACCACCCTCCCCTATTTATACCCACTGGGACTGCCCACCCCTCAATTTTATTCCTCGGATTATTACCCACTGATCCCATGGTTTTTTATGTTCTGTATCGGACGGTTTTTGGGCGCTTATATCCAAAAGGAACAGTCCCCTCAATGGCTTTACCCCTCCCGTATCCCTTCGGTGGAATGGGTGGGAAGGCACAGTTTATGGATCTATATTTTGCATCAGCCTGTGATGATCGCGCTGTTTTATCTTTTCTTTCTGCTGTTTCCACTAAAATAATTTGATTGATTCCTTCAATTTGAACAAAAACCCTCCTTTGGGAAGGATATCCTTTATGCAATACAAGGGAATTAAAAAAAAGGCTGGAATACAAAGGAGATTCTAAGTATAATAGAGTTTTAGAAGTAACCGAACGTATATTTGATTCAATCAATAAGGAGACGAAAACCTTGATTAGAGAAGATTTAAGAAATATTGCAATCATCGCTCACGTTGACCACGGCAAAACAACGCTGGTTGACCAGATGCTCAAACAGAGCGGCACCTTCCGCGAAAATCAGTCTGTGCAGGACCGTGTAATGGATAACGGCGATTTGGAGCGCGAACGCGGCATCACCATCCTTGCAAAAAATACAGCCATCAACTACAACGGTGTAAAAATCAACATCATCGACACCCCAGGACACGCTGACTTCGGCGGCGAGGTAGAGCGTATCCTCAAAATGGTAAACGGTGTTATTTTGCTGGTAGACTCCTTCGAGGGTCCAATGCCTCAGACCCGCTTCGTACTGCAAAAAGCACTGGAAATGGGACATAAGGTCATCATCGTAGTCAATAAAACAGACCGTCCGGATGCACGAAACGAAGAAGTGCGCGAGGAAGTTTATGATCTGCTGTTCGACCTCGATGCAACCGAAGAACAGCTCGAATCCAAAATCCTCTACTGCTCCGGCAAAGAGGGTACCGCATCCTTTGAGCCGGGTGTGCGCGGCGACAACCTCAACCCGCTCTTTGACACCATCCTCTCTGAGATCCCTGCTCCAGAGGGCGAGATCGATGCACCGTTCCAGCTTCTTGTATCCTCCATCGACTACAACGAATACGTTGGACGAATCGCAATCGGACGAATCTCCCGCGGTGTCGTTCATGTCAACGATCCGGTTGTTGTCTGCGACTACCACAATCCCGAAACCCAGTACAAGGGCAAGATTGTTTCCCTGTACCAGATCGAGGGACTTGCCCGTGTTCCTGCACAGGAAGGCAAAATGGGCGACATCGTGTGCATCTCCGGTCTTGAGAATGTCAGCATCGGTGAAACCCTCTGCGCACCAACTGCAATCGAGCCGCTTCCTTTCGTAAAAATTTCCGACCCGACCATCGAGATGACCTTCTCTGTAAACGACAGCCCGTTTGCAGGCCGTGAGGGTAAATTCCTGACCTCCCGTCATCTGCGTGACCGTCTGCTCAAGGAAACCCTCAAGGACGTTTCTCTTCGTATCACCGAAACCGATTATGCAGACGAATTCCGTGTGGCAGGACGCGGCGAAATGCACCTGTCCATCCTCATCGAAACTATGCGCCGCGAAGGCTACGAGTTCCAGGTAAGCCGTCCTCAGGTGCTCTTCAAGGAAGAAAACGGACAGCTCCTCGAACCAATGGAAGAGCTTGTTGTCGATGTTCCTGATTTTGCAACCGGTTCCGTTATGGAAAAAATGGGCACCCGCAAAGGTGTTCTTGTTTCCATGAATCCAATGAACGGACGCACCAAGTTGGAATTCACCATTCCTTCCCGCGGTCTGTTCGGCTATCGCAGCGAATTTTTGACCGATACCAAAGGGGAAGGCATCATGAACTCCATCCTCATCGGCTACGAGCCGCACAAGGGCGAGATTCCGAGCCGTTCCTTCGGTTCCATGATCGCGTTTGAGCAGGGCGATGCTGTTACCTACGGTCTGTACAATGCGCAGGAGCGCGGAACTCTGTTTATCGGCGCCGGCGTCCCTGTTTATGAGGGCATGATCGTCGGTCAATCTCCAAAGGATGAGGACCTTGTTGTAAACGTATGCAAAAAGAAGCACCTCACCAATACCCGCGCATCCGGCAGTGACGATGCTCTGCGCCTTGTTACCCCGAAAAATATGTCTTTGGAACAGTGCATCGAATTCATCAAAGACGATGAGCTGATCGAAGTAACCCCGAAAAGCATCCGCATGAGAAAGAAGATTCTCGATAAAACGCAGCGCATGAAAGCATGGAGCAAAACAAAATAAGAATCGTGCTGAATCTCTTTGATCTGAACATATAGAAAACACCCCCATGACACACAGCAGTGTGTCATGGGGGTGTTTTGATTTCACAGGATAATCGATTTGTGTGCTTATTTTGCAGCTTCTTCTACTGCAACAGCACAGGCAACGGTTGCGCCCACCATCGGGTTATTGCCCATACCGATCAGACCCATCATCTCAACATGAGCCGGAACGGAGGAGGAGCCTGCAAACTGTGCATCGCTGTGCATGCGTCCCATGGTATCGGTCATACCGTAGGAAGCAGGACCTGCAGCCATGTTGTCCGGATGGAGGGTACGTCCCGTACCACCGCCGGAAGCGACGGAGAAGTACTTCACGCCGTTTTCCCAGCACCATTTTTTATAGGTGCCTGCAACCGGATGCTGGAAGCGGGTTGGGTTTGTGGAGTTTCCGGTGATGGATACATCCACTTTTTCTGCGCGCATGATTGCAACGCCTTCGGATACGTCATTGCATCCATAGCAGCGCACCTGCGCTCTGTCCCCTTCGGAGAACGGTACTTCGCGAACTACCTTCAGATCGCCTGTGTAGTAATCGTAGTCTGTTTCCACATAGGTAAAGCCGTTGATGCGGGAAATGATGTATGCTGCATCCTTGCCCAAGCCGTTGAGGATAACGCGCAGCGGTTTTTTGCGGGCTTTGTTTGCGGTGCGGGCAATACCGATTGCGCCTTCTGCTGCTGCAAAGGACTCATGTCCTGCAAGGAAGCAGAAGCAGTTTGTTTCTTCCCTCAAAAGCATTGCGCCGAGGTTTCCGTGGCCTTGTCCGACATTGCGCTGCTCTGCAACGGAGCCGGGAACACAGAATGCCTGCAAGCCGATGCCGATCGCCTCTGCTGCTTCTGCTGCGGTGGTGATGCCTTTTTTGAGGGCAACCGCTACCCCGAGGGTGTATGCCCAGACTGCATTTTCAAATGCAATCGGCTGGATTCCCTTCACGATTTCGTCCACGTCGATCCCTTTTTCAAGGCAAAATTCCCTTGCTTCGTCCAGGGAGGTCATACCATATTCTTTCAGGCAAGCCTCAATTTTGGGCATTCTTCGTTCCTGTCCTTCAAATACTGCCATGTTCCTTCCCTCCTGCTTATTCTTCTCTTGGATCGATGTACTTGGCTGCATTTTCATAGCGGCCATAGAAACCGATGTTCTTTTCGTATGCTTTGTCCGGGTCCATGCCGTGACGGATGTCTTCCAGCATTTTTCCCACTTTTACAAATTTATAACCAATCGCTTCGTTGTTCTCATCCAGTGCAACAGACAGGATATATCCTTCTGCAAGCTCCAGATAGCGCACACCTTTGAGGTTTGTGGAGAAGATGGTGCCCACCTGAGAGCGCAGCCCCTTGCCCAGATCCTCCAAGCTCGCGCCGATTGGAAGTCCGCCTTCGGAAAATGCCGTCTGTGTTCTGCCGTATGCAAGCTGTTTGAAAATCTCTCTCATTGCAACGTTGATCGCATCACAGACAAGGTCTGTATTGAGTGCTTCAAGCAGCGTTTTTCCAGGGAGGATCTCTCCTGCCATCGCTGCGGAATGGGTCATACCGGAACAGCCCAGGGTTTCCACCAGTGCCTCCTGAATGATACCGTTCTTTACATTGAGTGTCAGCTTACAGGCACCCTGCTGCGGCGCGCACCAGCCAATGCCGTGGGACAGACCGGAAATATCGCTGATTTGATATGCTTTGACCCAGCTGCCTTCCTCCGGGATGGGAGCAGGACCATGGTTTGGACCTTTGGCAATGGGACACATTCTCTCAACTTCATGGGAATACGTCATGGTAAAAACTCCTTTCAGCCTCTTGGCAAGCTGTGATCGTTTGCCAAGAAGGATATTGCCTTTATTATACAAAACTTTTTTCGCCAATACAAGGATAGAGTGTGAATTATTTAACCCTTTTTATTTTAAAATGAGCCCCACAGGACAATGGTCGCTGCCTAAAATATCACAGTAGATTTTTGCATCTTCGATCTGGGGTGCCAAACGGTTCGACACGATAAAATAATCGATGCGCCATCCGGTATTTTTTTCTCTCGCCTTGAAGCGGTAGCTCCACCACGAGTAAGCGCCCTCCAGCTTTGGATATTTTGCACGGAAGGAATCGGTGAAGCCGCTTTCGAGCAGCTCTGTCATTTTCCCGCGTTCTTCGTCGGTGAATCCGGCGTTTCTGCGGTTGGTTTTCGGGTTTTTGAGGTCGATCTCCTGATGTGCCACGTTGAGATCGCCGCAGAGAACGACCGGTTTCTTTTCGTCGAGGCGCAGCAGATATGCACGGAAGTCGTCCTCCCACTGCATACGGTAATCCAGCCGTGCAAGTCCCTCCTTGGAGTTTGGCGTGTACACATTTACAAGGTAAAACTCTTCAAATTCGAGGGTGATCACACGTCCTTCCTGATCGTGTTCCTCTATACCCAGTCCATACGACACGGACAGTGGTTCTGTTTTTGTGAAAACTGCTGTACCGGAATATCCTTTTTTTACCGCGCTGTTCCAATATTGGAAATATCCCGGAGTTTCTACCTGTGCCTGATCCGGCTGCATTTTGGTTTCTCCAAGGCAGAAGATGTCCGCATCCTCCTGCTTAAAAAAATCCATAAACCCTTTTGTGATACAGGCTCTGAGCCCGTTTACATTCCATGAAATCAGCTTCATCATGCTTTGTCAACACTCCTTTTCTTTTCTTTTTGTTTATGAGCAAGGAGAAAAATTTTCTCCTTGTATACTCTTACAGTATAAATGATACACTGTATCCCTAAAAAAATCAACAAAAGCCCTGTTATTATGCCTTCTCCGGGTGGTTCTCCTAAAAAATGCAGCAACCAAAATATCGTGTCTTTTTCCTTTGATTTTCTATATATTGTGGTTGATGATGATGCCGTACACTGAATTTTGTGTTTTTTCACAGTTGACTTTTCGATACAGTAGGGATAAAATGAAACTGATCCAAAGAGATACCATTCTCTCAAACAGCTGTGGTCATCGGCGTTTTCGAGGAAAAGAAGGCGCTGCTATGGCTCTTTTTTTGCGGCAAAATTCGGATTTGGGCGGAAGTTTAACATATCAAAGGGGCTGTATAACATGATAAAAACCATCGTAAAACGCGACGGTCGAACCAGAGATTTTGACTCGGAGAAAATCGCACAGGCAATTTTTCGTGCTGCACAGGCAATCGGCGGAAACAACTATGAGCAGGCACAAAACCTTGCACATCAGGTGGAGGAGATGCTCGAAGAAACCGGCACTGCTGCTCCCACTGTGGAAGAAGTTCAAGACATGGTTGAAAAGGTCCTGATCAAAAACGGTCATACCCGTACCGCAAAAAGCTATATCCTCTACCGCGCACAGCGGACCCGTGTCCGCGAGATGAATACAAAGCTGATGAAAATTTACGAGGATCTCACCTTCAAAAACTCAGCAGAAAATGACATCAAGCGCGAAAATGCCAACATTGATGGCGATACCGCAATGGGTACCATGCTCAAATACGGCTCTGAGGGTGCAAAAGCCTTCGACGAAATGTTTATCCTTGACCCAAAGCACGCGCAGGCGCACGCTTCAGGCGATATCCATATCCACGACCTTGATTTTCTTACTCTGACTACGACCTGCTGTCAGATCGATCTGTCGAAGCTCTTCCGGGATGGCTTCTGCACAGGGCACGGATTTTTGCGCGAACCGAACGACATTATGAGCTACAGTGCGCTGGCATGCATCGCCATCCAGTCGAACCAGAACGACCAGCACGGCGGACAGAGCATCCCTGCATTCGACTATGACATGGCTCCCGGCGTTGCAAAAACCTACACAAAGCTCTACCGCCGCAACCTCATCAAAGCCTGTGAGCTGCTGTGCAGCCTTGAGGACGCCGATACTGTGCTTGCTCCTCTTTTTGATGAGCTCAAGGCAGCAGCCTTCCTCCCATCCCTCGAAAACCACGATGTATACCTTGCAGAGGAATCCAAGCTCCTCGCCCCCATCATCGGGGAAGATATGGTGAAAAAGGTCCAGCGCTTCGCACTCAAATACGCCCTCAAGGAAACGGACCGCACGACTTATCAGGCAATGGAGGCACTGGTACATAATCTCAACACGATGCACTCCCGTGCCGGAGCACAGATCCCGTTCAGCTCCTTAAACTACGGAACAGACACCTCTCCGGAAGGACGCATGGTCATCCGCAACCTCCTGCTCGCTACCGAAGCAGGACTCGGAAATGGCGAAACCTGCATCTTCCCGATCCATATTTTCAAAGTAAAAGAAGGTGTAAACTACAATCCGGGCGAACCGAACTACGATCTCTTCCAGCTTGGATGCCGCGTATCGGCAAAACGTCTCTTCCCGAACTTCTCCTTCATCGATGCACCGTTCAACAAGCAGTACTATAAACCGGGACATCCCGAAACAGAGATCGCCTACATGGGCTGCCGCACCCGTGTAGCAGGAAACGTATACGACCCATCCCGTGAAATCGTCAACGGCCGCGGAAACCTGAGCTTCACCTCGGTGAACCTGCCGCGTCTGGCTCTGCTCTCAAACAAAAACATCGACCTGTTCTTTGAGATGCTCGATGAGCGCATCGATCTGGTCATTGACCAGCTGATGGCACGTTTTCGTATCCAGTGCCAGAAAAAAGTCAAGAACTTCCCGTTTCTGATGGGACAGGGCGTTTGGCTCGATTCCGACAAGCTCGACTGGGAGGACAGCGTCGAGGAAGTCCTCAAGCACGGCACCTTGACGATGGGATTCATCGGTCTTGCAGAGTGTCTGAAGGGACTGATCGGACAGCACCACGGAGAAAGCGAAATCGCACAAAATCTTGGCTTGGAAATCGTTGGTCATATGCGTAAACGCATGGACGAAGCAAGTGAAAAAACAGGGCTCAACTTCTCCCTGATTGCAACGCCCGCCGAAGGGCTTTCTGGTCGCTTTGTAAAAATCGACCAAAAGCGCTTTGGAACCATTGAAGGCATCACCGACCGTGAATACTATACCAACTCCTTCCATATCCCTGTTTACTACCCAATCGGTGCATTTCAGAAGATTCAGCTGGAAGCGCCTTACCATGCCCTTACAAACGGCGGACACATCACCTATGTGGAGCTGGACGGCGACCCAAGCGACAACCTCGAAGCATTCGAGCAGATCGTGCGCTGCATGAAGGAATCCGGCATCGGCTACGGCTCCATCAACCATCCGGTAGACCGCGACTGCGTCTGCGGATACACTGGGATCATCGGAGATGTATGCCCGAAGTGCGGACGCCGTGAGGAGGAAGGTTCTCCGAAGTTTGAGCGCATCCGCCGCATCACCGGCTATCTTGTCGGTACGACCGACCGCTGGAACAATGCAAAACGCGCAGAAGAGCGCGACCGTGTAAAACATTTTTCCACTGCAAAATAGTTTCATCAAAATACATCCGATTTGGGGAAAGGAATGAGTCAAGTTATGGAGCAAAATCTTCGAATTTCCGGTATCATCCCGGAATCGATCGTAGACGGTCCCGGCATCCGCTACACCATCTTTGTGCAGGGCTGCCCACACCATTGCCCCGGATGCCATAACCCCCAAACACACAACTTTGAGGGCGGTACCATAAAAACGATCGAATCCATCGCAAAGGATGTCAGGAAAAATCCTCTCATCTGCGGCGTCACCTTCTCCGGTGGTGAGCCGATGTGTCAGGCAGCCCCTTTGACCGCTCTGGCAAAGGATCTTCGGCGCTGCGGCAAGGATATCATCTGCTATACCGGCTACACGTTTGAGGAGCTGATGGAGCATCAGGACCCTCAGCAGATGGAATTGCTGGAGGAATGCCGCTATCTCATCGACGGACCCTTCCTGCAAAGCAAAAAATCCATGATGGTGAAGTTTCGCGGAAGCACAAACCAACGGATTTTGGATGTTCCTGCCTCTCTCACCTGCGGTCATGCAGTGGAAGCATCATTTTAATCTTTCATAAATACAGCATAAAATCGACAGCACCGATCCTCTTTCGGGTGCTGTCGATTTTTTATTGCAAGCGGAGGTGCGAGGGATGCTGTTCAAGGAGAAGTGTTGGAGAAAACAGGAGTCCCATACGAAATCGACCATTTAGCGATCATTCATGAGAATTGTTTTAATGAAAGCAGCGCAGCGTTAATTCTCATGTGCGGTAAAAAAGTATACAAAATAAGACAAGAACAGCCATCTCACCATTATCCCGTCAACCGAGTATAGATAACAGAACAGGCAGTAGCCATTAAGGAGAAAACGAACGGTGTATACGCACCGCCCTACGACAGTCACCGCCTGTCCTTTTGTAGCAATCAAGGGAGGAATATAATGAAATATCGTCTTGTTCTCCCATTGTAATGAGAAATGATAGAAGTGTTTACATCTTTGTGCTAAAATGATACGGAAACTGAAAAATCCTTTCCAACCAATCGTTGAATCTCCCCAATCCAACCGTTGGTTCGTGTAAAAATAATGCAAGTAGATGT
>JAHHTZ010000008.1 GCA_020024285.1 Oscillospiraceae bacterium | reverse complement strand
TCCGTATTCGGCTTACCCTCGGTTCATTTCGTGTCCCTATGAGAGTTCGCCTTTCCGGGGATGCCTTTTTTATATGGATCAAAGCTATGCGCCTACAGCTCGACCTGATTCTGATACGAGGTTGTATTTTTGTTGTCGAGGCGGTACATATGCCCCTGAAGGCGGCTTGAGCGCAGCACATTGAGAATGGTCGGGATCGCGCCGAGCGCCACAAAGAGGTACTGCATCGCAAGGCTGCCAAAGTAGATCGAACGTTCGATGGCACCAAAGGCGATCAGACCCGAAATGGAGCGGAATGCGCTGAACAGGTCGATGTCCATTTCATGCGCCACAAGGAATGCCCAGTCCAGACGGTCGCCCATGTAGGTCATCACGACCATCAGGATGACGCTGATGACGATGCCCTTTTTGGAAAGACTGCCGCCGAGCATCTCATAGCCCTTGAGGGTGCAGATGGCGATGATGATGCCGCTGAGTGCCGCAACATAGCCAAGCTGTCCCAGCACCACGATGGACACAACGCCCAGCAGCGACCCAAGGAGCGCACCGACGATGCCGGCAGCCACGTTTTCTCCCCTGCCTTTTTTCTGTGCATTGTCCATCGAAGAATCCATCTGCATTTTGGAGAAGCAGTTGGAGCAAAGATGCGTGCAGCTTCCCGAAACGCAGCAGGGGATGCTTTCCTGTGCGCCGCAGACCGAGCAGCAGCCCGAAAAGCCCTCTGAGGACAAAAAGCCTACAAATGCATCCAGAGCCTGTGCCACATTTTCGCGAAGATGCAGCGGCTTGGGAGAATTTTTGATCATAACGGAGATGACGCTGCTTTTCTGCGTCATGCTCATCACCGATTTATTCTGTTTTTTGAACTGCTTGCACTCTTCCTTGGTCAGCGGACCCATCGAGCGCTGTGCCGAAACACACGCTGTGAGCAGATAGGGATAGCTTGCATTCTGTGCATAGAGCAGCACATCATACCCGCCGGATTTGCCGTACAGCACGCCGCTTTCTTCATCCAGCGAAAAGCCGATGCTCTGCGCAAGATCCATGTAATTTTGTTTGATTTTCTTGTTCATCTCGTTCCTCCTGTTGGTTCGGGAAAATTATTCTTTATTCTACCACGATTTTCCTCCACATTCAAGACAGGATCTCCCATTTTTCGCACACTCCCCCTTCCCCCACATCATATGGGGGGATCACCGCCCTCTTCTTCCTGCGCCCCAAGGAGCACCACCTGCGCGCACGTTCCGTCCCAGACAATGCGGCGGATGAGCGCGCGCACAAATGCGCGCCGCCCCTCCACATCCATCTGTGCAAGGAGCTGCTTTGGCGAAGCGAGCTGCGCCGCGTTTTCTTCCAATTCCTGCGCGCCGAGCACCGTCTGTGCGCTGTCAAGATCGAGCTGTGCAAGCTGCGCGGCGAGTGCATCGCGCGCAGCGCACAGCTCCTCCACGCGCTTTGCCACGCTCTCACGCGCCGCCCCCGCCGGAATATCCGCAAGCGAATCCACCAGCGCATCGATCTTGCGCTGCGTCTGTGCCTGCTCCGCGAGCAGGCGGCTGCGCTGTGCGCCACAGTCGTCCTGCGCCCCCACGCAATCCCCCCTGTTTTTGAGAAGGGCGGCGCACAAAAGCTCCTTTGGCACAGGGATTTTTTTTAGTTCCTCCAAAACCGCAGCGTCAAGCGCGTTGCCGCGCACGTTCTTCCCCTTGCACAGGCTCCCCCGGCTGCGCTCCTTCTGCTTGCAGAGATAGGTGTATATTGCTCTGCCGTCCGCAGCCTTGCGGTCTGTGAGCTTTGGGTACATCCGGCTACCGCAGCTGCAATAGATCATTCCTGTCAGCAGCGCCTCGTTGCTGCGCGGCTGACGGTAGGACCGCGAGCGGTTGCGCTCGAGAAGCTCCTGCACCATCCCCCACTGCCTTCCCGAAATCAGCCCCGGATGCGCCCCCACCGATACGATCCATTCCTGCATCGGAAGGCAGCGCGTGGTGCGCCCCTTCTGCTGGTCGGTGCGGTGGTATGCCATGATGCCGTGCACCCCGTCAAATTCCGCTCGGTCGCAGAAAAGCTCCGCCCGATGCTCTGTGAGATACGCATACGCCTCGTCGTCCGCAATGAGATAGACGGGATTTTGCAAAATCGACTTGATGGTAAAGCGCGTGTAGAAATTGCCGTTTTTGCTCACGACCTTGCGGCGCATCAGCTCCGCCTCGGTGCAGGTGAGCGAGCCGCCCTGCAAAAACAGCGTATAGATGAGCTTCACCGTGTCCGCTTCGTCGGGGAGCAGCTTTAATTTGCAGACCTTGCGGCTCTTTCCGTCCACAGTCATGCGCGAAACGCTCTCGGAGGTGTAGCCGGTGGGCGTGATGCCGCCCAGCCACCGCCCCGTTTTGGCAAGCTCGCGCATATTGTCGCGGATGCGTTCCGCGATGGTTTCGCGCTCAAGCTGCGAAAAAACGGAAGCTATGTACATCATCGCGCGCCCCATCGGGGTGGCGGTGTCAAACTGTTCCCGGATGGAAACAAAGTCGATGCCAAGGCGCGAAAGCTCCTCGATCAGGGCAGAAAAATCGCTGATGTTGCGGCTGATGCGGTCGAGCCGATAGACCACGATGGCACGAATTTTTCGGGATTTTGCCGCCTGCATCATGCGCTTGAAGTCGGGGCGGTTGAGGTTTTTCCCCGAAAATCCCTCGTCCTCGTAGACGATTGCCTGCTCGGCAGCCTCCTCCCCGTAGTGCAGGCGGATATAGTCGCGGCAAAGCTCCACCTGATTGCCGATGCTCTCCCCCTTGCCTGTAAACTTCGACTTTCTCGAATACACAGCGATTGTTTCCATTGCGTCCCCCTCCTCGGTGCGTGTCCTGCTGTTTTATCTATATTCCGTTTCGGGGGGAAAATGCCTGCCCTTCGGCGCATAGACTGATTTGAGGGGCGGCGATCGATGCCCCCCAAAGAGGAAGGGAGGTGATCGTGATGGCAAAAAGTCCTTCGATCCGGCTTGCGGTGCAAGCCCCCGATACTGAGGAAGGCAGGCAGCAGCTCATTCGTGCCGCCGCCGACGCATATTGTGACGCGATCCTGCGCGCCGTCGGTGCGCTGCGCTGTGCGCCCGCTCAAAAAAAGCAGCTGCTCGACGCTGTCATCTCTCAGCTTAAAAGCGAATGATGCAGAAAATTTTCAGCTTGACAGCGTGGGGAAGGCGCTATATAATTAACTTTGTTAACTTATTGTGAGAGGATGGATCGGATGGATAAGCCGGACTGGCTCAAGATGCTGCGCTGTCATCAGGAGCTGCATCATTTATCGCGGGCTCTGCTGGCGCAGACCCAAAAACAGACGCTGACAAGCAGCGAGCGCGAGCTGCTCGCACGGCTGTATCTCAATCCGCAGGACAGCACGCCCCTTGCCCTGAGCCGCAGCAGCGCCATGAAAAAGGAGGCAGTCAGCCGCTGTCTTCGGGCACTGTTTGAAAAAGGCTATATTCAAAAGGAGAAGCACCCTACCGACGAGCGCAGCTACATCCTCTCCATCACCGCGCAGGGAAAAGAGGAGCTGCGCCAAAACTACGACAGCCTGCTCTCGCCGCTGTACGAGCTGCGCCGGCAGATGGGACCGGAGTTTGATGCCATGTTCGAGCTTATTCTCTTTGCGAATACACATAAGATTTGATTTTGAGAAAATTTAGGAGGTACTTTGATTGCGTTTTTATGATTTGCTTCAGTTAGATCCTGCCGTGGTAAAACAAAAGCTGCGCGCCGCCCAGACAACGAAGGAGCGTGCGCGTCTGTGGCTTGCGATGGGGCTGCGCTCGGCGCTCATCGTGCTGTTTGCCATTTTGTGCATTGCCCCCGTGGGAAAATATTTCGGTCCCCAAAACAGTCCGATGGGCGTTGCACTGTTTTGCCTGATGCTGGGATTTCGCTTTGTCGATTTTGGCTATTGCATCAAGGATTCTCTCCTCAATCTCGGCATCACGTTTTTCCTCCTGCTCGTTTCTCCGGTGGCAGCGTCCCTTGTAAATCCCGTGTTTGCCGTGTGCATCCATGCGCTCTCGTTCTTCATCATCCTGCTGATGGCAAGCGACAACCCCATCATGGGCAACGGCGGGATGTACGGCTTTGCGTATGTGTTCCTCAGCGGGAACCCCGTAACGGGCGAGCTTTTCTACAAGCGCGCCGCCGTGGCATTGATCGGGTATGTCATCTGCGCCGCGATCTTTTATGCAAAGCACCGTAAAAAACACCAGAACATCCGCTTTCGCGAGGTGGCAGCGCGCTTTGACCTTACCAACGAAAAAAGCCGCTGGCAGCTTCGCATGGCACTGGGCGTGGGGCTTGTGCTGACGCTTGGATACTTCAGCGGCATCAAGCACTTCATGTGGATGGGCTTTTCCTGCGCGGCAATGCTCTCCACCTATCCTTACAGCGTCAACATCAAAAGCCGCTGCATCCATCGTATGATCGGTGTCGTGTGCGGATCGCTTGCATTCTTTGCCATCTATCTCATCACACCGCCGTCCCTCACCTCCCTGCTGGGACCTCTGGGCGGATTTTTCCTCGGCTTCTGCACCGATTACCGCTTCAAATCGGGCATCAACTGCTTCGGTGCGCTGATGATGGCAGCCGGAATCTACGGAATACACAGCGCTGTGCTGCTGCGTGTTGTCAATAACCTGTTCGGCGTCCTGCTGGCGCTGGGCTTCATCTATGTGTACGACAAGCTGATCGATCAGCGCTATGTTCCCCTTACGACCCGCGAGGAGCTTGAGGAGCTCGAACAGCTCGAGGAGGACGAGGAAGCAGGTCTTTAATAAAAAAAGCAGCATGAAAATGCTGCTTTTTTTCTTTGCTTTCTTATGAGAATCGCGGCGGCGAATTTTGTAATTAATTGGTAAATTTTTCTCTCACATACCACTTGTCTAACGAAGTGAAGCAGTGGAATTATTTAGTTCGGGACCTCATCCAAAAATCGATTTATTCGAGCTATCCTGCAATAGATTAGGTCCACTTACTGGGCATAACCCAAAGAGCAGTAGGGCAAAGTTGAGATGGTAGCAAAAAGCTTCAAGTTTCAACAAAGAAATCCTGACCATTCCTTAAAATTCAGATAGATTGTACATTCTTAGCCAGTTCTTCATTTATTTTGCCTACCAACCCATCAATATCTACTATAAATCTTTCAGTATGTATCTCTGAAAAGGTCTTTTTATTTTGGGAATGCTGCAGGCTTTTTTTTAGTAATTCTTTCAAGGCTAAAAGACCTTCCTTTGTTTTTTCAAAATTAGTGTCTGGTGAACTTAAATTTAAGTTCCATATATTGATAAATTGACTCATGATTTGATTCTTTTGCATGTTTCTCGCTTTAACAAAGGCTTGTGCAGTTGCATCTGCCATTTCCTTATTAAAACAATCAAATCGTCTGTTCTGAACATTGAAAAACCCACTTGTTACTGTTTTTTGCATTTCCTCGATGTACATTTTCCGATTTTTGAAAAACATCCATTCGTCTCTACATGAAAATTGGGAAATCATTTGATATGCTTTCCATTCCTCCTGTGTGAAATTTTTTTTATCATTCTCACAAATAATCGAAGATGATATCTCCCCCTCTGGACACTCTTGTTTTATTTTTTCGATTTGCCTGTGAATGCCGCTCTCAATTTTTTCCCATTCAATTTCTTCAGGAAGTTCATAATTATATTCTCGCGCGAAACGACTGTTGCTAATTAGAAGCACATACTCATCAAGCGTTAATTTCCCAGCATATGCGTAATTAAGAAATTTTGAAAACCCGATTTTAAGGATATCATCATCAACATCCATAATTTTATTGGATTTAATAATTTCCCAAGGTTTGTTCGCGCATTGCTTCTCTTTTAGAAAATCCAGCTCTGCTTCTATTCGAGCTTCATTCCATGTACCATGTATGATCCATTCCTTCACACCGTTCAACATATACTTTGCCTGGAATGCTGGAAAAATCTTTTGAATTTGTGCATCAAAAAGCACACTCTCTTTCACGATGTTAGCCTTATATGCCAGCATATAAGCTATGAAAGCGCAGAAATAATTCTTAATATCTTCTAATTCTTTTGACTGTATCAGGTTATATACTCGATAAAAGTCATTTAATGCACATTTCAAACTTCGAATATTATGTGGATATTTCTGAGAGTTTTTGTCTGAATCGCCCATCCATTCAAACACATCCCTATCGGGTGCAAATACATCCAGCAAATCTGTTTCGCAACTCTTAACAAATTCTTCGTAGCTCTCATCAGAATATTTCATTTCATCAATAACAGATTTCACTATTTCCTGGTAGTTAGGCACATAGTTGATTGTTCGCTGAATAATCTTTTCTTTTATTTCATCATATGACAACTTATTTGCTTTATCTAACTGATTCTTTTCGATTTTTTCTTGGTTGGCAACAATAATTGTATGATATCTCTCGTTTTCGCAATAGTCATTAATAATTCCTAATACATCAGCAGTATCCATTTGACAACGTTCTAAATCATCAAAAATCAGAATTACTGATTTTCCATTCATCTTATTTTTCAACGGAATAAACTCTGTAACATCTGCTCTTACAATTTTTTGTAGATTATCTGGAAAAATATCAGATAATTTATTCAACCAACTTCTTCCTGTTTCCATAGCTTCGGAAAAATTAGTATTTCCAGTTTCTTCGAGCCAAGCCCTCACCCACGCTTGCCTAATAGCCTTTTGAACCTCTTCTGGTTTTGTAATCCCAAATAGTGAAATCCTGAGCAACACCGCCTCATTGGAAAGTTTGTCTTTTAATGTATGATTTATAAAATATGTCTTTCCACATCCCCATTCTCCAGTTAACAACAATGCTCCTACAGGTTCTATTTCTTGACAATATATGCGGATTTCATCCTCTATTTTCATATAATCACCCCTAATAAGATTCCTAATACATACAAAAACCGTGTGCTTGTGCTCAAAATGCTCGATCTGTTTATCAAACAGCCTGTGGTCCGCAGTCAGTCCCGGAAGAAAAATCAGCGCAGGAGCATCGCTGTCCACTGGAGCGGATACCCAGTAGTGGATTGCTCCCTGCTTGGTGGTATGTATTTTTTCGATCATAAAAAGTTCCCCTCCCCCATTCTGTCACTCTGAAATTTCAGCTTCCTTTTCCCTCCATTCTATCCAAAACTTCCACATCATTCCATGGAAAACGTGGAATTTTACAGCTGCTCAAAATCCATTCCCCCATTTATAGCCTGCACCTGCATATTTGCGCTGCCGCCGGCGCAAATTTTCCCCCTTGACATATTCCGAAATATAAGTATAATGTACTTATACAATAAGTACATTCAATACAATCAGTCGGGAGGTTTTCTGTGGAAATCATCATCAGCAGCAACACCGATAAACCCATCTACGAGCAGATCACATCTCAGATCAAGGCGATGATTATGAGCGGCGAGCTGAAAACGGGAGATGCGATCCCATCCATGCGCACGCTGGCAAAGACCATCCACGTCAGCGTGATCACGGTACAAAAAGCCTATGAGGATCTGGCAAGGGATGGTTTTATTGCAACAAACGTCGGGCGCGGCAGCTTCGTCGCCGCCCAAAACAAGGATTTTATCCAGGAGGAGCAGCAAAAGCGCGTGGAAGAGCATCTGGAGCAGGCAGCCGAGATTGCCCGCACAAATGGGATCCCTCTGGAAAAAATCCAGCAGCTTCTGAAATTATTTTATGAGGAGAGTGAGTAAATGCAAGCAGCATTGCAAATCCATGATCTATGTAAGTCGTATCAAAAGGCAGCGTTTCGGCTCGACCATGTTTCGTTTCAAATCCCCAAAGGCTCCATCCTTGGCTTTGTGGGAAAAAACGGCGCCGGAAAAAGCACCACGATCAACGCGATACTCAATATTATCCAAAAGGACAGCGGTGATGTCACCTTCTTCGGGGAAACCATGACGGACAAAAACCGGGCGATCCGCAATGACATCGGCGTGGTGTTCGACACCATCCATTTTTCCGGAGAGCTCACCCCCAGAAAGCTGGAAAAGGTACTGCGTGATGTCTATGAGCATTGGCAGGGCGAGCAGTTCTTTTCCTATCTGAACCGATTCCAAATTCCGCCGGACAAAAAAATCAAGACCTTTTCCCGCGGTATGACCATGAAGCTGTCCATCAGTGCGGCACTGTCCCACAAGGCAAGGCTGCTGATCCTGGACGAAGCCACCGCAGGACTTGACCCGGTTGCACGGGAGGAGCTGCTGGATACCCTGCTGGAATTCGTAGAAGAGGAAGACCACTCGATTTTGATGTCCTCCCATGTATCCTCCGACCTCGAAAAGGTGGCGGACTATATCACCTTTATCGATCAGGGCAGGATCATCCTGACAGAGGAAAAGGACACGCTGCTGTATCAGTATGGGATTGCCCGGATGAAGCAGAGCGACTTTGAAAAGCTCGACCCCGCAGAGTATCTTGCCATGCGAAAACGGGGCTTGCAGCTGGAGGTCCTCGTGCAGAACAAGGGGCAATTCCTGAGAGAACACCCCGAAATCGTGGTGGACAATGCCACGATCGATGAAATTTTACCGCTTTTGACGCAGGAGGAAACAAGATGAAAGGGCTGATTCGAAATAACTTTTACACTGTGGAGGGCTCGTTGAAAGCGACTTTGCTGCTCTCCCTCATCGCAGGCATCGTGCTTGTGATCGCGGGAAAGCTCCCGATGGACAGCGACAACCTCTTCAGCATGATCATCGCGGGCAATCTGGGAGGCTTCGGCGCCTTATCCATGACGGTCATGCAAAAGGATGCCGCCTCAAAATGGAACAAATTTGAGCTGACCATGCCCGTCAGCCGAAACGACGTGATCACGGCGCGCTATCTTTCCTGTATGCTCTATGTGCTGATCGGTGTCGTGATGGCACTGCTCACTGCGCTGGCATTTTATCTGACTGCCGGGGCTGTAAACTTGGAGCGGATGGGCTATGGATTCATCTTTGGCTTGGGATTTGCGCTGTCGATGCCCACATTCACGATACCGCTGACCCTGATTTTGGGAGACGATAAGATAGAGCCGATTCTGGTTATTTCCATCCTTGCCGGTATGACCTTGTTGTTTTGCAGCAACGCAATCATGACCCCCTTGTTCAGGGATGCTGCGAATGGCGATTTCCTGTTTCGACTGAGCTATGTGGTATTGATCCTTGTCCTGTTTATGGTATCCTATCTGATTTCCTGCCGGCTCTATGAGAAAAAAGAGCTGTAGCAAACGGGCAATCCCTGCTTAGAATGGAGGGAGCAGCAGCGGGTAAGGCTTTTTGACGTCAGACTGCTTCCCCCGATTGCGGCGTATCGCCGGAAGAGCCGGAGCATCGCTATGATGAGGATTTCCTCTTTTTCGGACACATAAACTGCACGGTTTTATCCAAATATCGCGAGGAATTGAAAGGCTTCTTAGAAAACTTTATCATCGAGGGCGGCATCCCGCTCTTGTAAGATTATACGGCTGGCTGTAATCTATACCGTGTTTCATCCTCCCGGTACTGCTCAAACCGGATTCCGTGATCTTCGGGATAGGGCGCCTCATGCCTTTGCTCCCTTGACAGGATGATCTCGCGTGGAATCCCATCCGGAAATGCCTTGCAGCGCGGTTTATGCCGGATCATTCCCCAAAAATGCGCGCAGTCAAAGCAAACCGGTGAAAAGGAATTTTCCCACCACCATCGCGGATCGCTGTACGGCACCTCAAATCGTTTGTCCATGTGATTCCCCCCCGTATCGTATCTGTCAGCCATGACAAAGCTCCCTCTCGCCCGCATAGCGAGTCTCCTGAGCTTCAGCGACTTTTTATTAAAACTGATTGCAAAACCCTGAGCGCGCAGTATCCGCTGCGCGCTCAGGGTTTTTATACAAAATTCTATTCCTTTGCTTCGGTGGCACAGGACAGGTATCGGTATCCATCGCCCGTGATTTGAATGCTCAAGGTGCCGGTGCGGATGACGGTTGCATCGTCGCTTGGGCTGTAATACTCAAAGGACAGCGTGAGGACATCCCCGTTCTGTTCTGCTTTTACGACCTTCGCGCTTGCCGCTCCCCCCAAATATTCCAAGGCGTAAACATCGTTTTCTTTGTCGTATCCCTCTGCACTTCTTAAAAAATCGACGGAAACATCAAAATGGCTCAGGACAACGTCCTCCAATTTCCGGGAAGGCACGGTTTCGTCGATTTTCATGTTGCTTTCGGCTTTGCGGTCAGGCTGATAATACTGCGAGGCGGTATAATAATTGATTAGGCTGTCCGGTCTTAGATCTTCGGGATTTGTCCAATTTTGTGCGGTGATCGATGCCAGAAATACAGAATCAAAATATTCTGTATCGAGCTGTTCCAAATCTGCTGTATCCAATTTGCCTTCTGCCTGCTTCTGCTCGGAGGAAGGCTCCTCCTTCTTGTCCTCTGTTTCGATCTCTACTTGCTCCTCTTTGGATGCGACTTTGTCCGACTCCTTTGGAGCAGGGGTGCCGCATGCAGCAGATGTCAGCAGCAATCCGCAGGCAAGCAGTGCTGCCAACGCTTTTTTTGGGGAACTTGACATAATCATCAACCTTTCTGAAACGTATTTCTATTTAATTATACCACAAAGAACGTTTACTTTCTACCTGTCACGGAATTTTTTGGGAATCCTCGGCACAGCCGGGGGGCTTCTCCCGCAGCCGCCGCACGGTCCATCCGGGAAACGGGAAAATAGCCATTGTGTTTTATGAGAAAATCATATATGATAGAAATACTATTTTAGGAAAGTACCGTGAGCAAAATCCAGACCTTATCTCGTAACAAAAAGGTGAAATGTGATGTACCGAAGCCGGTCGATCTGTCAAAATAAAATCAAGTGCCGAAAATGTCAGTTCCTGCAAACCGACTTGTGTTTTCGTGCGCCCTTTTCCTGCCCTGCGTCGGACTGTCCCTGCGACAGTGCGGCGCGGGGCGGTTTTGTTTTGCAAGGAACGCTCGTCAGGGCGACCCCAAACAGACTAAGAGAAATATCAGCAGATGTTTGCGTAAGGAGGGTTCTATTATGTGCGAGCACTGCCGAAACATTCAAACATGGAGAAAATTTGACGCCCCAAAGGACTATCTGGTCTGCATTGCTTATATTCAGCAGTTGGTGTCGGAGGGGGAATTTGAACTGATACAAGAGGAATCCACCTGTCCGCTGGAAAAGGTAAAGACAGAGGATGGCTGGGCGGATGAAATCATGGCTCACATGATTCGGTGCAAACACTGTGGGCAGATCTTCACCTGTGTGGTCAACACCTGGCGGGGCAGCGGACACTTCAAAAAAGGAAAAGGATGACTGTAAGGAGGAAACCGAAATGAACAGCGAGCAGATCACGGCTTTTTTGCAGCAGCATTGGGATTGGGCGACCCTGATGATCGGTGTTGTCCTGCTGATTGGGGCAATCCGAAATTGGGACTGGCTCTGTGACCCCACCGGAACGCGGGATGCCCACCGTCACGGCAGAGGATACCGGCGGGCGATTTTCTTCCTGCTGGGTGTCCTCCTGATCGTGGTGAGCATCTGGGGATTTGTGCTGAAATTGAAATAGGAGGAGATACCCCATGACCCAAGAAGAACAGATTCGCCTCTATCATCTGATGGAAAAGCTCAACTGGTTTTTCCATCAGGAGATGCACTATTTGAACCGGGAGATTGCGGAAAGGACCGCACGGGAGTGCTACCCGGAGATTCGGGAGTTTACATACGATATTTTGTGGAACGACCTGCCCCAAGCGGTGCAGGAGCAGCTTATAAATGAGGAGGAAACCCTGTGAACACGCTGATTTATTCTTTTGACAGCCTGCACGACAACAGGGTTCTGCGTTGCTGTGCCGACTTTGAATCTCACACCCTGCACATGGACACCCGCACCGAGGACGGAGAAACGGTATCCGTCCGCTTCACCGGTCTGCTGGCTCACTGGTTCGAGCATGTGATTCAGGACAACATCCTCTTTGGGATGGATGAAATCAGCGTGGACGGATTTTTCCGGCAATATCAAAATTTCCTAAAAAAGTCGCTCCCCTACGGCTTTCCTGCCTGCTGCGGCGCTAAGGAGCTGCAAGAGCGGATGGAGCGGGAGAAAATCCGGGTGTTCGTCCTCGACTCCTCCCTTGGGCTGTGTGGATTTGTGCTGGCACAGGAGGTGGAACTGCGATTGCAGACTGAACAGTAAATCGGCGGGACCTTTGGAAAATGCCCGCCCTGCGCCCCGGATTGTCCGGGGCACCTAAATCAGCTCATTGAGCGATAGTTTTGAAAAAACGAAGGAGGAACAAACGATGGACATTTTAAATCAGTGCCAGAAGCGGCATGAAAACGATGAATACCAAAAGAGCATTGCCCTGCCGCAGTTCTCAAAGTGCTTTCGGGAGCGGACAGAATCGGTGTGGGAAACCTTTGCCGAGCAGGAAGCCCGGCTGCGCCAGATCATGAGTGAGGACAAAAACCATGAGCGGGGCAGCGAACTGATTGAAGCGTGCGAAAACATCCTCAGCCTTGCCTTTGACGACATCTCCTTTGAGATGGGCTTTAACGGCGAAAAATATGAGCTGATCCTCACCCCGGAGGGCGATGAGGTCAAGCTGTTTGAGCTCTGCTACTTCCAAAAGCATGCCCCCAAGGAGGTGCTGGAGCACTGGAACATTCTGGTGGGGCGCCAGCCGGTTCAAAACATCGGTCTGCGCACCGACAATGGCTGGGAGATTTCCGGGGACGATGTGCAGCTCTGGGTGGAGGAGCAGGGCGAAAACAGCTTTGCCCTCTCTGCCTGCTGCGAAAAGCTGCTGCCCATGCTGGGGGAGGAAGAAGGCAGAGTCTGGTGGATGCTCACTACCCTCACCGATCAGGTGCTGGGCGAAATTCCCCACATGCGGTACATCGACAGCTTCGATGTGCTGGAAAAGCCCAAGGCAGAGCCTTCGATCCTCCTGTCTCAGCTGCCCGAATATCTGCGCGAAAAGGGACTGGACCTCTCCACCGACCCGGAAGCCTACTTGGAGAGCTACCTCGGCTACAAAATGAACCCCAATGAGGACCCGGACGCCGACTGGCGGCTGGATGTGATCGCCGGCTCCACAAGCTGTGTGCCGCTCCTGAACAGCTATCTGAATGCTGACAACAACTATATGGACGAGCTTCACGCCGACGGCGCAGTGGCAGGCTTTATCTGCTATCCGCTGGATACCCTGCGGGAGGAGGAAGGCAGCCAGAAAATCTTCGACTTCCGCGACAGGCTGGAAGAAGCGCTGACCAAACCGGAGGTGCTCACCCTCACCGGCGGGGCGACCGGTCTTTACTATGCCTATGTGGACTTTATCGCGTGGGATCTGCTTTGTGCTTTGAAGATTGCAAAGGAATTTTTTGCGGACAGCGACATTCCCTGGGCCAGCTTCCACACCTTCCGGCGGGAAGCAGGAACCGTGAGCCTGAAAAAGGAAGAGGATGCATTGGCGCAAACGCTGACCGAAATGGACTACATTCCCTACACTCCGCAGAACGCCGAGGCATTCTTCCGCCAGCTGGAGCAGTGGAACGACGAGGATGAGTACACCCGCTGTGTTCAGGCATTGAACGCCATCCCCGCGGACTGGCGCAATTACCGCACCGCCTACGCTCTGGCACGTGCGCTGGAAAACTACGCCATCATCGGTGACCATGGAGAAGGCACCCCCACCTACAAGGGGGACAAAGCCCTGCTGCGAGCCATCAAGGTGCTGGAGTCCGTCCGGGAGGAGGGACAGGACAAGGCGGGATGGAATATGCGCATGGCATACGCCTATCAGTACCTCTACGGGCAGGAGGAACAGGCGATCCCCTACGCCCGGCGGTGGGCGGAGCTCGACCCGGAGAGTGAGGATGCCCCCGCTGTGATACAGGAATGTCAGGAGGAGATCGAAAAGCGGGCGAAAGCGGGAGCAGAGGACGAGGATACAGCGAAAACCGACAACACAGGCGCCTTTACCGGCTTTGTGCTGCTGTCCAAGGGAGAATGGGACAAGCAGCAGTTCATCCGGGATATGAAGGAAAAATGGGACATCACCGTCAAGGAGGACGAGGACGAGGACAGGAGCGACGACGCGCTGGTATTTGAAGTGGACGACATGATTGCCGCTGTCAGCCTGATGCCCTACCCAATTCCAGGCGGCGAAGCTGAACTCAATGCCGAAAACAACTATATGTGGCAGGAAGCTGTGGAAGCTGCCAAAGAGCACAGTGCCCACCTGATGGTGGCGGTTCTGGGCAAGGAGGAGGATGTTCTAACGAAGGGCAAGCTCTACACCAAGCTGGTGGCATCCTGCTGCCGCCAGAACTACGCCTCCGGCGTCTACACCAGCGGCGTGGTGTTCGAGCCCCACTTCTATGAGGGTTTTGCCGATATGCTCAAAGAGGACGAGCTGCCCATCTTCAACTGGATCTGGTTCGGCCTTTGGCGGGATGAAAACGGCAGGAACGCTTACACCTACGGTATGGATGTATTCGGCAAGGACGAGATGGAGGTGCTGGGCACCGACGCCGAGCCCAGCGACCTGCGGGACTTTCTGGCAGGTCTTGTGTCCTATGTGCTGAAAAACGATGTGGAGCTCCACGACGGGGAAACCATCGGCTTTGCGGCAGACGATAAGCACACCATCACCCGCAGCCCCGGTGTCTCTCTCCCAAAGGAGCAGATGACGCTGAAAATCTCTTGGAAGTCATTGGATGGTGACCCGGACGATGACGGCTGCGACCACTCAGACAATGAGGACACGCAGGATGAGAAAGAATTCAGCAATCCCGAGGTCTACACGGAGGGTGAGATGGAGGTCATCGAACAGTACATCGAGCAGTATTTCGGCAAGTTTGAAACTGTGTTCCATGAGCTGGTCTCTCCCGACATTCATGTGGACATCTGTGTGGTGCCGCCCTCCAAGGAGCGGGACTACTATACCCTGGTCACCATGGGCATGGGTGCTCACAGGATGAATGTGCCGAAGGAGCTGGCGGAATATAAGCTAAAACGGGCGGAGCTTGCCATCGCTCTGCCTGCGGACTGGAAGCTGGATCAGGAATCTATGAAGAATGAGCGGTGGTACTGGCCCATCCGCTTGCTGAAGGAGCTTGCCCGCTTCCCCATGAAATGCGACACCTGGCTGGGCTGGGGTCACACCATGGACAATCAGGAGCCCTTTGCGGAGAATACGCAGCTGTGCGCCTCGATTCTGGTGGGACCGCAAACCGCAGAGGAAGGCAGCGAGGTCTGCACCCTGCCGGGCGGCGAGGAAATCAACTTCTATCAGGTCATTCCCCTTTATAAGGATGAATTGGAGTATAAACTGGAGCATGATACAGATGCCCTGCTGGACAAAATGAACGGCATCAGCTTTGTGGTGGAGCCTGATCGTCAGGATGCCATCACCCGAGGAACCCTTTGCAGTGTGGATGACATGGATGACAGCATCGGCATGGACGATGCCTCCTATCATATCGAGAGCATCGAGGAGAAGGAACTGCCCATCGACCCCATCAATGCCTATAACCACATGGCGATCTACCTGCGCTGGTGCATGGAGCATGATCTGATGGGCGAAGAATTCCTCGCGGAGTACGGCGAAGTGGTGCAGAAGGTCAAGTCTGATCCCGCCAGCGCTGACCTGCGGGCGTTTATTCGGGAGGAGCTGTACGGCTGCCTGTTCTCCGCCCTGTTCAACCAACAGGGCCGCGCCTTTGCGGGTTACTACTACGGAGAGGGCGACAGCCCCTACTATCCTGCCGACATTGACGACAATGCCCTCCGCTTCTTCGGCCCTGAGCGGTATCACTCCGAGGAGTTCCAGCAGGAGGCCTACCTGTTCCTCCCCTTTGACGAGACATACTATCAGGCCATGGCAAAGGTGATCGAAGAACGCTTCACCAACTGGCAGGGGCAGGACTTTGACGAGGACACGCTGGAACCTTCCGAACTGGCTGAGGCTTTGATGGAGTATCTAAACTGCGAATGTACCTATTTCCCCTCAATGGCAGACGATGACCCCATCATGTCGGCATATAGCTACGCCCGGCGGCTGGGCGTGAGGGAAGGCTTTGTGCCGGTGCTCATCCAGGCGGATGACGAAACGCTGTTGGAGTGTCTGGTGATGAATGCCGACCCGGAACATGATGCGGACTGCTATGAATTCGACCTCAAAGCGGTGACGGAGTACCGAAAGAAGCTGCTGGCTGCTCCCCTCAAGGACGGAAAGGCGGTTCTGAATGAACTGACCGGCCAGCGCAAGGAAGAAGCTGAGGACGATGAGATGGACTGGGAGGAAGTTCTGGGCGAGATGGAGGGCGGTTACGAAAATGACCGTTTCTCCATCTACTGGGATTCCGATACGGGGATGACGTACCCGGTTATTCTGGCGAAAATCCCGGTGAAAAACCCTTGGGAGATTTTCGCCTGCCTGCCCTTCGGAAATTGGAACGAATGCCCCGATACACCGGAGCTGATGGCAGTATCAAAATACTGGTTTGAGCAGTACGGTGCGGTGCCTGCCGCTATCAGCCACGACGAGCTGGAGTTCCTGCTCCCGGCTCCTGTCCCCAAGGAAAAAGCCATGGAGGCGGCGGTGGAGCAGTACGGCTTCTGCCCGGACATTGTGGATCAGGAGCCGGAGGACGCCACCGCAGGGGCTCTGGCGGATGTCCTGCATCAGTCCACCGTCTGGTACTTCTGGTGGGATTGATCCTGCTGAGTTGGTGTTCCTTGCACCCCTGCTGCACAAGCCTTGCGGAATCGGCACCTATAAAGCAGCTGCTTTTTTGAAACAGACAAAACGCTCCCTGTGTCGGCAGGAAATCCGCCGACACAGGGAGCATTTTCTTGAGCACATATAAGCTCGCAGACCGTTTTGAAACACTCGGAAGGCTGAGAGAAAAAACGGCTCTAAACAAGCGAAAAAATCAGGAGCGATCCTTTTCCTCTTTTTGCAGATTGCTGATATCCAATTGCAACTCAACCTGTGTCCCCTGCTCAGTCGAGTGAATCTGCAAGGCGGTATGTTCTCCGTAAAAGAGCTTGATTCGCTGTTCAATATTTTTCAGTCCCACGCCGCCCGATGCTTTTTTGATGGTATGAAACTTGTTTGCAGCATCAAATCCAACGCCATTATCCGAAACGCTCAGAATCAAAAAAGAATCTCTTCTCTGTGCCTTGATGTCGATTTGTCCATTTGCATCCATCGGCTTGATGCCATGATAGATTGCATTTTCCACAATCGGCTGAAGGATGATTTTCGGTACGGGATATCCCAAAACAGCTTCCTCGATGTGAAAAGAATAGTCAAATTTGCTGCCATACCGTTCCTTTTGAATCAACAGGTATTGTTTGACATGGTCGATTTCGTCCTGCAAGCTCACCGTCGATTTGCCTTCATTGAGGGAAAGCCTGAAGAATGCGGCAAGGGATTTTGTGAGAGATATGATCCTTTCATTGTCACGAAACTCCGCCAGCCATACGATGGTATCTAAGGTATTATATAAAAAATGAGGGTTGATTTGGCTTGTCAGGGCAGCAAATTCCGCATTGCGCAATGCCTCCTGTTTTTGTTCGAGCTGGTGCATCAGTTCCTTGATTTTTTGGATCATGCGATTATAGCTCGCAGTTAAAATCGCTGTTTCTGAAATTTCATCCTCATGTACACTAAGCTCTGTCAGCTGCTGAATATCTTCCATCCCCTTCACAAGGCGGGAGATCGGATCGGTCAGCCTGCGGGACACCAAAATCGTGATGACAGCAAGTGCCAGAGACAGGATCAAGGCGGTAAATACCACCATATCAAACAGCTGGCGTTTTAAGATGCGCAATCCGTCAAGCTGCAAAATCCCTGCCATTTCCCAATCGGTATTCGGGATCGGGGTGTGATAGATCAGGGTGTTGTTTTTGGGATCAAAGCCATTTTGTGCCTGATTGGAAAGCAGCTGCTCGATAGACGGTTCCTTCTCGTATCGTTTGCTGCTGTCGAACACTAAAGTTCCATCGGTATCCTTCATGAGGATCAGATTGTTTTCCCCTAAATCAAGATGTTTCAGGGTGTGCGAAAAAAGGCAGTAATCCAAATCCAAGCCCAAAATCCCCAGCTGATTTTGATTTTCATCCAAAATAGGAACTGCCAGGGTCACGGTCCACGGATCATCGTGCGGATAATGTTTGATCCGCTCCCTCGTTAAGCAGGGCGTTCCTAGGTCGATGCTTTGGGGATTTCCCCAAAACGGTATTTGATTGCTTGTCAGTGTTTCCCCATGATCGAGGGATAAAAACACACCAAAGATCGCTGCATCACTTTGTTGGATCGCATCGATTTGATCGATTATCTGCTCCCGGAGCGCTTCATTTCCCGAAGCAAACGACTGAATGGTCTGATTGGAGGCATAAAGCTCCAGCAGGCTTTTTTTATAATGCAGCAGCTCTCCAATACGATTCGCACTTACTTCGATCGCCATTTGCGTTTTTGAGACTGTCTCTTTGACAAAGATATGCGATGCCGCCATATAGATCACACCGCTCAAAAGCATGATTGCAAGCAAGCTTGCTGTGAGATAATAACATGCTATTTTAAATCGAAAGCTGTTTTTTGTCATAAAATCCCCCGGCGGGCACGAAATTCTGAGATGGTCATGCCGAATTTTCGCTTAAAACAGGCGCTGAAATAATTGGAGTCCTCGATCCCGATGGATTGCGCGATCTCATAGCTTTTCAGCTCGGTGGACAGCAGCAGTAATTTTGCCTGTTCGAGCCGTGTTTCCAAAAGATAATCCCGAAAATTCATCCCAAACAGTTTCTTAAATAATGTACTGAAATAGGCTGGATTGTATCCGGCAATCGCCGCCAGAGCACTCAATGAAAAAGCGGTATTATCAATATTTTTATGGATTTCATCGATGATTACCTTTTTAAGGCTGTCCTCTTCCTGTGCCAAATGAGCCGTTAATTTATTTGCCGATTCTTTTAAGAAGCGGATTCCATCCGCCTGTTTTCTTTTTTCGATCAGCTTGAGGAGCAGCTCTGTAATGTCATCCTTTGAAATCGGTTTTAAAACATAATCATCTGCTCCGATTTTTAATGCGCTCAGCGCATATTCAAAATAGTCATATCCTGTAATCAAAGCGATTTTTACATTGGGATCGATCTCCTTGACCTTCTTTGCAAAATCGAGTCCGTTCATTTTCGGCATATTGATATCTGCAAATACAAGATGGATCGTTTTCGTTTCAAAGATCTTCAGTGCAGCTTCTCCATTTTCGGCTTCATAGATTTCATCGATCTCCAAAGCCGAATAGTCCACAAGGGTTTTGATGCCCCTGCGGACCAGACTTTCATCTTCCACGATCAATAAATGATACATGCTATGATTTGGCTGCCTGCACAATTTCTTAAAAAACTTTACCGGCAGCCTCCTCCTTTTTTCATTCTTATCCGTTGATATACGGAATCAACAAGCCATATCCTTCCTCCTGCATCTGCTCAAACGGGATGAAGCGAATGGAAGCACTGTTGATGCAGTACCTTAACCCGCCCTTCTCTTTTGGACCATCCGAAAAGACATGACCTAAATGAATATCTCCGCTTCTGCTTCGCACCTCGGTGCGCACCATATGAAAACTTTTGTCGATATGCTCTGTAACAACCTCCGGGATAATAGGCTTTGTAAAGCTCGGCCAGCCGCAGCCCGACTCAAATTTATCTTCCGAAGAAAACAGCGGCTCTCCGGTCACCGCATCCACATAAAGACCCTTTTGGAAGTTATCATAGTATTCATTGGAAAAAGCGCGCTCGGTATCATTTTCCTGTGTCACCCGATACTGAATATCGGTCAGATGCTCTTTGAGAAATTCCTGTGACGGCACAGGATATTCCCTTGCATTTACCGCGTTTTCCAATGCAGCCTCCTTTGCCCCCGATACATCGATATGGCAGTATCCATTCGGATTTTTCCTGAGATAATCCTGATGGTAGTCCTCAGCGAGATAGAATGCAGTCAATGGGGTTACTTCTGTAACGATCGGTGCCCTGTATTTTTTCTGTTCTTTTGCAACTACCGTCTCAATCGTTTCCAGTTCCGCTTCATCCGTATAAAAGATGCCGGTCCGATACTGGGAACCGATGTCATTTCCCTGACCATCCCTTCTGGTCGGATCAATGATGGTAAAATAGCTTTGCAGCAAAACCTCCAAGGGTAAAACGGAGCTGTCATATGTGACCTCTACCGTTTCGGCATGCCCTGTATTTTTACGGCACACCTCCTGATAGGTTGGATTGATGGTTGTGCCGTTTGCATAGCCTGAACGTGCGTCGAGCACACCGGGAATGCGGGACATATATTCCTCGACACCCCAAAAGCAGCCGCCGGCAAGATAGATGGTTTTTTCCGCTTCTGTGTGCGTCTGTTTTTCACTGATTTTTTCTGCTGTGTGGGTTTGGGCATCCATCGGTTTCTCTCCAAAGACCGCCTTGATTGTTTCGTTATTCAGATACCCCACCTTGAAATCCAGCAGTTTCCCATCCGCATCCATAAATGCAGAGGACGGAAATGCTCTTACACCAAGCGCTTTCATATAGCTTCCATTTTCATCAAAAAATACCGGCAGATTCTCATATCCCAACGCATGATACCATGTTTTGAAATCCTCTGCACTTTTTTCGCCCTGAAAACCCGGTGCAACGACGCTGATTACCTGAAAATCCTCGCTCTGTGCTGCCAGTTCATCCGTTTGGGCAAGGCTGCTCAGACAGATCGAGCACCAGGATGCCCAGAATTTAACATACAAGGGCTTCCCCTCAAACTCGGACAGCAAGACCTGATTGCCGTTAAAATCGGTCAGCGTAATCTCATTCATCATAGCTTTTGTTCCTCCGTTTCCGTTGTTGTTTTTTATCCCGATGAGAGCCGCTAAAATAGCGGCTGCTGCAATCCCTGCAATGACTTTTGCTTTTGCCGATCGCTTCATAGTACCTCCTTTTTTCTGCCTGATTAAAATTGAAACAAGTGCAGAACAGACCTTTATTGCTTCATGGATTCCTTCGCATTGTCCGGCTGATCCATCCCGTCCTTGCCCATGTCCATATCATCGTCGGTTACAAGCTCTCCTGTCCATGTGTTGATCCCGCCAAAGTCGTACACATTTTGGTATCCCATCTCGATCAGCTGTTTTGCAGCGGTCCCACTTCGATTTCCTGTGCGGCAGTAAATCAAAATGGTTTGCTCCTTATCGTCCAGCATTTGCTCTGCTTTTTCTGAAATTTCTGCTTGCGGCAGCAGCAAAGCGTTGGGAATATGCCCTTGTGCAAACTCCTCCTCTGTCCGAACATCCAGAATGACTGCATCCTCTGTCATCATTTCCTTCGCTTTATCCGCAGTGATTTTTTTATACTCCGCCTTCCCGGTTTCATCCTGCATTTTCATCTCATCCTGCATATCCATCGAAGCGGTATGAGCGCTGTTTTCATTTTTCGTGGTGCAGGCAGTGAGCGTCAGCATGCAAGCCAATACCAGCACCGGCATCCTCCACTGTTTTTTCATATTAAAATCCTCCCATCCAGGCTGTCAATACATTTAGATTGTTTGTCATTAAAAAGATCCCCATCAGAATGATGATCGCACCACTGACGATTTTTATTTTTCCCAAATGCTTGTACAGCCACTTGCTCCTGCGGATCAGCGCCTCAGAGAAAAGCGCCAAAATAACAAACGGAACCGCAAATCCAAGAGAATAGACTGCCATCAAAAAGGCACCGTAGAGTGCGGTAGAGCTGCCCGCAGATAATCCTAAAATTGCAGCTAACACGGGACCGATACACGGAGTCCAGCCAAAGCTGAATGTAAACCCCAACAGGAATATCCCAATGGTATCTCGCTTTTGTGCCCGATTCAGGCTGACCTTTTTTGTCTCATACAGCTTGCTGATTGGAATCAATCCGGTCTGGTGCAGCCCCATAACGATTACGATTGCGCCCATAGCCATCAGAAAATAATCGCTGTGAATCAGACTGCCTAAAAATCCTGCTCCAAACCCCAAAATCACAAAGCAGCATGTAATGCCTGCAACAAACAGAAGGCTCCGGAAAATCAGATAAAATCGCAGGGGAATTTTTCTGTTTTCCTGCTCTTTGATCACCGATTCGTTCGCAAAGGACGAAAGATATACCGGCAGCAGCGGGAATATACAGGGCGAAAGAAACGATAGGATTCCTGCAAAAAATACGGTACTGATATAGAGGGATTCTGAATTCACCAAGTCCACCACCTTTGTTTTTGTTTGAACCTATCATATCCTTTTTTGAGCGAGAAGTACATAGAACCGTTTTAGAGTTTTATTTGTTTTTTTTAGATTGCAGATTGCAGGCCCAGACACCTGCACGGGAAAATCCCTCAGCCTTCCGAAAGGGTGCAGATGGTTGCCTCTAAGGGTACCATAGCCCAACTCCTTACAAGGGTGTCAGCGGCAGATAGAGTGTACAGCAAAGAGAAGGGGTTTGGCGATACGTCCTTGGGCAGCAGTCCGCTGCGGTGCATCGTTTCTGCTCACTTTCATTGATATTTTCTTTCATTATATCTGACTTTGCGATTTATTCAACTGCAAAAGGGAAAAGTCATCTTGGACTGCGAATAAAAGTATGTGTTTTTTAGGGATGACCCAAATCCTTCATAAAACAGAAAAAGATTATACCATATTTTGTAAAACATAACAACGAAGAAAACCCGCCGAGCAGATTGGTTTTTCCAAATAGTTGACAAATCAGAAAACGGAGGTATACTATAATAATTTGGCTGCAATCGCTAATATGGATATAATTGCTGTAAAGATTCCACTCAGGTACTAACAATCAAATACATAGATCGGAAGTTTGTCGTTCAAGTTTCTGCACATCTGCTGTATTCATTATAAGAAGCCGTTAGAAAATGCGGATTTTCTGCGTGTTGTGATTGGGTTTATTAAAAGCACCTTAAAGTGTATTGATGGAGGTATGATCGTGCTAAAAAAAATATTCGTCTGGATGCAGCGAGAGAAAGTCATGTGCATTGCCGCTGTGTGTGCCATGGTTACTATGCTTCTGGTGCCACCGGATGGCGCTTACCTTGGATATATAGATTTGAGGGTTTTGTGCCTTTTGCTGTGTTTGATGGCTGTTGTGGCCGGATTCCAGAGATGCGGTACATTTCAATGGTTGGCGGCAGTCCTTTTGCGGCACAGCAGCGGCGGCAGGACCCTGGGTGTGATTTTAATATTACTGCCCTTTTTTGCTGCCATGCTCGTGACCAACGATGTAGCTCTACTAACCTTCGTTCCTTTTACACTACTGCTATTAGAGCAGATTGGGTGTCAAACGGCAGCGATTCCGATTTTGGTGCTGCAAACCATTGCCGCAAACTTGGGCAGCATGGCAACTCCGGTTGGAAATCCGCAGAATCTTTTTCTGTATGCCACCTATGAACTCTCTGCTGAGTCGTTTTTTGCTGCCATGCTCCCGCTGACCCTCATTAGTCTGGTGTGTCTTGCAGTGGCTGCTGTTCCAATACTCCCCAAGGAGCTTCCTGCACCAGAACTTGAGGGACAGATCCGCACTCCAAAACAGCTTATGGTGTATGCTGTTTTGTTCGTCCTGTGTCTGCTCACCGTCTTTCGAGTTCTCCCATATGGAATCGCAGCTGTCTTGGTGATCCTTGTCATTGGATTTATGGACTGGCATGTTTTGGCGGATGTGGACTACGCGCTGCTGGTCACCTTTGTTTGTTTCTTCATTGTTTCCGGGAATTTAGGCCGCATCGAGATCGTGCGGATTTTCTTACAGAAACTTCTGGCCAGAAACCCTCTGCTCACCGCAGTGGGTGCCAGTCAGATTATCAGCAACGTTCCGGCAGCTGTGCTGCTGTCCACATTCACGGATGCGTGGAAACCCTTATTGGAGGGAGTCAATATCGGTGGTCTGGGAACCCCAATTGCATCTCTGGCCAGTCTCATCACGTTGAAGCTGTATCTGGCATGGCCCAAATCGCAGGGGGGACGTTTTTTGGCTGTATTCACTGCGGCAAATGTTGTTGGACTTGTGATCTTAATCGCCGTCGCCTTGCTCTAACCTTTTTGCCCTTGCAAGAACAGTGTTTTTCATCCAGACACAACATACCCATCGTCGCTCACTGAACCGTCTTATGGTTCAGATGCGGTTTTTCGTTTTGGAAAATAGCAACGAATTGTAATTGTTGAAAATTCGCTATGAATTTTATGGCGGCGCAGATTTTATGTCCGTGAGACGATATCACTATCATTCGGGATAATACCTTTTGCATTGTTCCGAAGTCATGAGTTTCTGCGCTGAACATCTTTTTATATACAGAATTTCATCCCAAACAAATTCCATAATACAAAAGCACCGACTGAACAAAACAGGACAAGGCAGTGCAAAACGGCGAAGCGGCAAGCTCTAAACAGCTTGCCGCTTCCTGTTTTAGGAGCACGATGATGCACGTTGAGATTATGCGCCCGGACGGTGCGGGCTGATATTCCCGCTCCGGCTCTTCTTTCATCCTCGCCCTCAAGCATTTTTTCCCTGCGACAGAACGGAATAGCGCAGACCATCGAACGGTTTTCCGAAGGAAGAACTTTTTTGCTCTGAGAGCAGCGCTTGTATGCTTTCATTCGATGGGAGCGAAATCCCGAACTCTTCCATAGCCGCTTCCGCTCGGTCCAGGTTCCCCAGCGCGTCCGGGTCATGGGCAGCGGTATCAGGCGACCATTCGCAGACGATCGTATAAGCACAATCGAGTATCGTGTTTATGACAATCATCGCAGCTCCGGTTTGCTCATAAAGTATTTTCGCCTGTGCATTTTCTGCCGATTTGTCGTTTCTTAAAACTGCGCTCGGAAGCAGCTCCCCGACGCAGTCCAGCCAGGCATCGATCCAGCTGCTTTGAGAATCATCTGTGATCGACCATAGCTTTCGCAAAATCCATTCCCAGGCCGTAAGATCCTGTCCGCAGCATTGCAATGTTTGTTCCAGACAAAGAATAAGGTAAGCAATCCGGCCGCGCCCGGAAAGCGGATAAAACCGATGGGACAAAATTTTTTGCTCCGCCTGCCGCACCTCTTTTGGGCGCATGCACTTTATCAGACGATACAGCAGGAACAAAAAGCCTGCAAATCCAGCCAATGCGCCTGCAATGACAGCCGCGCCCATCAGTCCTCTTTCTATCAGTTGCCGTATCCCTTCCACAAGCTCCATCCCCCAGCATTTTTTATTCAGTTTACCACAGCAGCCGCGATTTTTCCATCCCTTGATTTACAAAGGCATCCCCCCTGCCCGCTCGCTGAGAGCAAACAAAGGGGATGCCAAACCGTTCAGCATAGATGCCGCAGCAAACCGGGGGACGCGCATTGAGCCGATGCTCACTACAGCCCCAGAGCTTTTTTGTTTACGCAGTTATACGGAATTTCTCCCTTGCACACATTGATCGCCGTTGTCAGGCATTTTACACGCAAATCGATTGCAGCCTCGATGGAGAAGTAAGCACAGTGCGATGTGATCGTCGCATTGTCCTCCTGAAGGATCGGGTCATCCGCAGGGATCGGCTCCTGCTCCCAGGTATCAAAGCCGACCGCGCCGATTTTCCCGGATTTCAGTCCCTTTTTCACGCTGTCCAAATCGATGATCGCACCGCGGGCAGTATTGACCAAAATGACATCATCCTTCATTTTGGCGATGGCTTCCTCGTTGATGAGATGATAGGTTTCATCGGTTAAAATGAGATAAACCCCGATAATATCGGACACTGCATACAGCTCATCCTTGGTTTCCACGCGCTGTACCCCCATTTCCTCAAAAACACTTGCCGGAACGTATGGGTCATACGCTACGAATTTTACCCCAAAGCCCGACATCTGCTTGCAAACCATCCGTCCGATCCCGCCAAAGCCTAAAAAGCCCATCGTCAGTGTAGACATGCGGTGATGTGCTCTGCCGCACAGCATCGAACGGTCTTTCCAGCCGCCGCTGCGGATCGTGCGGTCATATTGGCAGATGTTGCGCAAAGCGCACAGGATCAGCGTAACCGAGTGCAGTGCAACCTCTTCGATGCAGTAGTCGGGAATGTTGCACACCATGATGCCGCGCTTGCTGGCAGCCTCCATATCAATGTTGTCATAGCCGATCGACGTAACAATGATTGCCTTTACGGAATCCGCCAGAGAATTGACTGCCTCCTCGCGCAGAGGGAAGAAGGTGATGACAGCATCGTGACCCTTGCTGACCTCTGCCAAAGCCTCCGGTGTACCCGGTTCCACCAAATCATACTCCACTCCTGCCTCGTCCAAAAGGTGCAGGTGTCCTTTGAAAAACACTTGTGCGTAGGTGCCGCCGTAAAATAATACTCTCATTTTTGTATCCTCCTTAAAAATAATATGAAAAGCGTGTGCTCGATCGATCCATAAGCACCGCAGGATATCTCCCGATTTTCCCAAAGGTGAACGGAGAGCCTCTGTTTCTATCGCGAAGAACCGCTGCTCCAGCAAATGCAGCCGCATAGACAGCATGGTGTTCTGCGCCGGTGCCGAGCCTTTTCAAAGCATCGGCTGCACATTCTTTTGCAAAAACGCGTCCCTTCGTCCGGTCATCTCTGACTTTATTATAGAGCATCCATCTTTGGATGGGAAGAGAGAAATTGTAAACTTACCGCCGCGGATGCCGCACCGCTCTGCTTAAAATTTCATATTGCTCTGCAAATCAGGGCACACGCTTTGGAAGGCTTGGTGCAGTCGTTTGACAGAACAAGCACCCCATCTTTCGGGCATCCGGTCCTGCTGCCTGAAAGATGGGGTGCTGCTCCAAATTTGAATTTACTGTTTGATCTAAAACTGAACCTTCACAGCTTCCCTTTCGAATTCTGCCGCTTTCAGGAATTCGATCTTGCCGAATCCGGTGAGCTTTGCCACCAGAGAGGCGGGGAAAACCTCGATCGCATCGTTGTATTTGAGCACTGTGTCGTTATAGAACTGCCGCGCCTTTGCGATTTTGTCCTCCGTTTCGGACAGCTCTTTTTGCAGCGAAGCAAAATTGGCGCTTGCCTTTAAGTCCGGATAGCCTTCGGACACGGCAATCAGGTGATGCAGTGCCGAGGTGAGGGCGGCATCTGCCGCATCCTTTTCGGCGGGGCTGCTGCCGTTCAAAAGGCTGCTCCGTGCCGAAACCACCGCGTCCAGCGTGGATCTTTCAAAGTTTGCACAGCCCTTCACCGTTTCGATCAGGTTGGGGATCAGGTCGCAGCGGCGCTTTGTCTGCACGTCGATCTGGGCCTGCTGATCGCGCACCCGGTTCCTCAGCTTCACAAAGCGGTTGTAGCCGCAGATCACATAAACCACCAGCAGCACCGCAGCAGCTGCAAGCACAAGAATCATCGGTTTCATAAAAAGCTCCTTTCGTCCAGCGCTTTTAGGGAAGAATAGGCACACGCTGTGCGCGCTTCCCCATTTCTTTGCCGGAAGATCTCATCCAAAATCCGCGTGTTTTCCTCCAGTACAACAGCATAAATCAAAAAGTCATCCCACAAAATGAGCTGCTCCTGCTGGACCTCAGACAGATTAGAAAAGTCGTGGATGAAATTTTTAAGACCGTAGACATATTCGGTATATTCCATCCCCTTGGCGGTGCGCTCGATGTTAAGCTGTTTTTCTGCCGAGGTCTGCAAAAAGCCGCGCGCCGCCGCTGTCAGAGGGTATGCCAGAAAGAACAGCCCCGCCACAGAGCCGAGCACCGTCCAAATCACGCCGCGGGCAAAGCGGACATCCTTTGTCATCATCTGCACAAAATATTGGTTGGACACCTCTGACGATGCATTCTCCACGCACTGTGACACCTCGTTAAAGTATGCAGTGTCCTTGTTGAACAGCAGCACCAGCATCAGCACAAAAGCCAAAATCGTGGGCAGGCAGCCGCTCCTGCGAAATCCGTGCTTTTTGGATAGCTCCTTCCCCCGGAAGAAGCCGCCCTCGGCTGCCTCCTCCAACGCCGCTCTCTCCCAGTGTGCCAGCCCGTCCGAGGTTTCGTCCGAAAGCCGGGGATGCTCTTTTAGATACCGCAAAAGCAGCCGATCGCTGGTGCAAAGCGAATCCTCTGGGACATCGGCTATGCTCACGCAGCCATCCTGAATGGCGATCACACCGTTGAGCTGCAATTTTAAGAGGGTCGCCGCCAGGTCCTTTTTCCGTTCGAGCTTCAAATCGGTGAGCAGGCTGATCTGTGCCGGCGAAAGCTCTGTGAGCTTGTCGCGGTAATACTCAAGGTCCTGTTTTGCATCAAATTCCGTTCGATGCAGCGCGTTTTTCCATTTTTGGCGGCAAATCGCGTTCCAAATCAGACAGCAGGGCACCGAAGCAAAGAGCGTAAGCAGCGCAAGGAGGAGCAGCGCGATCCCGTCTATGGCAAATCCCGAACGGGTCCATTTGGGGATGAGCCACAAGCCCAGCAGCAACAGCAGCACGAGCGGCAGTGCATAGCCCCAATTTTTCCGCTTGCGCCACAGCTGGACCTCAGAGGTTTTAATATGCTTGGATCGAACCATAAAACCACCTCAATGCCTAATTTCAATCATTATAGTATAAATCAGGTTTGCCTGCAATGCAAAAACCGGGCTTTGTCCTTGTGCCTGCAAAAGTCTGTGCATCCCCCATCAAATGCGCCTGCCAAACTGGTGATTTTGACACAGCCGCAAGCCTGTTTGCGCTGCCTTTTCCCTTTGGCGGGACAGCACCTCCCATGTTAACTCAGGCTTTTTGATTCAATGGGGTGTGAGTGCTTCAAAATAGATCCGCTTCACACATCCTGCTCCAAAAGAATTTTTGATATTTCATAGAATATGGATCAAGTTCTTTTATTTTATTGCTCATCAGCCTGAGTATTTCATCATCTTCAAAAAGGCTGAAGCATGGATCTTCCTCGTACATTTCTTCCATATAACTCTGAAATTGCGGGTAAAACGTTAACCACATGCCTAAAGATTCTATGAACTTCTCTATACTCGAATTCACTAAGCTATGCGGCATGTATTGATCTACATACTGGAATACATCTTTGGAGTGCAGATCGATCGATAGCTCTCCCATTTCCTCCATACTTGCAAAATATAGATAGTCATGCTGAAGATATGGATATTTCTTTAGAACGGGAAACGCACAAAATGTAATGGATATGTTTGCATTAAATTCAAAGCTTGTATCAACTGGCAGCCCTGTCTGGGTTAAAAAATTGAATATATCATCCGGTAAATTGTAAGGGATCAAGCGTTCTTTGTCCAATGGTTTCAATGAGTTTTTATAGTGCTCGGATGGAGTAAAATCGATTTGCCGCACATTATCTTCCTCCTGTATGAAATAATGGAGAGAGCGCATCCCTTCCTTGTGCGGCTCCCCATCGTATCGATGCTCTCTGGATTCGTTTCGGATGCTTTGAATGAGAGCGAAGGCATCCCCCATTACGCCATGATATCGATGCCCTGCTTGTATTCGTCCAGGATGCTGGTATCAAAGACCTGCCCATGCTGCCAGCCGGGAACACGGGATTTTATAAAGTCAGATAACTTTCGAGCTTCTGCCTGATAAACATGATTTAATGTCCATCCGGCATTGATGCGATCTTTTGCAGGGATTTTGGATAAATAAGCCTTAACTGCTTCTGCCACATCCCCACGTTCACCTGTCATTCCATAATTATTTTTCATCTGGCTGAACGCAATATCCTTCATCTGCTGCTCTGCGTCTTTGGATACAGGGATGAATTTGAAGTCAGACTCTTTCATTCCGGTAATGTCCATGCCTTCGGGACAATAGGGATTCACATGACCCTTTGGAGGCAGCGAGCCGTTTTTTAGCTTCGGCTCCGAGCTTTGACGCTGAAAGCGTTCTCTGCTCACCATCATTCTTGCAATATCATGGATCGTCATTTTGTATGCTCCTTTCAGTATAGAAATGATTGCACAGCTCCTATACTCTATATATCGGCTGTTTTTCCAGAAAAATAAAGCGATCCGCTGTTTTTTTGGCGATCCTGACGACAGCTTTTGGTGCCTGCTGCCATACGCAGGAACAGGCGGAGCGCATCGATCTACGGTGCGCTCCGCCTGTCTGTTTTAAGGAAAGATGATTCTAAGTTTATCTTTTGCTGTTTTATGATTTAGGAAAACGAAAATTCATACACGGCGCTTGGGTCGTCGTAGTTTTCGTTCGGGACCCACTGCACGGTGCGCTTTGTCATGTTGTAGACAACGCTGTGGATGGTGCAGCTGTTTTTGTCGTCGTTGTTCCAGCTCCTTCTGCCCACGGTGCTCAGGATCTGCATGGCGGCACTCTCGTCTGCGACGATGCCGTTTGTTTTTTCCAGCTCCTCATAGAGCTTTTCGTAGCGGTCTACGCCCTTCTTGTCCTCTTTTTCCGAGCCTTCATAGTAGCCCGGCTGGATGATGAAGTTCGTGATGACCTGATAGTCTGTTGCGCCCTCGCGCTCCCCGATGTGGGCATCGTCGTCGTGATAGGTCACAACAAGCTCGCGGCGGCTGCCGTCGTTGTCGGTGGAGTCGGTACCTGCTACCCATTCGAGGATGGCGCTCTTTCCGGTTGCATCTGCCACCATGTAGTGGTAGGAGGTCTTTGCGGAGTCGTGCAGGTCAAAGGACGATGCGATCTGCACGGCATCCTCCACGCTGTCTGCATAGTCGAGGATGAGGCGCAGGAGCGTTGTGGAGGTAAAGTCCGGCTTGTCGGTATTTTGGTCGGTTGCGACGGTTTCTTCCCCGCCCTGTGTCGTCATGTACACCCCGCAGCTCACGCCGGCATCGTTGATGCCGTCCAGCGGGATATACGGTGCTGCAAGCGCTGTCACCTTGTCCATCAATTTTTCCATGTTGTGGTCGGGGGAAATGCCGAGAAAGTGGAGATCGACGCTCGATATGGTGGCATGGCGTCCGTTTTGCGCTTCGGTAAAGACAAGGCAGGTGTTCGTCTTTTTGAGGTCATAGTTGCGTGCGAAGAGACGGTCGCCGTTTTCTGCCGTTGCCGTGAAGGAGGAGCAGGCGATCTCCGGCGCGTCGAAGCTCATATCAAGGAGCCCTTTTGTGATGTTGTTGGTGATGAAGGCGATCAGCTCGCTGTCGTTTTTGACGCCGCCCTGCTCGATGAATTCATCGAGGTAAAATCCCCCCTTGACGTGCATCGTGTAAACGGCTCCGTCGAGGTGCTCGTCGTTGCGCTCGCGCAGAAGGCGGATGCTTTGAAGGGTGGAAAGCTCGTTGTGCCATACTGCATAAACGGTGATCCCAAGAACCAAGACAATCAAAAGCAGCACGCCGATCACAGCGAGCGTGATTTTCTTTGCACGGGACATCGTGCTTGTTTTTTCCATTGTTATAACTCCTTTTTTGTTTGGATGCTCACAAAATTTCGATTTCCTGCGCAGACCGCAGGGCATCGAGGTTTCTTCTACTCTGTTAGAGGTTTTTTAAAAACCTGTATTATGGTATCATGCATCCTCTCATTCGTCAAGCACTTTTTTGCAGCGTTGACTTTTGCAAAAATTTTTTTATAATAAAGCTATGGATACAAAATTAAAACAGGCGTTGGCAGATTGGATGCGTGGGTTTCGTCTGCCAAGATACGCCGAGCTGCCAAACGTTGGACTTTATCTCGAACAGACCGTCAAATATATCAATCAATGCCTCAAACAACTCGGCTGCATCGAAATCACAGGCTCGATGGTGCGCAACTACGTCAAGCAGGGGCTGGTGCCAAATCCCGTAAACAAGCTCTACAAGGCACCGCACATCGCCCACCTCATCTGCATCGCCGTCTTAAAGCATGCCGCCCCGCTCGAACACATCAGCAAGCTGTTTTCGCTTCAGAAAACAGCTTACTGCGAGCAAACGGCGTACGACTATTTCTGCCTTGAGATCGAGAATGTTTTGGGCTGCTGCTTTGGGCTCAAGGATTCGATCGACGATGTGGGAGTGACCTCCTCCATAGAAAAGGAGATGCTGAGGAGCGCGATCACCGCCGTCTGCCATATGATCTATTTGAACGCCTGCCTTCGGATGCTCTCGCAGGAGGACAGCGGGGCAGCTCTGTAACAACAAAACGAGGCGCAGCCTTTCGGCTGCGCCTCGTTTTGTTATGCCGTCTGCACCGTTATTCAAACCTCGAAAAATTCTTCCCAAGGTCGCAGCCATCCTCCTGCTCGTCCCAATTTTGTGCAGTGCAGACGGCTTCTTCCAATGGGTCGTCCTGTGCGGGCGTATTCTCGCACAGCTCGTCAAAGATATGATCGTATTCTCCCGAAAAGATGCTGTCCTTGTTCCAGATGAAGGTAAAGTCGTGGCTCATGGAAAAATCCGAGAGCAAAATCTTTTGGATGGTGCCTTTTCGCAGCTCCTGCTCCACGGCGGACTGATACAAAAAGGTGATGCCGCAGTCCTCCAGCAGCAGCGACACCAGCGTGTGGATGTTCTCCACCTCGACGATCCCTCCAAAGTCCTGAATGGAGAGGTTGTTGACAGCAAGCGTCCTTGAGAGGATGGCGCGCGAGCCGGAGCCCAGCTCCCGCACCAGAAGGCGCTCGCCTGTGAGGTCGCGCAGACAGCGGATCTCCTGCGCAAAGCGATGCCCCGCCGCGCAGACGGCGATATACTGCTCGTTGCGAAAGACGCGCTTGTTGTACTGCTCCTCCTTAAAATACCCCTCCACCACCGCAAAATCGATGTTCCCCTCATACAGGTACGACAGCAGCGTCTGCGTGTTGCCGTATCGGATGTAAAAATCGGTGTCGGGGTGCGCGTGGATGAGCTTTGCAAGTGCAGGCAGGATGGCGTATTCCCCGATGGTCATCGTCACGCCGAAGGTGATGAGCTTCTTGGCACACAGGCTCTCCTTCATGCGCTTTTTCATGGTATTTTCGTCGTTTCGCATGGTTTCCAGCGCAGAGCGCAGGATCTCCCCTGCCGGTGTGAGGGAGAGCTTTTTGTTCTCGCGGATGAGAAGCGGCGATTCGTATTTTTTCTCCAGATACTGGATGTGCTGGGACACGGCAGGCTGCGTCAGATTCAGCTCCTGTGCGGCGTGGGTAAAGTTCATGTATTTGCACACAGCCAAAAAAGTTTCCATACGATAGTCAAGCATGATCGGCACCTCACTTTCTTCTGCTGTCTATGATAAGCTATTTTTATCATAATATCAATTATTATAATTTTACAAAGTGAAGTGTGCGCAGTATAGTATGGGTAGAACAAAAAGGCAGATTCAAAAAGGAGGAGCGAACATGATGTATGATGTTGTAATTATCGGAGCAGGTCCGGCGGGGATCAGTGCCGGGATCTATGCGGTCAGCCGCGGAAGGAAAACGGTGATTCTGGAGAAAAACGCAGTGGGCGGACTGATCGGGAAGGTATCCACCGTCACCCACTATGCATCGGTCATCGAAGCGGAAACGGGCGACACCTTCTCCCGGCGTCTGAAGGAGCAGGCAGAGCGCTCCGGCATCGAGATCGTAAACACAGAGGTCACCTCGGTGGAGCTGATGGGCAAAACGAAGAAGATCCACACCGCACAAAAAATCTACGAAGCACAAAAAGTCATCCTTGCAAACGGAACGTCCCCAAGAAAGCTTGCGATCCCCGGCGAAGCAGAGCTTGCCGGCAAGGGAATGTCGATGAATGCTGCAAAACACGCCGAACTGTACCGCGGCAAAAACATCTACGTAGTGGGCGGAGCCGACGGCGCGGTGAAGGAAGCGCTCTACCTTGCAAAATTCGGTGCCAAGGTGACCATCATCCACTTTGAAGATCAGCTCGGCTGCATTGCGGAATTCCGTGATAAGGTGGCGCAGACCCCGAACATCTCCCTGTGTCTGCATTCCAGACTTCATGCGGTATACGGCGTCGATCAGGTGCAGTCGCTTGAAATCTCCGACGAAAAAACAGGCGCCATCGAAACCATCGAGGATGCAGGCTGCGGCATCTTTGTGTATGCAGGTACTCTGCCGAACACCGCACTTTATACCGAACTCACCCTTGAGGACGGCTTTATCCCAACAAACGAAAAAATGGAAACTGCCATCCCCGGCGTATACGCGGCAGGCGATATCCGCATAAAGGCGGTGCGTCAGGTATCCACCGCCGTTGCAGACGGCACCATCGCCGGCATCTGCGCCGCAGCAGACTAAGCCTCCCCCCCTCTCACCCCAAAGTAAATTTGACAGACAGAAGGCAGCACGGAGAACCCGTGCTGCCTTCTGTTTTGTTTTATCTCCATGCTCAAAGTGCTCCCAGCTGCCGCCGCTTTTGCGAATCAAGATCCACTGGAAATTCCTGTAGGTGCTGTTCGGATTGAGCGAGCCGTCCCCGCCCGATTCATCCACCGCAACGCTCGAAACAAGGAGGTGCGCTTCTATTTAATATCCGTGGTCGAAGTGCTGCCAGCTGCCGCCGTTTTTGCGAATCAAAATCCACGGAAAATTCCTGTAGGTGCTGTTTGGATTGAGCGAGCCATCCCCGCCCGATTCATCCACCGCAACACTCGAAACAAGGAGGTACGCTTCTATTTAATATCCGTGGTCGAAGTGCTGCCAGCTTCCGCCGTTTTTGCGAATCAAGATCCACTGAAAATTCCTGTAGGTGCTGTTCGGATTGAGAGAGCCGTCCCCGCCCGATTCATCCACCGTAAAGCTCGAAACAAGGACGATGACTTCATCTGCGCCGTTTTTGAGCGCATACTGCGCCTCCTTCTCACTCTCTTCGTCGCCTGCATAGGTGATCTCGGTGAGCGTACAGCCGGAAAATTCCTTCTTAAAGTAGTCGGCGGCTGTATCGATTGCCGATTGAACCTCCTGCTCCGAGTAAAGCTCGGACTCCCACGGGGTTACCTTCATGCTGCCGATCTCCCCGCCGCTGCCGCATCCCGCAAGGGACAGCACCATCCAGAGTGCCAGCCCCCATGCCAAAAGCCTGCTCATGCCGTTTAATGCGGCACGGTTTTCCACTGTCATTGCAAATCCCTCCGTTTTCTGTGCTTCTGTTACAAAGAGTATACCACACAAAGCGGAAAATTTCCACCGAATCTGCCCCTGCGCCTTTTTCTGTGATAAGCCTTTCCTTTCTCTGAAACTGTGCTATAATCATCCGTATAGAGGCTTTGTTTTTGCGGGGATTTTGAAACGATGCAGAAAGGATGAACCTGATGAAAAAATATGGTAAGAAAATCAATCGGATATTAAATACCATCATCGGATGCTGCATTGGCGTTTTTATCGGACACGGAGCATATGTTTTTTTGAATGCAAAAAAATATCCTGCTTCCCAATCGGCTCCATGGGTTACGAGCATCATTATCTATGGAGTAATTACCGCTGTGGTGATCGCTGCTGCGCTGATTGTTAAAGTCATCATCCGCAGCAAGGAATCAAAACCGTAATGCCGTGTGATCTTAGAAAGGATGATCTTGATGAAAAAGAAAACAAAAATCATCGTCGGAACGATTTCCGCCGTGCTTGTGATTGCCGTGCTCGTTGCGGTAGGCTGTTACGCCTATCTGATCCACGCATGGAACGGGAACCACCGTTTTGCGGATTATCTCATCAACGAGGGTCCCTGGTCGTCGGAAGACACCTGGGTTTCCGACGATGGGAACAGCTATCTTGTCGCAAGGATGGTCCCGGAAAAAAGCAGCAGGATCGCCAACGTGACAGCCTGCTTCAAATCGGGCGAGGACTGGCAGTCGTATGAGGTCCATCTGACGGGTCATCTTGCCGCCTTCCATAAGGTGGAAAACGGCATTGTCGTGCAGAGCAGTCAGGGTCGGATGAAGTTTGACGGAACGACCTTCACCGTCTATGAGCTGGACGAAACACTCTTTGGCAGCAGCGAATACCGATACACCATCAAAAATTCAGACCAATAGAAAAGCAGCACTCCTCCTGTTCGGAGGAGTGCTGCTTTTGCAATATCTTAGAGCATTCCCTTTTTGATGATGTGATACTGACGCAGCAGCTTTTCGATGACGGTCCCCTTGATTGCCTTGAGCATCGGCTTTTTGATGAGGTTCACCGGTCCCGGCAGAGGGATCTCCAGCGGAGATTTGCCGTCCATCAGGCACACGGAGCTTTTGAGCAGCTCGCGCACGTCATAGACGCTGCCCCATACCTCCGGAACGCCGCGGTCCACATGAAGCAGACCGTATACTGCCTCCATTGCGGTGCGCACGGAGTATTCGGTGGTAAAGACGGTGTCGCGCGGTGTTTCGGCAAACTGACCGAGGAACGCAAAGTTCACACAGCCGTCCGGGATCACGTCGGGGCGGTCGCCCTTTGTGCGCGGCATGAAGAATGCGGTGATATACGGCATCATGGTCGGCACGCAGACTGCGCTGTGCTCTGCGAGGGTCGGGATGTCCTCCACCGGAACGCCGAGGTGGTAGAGCCATTCCTCGGTGATCTCCTTACCGGTGCATTCGCGCATCGGTTTTTTGATATAGTCGCCGGGAACGTCGGTAAAGAGTCCGTAAACCCAGACGCAAACCTGCTCCGGAGACTGTTCCTTGAACTGACCCTGACGGTTGATGGTCCAGCTCATCAGCCATTTGGAATCCTTGCAGCTCACGATGCCGCCCGTTACGACCTTGCCGGTGCGCGGATCGCGCTTGCAGATGTTTGTGATATATGGGAGGATGGCGTCGTCGAGGGTGGTGATGGTGGCAGATTCCCAGTTGGTCTTTGCAATGTCAGAGCAGAATTTTTCGGGACGGCCGAACGCCGGGTCCTGCTTTGCGATGTTCTTCCACAGGTTCCAGCAGCCGCTGGTGCGCACTTCGGCATCGCCATTCGGTGCATGGTCCTGATCGCCGTAGATGGTGCCCTCGGTGCAGCTTCCGTTTGTGACAAATACCATGTCATTTTCGGTGAGGAGGATGCCTTTTTCCACGCCCTTTACCTTGCATTCGATGGCAGTTGCCACTTTTCTTGTGCCGTCGATGTCAAAGAGGACGTTTGTCACCTCGGTGTTGTACTGGAAGTCCACGCCGGCAGCTTCAAGGTATTTCACCATCGGCAGGATGAGGGATTCATACTGGTTGTACCGGGTGAATTTGAGTGCGCTGAAATCAGGCAGACCTGCGATATGGTGGATGAATCGCTGGAAGTAGAGCTTCATCTCAAGGGCGCTGTGCCAGTTTTCAAAGGCGAACATGGTGCGCCAGTAGAGCCAGAAGGTGGATTGGAACACTTCGTCATCGAATACATCCTCGATGGTTTTGTCGTAGAGATCCTCGTCCCTTGTCAGAAAGAGCTTGACGATCTCCATACATGCCTTTTGGCTGAGGTTGAATTTTCCGTCGGTGTGGGCATCCTCGCCGCGGTTGACGGTGGCACGGCACAGGGAGTAGTTGGGGTCGTGCTTATTGAGCCAGTAAAATTCGTCCAGCACCGATGCCCCCGGAATCTCAAGGGACGGGATGCTGTGGAACAGATCCCACAGACACTCGAAGTGGTTTTCCATCTCGCGGCCGCCGCGCATGATATAGCCGCGGCTTGGGTCGTTGATGCCGTCGCAGGCTCCGCCCGGAACGTCCATCGCTTCAAGGATGTGGATTTTTGAGCCTTCCATCTGTGCGTCACGCACAAGGAAGCACGCTGCCGAAAGGGCGGCAAGTCCGCTGCCGACGATATAGGCGTGTTTGTTCTCTACGCCCTGCGGCTTTTCGGGGCGCGCAAACGCCTCAAAGTTGCCGTTGGTGTAATAGATGCCCTTGCTGTTTTTTTCGTGAGCACCAAGCTCTGTATTGCGGTAGGAACTTCCCTTTTGTGTATGTTTTACTGTCATAGCTCCTGTGCTGTCCTTCTTTTTCTTTGCCACCGCTGCGGCAGCTCCTGCACCTGCAAGAACGGCTGCGGCTGCGGCGATTGCCGGAAGAGTATTCGCCATAAAAATAACCGCCTTTCCAAGATTTCACACATTGCCGATGGTTTTTCTATGACCCTATCTTATCGCTCATTTTGCGTTTGCGCAATTTACAAAGCGGCGCCGATGATAAAAAGCTTATCATCAGGCACAGATTGTAAAAACTTTGCACCGCAGGGTGTCGGGATGGTGGAAAAATGCAGCCGCATAGGGACAGCCGCTCGATTTTTTATTGTGAATTTGAAACAAAGTTGCGGATGGAATTTGCCATGCTGCCGTACAGCGTGGTGGTGATTTTTCGCACCAGCTCCTGATAATCGTCGTTCATGCCCCGCTTGATCCAGTCGAGCATCACCCCGACAAAGCTGTACTTGTAAAAATCCGCAATGAACGCCTTATCGTCCTCGGAGATTGCAAGCCCGCCGCTCTTTTCCTCCACCACATCGCGGATCAGGCGATAAGTGAGTGCAAATAAATAATTCTCCATTTGCTCGCGGTTTATACAGTGATAGGCGTTGAGAACGAAGGGTTTGTTTTCCAGCACGACTTCAAAAATCTGAAGCAGCCCCTCCTGCCAGGTGTCGTGGGTCTTTTTCCCCTGAAGTGCCTGTCTTGCATCCTCAAAGCACACCCATTCCACCAGATCGTAAATATCCTTAAAATGATAGTAAAATGCCATCCGGCTGATGCCGCAGTCGGCGGTGAGGTCCCCGATGGTGATTTTGTCGAGCGGCTTTTTGAGCATCAGCTTTTTGAGCGATGCTTCGAGCGCGCGCTTCGTTGTGTTTGCCAAAAAAATCCCTCCCTTTGATCGGATCGCACATTCCTGCTGTTCTATGCGCCTGTTTTAGTGCCATTCTATCATATTTCTCTGCACTGTGTAAATGGGGGTTTCCCGTTCGCTGATGATAGGATAGCATTTTCGATACATTTGGACGCATAGGTCGAAAACTTCGTCCCCTTCGTGTAATCAAAGCTCGAAACTGCCTTGATGAGCCCGATGGTCCCGATGGAGATGAGGTCCTCCTGCTCGCGGTAGGTGGAATAGTATTTTTTGATGATGTGCGCCACCAGACGCAGGTTGTGCTCGATGAGGGTCGCCTTCGCCTCTTCGTCGCCCTCCTTGAGCCGCTTCAGGCAGTCCTGTTCCTCCTCCTTGCTCAGGGGCTTTGGGAATGAGCCGATGGCAGGGATATGCAGCGCAAACAGCACCATATTCGACAAAGCCATCAGCAATGTGGTCATCATAACGATCCGTCCTTTCCGATAGTTTTTAGAAAAATGCAGGATTCTTCCTTATCTATGTTTATGGCAGGGGGAAGGGTGCTTTGCCTGTACACCGCAGGATCAGCATTTTTTCCTGCCTGTAGTCACCACGGTTTTGGAAAATCGTTCCCAAAAATTAAAGTTTGCCCCCGAGGTATTTGGGAAAAATTTCATTGAAAGAACGTAACTCTGTGTGATAGAATAGGGGTGAGAATAAAGTGTTCTACAAAATAGGAGGAATTTTAAAATGAAAAAAACGCTTTCTATGCTTCTGGTCGTTTCGATGCTGGCTTCCATGGCAGTTTCGACAGTAGCAGAAGATCCTGCCCCTGCACTCTCCGGGGAAGCTCCTGCATCCTCTGAGGAAGCTTCTGTGCCCTCCAAGGAAAGCGGAGCGGTTGTTTCCGATGGTGAGGCTGCTGCCCCCGCACAGCAGGGACAGTCAGAGGTTGACAGCGGCGTGGATGTCACCCCTGCTATGAGGACTGTATCGGAAACAGACGCTGCACTGCCGGCAGCAATGGCGCAGGATTTGACATTTGATAAAATGGCTAAAATTGTAAAGGACAAAACAGGAAGTCCAACAGGTCACATTATCAAACTGACCCCTACAGACTCCGATGCACTCAACAGTCTTGCACAAAAAGTGGAGGAAGCAGCAAAGGGTGGTAAGATAACTGTGAAGGGACAGGGAACGGAGAGTGATCCTATTGTGCTGTCTGCACGGGTCGAGAAAGGTACTCTCATCTTGGAAACAAAGAACTTCCTTCAGGCAGATAAAGCATACACCATCACATTTTCCGAAGAACTGGTGGATGAGGCAGGAAAACATAAGCTCAAAACGATTGAGTTTACCACGCCGGATAAAAAGACAATTACTCTTTCCAATCCTCGTGTCATCAAAAATTCAACAAATAAGAAGTATGGTATCGTTGAGTTTGATGTTGAGAATATGACTGAGGAAGATCAGGCTTGGCTTGACTACAGATTAACTGCCCTTTCGACTTTTGTCGATGTGAAAGACGCAGCCACCGGTTCTTCTGTAGGCGGTGTGGGTCGTTTGTCTGTCCATAACAGCAAATTCGAAGTTTGGCTGGGTGATGAAAAAGAATTTGAACTGGGAAAAACATATAAAGTCGACTTTACCGGACTCAACGCAGAGGATTCTACATTACTCTATGCCTTGAATGAAAATACATACGATGTTACATTTACAGAAGAAGCTGCCAGCGTTACCTTCGGAGAGCAAAAGAACAGCATTAATGTCAATGATACTCAAGAAAAAGTAAAGCTCGCAGATATTACTGTAAAAAATCAGCTTAATCAAGACATCCTGTCTGACCTTACATACGATGTTACCGCAACCAAAGATGGTGCTGACGTTACTAGGCAAGGCTACTTTACCGCAGACAAAAATGGGCTCAAAATTTGGAATCCAACTCCTGCGGGCAAGTACAAAATCACAGTCAAGGTCACCAAAGATGGACAGGCACATCCAGCCACTGCAACCTTTGACCTCACGGTAACCGGCCAGAGCAACGTAAAATTTGAGAAAATTTTTGTTGATACCCATGCATTGGAGAATCCTGTTACCAAAGCACCTGTCGGAAAGACCCTTGCTGTACTCAAAGCGCAGGATAGCGGTGGCAATACCTACATTGGTGATGTAACATACGAAGTCATTTCTGCCAAATTGAACGGAAGTGGCGATCACAAAGGCAGCTTTAAGGTTAAAGGCGATGAGTTGAAAGTCGAAAAGGCATTGACTGAAAAAGGAACCTACGTCGTTACAGTCAAGGGAACATCCGCAGATGGCGGGCAAGGGGGTACGCTCACCTTTAACTTTGACCCTGATTATAATGTAACTCTCGATGGCTTTAGCATGACTTCGACAAACGCTTCCTTCGCTGTTTCCGATTCTAAAAACAAAGAGGGCACCTCTCTGAGCACCCTCTCTGCAACAGGTACCGATTCCCAGCCATACGAGAATGTCCTTTACGCTGTGACTAAGGTAATGCGTGGCAACGAGCCAGTAGATATGAAAATGTTCAAGGTAGAGGGCAAACAACTAATGCTCGCCCAGAAATTGCAGCCAGGTGTTTACAACATTACTGTAACCGCTACGGACAAAGCTACGAAAAAAGGCACAAAAGAATCCAGCTTTACCCTCACCGTAAACGAGGACAAGGGTTCCTCCGGCGGAAGCAGCAGCAATAACGGCGGAAGCAGCAGCAACAAAGAGCATCACAGCTCTTCTCATGATCGTGACAGCGAAACACGCAGATCTTCCGTATCGAGAGCTGAGAAAACCTCTGCAAACGTCAATAAAGACGGAACCGTAAATACAAATAAAGTTGCAGCAAAAATAAAGGAAATGCTAAACTCCGAAAACAAAAACGCTTCTGTTCTTGTAGAAAATGCAAAAACAGTATCCTCTGCAACCCTCAGGGATATGGCACAGGCAGCAGCGAAAAAAGGCGGACAAGCCACCCTCATGGCAGATACCGTGGTGAAGGGCGTGACAGAAGGACGTCTTTATCTTGATGCACAAAAGGCTGCAAACCTTAAAGGCGAGATCAAGCTGGGTATCAGCACCTCTTCCAAAGCAGCACAGTCTGTTGAGAAGATTTTCCATAAATATTTCAGCAATAATCTTGAGGTCGTTACCCTGTCCCACAGCGGCAGCTTCGGAATGCCGGTGCGTGCAGCTGTAAAGGCAGATCTCAGCGGTATGGACAAAAATGCACTGAAATTCTACCGCTACGACCGTGCTACAAATACCTACAATGCAATGCGCAACGTAAACTATACCATTGACTCCCATGGATTTGTTCACTTCACAACAAACATGGGCGGTGATATCATCATCACAAGCGGCGCACTTGCGTAGGAAATTAAATTGCGTTCTTCTATGTTTTATTTTTCCCCTATTCCTTTCAAAAAAGAGGAGCTTCGGCTTCTCTTTTTTGTTTTTGCATTTTTTTCGCTCGGCACCGCTTCAAGTCCTATTGTCTGATAAAAAAACACAAATTTCCTTTTTGCATCCCTCTTACAGTGAGCTTGCAAATTTTTCCTGAGAAGACGCGGTGGAATCCGGGCTTTTCTTTGTATAGTTTGTTCGTTTATGCAGGATTCAGATAACGTAATTTGACAAAGTGATAGATTGACAAAAAATTGACAAGTATTTTTTTGTAACTTTCTGTAGTTTTTTGAGTCTCGTCATTATAATCACAATCAGAAAATGAAACACAACACGAGATACCAAAATGTAATAGGAGGATACAAAAAATGCTTACAATTTTATCTGGAATGGGATTTTTGCTTTTGACACTTGCAATGTTTTCTGTATTTAGTCTAAAATGTCCAAAAGGCTCTCAGGCGATGTCCGGTATGGCAAATGCTGCGGTAGCATCGTTTCTGATCGAGGCAGTCCACAAGTTCATCACCGGCGACCTGCTTGGGATCTCCTTCCTTGCACAGGTCGGCTCTGTATCCGGCAGCCTGTCCGGTGTGGCAGCAGCCACTATGGTTCCGATCGCAATGGGTGCAAACCCGGTATTCGCTCTTGTGGGCGGTCTTGCATGCGGCGGCTTCGGCATCCTGCCGGGCTTCATCGCAGGCTATGCAATCGGTTTGATCTCTCCTTACATTGAAAAATATCTGCCCACCGGTCTTGACGTCATCCTCGGCGCACTCACCGTGGCTCCGCTGGCTCGTCTGATTGCCGTTGCCGTGGACCCGGCTGTCAGCTCCGTTTTGAACCTCATCGGCGGCACCATCTCCGCAGCAGCCGAGCAGTCCCCGATCGTGATGGGCTTCCTCCTCGGCGGCATCATGAAGATGATCTGCACCTCTCCTTTGAGCTCGATGGCACTCACCGCAATGCTCGGTCTGACCGGTCTTCCTATGGGTATCGCAGCCATCGCATGCTTCGGCGGTTCCTTCACAAACGGCATGATCTTCCACAAAATGAAATACGGCGACCGCAGCAACATGATCGCGGTTATGCTCGAACCACTCACCCAGGCACACATCATCACCGCTCACCCGATCCCGATCTTCGTTTCCAACTTCTTCGGCGGCGGTCTGGCTGGACTTGCAGCAGCAGCCTTCGGCATCGTGAACAACGCACCCGGCACTGCTTCCCCGATCCCCGGTATGATTGCCCCGTTCGGATTTAACCCTGCATTCAACGTGATCTGCGCACTGGTACTGGCTGCTCTGGGCGGTCTTGCCGCAGGCTATGTAGGCGGTATGGTCTTCAGCCGTCTGGAAGCCAAAAAATCCGCTGCCAAGAAGGAGTCCTGCCTTCCCGATGCAGCCGGTGTTGCAGAGGAAGCATAATTTAACAATTCCATCTTTATCTGTTGTCATTACATCCTAATGCAAAAATCCCCGGCACGTTCTGTGCCGGGGATTTTTGCGCTGCGCCCCTTTGCGCGATGCACAAGAGGCTTAATTGGTGCTTGCAAAGACGAGTGCATTGATGAAGTTTTTCAGTGACACCTTGCCGTGCAGGTCGGATTTTCCGCGGATATAATCCATCTCGCGGCGGATCTGCTCAAAGCTGTAAAGGCTTCCTGCCAGCTCGTTGAAGGTTTCGCTGCCGTAGGTTTCGATGCCCATATTGGCAAGGTTTGTAAGCCCTGACGCCACGGCGCGGCGGATGCGCTGCTCCATCGCCTTGGGGTTTGCGGGGGAAAAGCGGCTGCACAGATCGGAAACCGAAAAGCGCCCGTCCTCAGAGTTTTGCTCGATGATATATTCCCCCACTGTGAGGATATCGCCGCTGCCGCTCTCGCCGAGGATGCCCAGCGTTTGCAGGATGGAGCGCATCTTCTTCATATACGGTTTTTCTTCCCTTGACACTGCCGGTTTTCCCAGCTCATCGATGAGCTGGCTTGCCGCTGCCGGTTCCAGCCCCAAAAGCGACTGCACCTGATTGAAGGTGCGGCGCATCTTGATGGTTTCGATGACGCTCAGGAGCACACGCTCCACCTCCACGCCGTTGACGGGCTTTTGGATGAAGAAGGTGATGCCGCTTTGATACGCCTGCGAAACCATCTCCTTGCTGTCCACCTGCGAGAGCATGATGAAGCTCAGCTCCGGGTAGCTCTCCTTCGCCTTTTTTACAAAGGTGATGCCGTCCATGAGCGGCATCAGCAAATCTACGATGACAATGTCGGGGGTGATGTACGCAAGGTCCTCCAGCGCATCCAGTCCGTTGGATGCCATGCCGCACACTTCCCCGAGCTTTTTCTTCTCAATGAGGATTTTGAGGATGCGGCAAACGTTGTCATCGTCGTCGATCAGATATAATTTCATTCCTGTATTACCTCCAGTTTTTCTGCCGGTATCCTGATTTCAAAGCGGGTCCCGCCCGGTTTTGGCTGGACGGTGATGGTCCCTCCCAGCTTCTGTGTCACCATATCATGGACAAGCGGGAGCCCCAGCCCGCGGTTGACTTCCCCCGTTGTTTCGCTGAACTTCGTCGAAAATCCGGGATGGAAGATGAGCTCGAGATATTCTTCCTCGATGCCGCCGCAGTCGTCCTCCACCGAAAAGACGATTTCGTCCCCTGCCTTTTCCACGCACAGCAAAAGGTGCGCCTCGCCCTCCTCCAGCGCTTCGAGCGCATTTGTCAGCAGGTTTCGCAGGATGGACATGAGGTAGTAGTGCTGATTGGTGTAAAAATCATCGGTGCATACCACCTCAAGATGCGCCTGCTTTTGGAGGGATTCGCACAGATGCTCTGTCCCCTCCTGCAAAATTTCCAGCAGGTAGGAGATCCACATCCCCTTCTCCTGAATCTCGGTGTTGAGCGCTTCGGACAGTCCCTTGATGATGAGCTTATATTCCTTTTTCACCTCGTGCACGTCCTTTGCCACGGTGAGCGCCTTCTGCGCCAGCTGCGGCTCCGAGCTTTGCGACAGTTCGTTGTACAGCTGGTAGGAGATCGCCATCGTCTTTTCGATGGCGGCGGTGTTCTTGTTCATCCAGATAAGCTCCCCCTTCATCTGCGACACCAAAAACAGCAGCTTTTTGTACCGCTCGCGCTCGTCGCGGCGCAGGGTGAGGTCGCTGTAGAGAGAAAATGCCCCGATGATAAGCGCCGCCAGAAGGGAGCGCCCCACCGCCACCACAGCGATGCGCTGCAAAATCTGCGCATCGAGGATGCCTCCCCCAAGGCGCACCAGCAGCTCCCCGAGGTTGGAGAGGAAGTCGATGCCCATGAGGTAGAGGAAGTGGCTCAGATGGTATTTGCGAAAATCGAGCTTTTTGGTGAGCATCCAAAACAGCACGCCGTATAGAAGATAGAAGATCATTTCGGGCGCATTGTTGAGGATCGATTCCCCCAGTGAAAATTTGGTCGCCCAGGCGAGGAGGGCGCGCAGAAAAAGCACCCCCGGTGCCACGATCATCGTGACAAACACGGTGCGAAAATCTTCGATGAGAAAATAAAACACCGGGAAGAAGATGACACCGAGCGATATTTTAAATCCGTTGATGATGAGATTGATGTTGAGCTGCGCCACTGCCACCATCGTCAATGCACACAGCAGCATAAGACGATCGCGGTGGGAGGCGGCAGGATGTTGTTTTTTGCCTTCCATAGCGTTGCGTTGTCCCCTCCTTGTTTTTGGCGTTCGGAAGATGCTCCGCCTTAGAAAAGCGGTTCGATCCTCCAGATATCCTTGGCATAGCCGAGAACGGTGCGGTCACTCGAAAATATCCCGCAGGAGGAAAGGTTGTTCCAGCATTTTCTGCCAAAGGAGAGCTTGTCATCATAGTCGCGGTTGGCGCGCAGTCTTGCCTCGACATACGGCTTGAGGTCTGCCAGCACCATATAGTGGTCGGCGTCGTTGTAGGTGGGTTCCAGCAGGGAATCGTGCAGCTCACGCAGCATCCCGCCCGAATCCTCGAGCGTCCCGTCCACAAGGGCATCGAGCACGCGGCGGATCTCCTCGTCCTGCGCGCAGAGAGCTTTGGGGTCGTAGCTGCCCTTCAATTTCTGCACCTCTTTGGCGCGCATGCCGAAGATGTAGTTGTTTTCTTCCCCTGCCTGCTCCACGATCTCGATGTTTGCGCCGTCCATCGTCCCAAGGGTGACGGCACCGTTTGCCATAAACTTCATGTTGCTCGTACCGGATGCCTCCGTGCCGGCAGTGGAAATCTGCTCCGAAACGTCTGCCGCAGGGATGATCTTCTCCGCATAGGACACGTTATAGTCGATGGCAAACACGACCTTGAGCTTTCCCTGCATCTCGGGGTCGGTGTTGATGAGGACGGCGATCTCGCGGATGAGCTTGATGGCAGCCTTTGCGCGGCGATAGCCCGACGCCGCCTTTCCGCCGAAGAGGACGGTCATCGGCTGGAAGTGTTCGAGCTTATGGTCCTTGAGCCGAAAGTAAATCATCAAAAGTCCCAGTGCGTTCATGGTCTGACGCTTATATTCATGGAAGCGCTTGACCTGAATATCAAACATCGAGGACGCATCGAGGGTGGCGCGCTCCTTTTGCTGCATAAAGGCGCACAGCTCCTCCTTTTTCTGCTGTTTGATCTGCAAAAATTCGCGGATGATGTTGTCATCGTTTGCATATTGTTTGAGCTCTCCCAGGCGGGAAAGGTCGGTGAGCCAGCCGTCGTCCCCCAAAAGCCTTGTGATGAGGGCGGAGAGCTGCGGATTGCACAGCCCGATCCAGCGGCGCGGCGTGATGCCGTTTGTTTCATTGATGATCCGTTCGGGATAGAGCGTCGCCCACGGCGCAAGGACGGATTCTCTAAGGATTTCGGTATGGATTTTTGCAACGCCGTTGATCCGGTGGCTCATATAGGATGCAAGGCGCGCCGTGTGGACCTCTCCCCCGTCGATGAGGGCATATTCCCCAAAGCGTTGCGGCGCGAGGTTCTTTTCGGTCAGCTCCTTTTTGAGCGTGTCATCGAGCGAGCAGATGATTTGATAAATATGCGGCAATACGGAGGTAAAGAGCTCCACGTTCCATTTTTCCATCGCCTCCGCCATCACGGTGTGGTTTGTATAGGAAAAGACCTTCCTTGTAATTTGCACCGCATCGTCCCATTCCACGTCCTCCATCAGAAGGATGCGCACAAGCTCCGGGATGGCAAGGACAGGGTGGGTGTCGTTGAGCTGGACGGCGATCCAGTCCCCCAAGGACGCAAAGTCTTTTCCATGTACGGCTTTGTAGCGTTTCATGAGGTCCTGAAGCGATGCACTCACGAGGAAGTATTCCTGCTTTAGGCGCAGGATCTTTCCGTCGTCGGTGGTATCGTTCGGATACAGCACCTGAGAAATGCGCTGTGCCTGCTCCTGCTCGCGGAAGGCTTCTGCATAGTTTTGGTCGTTGAAGGCGTTGAGGTCCAGCGGGCAGATCGGTTCGCTCTGCCACAGGCGCAGCGTGTTGACGCACTTGCCCCCAAAGCCGAGTATCGGCATATCGTAGGGCACGGCGCGAACCGTCTGCCCTGCAAAGTAGATGGTGACCGAATCCTCCTCGCAGCGCACGGACCACGGGTCGCCTGCGCGGGTCCAGTCGTCCGGTTCTTCCTTTTGAATGCCGTTGCCGATGCTCTGGCGGAACAATCCGAAGCGGTAGCGGATGCCGTAGCCATCCAGCGGCAGATGCAGGGTCGCCGCCGAATCGAGGAAACACGCGGCAAGCCTGCCAAGTCCCCCGTTTCCGAGCGCTGCGTCCTCCTCCTGCTCCCACTCCTCGGGGCGAAATCCTGCTTCCTTCCATTCCTGCTTCACGTCCTCCAGCGCGCGCAGCGCAAAGAGATTGTTGTAGATGGCGCGCCCCATCAGAAATTCTGCCGAAATATAGTACGCGCGCTTTTGGTGCTGCTGTTTTTCCTCGGTTTCTTCCCAGACGGGCGCAATTTCCGCCATCAGCTCGGCGCACAGCGCTTCATAGCGCTGGCGGCTCGTTGCTGTTTTGAGTGTGCCGCCCGTTGCTGCACGAAGAAGCAGCTCGATCGGTTCCATTCGATTGCATTGTTTCATTGGAAGGTCCCTCCTCTATCTCTCGTTCCTGCTGCGAAAATACAGATCGGTAAGCTCTGCAAGCCGATGGGCAAGCGAACAATCTGCCGCCCCCGGCAGCATCCGCCATTTCCAGTTTTGACCCACGGTGGCAGGGGTATTCATCCGCGCCTGCGCCCCAAGGTCGAGCACATCCTGCATCTGCGCAACGGCAAGCTGTGCCGTGCTGCCCCATGCCGCCCCGATGAGTGCCCAGCTCAGTTCGCTGCGGTCTTTCGCACGGATATAGCGCAGGACAAACTGCTGCTCCGGCGCGCTCAGGCTGTCAAACCAGCCAAGCGCCGTGTTATTGTCGTGTGTTCCTGTATATACTACGGTATTTTCGATGCAGTTGTGCGGAAGGTAGGTGCTCTCCTCATCGAGCGAAAAGGCAAACTGCAAGATGCGCATCCCCGGCATTTTAAGCCGCTCTCTCAGCTCGTGCACCTGCGGGGTGAGCATCCCGAGGTCCTCCGCCAAAAACTCCACCCTGCCGAGTTTGCGCTCGATGGCGCGGAACAGGCGCACACCGGGACCCTTTTCCCAGTGTCCGTGCTCGGCGGTGGGATCGCCTGCCGGGATGGAATAATAGCTCTCCAGTCCGCGGAAGTGGTCGATGCGGATGACATCGAAGAGCGTCTGCGCCTGACGCACCCGCTCCACCCAAAAGCGATAGCCCGATCGCTTCATGCGGTCCCAGCGGTAGAGCGGATTGTTCCACAGCTGCCCCTCAGCCGAAAACGCATCGGGCGGACAGCCTGCCACAGCGGTGGGGCAGCCGTCCGAATCGAGCCAAAACAGCTCCTGATTTGCCCAGACGTCGCAGCTGTCCGCCGCCACATAGATGGGCAGATCCCCGATGATTTTGATGCCGTGGCGGTTGGCATACCGCTTGAGATAGCCCCACTGCTCATAGAACTTAAACTGCAAAAATTTATAAAAATCGATGTGTAAAACAAGCTCCTCCGATGCCTGTTTGAGCGCCTTTTTATCGCGTGTGCGAAGCGGCTCGCTCCATGCGGTCCACGGGGCGCCGTACTGCTCGCGCAGGGCGCAGAAGAGGGCGTAGTCGCAAAGCCAGCCTTCATTCAGGCGGCAAAAGCGGCGGTATCCTGCGTTCGGGCGAAAGCGCTGATATGCCCGATACAGCACGGGGAGCCTTCTCCGGCGCAGCAGCTCAAAATCCACCTGCTGCGCATCGTCCCCCCAGCTCCCCTCGATTTCCTCCTTGAGCAAAAGCCCTTCCTTCTGCAAAAAGTCAAGGTCGATGAAATAGGGGTTTCCGGCGAACACACAGCTCGACTGATAGGGCGAATCCCCTTCCTCCGTCGGACACAGCGGCAGCACCTGCCAATATTTCTGGTGGGACTGCTGCAAAAAATCCACAAAGCGGTACGCTTCCCGCCCGAGGGTGCCGATCCCGCAGGACTGGGGCAGACTGCTGATGTGCATTAAAATTCCGCTTGCTCTCATGGACGCTTCCTCCTTCGCACGTTTTTTCTGCTTTTAAATAATACACTATTATTTCCCTTTTGTGTAGATTGCTGCCGGACTTTTTGATTTGTAATGTATAAATTTTCCGAAAACTTTTGTATCATCCTCCAATTATTTTCTTTTTGTGAAGTAATATCTCCCCGATATGATACTATTAAAGTGAAATCAGTACCGAAAATCCCGCCGGAGCGCCCCTTTGCAGGACGCTCCCGCAAAAAACAAACGGTTGATAAGGAGGTTCTATGATGAAACGGTCGTTTACTTCTTCTCTTGCCGCCCTTACCCTTGCGCTGTGCCTGATGCTCAGTGCCTGCGGCGCATCGTCGGGCATGGACATGAGCAAAAATGAGGCAATGCCGGAAAGCAGCGAGTCGATGATGGATTCCGCTGCACCGGCTGCGCCGCCGGGTGAAGGCACCCCCGACGGGGATCGCGGCATGGGCATCGATTCCGCCGCACCGATGGAGCCGATGCAGGAAAAAAACATCAAGCTCATCTGGCGCGCCAGCGTCAGTGTCGAAACCCTCAACTACGACGAGCTCATCGAAAAGATGAACGAATCCGTCAAGGAATATGAGGGCTTTATCGAAAGCTCCGAAACCTACGGCGGCAAGCGACTCAATGGTCAGAACATGGCGCGCGGCGGCAGCTACACCGTGCGCATCCCGACAAAAAATCTTGACGCGTTCCTCAATCAGGTCGGCACCATCGGCAATGTGACAGACACCAGCAAATGGAGCGAAAACATCACCCTCGATTACGCCGACAACGAGGCGCGCAAGCAAACCCTCGAGCTTGAAGAGCAAAAGCTCCTCGAGCTGCTCAAGCAGGCGACCCGGCTTGAAGATATCATCCAGCTGGAAGCGCGCCTGTCCGAGCTGCATTACCAGCTCGATGGCTATGCCTCCACCCTGCGCCGCTACGACGATCTCATCGATTACAGCACTGTCACCCTCAGCGTCCATGAGGTAAAGAGGATGAGCGACGTCAGCTCCGAAACATTCGGCGAGCGCATTTCCTCCGGCTTCCGGGATTCTCTCTACCGCATCCGCATCTTTGCGGAGGAATTTTTGATCTTCCTGATTGCAGACAGCCCGATCCTGCTGATCGTTGCAGTTGTGATCGTCCTGATTGTCCTGCTGATCCGCAAGCTGCGCCGCAAAAAAGCGAAGCTTCCCCCTGCTCCAAAGAAGAATCCGCCCGCCGGTGCGCCGAGCGAACCGAAGCAGGATGCTCCGAAGGAAAAATAACAGACCCCGTTTTCTGACGCGCTGATGCAAAACGGATGGGGATTCCCCCATCCGTTTTTGCTTTTTACCATCTTGTTTTTCTCATAGAATGCCGTATAATGGGTTGGGGTCGTCCCCATCCATCAATGAGAGGAGTTTTTTTATGTTCTTTGAATCGCTCATCCCCGAATTTTTGCTTGAATATCTGTTTTTCATCCGCATCGGTGCTGCTGTCCTTGTATTTTTGGCACTGTGGGGGCTCAAGCAGCGCCTCACAAGCCTGATTGCGAAGATCCTCCACCGCATCCTCTGCCACCGCAAAGAGTGGATCTCGCTCGATGACATCAAGCAGACCCTTGTCCCCTGCCACTCCATGTTCGCGCTTTTTGGGGCATATCTTGCCCTGAGCATCCTCGGCGTATACGGCTATCCGCTTGTCAACCACGCCTTTCGCATCGCCATCATCGCCCTTATCACCTGGGTGCTGCTGCGCTTTTGGGATTCGGCGTCAAAGTGGGTGTTCAGTGCCAATCAAACCATTGGCGAGCAGCTCAATGTAAACCTGAGCAAGACACTCATCACCTTCCTCAACAAGGCGGTCAAGGTGCTGATCGTGGCATTCGCCGTCATCATCATGCTCTCGGAGGCAGGCGTCGAAGTCACCGCACTCATCACCGGTCTTGGACTTGGCGGTCTGACCTTCGCCCTTGCTGCACAGGACACCGCATCCAATCTGTTCAGCGGACTTGTGATCCTGCTTGACCGCCCGTTCTCCGTGGAGGACTGGATTCAGACCCCGACCATCGAGGGCGTTGTGGAGGACATCACCTTTCGCAGCACACGCATCCGCACCTTCACAAATGCACAGGTCGTGGTGCCAAACTCCACCCTCACAAGCCAGCCCATCACCAACTGGAGCCGCATGGAAAAACGCCGCGTCACCTTCTCGGTGGGGGTAGAATACGGCACCACGAGCGAACAGCTGCGCCGCTGTGTTGCGCGCATTGAGGAGCTGCTTCAGGATCATGAAGGCGTGGTGCCGGGCAGCGCCGTGGTGAACTTCAACGCCTTCCTCGATTCGAGCCTTGAAATCTCCATTCTCTATTTTTCCACGGAAACAGCCTTCGCGCCCTATCAGAAGGTGAAGGAAGCCGTGAACCTCGAAGTCATGAAGATCGTGGAGGAAGAAGGCTGCTCCTTCGCCTTCCCGACCCAGACCCTGCACATCAAAAACAGCTGACCTTTCCCCAACATGCCAAAACGGAGTGTATCGATGCGATACACTCCGTTTTTTATTAGATGGCAGCGCACTTTTCACGAAGCCAGGCGCATTCCTCCTCGCGAAGGAGCAGACTGAGCTTTTCGAGTACCTGTGCATGATACTCGTTGAGCCATGCTTTTTCCTCACGGGTCAGCTCGTCGAGGAGGACGCAGCTCACTGCGATCGGAACGTAGGTGATCGGCTCAAAGCGCAGGAATTTTCCGTACTGGTTTTCGCCTGCCTGCGTGCAGAGAAGCTCGTTTTCGATGCGCACGCCGACGATGCCTTCCTCATAGATGCCCGGTTCGTCGGTGATGACCATTCCCGGCTCAAACACGATCTTGTTGTGCGGGCGGATCTGCTGCGGGTCCTCGTGGACGGTTCCGACATGGGCAACGCCGTGTCCTGTGCCGCAGCGGTAGTCGATCATGTGGCGCCACAGCGGCTGGCGCGCGATCATATCAAGCTCGCCGCCGGTTGCGCCCTCGAGCCATACTGCCATCGCAATATCGATGTGCGCGCGCAGCACGCGGGTGTAGGCGAGCTTTTCCTCCTCGGATACCTCGCCCACGGGGTAGGTGCGTGTGATGTCGGTGGTCCCGTCATAATAGGTCGCACCGCTGTCCACAAGGAGGAAGCCCTTGTTCTCGATGGCGGCATCGCTCCCCACCTTCGGCGCATAGTGCATCATTGCGGCATTCGCTCCGTAGGCGGCGATGGTCGGGAAGCTCTCCGTCAGGAAGTTCTCGTTGCTGCTGCGGTATTTGTGCAGGATGGTGTCGATGTCGGTTTCGCGCAGGGATTTTTTGTTCTTGAGGCATTCCTCCAGCTCCATCTGAAAGCGCACCATTGCAACGGCGTCGTTGAGGTGTGCCTGACGGGTGCAGGAAAGCTCCGTATCGTTTTTGATTGCTTTGAGCATCACGATCGGGTCGTCTGCTTCCACCACGGTGTAGTGCGGATTGCCGCATACCGCATGGTAGAGCGAGGCGTTGAGGCTCTCGGCATCGATGAGGACGGTTTCATCCTTCTGTACTGCTGCAAGGTAGGAGGGCATTGCTTCATAAGCGCGAAGCTCCACCTTTGCACGTCCCAGCTCCTCCTTCACCGACTGGGGCACACGGCTTTCGTCGAGAAAGAGGACTGCGTGTTCTTCGTCCACATAGCAGAACGCGAGCGCATACGGAGTATCTTCCACGTCGGATGCGCGCAGGTTGAGGAGCCATGCGATGCTGTCAAGGCGTGTGATGACCATAGCGGTGCATGTTTTCTCCGCCAGCTTCCCGCGCAGGATGGCGAGCTTTTCCTTGGCTGTTCTGCCGGAATATTTGACGTCAAGCGTCCAAACAGGCGTTGCAGGCAGCGCGGGGCGATCCTCTCCCCACACGTCGTCGATGATCTGCGGAAGATCCTGCAAGGATGCGCCCACCGATTCGCAGGTCTTTTCGAGCTTGCGTGACTGACTCAGCGGCATGGTCTGCGCGCAGCAGCCCAGCACCTTCCCCTTGCCCAGATGCTCCTTGAGCCACGCGTCCACCGTCGGCACGCCCTTCACGCCCATGTGCATGCTCTCGATGCCGGTGCCCTGCAAGGCGGTGTCCGCTGCACCGAAGAATCTTCCATCCACCCACATGGCAGCTTCGTCTGCTGTCACAACAAGGTTTGCATTTTCGCAGTAAAATCCGGAAAAATATTCCCATGTCGTAAAATGCGCCGGAACATATTCGCTGGCGTGCGGGTCGCTCGTCGGCATGATATATGCATCACAGTTTGCCTGTGCCATCGCAGCGCGCAGCGCGCTCAGGCGTTCTTTCACTGATTTCATTGTTAAAAACTTCCTTCCCCTGCAAGATTTTTTGCGGGGTCTGCTGCCGCTGCTTTTAAGCATTTGTTACAACAATACGGCAGAAAATCCCGCAGTTTTCTGTTTATGTTCCTATTATATCATTGAAAAAAAGCAAGTCAATACAAAAAACCTCTGCCGCATCGCTGTGCGGCAGAGGTTTTTGAGTGCGTTATACCAAAACCTGTACAACTAAGAGGATTCCGCTGAATCCAGCGATGATGCCCATGATCGGCATAACGAATTTGAGCCATTTGTCAAAGGAAATATCGACCATTGCAAGAGTTGCCAAAATCAAGCCGGTTGGGGTGATGAAGGAAATCAGACCCTGACCGAATACATAGGCGGAGATGATGACCTCTCTGTTGACACCGACTGCGGTTGCCAGCGGTGCCATGATTGGGATGGACAGGGTGGCAAGACCGGAGGAGGAGTTGATGAAGAAGCCCAGAACGATAAACACCAGCATCATCAAAACGATGAAGAGCACCGGATTGATGCCTGCGATGGAATTGGAGAAGAAGTTGAGGATGGTATCGGATACCAGACCGTTTTCGAGCAGGATATTCACCGCACGGGCAACGCCTACAACGAGGGCAACACCCATGAGGTCGCCTGCACCTGCGATAAACTGGTCAACATAATCTTTTTCCGGGATGCCGGTGACGAATGCGAGAAGGATGCTGCATCCGAGGAAAAGCGCAGTCATGGAGTCGAACCACCAGTGCTGGGAAACAAGACCCCAGACAAGAACGGCGAAGGTAAGACCGAAGATCATGAGCGACAGCTTCATTCTGCCTGTAAATTTCGGAGCTTCCCCTGCGATGCCGTATTTTTTCTGATGTTCCTGCAGCTGGTCATAGCAGAGGGATTTGCTCGGATCTGCTTTTACCTTTTTCGCATAAATAAGGATATAGATGATCGTGAGGGCAGTGGCACCGATCAAGCCGACGGTTCGAAAGCCCATCCCGTTTGCCATGCTGATGCCGGCAGCGTTGGACGCAACCCCGATGGAGAACGGGTTGATGGTGGAGAACATGGTACCGATGCACGAGCCGAGGTAGATCGACGCGATACAGGTGATCGCATCATACCCTGCTGCGAGGAATACAGGAACCATGATCGGGTAGAGTGCGATGGTTTCCTCCGCAAGCCCGAATGTGGTGCCGCCTGCGGCGATCAGGGTGGTGATGAAGATGATGAGGATAAACTCCTTGCCCTTTGTGATCTTCGACAGGGCACCGATGCCGGCGCTGAATGCGCCCATGTGGTTGAGCACACCGATGATGCCGCCGAGGATAAAGACAAACAGGATGATGTCGATGGTTTCATAGATACCGGAAACAGGTGATTTGATGGTTTCAAAGAAGCCCTGCGGCTGCTGTGCAACCCGCTCGTAGCTTCCAGGGATGGCAACCGGCTTGTGCAGGCTTCCGTCGAGGAATTTGTCAAGGCTGCCGGTCACACCCAGGGTGTCCAGCGTTTCCTGCGTCGGCGGCATGGTGGTAACTTCACCGGATGGTGATGTGATCTCAAATACGTTTGCATCTGCATCATAGATCATTTTTGCGTATTTGCCCGCCGGGACCATGTAGGTCAGCAATGCTGCCAAAATCAATACGATAAACAGCACCGTGATTGCCGACGGAAACGAGAGTTTTTTCTTTGTAGTAGACATAAGTACCTCCCCATAATTCGCACAAATTTTTTTATGCAATATTTCTGCTTCCGGGATACCCCTATACAAACATAACATATCGCTGTCAGTAAGTCAACAAGAAACCTCGGATATTTTGTATTATATCCCAAAAACTCCCGGAATATTCCTGGTAAAAATTGAAAATATTTTATGTATTACAAAATTCGTTGAACTTTTTGCACATTTGTGTTAAAATAATATCTGTAATGAGATTGGGGATTTTTTGCCTTTTTTATTCATTATTTCTTATTGTAAAATAATAGTTCCCAGCTCATTCAAATCATTGACGGAGGTGCTCTTACCATGAGAATTTTAGATCAGATCGAACCGAAAAACGTGCTTGGATTTTTTGAAGAAATCTGCGAGATCCCGCACGGCTCCAAAAACGAAAAGGCACTCAGCGACCACCTTGTAGCATTTGCAAAGCAGCGCAAGCTCGAGGTGATTCAGGATGCATCCAACAATGTTATCATCATCAAAGAAGCTACCAAAGGATATGAAAACGCAGAACCGATCATGCTTCAGGGTCATATGGACATGGTGTGCGAAAAAGTGAAGGAATCAAACCACGACTTCACAAAGGACCCGCTCCGGCTCAAGCTCAACGGATCGATCCTCACAGCAGACGGCACCACACTCGGCGCAGACAACGGCATCGCCGTCGCAATGGAGATGGCTCTGCTGGACAGCAGCGACATTGAGCATCCACGGCTCGAATGCATCTTTACAACCGATGAAGAAACGGGCCTCTTCGGTGCAGAGGCAATCGATATTTCCATGCTCAAATCAAGAAAGCTCATCAACCTCGACTCCGAGGAGGAGGGCATCTTCACCGTAAGCTGCGCAGGCGGCATCACCGCGCAAAGCTCCCTCCCGCTCTCCTACGAAACGCGGTCCGGCGAGGTGTTCGAGCTGAAGGTCAGCGGACTTCAGGGCGGACATTCCGGCGGCGAGATCAACAAAGAGCGTCTTAACGCCAATATTCTGATGGGACGCGTTTTGTACGAGCTTGCAAAGGAAGTGTCCTTCCGTATCGTAACGATCAACGGCGGCAACGCGGACAACGTCATCACCAAGGAATGCGCTGCAACCATCGTGGTTCCCTGCGGTGCACAGGCAAAGAAGGTTCTTTCCATCATCGAGCGCATCCACAGCACGGTGGCGCACGAATGCAAGGTGACCGACCCAGCCGTTGAGATCACGGCACAGCCTCAGGGCAAGCAGGAGGTCCGCGCCTTCGACAAAGACACCACCTTCCGCGTTTACAGCATCCTGCTCATCTACCCACAGGGCATCTACGCCATGAGCATGGAGATTCCCGGACTCGTAGAATCCTCCCTGAACCTCGGTGTCCTCAAAACAGAGGAAGGCTCCCTGCGCCTCACCGCCGGCATCCGAAGTGCCGTGGACAGCAGGATCTACTTCCTTGCGGACAAGGTTGCAGGTACGGCAGCTTCCTTCGGCGGCACGACCACCTTTGACGGCTACTATCCGGGCTGGGAATACAAGGCAGAATCTCCGCTCAAGGACCTGATGATCTCCGTATTCAAAAAGCAGTACGGCAAAGAGCCTGTCATCGAAGCCATCCATGCGGGACTGGAGTGCGGAATGTTCACACAGAAGGTCGAAAACCTCGACTGCATCTCCATCGGGCCGGACCTGAGAGATGTTCATACCCCGGATGAGTCGATGGATCTCGACTCGGTAAAGCGCGTTTGGGACTTCCTGCTTGAAGTGCTCAAGGAATGCAAATAGAATAATTTCTCATAAAAGGAAGTATTGATACAATCCGTGCTTTGATAAAACGCACGGCATCCTGTTTGATTTTTCCCACTTTGTGCGAAAACGAATCCGAATCTTTTTTCTATCGGTAAATTTTTTGGGAGAAATATTTGGTATCCTGAATTTTTCGCGCTGTGTTTCGATCCTTCCCCAAAAAAGAGGAGATAACAAAAGGCAGTCAGATTCCCTGACTGCCTTTTGTGCTTTGATTGGGTCGATTATTTTGCGAAGATCTTAACAAGAGCAACGGTCATGTCGGTTGCTTTGTCCATACCCTCTGCGGTAGCGTGCTCGTATGGACCGTGGTAGCCATGACCGCCTACGCCGAGGTTCGGGCAGGGCAGACCGCGGAAGGAGAGCTTGCAGCCGTCCGTACCGCCGCGGATCGGGCAAACGAGCGGCTCGATGCCGACTTCCTTTGCAGCCTCTTTTGCATTCTCAATCAGCTGCATGCACTGTTCCACGATGCACTCCATGTTGCGGTATTCGTCGTTGATGGTGAGCTTTACCGTCCCCTCGCCCCATGTTTCGTTCATAATTTTTTCGATGTGGCGCAGGGTGGCTTTTCTTGCCGCAAAGGAATGTTCGTCGTGGTCGCGGATGATATATTCCGATTTTGCAAAGCCTTCGTCGCCATGGATGCTCAAAAGATGATAGAAGCCCTCGTATTCGGAAGTATGTCTTGGTGTTTCGCAGCCGGGGAGCATATTGTTGATTTCGCAGGCTACGAGAACGGCGTTGATCATCACATCCTTAGCCGAGCCCGGATGAACATTGACGCCGTTTACTTCAAAGATGGCTTCGCAGGCGTTGAAGTTCTGATACTGGATCTCGCCCTCCGTGTCGCCGTCGAGGGTGTATGCATAATCGGCATCGAAGAAGTCGATATCGAAGGAGTTTGCGCCGGTGCCCTTCTCTTCGTCCGGTGTGAAGGCGATCCGCAGCGGACCGTGCGCGATGTTTTCCTCTTTGAGGCGCTCAACCATCGTCATGATTTCAGAAATTCCTGCTTTGTCGTCCACGCCGAGGATGGTGGTGCCATCGGAGGTGATGAGCGTCCTTCCCTTGAGGGAGGGCAGATGCGGGAAATCCTTCACGCGCAGGACACGACCGCTCGTTCCAAGCGGGAGATCCTCGCCGTTATAGTTTTCTGTGATCACGGGGCGGATCTCGTTTTCACAAAATTCCGGAACGGTGTCCATATGCGCGATGAAGCCGATCTTCGTCTTGTTTTCGAGTCCCTTCGTTGCAGGGATCTTTGCGTAAACAAAGCAGTGATCGGTGAGGGTAACGTCCTCTACGCCCAGTGCTTTAAGCTCGTCGTACAGCACCTTTGCCAGCTCGAACTGAGCCTTTGAGCTTGGGGTAGCGTCGCAGCCTTCGTCGCAAGGTGTTTTGATCGTGACATAGCGGAGTAATCTTTCGTATGCTTTCATTGTAATCACCTTTCCTTGAATCAAGTTTGATTGCCTTCTCCAATGTAACACATTGTTTGATGGTTGTCAATTTAATTATCGTGCAATACTTCTATATTTTTAGTCGAATCCTCCGAAAATCATGGTGAAAATGTTTTAAATTTGCAGTTTTATGGATAAAAACAAGCGCTATTGTCTTTTCCGATTGCGTATGCTATAATCATGAAAAAAAGGGAGGATCGATTCTATGAACCGCTTTGAAAAGGTTTACAGCCAGGGGATGGTCACGGTCACAGAAATCTGGGTGGATACACAGACCGGGGTAAATTATCTCTTTCACCGCGACGGCAATGCATCCGGCTTTACGCCGCTGCTCGATGAGGAAGGCAAGCCCGTTGTCACACGATAGCATAGCAAAGCCCCCGACCGAAGGTCGGGGGCTTTTTGATATTACGGGGTTGGGACGGGTCTGTTTTGAGCAACCGGTGCAATCAAAATGCGTCCGGTCCCGCGGTAAACATTCACAAAGCCCTCGCCCGATGCTGCCGAGCCGATGAGGGTGCTGGTTGCTTTTTCTACCGTGAATTCGAGGGTGCTCGACCATGCAATCGCCATGTTGCCGTCGATGCGGATCATGTCCTGGTCGAGCTCCACCACGATCAGCTCCTCTGCGGGGACGGGGCTTTCCAATACGACAATGCCCGAACCGCTCAGGGAGGTGTTGAACAGTCCCTCTCCGCCCAAAACTGCGGAAGAAATGCTCTTTCTTGATGCTACCTTCATATCGACGCTGTCGTCACAGGCGAGGAACAGTCCGTCCTCGATGACGAGGCTGCCCTTCCAGTCCGCAAGGTTCTGGAACAGGATATAGCGGTAGGTAGGCTCCAAAACAAGCAGACCCTTGCCGTCATAGCGCGGCTTGATGGCGCTTTCTCCGGTCACCTTGCTGCCCACAAATTTTTTCATCAGGTCGGTTGCGCCCTTGACATTGGTTGCAGTGCGCACGGCACCGATCATCATCTGCATAGCTCCCGACTGAAGAACGACGCCGTTTCCGTCGAGGTTTGCAACGACCTGTCTTTTGCGAATATTCATCTGGGAGGAATAATAGGCAGTCACTGCGCTGCCGGGTGTGACAGAAATGTCCTTTTCGTATTCGAGCACCGAAAAGCATCCTGCCGAATCCACGATCTTGTGAACGGGGGTACTGTCAAACAGGTTCGTTTTTATCATAATATCTCTCCTTTTTCTGCGTCATCTGAAGCCTTTGCGGGCTGTGCTCCCTTCGAGCATTTTTTCTCATTATACTGATTATTTTTTTAATTTTCAATATCCTTTTCCCGATCCTGCGATATTTTTCATAAAAAAAGGCATTTTGCGCGCCACGCAAAATGCCTTTTTTGATTATGCTTTCTTGTTTCGATAGAAGTAGATTCCGGCACCTGCGGCAATGATCAGAATAGCTGCCACGATGGTGAGGACAAGCCCCATCGAAACGCCCTCCTCCTGCGCAGGGGTCTGCGCCGGCTCGGACGGTTCGATTGGCTGTGCTGTTTCTTTGGAATCCTCTTCCCCGGCTTTGATCTGTTCCGTGGTGAGGAAGTATACGGAGCAATGCTCCATCGAAATCTCGACAATGCCGTTTTCGTCTGCCGTCACCTGTGCGATCTCGGTCGGCTCTCCCGGCTGCGGCTGATGGTAGACGTAGAGGGTCTTGCCTGCATAGGTATCCTTGTCGAGCTGGAGCCGGAGGACTGTCTTGCCCGGAAGCTCGCCGCTGTATGCGGTTTCAAAGACGAGATACGGCACATCCCCTGCAAATGTTTGGATGGCTGCGTCAAGCTCCGCGCTGACGGTGAAGGATACTGCGCTGTCAAAGATCCCGCCTGCAACGGAAGGATTTTTGATTTCCTTGGAATCAAAGATCCAGGTGTAGTCCCTGCCCACGAGCTTGAGGAGCGAACCCTTCTTCTCTTTGAGCATTTCAAACGCTTTGTCACTGAGCTTTGTGCGCTGTGTCACATCAAGCTCCACAACATCGCCCTTTGCAAATTCATCTTTGAGCTGTGCTTCGCTGTACACATTGTCTGCAAAAGCGGCAGAGCTGCCTGCTGCATTTGCGCTGTTTGTCGGGGCGCTTGGCTGCTGGGACGCAGGAGGTGGGGTCGTTGGCTTTACAGCTTCCTCTATATCCTGCGGCTTGTCGTTTTTCGATGGCTTATTGGGGCGGCTCGGTCTGGATGGGCGGAGGTCGTCGTCATCATCGTCATCGTCGTCGCGGTCGTTCGGACGGGATGGACGGGACGGACGGTCGGGGGTCTGGCTGCTGCCCTCGGCGTTGAGGAGAGCCGAGCTTTCCTCCATCGCCATCGAGCGCATCGTGGTCCCTCCGGTGAGCAGCTTGAGGTCGTCGCTCAGCTGTGCATCGGGTGCGGTGGTTCCGGTCACGACCTTGAGCTGAATGCGCTCGCCGCTGCTGCTTTCGAGCCTGATGGTGCCAAGGTTCACGGTGTCATTGCGGAAGATGCCGTCCTCGGCACCTGCAACATACACCTTGAGGGTGTTGTCCTGTGGATTGAAGCGGTGTTCCTTGACCGTTCCGGGGAGTGATTCGTTAAAATCGAAGCTCAGCTGTGCCTGATTCAAAGAGCCTGCCATCGCTTCGAGATGGAATGTCATCTCAAGAGCGGTCACGCCCGCTCCGGCATCGGGATGCTGGAGCGTAACAGACACGTTTGCCTGATTGCCATTCTCCTGAAAGCTCGCCGCTGCATCCGTGGACACGGCAAACGCCTGCAAGGGCAGGACGAATGCCATCACCGCGGCAACGATCAAGCTTTTGATTTGTTTCTTCATGGTTCTCTCCTTTTGCAATCGGTTCGGGCATTAGTTTTGAGAGTCGGAAGCGATGGTGAGTTCCGGAAGTGTTCCCGGAACCTCTGCCCATTCGGTATCGCTGACATGGCGCTGTCCTTTGTTTGTGAGGGCATCGTCAACGCGGTAAAGCTCTGCGCGCACGCGCTTCGGTCTTGGGGCATCCTTCGCGATCCAGTATACCCAGCGTCCGTCGGAGGTGGTGCCCAGGTCGCCCTTGTCCGGTACGGGAGCAAGGATGATCTGTTCGGAGGTTCCGTTTGCACCCACGATCTTTCCGTTTTCATCGTAGAGGATCACGGCGTTGTAAGCGGGGTTGCCCTTGTATGTCCCCATAAATACGACGGAATCCTTCGGGATGAAGCCGTCCTTCTGTCCGCTTGTGCTGTAAAGCTCCTTGTCGTAGACGTAGTCTGCCTTGAGGATGCCGATGCCGTCCCTCATATGCTCTACGTTGTCGCCGGTCGGACCGAGCACACTCAGCTCACTGAGGCTCACGCTCTGTGCGCCCTTGAAGGTCAGGCGCAGCGCGGTCGAATTGCCGGTGCGAATCCAGCCTTCGTCGTTCGTAAAGTATACGACCTCGTTGTTCCCTGCATTAGATGCGCTGAGGGAAACTGCGGTCCATTTCCCGTTTTCGAGAAGCTCTGCCTCCACGGTCAGACCGCTCTGTGCGGTGCTGAGCTTAAAGCCTGTCACATTGAGCGGACGGTTAAACTGCACTTCGATCTGAGCATCGCCGCCTGCCGCAGTTCCGTTGTAGGTGGTGTCGAGTCGGTTGTCAGCAGCAAGTCCGATTGCAGACTTCTTCCCGCCGTTTCCTGCATTTTGATCCATGCCGGAATCCGGGTTCTCGTCATCGTGGTTTTCTGCGGTATCCTGATCGGAAACCATGTTGGTGCTCAAAGTCCAGCCGCTCTTGTCGTGGCTGCCGTCGTGCGCGATCTTGATCTGCTTCATCTGAGCGGAATTTGCTCTGACAAGGTACTGGTCGATCGGTGTGATCTGGTAGGTAAAGGTGCGGTTGTTGATGGTGGTCACCGTATCCGTAAAGGATGCGCTGCCGTCGGAGGATGCCGGTACAAAGCCGACTGCCTCGGTGTGCTCTGCACCGCCGGAAATGGTGGTGCGGCTGATTTCATAGCCAAAGAGCATGGAATCAGCAGAGGATGGGCGAATATCGAGCTTCACCTGATTCTGTTCAAGACCGTTTGCATCGTTGCCCTGTGTGAGGGTGACCTCGGATGCATGGAGGACGATTTTATTTTCAAAGGTCGCTCCGTTCGGGTTTTCGATGCGGTAGGACTGTACGGCATCGTTGCCGTAGAAGATGGCGCGTGTTTCCTTTGGCCACTGACCGATGAAGGCTTTTGTTTCCTCGGTTGGAATCCAGCCCCAGCGGGTGAAGAATTCGCTCAGGTCCTTCTGTGCCGCAGCAGAGCTCAGACGGATGAAGTTCTGCTCTGCATCGCCGGTGAGCTTGAGCGGTTTCGGATCAGCCAATCCCTCGGTTGCGCGGGAAGGCGTTCTTGAGAAGGTATCCACGCGGGCAAAGAAGAGATTATCGAATACTTCGCGTTCTGTATCGAATGTTTTGTATGGATAGTAGTTGTCGTATGCAAGGCGCAGCTGCCAGAACATTGCAAGCTGGGTGAAGAGGTTTTCGTCCCTGCCCACGGTATTGGAGGTCACCTTGTCGTACACCTTGTCATAGGTGAAGCGGGCTGGACCGTTCTTGTAGTTGGCAAGCTGTGCAAAGTAGTTGTTGGTCACTTCGGCGATGACATAGCTGCCTTGGTTGATGTCGTGACCGATCTCGTGGCCGATGCCCCAGCCGAACAGATTGCCGGACTGATATTTGCCCTTAGCGTCCGCTTTGACGGGAACACCGCCTGCCATTCCGGGAACAGAGCCCCAGCCGATGCCGATGTGGTTGCCGGATGCATACATGAATGCGCCTGCAAACATACGCATATAGCGGATGTTGAGGTGCTGGGACGGAGTCTGATCGATGGCGTTCGAAGCACCGTCGGTAAGACCCTTATGCTGGTAGAAGAGCACCATCATGTCGTCCATCGCCTGCATGGAATCGTTGAGCTTTCTTGCCTTGTCGTCCGCGCTGCCGCCGCCGAGTCCTGCGAGCATCCGTTTTGCAGAAACGGAGAAGAGCATGCGGTCGGTGAGCAGCTCGGTGGCACCGAGGATGCATTCCTCCTCTTTGTACGGTTTGTTGATGTTTGCGTTCTCGCTGCCCTGATGCAGGAGGTCATGCTGTGCAGAGAGGTTTGCAACGTAGGCTTCCAGCTCTTCCACGTATTCCTTGGTGCGTTTGAGGCGCTCTGCCTCATCGGTCACCTGATACAGGTCGAGCATTGGGATCTTCGTGCCGCCGTCGACACGCACCCCGTACTGATCGTTTTGATTGCTGCCGGTGTAGCGGATGTAAACCGAGCCGCCGCGCTCAAAGTCCTTGCTGACGATGGCAGGAGCGGTCATCACGTTTTCACCGATTTTGAGGTAATTTGTTTCCTGCATGAATTTGCCGGATTCTGCATTGTACTGGGTGAATACGATTTTGAGGTCGGTGCGGTCGCCCACACGCTTGTTCGGATGACCGACATAGACGGTGAAGCTCTCGCCTGCCCCAACCGTTACGCCCAGCGGCTGCCAGTCGTTGAGCCCGGTGAAGCCGAGCTTACTGTCGCTGCGTCCCTTCGCTGTCGCGCTGAGGGAAGGTTTTACATCGATGACGCGGTTGAGGTTCTGGCTGCCGAGAATCTTGCGCGCAGTATCGATTTCACGCTGGAGGATCTCCTGTTCCGGGTGGCATTCGCCGCTTGCCTGCTCCGGAGTATTGAGTCGGGTTTGCAGCTCGTTGATTTTCGCTTCGTCCACTTCCGGCTTGAGCTCGGTGTGGTATACATCCTCATAGAGGTTCATGATGTCGCTGTAGAGGCTGTCGTAGCCATAGAAGCGAAGCTCCGCGATCTTGATGCTGTTTGTGTTTCCGGTTGCGGTGCACAGCTGAAGCTGATCGGTCACGATTTTCTCATCAAACGCAGCATAGAAGTGTCTGCGGTTGTTTTTGTCCATCTTGACGCTGAGGCGGATGTTTTTGATCGGCTTCATTTCGCCGCTCGATTTGTCCAGATAGTTGACGCGCACCTGATTGATGGCGCCGTTTTCCGGTTCGGCAAATGCGATTGCGCCAAACTCGAATTCCTGATCGAAGGTCACGCGGATACCGCGGTCTGTCTTGACCTCGCTGCCGCCGTTGCCGTAGTGAACACCGTCATCCCAGTCTGCAACATAGTAGTAGGAGCTCTGGTCGCTGTCCAATACACCGAGTGCGGTGTCGGAGTCCTCCTTGTCCAGAGTGCTGCCCATCATTTTCGCACTGGAGCCGCGCAGCTTCTGAGCATTTTTGATGTGTGCTGTCAGCTGACCTTTTCCGTTTGGTGTATTGATGAGTCGGTAAGAAGGCATCCATGCATCCACAAGGCTTCTTGTGGTGGCAAGTGCCGGTGTGCTCTGCGGACCGTCGCCGAGGTCGTTGGTGCCGTATACCACAACGCGGTATTCGGTGTTGTCCGTCAGACCTTCGATTTTATAGCGGTTGCGTTCGAGCTTTGTAACTGCCTGCTTGTATGGCTCGCTGCCGTCCGCGGGCTGATACAGTACGGTGTAGCTGTCGGTATCGTCCATGTTTTTCCAGCTCACCTCAATGGAGCGATAGCCGCCCACTGCCTCCACGTTGTCCGGCTTCTCCGGCTTGCCGCTCACCTTCGGTACTGCGGTGATCGGGTCGCTCCATCCGCTCTTCCAGCTGCCGTTGAGGGACTGGATCTTGATGGTATATTCCCGATTGTTGATGAGCTTTTTGTTGTTGATGGAGCTGATCTGGATCTGGGTCGCAGTGGTGCGAAGGGTCATGACTTCGTTGTCGCTGCCGTTCTTTGCAGGACCTGTGATTTCCAGCTCGTATGCGGTCACGTTGGTGGATGGATTCCAGCTGAGGGTCAGGCGTTTGTCGCCTGCCTTTGCAGACAGTCCCTGCGGGATGTCCATCTCCGGGGCAGGAATGCGATTTTCCATCCCGTTTACAAATTCCACTTTGGAAATTTCAGCTAAGTTATTGCTCTGTGTGTCTGTGATCGTGAGAGTGATCTTCTTCACTGCGATCTGATTGCCGAAGTTGACCTGCAAGCTGCCATCACTCAGGCGGGTGACGGAACCACCAAGGCTCATCGTCATCATTCTTGCGGATTCGTCGCGGATCGCAAGCTCCATCGTCTGCTCCTGCCCGTTTTCGTCAACGTAGGTGACAAGGACAGAGCCTGCTGCGATGCCCTTTTCATTTGGGGATTCCACGAGCATCCCATCCAATTTCGGCAGCTCCTCCTTGGTGGAGCCTGCAAAGTGAAAATCGACGCGGATCGGGTTGCTGTCGCTCACGTCCCCATTGGATGGCGCAAGGGATACCTTGCTTCCGTTGAGGAGCTCGTCGAGGTTGCCGCTCACGTTTGCCTGTGCTTCGGCTTTTACTGCCTCCTGTATCGCCAGGGAGCGCACGGTGGAGTGAATGTCTTTTTTCTGCTCGCCGCGGTCGGTGAGGCTGGATGCGAGATACTCAAGGTCGATGAGGTTCACTTCCCCGTCGCCGTTGAGGTCGCAGACGCCGACCGAGCCGTTCTTCATGGCTTCGAGCATCGTATCGACGTCCTGTTTGCTCACTTTCCCGTCGCCGTTTGTGTCACCGAGGCGAAGAACGCCGGGATGTGCTGCAGCTTCGCTGTAGCCGCGCAGCTCTGCGGTATAGAGGGTCAGCTCACTGAGCATGCCGCTCTGTACGGTGACAGACTGGGTGTAGGTGGCAAATCCGGGTGCGGATACCGTCACCTCATAGCTGCCGTCGGGAAGGTCCCGAAACCTTGCCTGCACCATCGAATCATCCGCGTTTCCCTTGAGGGTGACTTGCTTGGAGTCCTCCTTCTCGCCCGAAACCGAAACGGTGAAGGAAACGTCCTTCGCGATCGGTGCGGCAGCATGGATCGATACTGCTGCGCCGCCGTTTACCGTTGGGAGCACCGCGGTCTGCTCCTGGATTTTGGCTGCGGGGGTCAGCGGGATCATCGGGGTGCCAGGCTGTGCCGCTTCACCCTCGGCAGGAGTACCGGGCTGTGCATTCGGAGCGGTGCCTTCAGAAGGGGTGCCGGACTGTGTATCCGGAGCAGTGCCTTCAGCCGGGGTGCCGGGCTGTGCATTCGGAGCAGTGCCCTCAGAAGGGGTACCGGGCTGTGCATCCGGGGTGCCGCCCTCAGAAGGGGTGCCGGGCTGTGCCGGGTTGCCCTGCGCATCGGGATTTTGGCTGTCCGGTGCGGATGCCTCACCGTTTGGCTGAGCTTGTTCCTGTTTGTCGTTTTGTGGATTTTCCTGCGGTGCAGGGTCCTTTGGTTCCTCTTTGGAGGATGCTTCGGTGTTTTCCTGCTTTGCAGGGTCGGTTTCCCCGTTTTGCTCCACAGCCGTTTGGGACGATGGAGGTTCTGCGGCGGATACCACAGGTGTCAGTGCTTGCGCTGCTATGGATGCCGTCATAGAAAACGCAACCAAGTAGGCAATAAATGATCTCATGCTTTCGCTTCCCATCCTTTCCTTCTTGCAGCGAATCAATACCATTTCAGTCTACATTAAAGATGCACTGCAATACGTTCTATTTGTTAGTTATACCAGTGCCAAAGGAAAAAGTCAACGATTCTTCCAAATCCATCCAGTGTCTTTTCTCGATTTTGTCATATTATAGAAAATTTGGGCGAAGTACCCCGATTTCCTGCACATTTTAGCCTATTGTTTTGATTGCCTTTTTTCGCAATGCAAAACCCCCTGATGCATATTGCATCAGGGGGTTTTTGAGAAAAGCGGCGTCTACTGGAGCAGATCGACGCTGTTGGAACGAAGATGGAACGTATTCACCAGACGTTTGAGCTGGTTGGAGTAGGAGGAAAGCTCCGATGCAGAGGCAGCACTTTCCTCGGAGGTTGCAGAGTTTGTCTGAACCACGCTGGAAATCTGCTCGACACCGATGTTTACCTGATTGAGAGAATTTGCCTGTTCCTCGGACTGTGCTGCGATGGCATCGACGTGCTCGGTGGAGGACTTGGTCTGCTCCACAAGGACGCTGAGTGCCTTCGCGGTTTCTTCTACGAGCAATTCGCCCTTTGTTACTGCCTGAGCAGAACGCTCGATGAGGGCTGCGGTGCTCTTGGATGCCTCCTGGCTTCGGTTTGCAAGGCTGCGCACCTCATCCGCAACAACGGCAAAGCCTTTTCCGGCTGTACCGGCACGGGCAGCTTCCACTGCGGCGTTGAGCGCAAGGATATTGGTCTGGAACGCAATGTCCTCGATGGTTTTGATGATTTTTCCGATTTCTTCGGAGGAGGTGGAAATTTCTTTCATTGCCTCCTGCATCTCTGTCATCTTGCTGTTGCTCATATTGAGTGTATTGGCAGCTTCTTCGGTGGATTCTCTTGTCACCTTCGCATTATCTGCAATATCATGCATCTGCTCTGTCAGGAGATTGATGGTGGAGGAAAGCTCCTGAATGGTGCCTGCCTGCTCCGTTGCGCCCTGTGCCAGAGCCTGTGCACCGGAAGAAACCTGATCTGCATGGTTGTCGACGAGGGATGCGGTCGTGTCGATTTCGGTGAGGGTGGTGTTCATGGAGTCAAGGATGATCTCCATCGATTTCTGGATCGGTTTAAAATCGCCGATGTATTCGATCTTCTGTGTGAGGGTCATGTTGCCCTGTGCCATTTCAGAAAGCTGCTCGGAAATATCCCCGATGTAGCGTTTGAGCTCCTCCTTGGTCTGGTGGATGGAGCCAATGAGCATTCCGATCTCGGAGCTGTCCTCTTTTAATTCAAATTCGGAGGAGATGTTGCCCTTGGAAATTTCCATCATTTCCTTCTGAATGCGAATCATCGGTTTGAGGAGCTTTTTCTTGACAAGGCGGGTCTGAACGAACTGAAGCACGATCAGCGCACAGATAAAGATAGCAACCAGATTGCTGAAGAGGGTGCAAATGGTCTGCAAACGCTGGATCTCACTGGCGGTACGGGTATCGAGCGTCTGAAGGAAGTTATTTTGGAGCTTGCGGATCTCTCTGATTGCAGATTCATACTGATCATCATAGACACTGTGGATGGCTTCTTCTATATTTCCTTCCTCTGTGAGAGCCATCGACCGCTCTTCCAGCGGTACAAGCTGGTTGGAAATATTGGACATGCTGGAGATCATTGCTTCTTCTTCCTCGGTGATGCCGATTTTGCGCATATTCTCCACACCGATGTCGCGGTTTTTCTGATTGTTGATTTCGTCCCAGTAGTTGTCATAATGGACACGATCTGCGGTGGCGGCATACGCACGGACTTCATTTGTCAGGGTTGCCGAGCCGTCTACAAAACGGTTGGCATTGTAGGTCAGATCAAAGCGTTCCTGATTTGCAGTGTCAATACGGCCGTTGTAAGCTCTTGAAAAGAAGAAACAAGCTGCAACGCCCACCAGAAGAATGACCGATACAATGTTCAGGATGATGACCATGGTGGATTGTTTCATTGCTTTTTTCATAAGATACTCCCTTCTTCATCAGTAAAGATAAGTGACCGGATGCAGGTATCTGCATCGTCACACAGGATGCAAAAATCAGACGTTCCTCCCTTTTTCTTCCTGATTGTCGAAATCAGCAGCTGAATGGACCTTTCCATGCGGAAAGGTCCCTCGTTCATCCTTCTAAAGCACAGGCTGAATCGGATCGACGCATACTCATCTTGCATACAACAGTATAGCATATTTTGTCATATTCGTAAAGAAAAAGTAGAAAAAGAAAAATTACTGATTTTTTGCCGGTTTTCGGTAAGAATTGTGACTATTTTTATCCTCTTCCTTTTTCTCTATTTAAAAGGAAGGAAACTTTTGTTTCCCGCTCTGTTCGGTCTGTGCTGTTGGTGCTGTCCATGCCGTGCCGTGCTGTGCTGTGCTTCGTATGAACTACATTTAAAAAGGAAGGAAACTGCAATTTTCTGCTCATTCCTTTCCCCCCAAATCCTCGGAGGACTGCCGCACGGCAGAGAATCCGCCGCAGTGCTATGCAGCACTGCGGCGGATTCTCTTTGTTTTGTTCGGGATGTATTAGATTAGAAAACGGTTTGTTCTGTAACTGGGGTCTGAAGAGCCTGCAAAGCCTTCTTCACCATTTTAACACGGATCTTGTAGCTGTCTGCCTCGCCCTGAGTTGGATCACCGATTGGATATGGGATACCAACGCCTGGGATGATTCTGTTTGCACCGATCGTCAGAGAGATCGGAACAACGGTTGCCATATGTACAACCGGGATACCGTATTTTTCAATACCTTTTACCATCGTTGCGCCGCAACGTGTGCAGGTACCTCAGGTCGATACCAGGATTACGCCGTCAACGTGTTCGTCGAGGAGCATTTTACCGATTTCAGAGCCGAATTTTGCAGCCGATGCGGTTGCAGTACCGGTACCAGTGGTAGCGCAGAAGTAGTTCACCAGCTCACCGAATTCGCCCTCTTTTTCCAGCTGGCGAAGTGCATCCAGAGGTACTACCACGTTTGGATTCTGCATTGCAAACTGTCTGTCATAACCGCCGTGGATGGTGGTAAATTTCTCAGGGGAAAGGCGATCCATTCCGGTGATGTCGTATTTGCCCCATTTGGTTGCGTTGGAGGATTCGATGTGATCCGGGTTGCCCTGCGGAACGATACCTCCGGAGGTAACCACAGCGATTTTAGCTTTTTTGATATCTTTGATTGGTTCGGCAGGATCAACACGGTCGAATACCGGCATCGGAAGATCGGTTTCAAATGCTTCGCCTTTGAGTTTTTTCACGAGCATCTCAACCGCACGCTCAGAGCCGCGTTTTTCTGCGAAGTAGTTTACGCGTATGCCGCGCTCGAGATAGCCTTCCTCTTTTGGACCAAGGATTTCTTCCTTGTTTGCCATCTTCTTAACAAGTGCGCTGAGCTTTGGCATTGCTGTGCCCATTTTTGCAGCGGAGTTTCCGGTTTCTACGATAATAACGTCCTTGCGGAACATATCAACGCCCGGATTCTCTACGTACATACCGGTAACGGTTGGAACGCCGAGGCGTTCTTCCACTGCTTTACAGATGGTTCCGCAAGCTACACCGTAACGACCTGCGTTGAATGCAGGACCTGCTACGAATACGTCCGGTTTATATTTTTCCACCATTTTGAGAATGGTGTCGGTTGCTTCTTCGAGGTTTTCGCCGAAATAGTTGTCGCCGCAGATCACGGTTGCAACGATTTCATAGTTTTCTCCGAGTGCTTCCTTCAAAGCCATGCCGGGACCTACCACGGATTCTCGAATTTCAGGACGAAGATCCGCTTTGTCTTCACCGCCCAAACCAGCGAAGAACTGATTCATATAATGTACTACTCTAAATTTAGCCATAATGATATCTCCTTCCTGAATTAGTAACCTCTTGCAGCAAGATGGTTATAACCATTTGCGATGGTGGATGCAATGATGATCTGCAGCTCTGCTTCAAAGCTGCCGTCCGAATTTACGCATCCTGCCCAGCCGCCGATCTGCATCTCGATGTAATCCTGTGTACCGATCACATGATCCATTGCAGGGAACTGGAGGGTCGCATTGCCCTGTCCGCAGGAGGAAAGTGCATCTGCCTCTTTGCAGGTATCAGCCAGGGACTGGGATTTTCCGTCTTTGCCTGGGAACTCATCGGTGATGAGAACAACCTTTGTGCCTGCAAGCTCTACCTTGTGGCAGTTCATCATCAGGTCGGTATCCGGGTTGCCGTAGCCTTCCTCGGTGATGAGCACGCCGTCCAGCTGCATCCACTGGCAGAGCTTTGCAACCATATCGGAGTGACGCTCTTTGTCTGCGAGGAACACGTTCTCATTGGTCAGGATAACGCCCATAAAGTTGATATCCTTTCCGTGATGCTTGAAGCAGTCTTCAATTACCGGATTGTGCAGATGGTGGAAGGTGGTTACCTTGTCACAGGGAGCAACGCAGTTGCCGGATACGATCGCGCCATCCATGATTTCGGTTGGATACATGATGGTTGGAACCAGCTGTTTTGCATCCACGCCGTAGTAATAAGTATCATGCAGCAGACCCTGGGACTGAAGCATGTGGATATAACCTACTTTTGGAAGATTCGGGTACATGGCAGCCTGCTCGAATACAGGTTTTGTTTCGAAGGTCTGGATCTCGTCGGGCTCCAGCTCTTTTGCAGCCTGACCGAGATAGGTCGCAACCTTCAGTCCTGCCATTCTTGCAGCTTTTTCATAAACGTGTGTTTCCAGCTCGCCGTTTGGCTCCATCACAACGCAGAGGTTGCAGGTTTTGGAGAAGGGGCAGTATTTTGCAGCCGGACCGCTCATATCGATCACGCCTTCTTGGAAGCCTACGATCTTACCAACTGTAACAACGCAGCAGCCTTCGAGCGCATGGGTCCTGCCGCTGCCGACGGTCGGGCTTACCTTGCCGATCACGCCGGGGAAGATTTCGCCGCCGCCGGAAACCTTTACGCGTGGTTCGATGACGTCTTTTACCGGAGTGATTCGAACAGATTCGCCGGGTCTTGCAATCTCAAGATGACACGCTGCAAGTTTGTCATCTTCCAGTACAAGAGCCTCTACCTCTGCCTTGTTTACATAGAGAACACCTTTCTCGACATATGTTTTGTCACCAAACTGGATATCCTTGATGAAGATTTTACCTAATTCCAACTTCATGAATGTGTACCTCCTTTTCGTAGGTTGAACGTATCTCCGTATAAATGACATATTTTTCGGGGTTTGGGCGTGAAGATTATCGCGTTAACCTTTATGTTCAATATATCATATGTTATCGCGATATTCAACCTGCATTTTATCAAATTATTAAACTTTGGTTGCTTTGTTCACATAATATCGCATGGTTTAAGCAGTTTTTATAGTTTCACCCCGGAAATTCCGCCGCGCTTTTGTGCATCCTGCGGAGATATGAGGCTTTTTTAACTGCATCATAGAAAAAAGAGCTGCCCGCAGGGCAGCTCTTTTGATCGAATCGTGTGTACTGTCTGAAAAATCCGGATGTTGCCCTCAAATAATATTTTTTATTGGATCACGCCGAATACATTCAAAATGATGATGAGCATGAAAGCAGGAACGACATACTTAACCAGGAATTTGTCGTAAGGCTTCAGCTTGCCGTCACGGCCGTTTGCAGTAAGCTCTTTTTCATAGGCATCGAATTTCCAAACCTTTGCAACGAACATGCAGGTAAACAGACAGCCGGCAGGCAGAAGAACGTATGCGGTAAAGCAATCGAACCAGTCAAACAGACCATACCACTGAATGCCGGACATGTGAGGCCATGGAAGCACCAGACTCTTCATCACGCCGAAGTTGAGGGACACGAGGATGCTTCCGATGAAGATGATGAGCGAAACAACAGCAACTGCTTTTTTGCGTCCCATGTTCAGCTTCACTTCAAAGGTCTTCATGGAGATTTCAAAGAAGGTGAACAGCGAGGAGATTACAGCAAATGCAACGGCGATAAAGAAGAATGCACCGATGAAGCGTCCGCCCGGTACTCTGGAGAAGATGCCGGCCATTACTTCAAACAGCAGTCTTGGACCCGCCTGCAGGTCAACGCCGGCGCCGTAAGCGGACGGGATGACAACGAAGCCTGCAAGGATCGCAGCCATGGTATCGCAGATCGAAACGAGGATCGCATCGCTTTTAAGGTTGTTTTTGTCCGGAACATTGGCACCGAGGGTGGTAAAGATACCCCAGCCGATACCAACGGAGAACAGAACCTGAGTTGCAGCGTCCGCGAATACTTTGATCGAGAAATTCTTTGGTTCGGGCAGCAGGTAGTATTTCAGACCTTCGATTGCGCCCTCTGTGCTGAAGCAGGCGTAAACGCCGCAGACGATCAGCATGATAAACAGTGCAGGCATGATGACCTTTGTAACCTTTTCTACGATCTCGGTGATTCCGAAGAGCAGCAGGAACGAGCAGAATGCCATCAGGATAAAGGTCCAAATGATTGGCTCGACCGGCTGTGCGATGTAGTTGTTGTAGAACATCGCGGTATCGTTTCCAAAATCGCCGCTGACGATAAACTGAGCCGCATATTTGAGCACCCAGCCGCCGACTACGACGTAGAACATATTGATCATCAGCGTACAAATATTTGCCATCCAACCAACAAAGCCCCATTTTTTGTTGATCTTCTCGTAAACGGAAACGGTATCGGATTTACCGTGTCTGCCGATTGCGGTTTCCATTTCAACCATCGGGTGTGCCATTACAGCAATAATCAAAATATAGACCAGCAGGAAAATGCCGCCGCCTCCGCGGTAAGCCAAGTACGGGAATTTCCAGATGTTTCCCAAACCGATGGCTGCTCCGGCAGCTACCATGATATAACCAAACCGTGAGTTCCATTGTTTTGGTTGGTTCTGTACATTGTTACTCATAAAACGCACTCCTTCCACCTTAACAATATTTTTCAGACATTTGACGAACAAGATTAATCTTTGGCTTGATTATAAATGTTATCACGGCAATTTTCAATAGTTTTAGCGATAACTTATTATTTTTATTGTAAATTGATACTTTGTATCAGTAAAATTCGCCAACTTGTCAAATAAAAATAACAAAGATCGGCGCCCAATTTTCATTGACGAAAAATTGTTAAGTGATAATAGTTAATTTTTTCCTTGCTTTTTGTTCATATTTTTTTCACATGATTTTAGCCGCTCTGCAAAAAAATAATCGCTCCAAGCGATTTTTATTCCGAATTTTTTTCCTCCCTGCCCCTTGATTTTGAAAACAAAAAAGTGAAAACAGAAAAAAAGACCCCCTGATCCATCCGAAAATTTGCGTTCGGTTTTGGATCAGGAAGTCCTGCCGGAAGCGCTAAGGCTTCGTGATATTGTAAAAAGTATAAAAAAACAGCCACCATGCACAAGGCGTATGGTGGTCGTGTGTTTCGGTTTAAAGAAGTCCGTTTGCGGCGCTTTGCATATCCGAAAGCTGGTACAGGGAGATGATCTCCTTGACCTCTGCCATAAACTGCGCCACAAGGTTCGGCACATCTTCTTCAGAAATCCCGGTATCCTGAACGTATTTGAAATACCCGAGGAAGAGATTGCACTCAATGTGATTGATTTTTTTCGCATTCTCCGGCGTGATCAAGCCGTGCTCCACAAGGTGCATCAGGATATGATAATCGCGCTCATAATAGCCCGGAATTTGCAGCATCTCCTTGATGAGCGGGGTGACATTGACGATGGTTTCCGGGAACATCTCGTAATATTCCTCCAAAGCAGAGCCGAGATCCTTGTTGAGATTGCGGTAAAAAATCAGCTCAAACGCCTCCGGCTTTCGAAACGCCTGGTCCGAGTAAAGCTCCCAGATGCCAAAGTGAACATCCCACATTGAGTTCCATGTGGGCACCTTTTCCTCGAGATTTGCGATATAGGTGTTGAGGTCGCTCAGATGTGCATAAAACAGCAGCTCGTCGAGGTTTTGAAAATGGCGGTACATCGCCGTGGTGGAGCAGTCAAGCTCCTTTGCCATGCGGCGGATGCTCACCGCCTGTGTGCCTTCGCTGCGGATGATCTGGGATGCTTTTTCGATGTAGTCTTTTCGCTTGAGGTTCTTAAAAAAAGTGCGTGGGGCGCATTCGGGAATATCAATAAACATATCGTACTGGTCCTTATAATTTTGGAATAATATTTTCGATCATGGAAAGATCGATGGTTTTGTAGTCGTTGGCAATTTTGGGATCGTATTGCGGGGTCTGGCGGATCTCCTGCCATTTGTCGAAGTTTTCGATAGCTTGTTCGATCAGCATGACCGCCTCGCTGTCGAGCTCTCCCGTTTCTCCATACAGCAAAACGGTGCGGTACGGGGTCTGATTGGGCTTGAGGCTTGAGGCCTGCGGATGGGTGAGCAGCTTGTGCCCGGCATAGATGAGGTCGCGCGCTGCAACAAGAACGTCGCGGTAATCCTCAAGAAGGCGCACTTCCCCTGCGCTTTCCCCGAATTTTTCCATCACGCGGTCGTTGTTCGTTACAAAAATGCAATGGTCCAAGTTATACATGATAATACCTCCAAAGCATAAATTTACGCTATTTTATACAAACACAGGTCGGTATATCCCGGTCGGATCTTCTCTTGCTCTCCCATCAGAAACGGAAAAATCCGCCTGTACAAGCTCTTTCATTGTAGCACATTCCTCTGTAAAATGAAAGTAAAATCTTGCTCTATTTGTGATAATATGACAATTTTTTTCGTTTTGCAGGAAATCCTTCCTTTTCCTTTTCTGTTTTGCGGCTCCATCCTGCATTTTTTTATAGGGTAAAAAATTTTTCACAAAAACATCTTTTTTGGCGATCACTTCTATTGTATAATCAAGCTGACACAACTTTATTCGGAAAGGTTTGATTTGATGTTTGACCGCAACATCTACAACAAACGGGTTCAATGGTTTACCAATGCCCGTTTTGGCATGTTTATCCACTGGGGGCTGTATGCCATTCCTGCACGCGGAGAGTGGGTGCGCTCCATCGAACAGATCCCGCTGGAAGACTATGAGCCGCTCAAGTACGAATTCCAGCCCGACAGCTGCGACATGCGAACCTGGGCAAAATCAGCAAAGGAAGCCGGGATGCAGTACGCGGTGCTCACCGCAAAGCACCACGACGGCTACTGCCTGTTCGATACAAAATACACCGACTTTTCCTCCAAGGTCTGCTGCGGACGCGATTTTGTTGCGGAATTTCTCGAAGCGTTCCGCGCAGAGGGCATCCGCGTGGGGCTGTACTATTCCCTGCTCGACTGGCATCACCCCGATTACCCCCACTACGGCGACAAGATCCACCCGATGCGCCTCGATCCCAAATACAGCAACGAAAACCGCTGCTTCGACCGCTACCTCAAATATATGCACGGGCAGATCAAGGAGCTGTGCACCAACTACGGAAAGCTCGACATCATGTGGTTCGATTTTTCCTACGACAACATGACCTGCGACACCTGGCGCGCACAGGAGCTTGTGGAAATGGTGCGCACCTATCAGCCGGACATCATCCTCAACAACCGTCTGGAGGTCAGCGGAGAAGGACTCGGCTCGCTTGTGACGGCGCATCCGACCGACTACTGCGGCGACTTTGTCAGCCCCGAGCAGCTCATCCCGCCTAAGGGCATCTTCGGCGAAACCGGGGAACGCGCCGTGTGGGAAGCCTGCGTCACCATGAACGGCAACTGGGGCTACTGCGCCGCCGACCACAACTATAAGCCGGCAGACATGATCATCAAAAAGCTGGTGGAATGCGTCAGCAAGGGCGGAAACATGATCCTCAATGTGGGACCGGACGCAAGGGGAAAGATTCCGGAGGAATCCTGCGCCATCCTGCACGAAGTCGGCAGATGGATGAGCCGCAACCGCGCTTCCCTCATCGGCTGCGGCTGCGCCGAGCTGGATAAGCCCGAATACGGCAGGATCACCGCCTCCCGCGACGGAAAGCGCCTCTATTACCATGTGATGGAGCCGCAGATCGGCTATGTTTATTTGCCGGGCATCCGCCGCGAGCAGGTGGAATCCATCCGCCTGCTGCGCGACGGCAGCGAGCTGCGCGTGGACGAGGGATGGATCACCTCCAACTACCGCGATCTCGTGTTCGTGTCCTTCGGGGCAAGCCCGCTCCTCCCCGACCCGATCGATACCGTGGTGGAGGTTCGGCTCAAATAATTGTTTGCTGTACAGAAAAATCCATGCAAAACTTTGCATGGATTTTTTCTTTCCCTGTTGTTATCTTGGGCTCGGCTGGAATGTTCTCTGTATTTGCCTCGTGCTTCTTCGGGAAAAATCATTTCTGCATTTCTTCGATCATCAATGCAAACACACCACCCCGAAAGACGATGTCGTTCCCCTGTGCATCCTGATAGAACGATACGTCCTCCTCCCCGATCTGCTCAAATCCCAGTGAACGAAGGAGCCGCACGGAGGGATGGTTCAAAAGCGCAGTTCCGGCGGTGATTTTCCTGACCCCCTGTGTGCGAAGATACGCAAAGAGCGCAAGAAGGCTTTCCTTTGCGTAGCCATTTCCGAAATAGTCCGAGTGAAAGCAGTAGCCAAGCTCGTAGGAATCCTCCCGTTTATTGAAGGCAGCGTACCCGATCATGTTCGCTTCAAGGCAGACAGCAAAAAAGTAATGTTCGTGGCTGTGGGCTTCGTTTGCCCAACGCGCGATCCTTGCACGGACTTCGTCGCTCTGTGTGCCGTGCGGTTTATCGTACTGCGCATAGTCCGACCGTCCAAAATCCTCCCAGATTTTTTGTACACTCTCCCAGTCATCTTCCCGAATCCTGCGAAGCTCAAGGCGTTTCGTGTAAAGGAACATCCTGCTCCCTCCGTTTCGATTTTGATGCTTTGCACCTATGATAGCACAAAGCCGCTCGCTGTCATAGCTTTTCTTCCTCTTATTTTATCGTTATTCGGCATGATGTTCTTTTTTCCAGGCTGTTTTTGTGCTATAATAACCGCATCCGCTGCGGCTATGACAGCCTGTTTGCTCCTGCCCCGCGGCAGGACCGGAAAAAATCGGCGGATGCTGCCATGCTGTATTTTCCCACCCGACCGGGGGATCTCCCCCTTTTTCGAGAGATCAAAAGAAAGAAGGCTCGATATGCCCGCTCGCACAGACACCATACAAAACGAAAAAAATATCCTGTGGATCTCCTTCCTCGCAGGGCTTGGCTTTGCCGTGGTGGAGCTCATCTGCGCCATCTATACGCATTCGCAGTCGGTCCTCATGGACGCCGCCTACGATGCATCAGAGCTTGTCATCATCATCCTCACCCTGTTCCTCACACCGCTGTTTCAGACGCCCATCTCCGAAAAACGCCCCTATGGATTTTTGCAGGTGGAATCCATCTTTGTCATCATCAAGGGCTTCATGATGCTCTCCGTGACGGTGACCCTCTCTGTAAGCAGCATCGAGCTTGCGCTTTCGGGGGGAAACTCCGTAGACAGCATCCAGATCACCCTCCTTCAGCTCGTGCTTGGAGCGGCGAGCGCCCTTGTCTATCTTTGGATGCGCTATCTCAACCGCTCGCTCTCCTCCCCGACGGTCAAGGCGGAGCTGCTGGGCTGGCGGCAGGACATCATCTACAGCGTCGGGATGGCGGCGGCGTTTTTCGCTTCCACCTTTCTCGACCGCACGCCGCTTGCCTTTCTCTCCCCTTATTTTGACCAGCTGATTGCCGTCGTCATCATCCTGCTGACGCTGCCCCCGTCCCTTGTGATGCTGTGGCACGCCATCTGCGACGTCTTTCTCTTTGCCCCGGAGGAGAGCCTTGTCGATGAGGTAAAATCCGTGTGTGATGCTATTTTGCTGCGCCACCGTTTTCAGCCGGCATTCTACGACATCACCCGCACGGGGCGCCGCCTGTGGGTTTCGATCTATTTTCGCATCGAGGAGGACACCCTCTCCCTGCGCACGCTGCGCGCCACCACGACGGAGGTGGCATCGGCACTGGCAGAACGCTTTGAAAATTCCTCCAGTGAGCTGATCGTCCTCTCGGACAGCGCAAACGACCCCACCACCTCCGATCAGGCGCTTGCTACGATGGCGCACCCCATCCATACAGGACAAAAAAGCTGATTGCAAGAGCAGCAATCCAAAAAAAGAGGAGCGATACGCGGTATCGCTCCTCTTTTATGTTTGATGATTCGATCATTAGCTGATTTCGATTTTAACAGCAAGTTCCGGATGGAAGTCTGTTTTCAGGTCATAAGCATTGTGCATGGTGTAATCTCTGAGCACACGGCCCTTGAGTGTATAGGTGCGGATGAATTTGCCCGGTGCAGTGGTGCTCCAATGCTCAACATCCCATGTAAGATAACCGTCCGAGTCTGTTTTCTCTTCCGGCAGGAATACGTCTACCTGACGTCCGGATTCCATGATCTGAACAAAGCCATCGTAATCAACGTCCAATGCTTCATTTTTAACTACGTCAAATGCTTTCATCTTTTCCATCTTCCTTTCAGATAAGTGATTGCTTACGTCCATTATACTGGATTTTTTTACAGAACACAAACAAAAAAATACACAAATTGCACAGTATTTTTTGTTTATAATGCGCTCTGCTGGTTTGTTTTCAAAATACGGACGCTGGTGAATACGGTGACGATGGAGACACCCACATCAGCAAACACTGCCAGCCACATCGGTGCAAAGCCTGCAACGCCCAATGCCATAACAAGAAACTTGGAAAGGAGGATGAACAGGATGTTTCCCTTTACAACGCGCAGGGTCCGGCGGGAAATGCTGATCACCCTTGCAAGGGCAGACAGACTGTTGGACATCAGGACACCGTCCGCCGATTCGATGGCAGCATCGGTACCAAGACCCATTGCAAATCCGACATCTGCGGCAGCGATGACCGGTGCATCGTTGATCCCGTCGCCCACAAATGCGACAGTCCTTCCTTCCTGTTTGATTTTTCCGAGGATCTGTGCTTTGTCCTGCGGCATCAGCCCAAAATGCACCTCATCCGCTCCGACAAGCTGCTTCACCGCTTCGGAGGAAGCGGCGCCGTCGCCTGTGAGCATCACTGTCTTCTTCACGCCGAGTGCTTTGAGCGTTTTAAGCGTCTGGGCAGCGTCGCTGCGCGGGATATCGGACAGGGTAACTGTGCCGATCAGGGTATTGTCCACCGCGGTATAGACATTCGCCTGCGGTGCTTTGCCAAGGTCGATGCCATGCTCCTGCATCAGGCGGGCAGAGCCGCACAGAACGCGTTTTCCCTGCCAGATAAGCGATACACCCTTGCCTGCCATCTCCTGTGCGTTTGAAACTTCCTCCTGCGGGATGCTGCTTTTTCCAAAGTCCCTGCAAATCGCCTGCGCCACAGGATGGCTGCTGAAGCTCTCTGCAAGGGCAGTAATCGCGCGAAAGTCGTACCGTTCGTCCAGCGGTTCTGCGTCAGAAACCGTCAGCTCTCCGGTGGTAAGCGTCCCTGTTTTATCAAAGACAACGCAGTCCACCTTGGACAGCGGCTCGAGGAACTTTGTTCCCTTGATGATGACGCCCTGCTTGGAGATTGCTCCAACCCCGGAGAAAAATGCCAGCGGGACGGAGATCACGAGGGCGCACGGACAGGACGCAACGAGGAACACAAGGGCGCGGATGGTCCAGTCGGAGAATCTGCCATAGCCGAGGAGCGGCGGAAGGACGGCTGTGATCACAGCAAGCACCACCACGATCGGGGTATAGAATTTTGCAAAGCGTGTGATGAGCTTTTCTGTTTTTCCCTTTTGAGCCACGGATTCCTCCACCATTTGGATGATGCGGCTCGCAGTAGAATTTTCGAATGTGCTCTCGCAGCGGCAGGTCAGAACGCCGGACAGATTCACCTCTCCGGAGAGCAGGACATCGCCCTCCTGAACGCCGACCGCCACGGATTCGCCGGTGATGGCAGAGCGGTCCATCGTGGATTCTCCCTTGAGGATGCGGCAGTCTACCGGAACACGATCCCCCACCTTGATTTGGATGGTATCTCCGATTTTGAGGGAGCGCGATGCAATTTCCTGCACTTCTCCCTGTTTGTTGATTCGATTGGCCTTCTGCGGACGAATATTGACCGCGTGTGCAATATCCTTGCGGCTTTTCTTGACCGCTTTTTCTTCCAAAAACTCCCCGATGCGAAACAGGATCGTCACCATCAGTGCTTCAAAATATTCTCCAAGCACAAATGCGGCAACCACTGCAATGCTCATCAGCATATTTTCGTCGAGGCTCATGCGGCGCAGGCTCGATACCCCGCGCTTGAGCAGGGGACCGCCCCAAAGGAGGATCAAAACAAGATACAAAGCCGCTTTGAGCCATTGAGGGATGCCAAGAAACCCGAAGGCGATCACAACCGCAGAAGCTCCTGCAAGAACCGCCAGGATCTTCTGTTCGGTCCATTTCGCTGCTTTTTTCTTCTGTTCTTCCGGGTGGGAAACGGAGGTACGCTTCATCTCACACAGCGCACAGCCGCAGTCCTCCTCTTCGTTGTGGGAATGTGCGTGGTCATGGTGGCAGTGCTCGTGCTCGTGGCAAGTTTCATCTTCTTCGTCCACGCCCAGATGCTTCATCTGGCACAGCGCACAGCCGCAGTCGTCCTCTTCGTCGTGGGAATGTGCGTGGTCATGGTGGCAGTGCTCGTGGTCGTGATGGCAGTGCTCATGCTCGTGGCAAGTTTCATCTTCCTCTTCCACGCTCAGATGCTTCATCTGGCACAGTGCACAGCCGCAGTCGTCCTCTTCGTCGTGGGAATGTGCGTGGTCATGATGGCAGTGCTCGTGGTGGCAGTGTTCATGGTCATGGTGGCAGTGCTCGTGATTGTGATGGCAATGCTCATGCTCGTGGCAGGTTTCATCTTCCTCGTCCACGCCCAGATGCTTCATCTGGCACAATGCACAGCCGCAGTCCTCCTCTTCGTTGTGGGAATGAGCGTGGTCGTGATGGCAATGCTCGTGGTCATGGTGGCAATGCTCATGGTCATGGTTGCAGTGCTCATGCTCGTGGCAGGTTTCATCTTCCTCTTCCACGCCCAAATGCTTCATCTGGCACAGCGCACAGCCGCAGTCGTCCTCTTCGTCGTGGGAATGCGCGTGGTCATGGTGGCAGTGCTCGTGATCGTGATGACAATGCTCGTGCTCGTGGCAAGTTTCATCTTCTTCGTCCACGCCCAGATGCTTCATCTGGCACAATGCACAGCCGCAATCCTCCTCTTCGCCGTGCTTGTGGTGCTCCTTTATTTGATCCAATTCGTTCTTATTTTTCATTCTTGATCCTCCCTTTCAAAAAAAGATTGCTCCAAATCACTGCTTGCGTTCTCCATGTCGTGTATGCTCTAAGCCTTGTGCGATGATGGTTTCTACATGGCTGTCATCAAGCGAATAGTAAATCGATTTTCCTTCGCGTCGGTTTTTGACCAATCTGCTGGAGCGCAGCAGGCGCAGCTGATGCGAAATTGCAGATTGCGACATTCCCAAAAGGTCGCTGATATCGCAGACACACATCTCCTGATACAGCAGCGCCATCAAAATCTGCATCCTCGTCGGATCGCCGAAAACCTTAAAAAGTTCTGCTGTTCGTTCCAGCTCGTCCTGACTTGGCATCTGATTGCGCATTTTATTGACAAGTGCCAAATGGTGGTGGCACTCCAGGCACACTTCCTCGTCCCCTGTATACGGACATTTTTTTTCCTCTTCCATAATGCCTCCATTCTATATATGAGCATTTATTCATATATTTGTTCTGAAAATCCCCTTCCTCATTCGGAAGGGGTCATTTTTATTATATATGAACATCTATTCATGTGTTCTGATTTCATTATATCAAATCAAACGCAAAAGTCAATTATATTTTTCGTTTTCATAAAATTTCAATTCATTTGACAGAGTTTCGCGCCTGGGTAGTAATGTTCGAGGATCTCCTGATAGCTGCTGCCCTGACGTGCCATAAAATCCGCCCCGTACTGGCTGAGTCCCACGCCATGTCCATATCCCTGTGTGGTGATGGAAAACGTCCCGTTGCGGTAATCGATGGTAAAGCAGCTCGAGCGCAGGGCGCATTTTTCGCGAAAATTGAGCCCGCTTATCGCGGCACCTCCTACTGTCATATTCAAAACAAATCCGCCGGGAGAGCGGCTTTCGATCTTGATCCATGTGGAAGGGTCGTCGCCGAGGACTGCTCCGAAGCCCTTGAGAAGCTCTTTCATCTCCTGCTGCGATACGGTTTTTGTTTCTTCATATCCCGGTGCAAGCTGATCCCCGCGGCTTGGGACCGGCTTTAGATATGGGATGCTTCTCCCCCATACATTGTATGCATCCTCCGTGCGTCCGGGACTGATGGCATGGTATGCCGCCGCGATCGGCTCATCCTCCCAGCACATGATCTGTCCCTTTGTTTCCTCTGCTGCCTGAGCGATCAGCCCCCACCATTCCTCAAAGTGATCCTGAAAGCGTTCCTTGGCCTGCTTTTTTGTCACATAACCCTTCCAGTTGTCGGGGTCGGACTGAAAATCTGCACCGGATAATTTGGGGTCGGGATGTTTTTCCTGCCACTGCTGCTGATAACACGCCCATGTCCGCGCGCTGACCGCCTGCGCCTTGAGCGCCTCGATGTGGAAGGTTGCCGGCATCTCGCTGCAAACGGCGCCCTTTACAAAATCCTCCAAATCCATGCGCTCATTTTTCCCGGTCGAAGCATTTTTTATTTGAAGCTGCTTTTTGCGAACATGCACCTTTGATAACTCCTGCTCCACTTTAGGAAGTGCAAGCGGCTGCTGTTCCCAGTCGCTCACCAAAGCGACGAGGGGTTTTTCCTCAGAAAACACCTCCTCGTTTTGCAGCGCCTGCGGCTGATTTTCCTGTGTAAGCAAAGGCAGCACGATCAGCACCGCCGTGAGCATCAAGATGCAGATCCCATAAAATCGCATAAAACTTCCTCCCATCCTGCTTGATGGTTTCAGTTTATTCAGCCTGTCCCTTAAATATGTCGCTGTGCGCGAAGTTCCTCTATACAAAGAGAGGGTTCCGTGTTATAATTTACGCTGTATATCGCTTGATTATTAGGAGTTGTATAATATGAACTGGAGTAAATATTTCTTTATCATCGGTTTGGCTGTGTGCCTGCCCTTGCGTATTTTTCTGGTGTTCCGCGGCATCGACCCTGCAACCGGATTCTATGATTCCAACAGCTTCACCGTCCCTTTGTACAATACGCTGCTGCTGTTGTGTCTGGTCATCATGGTCGGCTATGGCATGTTTCGGATGCGCCCTGCTTCGTTTGAGCCAAAAAACAAGCCGGTTTTATCGGCTGCCTCGCTTGTGATGGGCGCTGCTGTCCTGCTTCAGTCCGCGATGTCGTTCTGGCGCTTTTTGCGGCTTTTGATGGAATGGCAGGACCCGCTTTCCTATCTCACCGCCCACCTGCTGCCTGCTCTCGGAAGGCTGCTCTTTCTCTTCCTGGGTCTTGCAGCGTCTGCCACCTTCTTTTCCTTTGCGATGGGCTATTCCGGAGGAAAGCCGGTGCGCAGAACGGCTGCCCTGCTGATGCCGTCCGTCTGGGCAATCGTTTATTGCGCCCAGCAATTTATGGCATATCCGCAGATCGCCGATTTTTCTGACCGTGTGCTGTGGCTTTTGACTTTGCTGTTTTTCTCGCTCTTCCTTCTCGGGCAGGCGCGCATCATCCGCCAAATCAACCCGGTAAAAGGGGTGCGGTATCTCACGGCTTTCGGATTTTCCGGTGCGCTGTGCGGCATCCTTCTTGGACTCAGCCAGCTTTTTACTCTGCAAAAGGTTTCCACGCTCCCCATGTCGCAATGGGTGCTCGCTGCCCTGTGCGGAGCATACAGCCTGATTTTTGCACTCAATACAAAGGAATACGACTAACAGGATCGATAAAATCTCCTGTATCTGCTCAAAAAAGCGGGATCGAAGTAAACTTCGATCCCGCTTTTTCTTAACCGATTTCTCTGCTATTTGAGATATTTATTGATGATCTCGGCTGCTTTTTTGTTGTCGTTGCTGATGACCATCATCACATAGTTGTCTTTTGTTTTTACAACTGCATTTTCGAGCTTGTACATTTCGTCCGGATTGTAGTCCACAAATCCAACCTTCAAATCGTTGATGCGGTTTTTCACAATGGTTTCCATTGTGGTGACGTCGCTTTCCTTTTTGAGGCGGAACAGGGCGATCTCATTCGGTGTTGCATTGGAAGAATCCATGTAGATCACATAATCTTCGAGAATGTCTTTATCGTAAACAAAGTAGAAGTTTTCCAGTGCTTTGTCGCTCATCTCAGCCATGTTGTCCCCAAAGTCCACATTTTCGATCAGGTCGTTGTGTACATCATCAAACGAGATGTATTCCGATTTTCCGCACCCGGAAAATCCCAGGATCATCACAAGGCCCAAAGCCAAAGCCATCACTTTACCAAACTGTTTCATCATTGTTCCTCCTTATGCTTCTTGCACCACATGAGTTTTCAGATAGTCGAACCATTTGCGGTAGGTCGGAGCATTCAGATGCATCCCGTCCGGGCTGACATCGGAAGGCAGCGCGCCGCTTTCATCCCGAAGGCAGGAAGCCACGTCGAGATAGTAGGCTCCCTTTTCCTCTGCGATCTGCAAAATCAGTTCGTTGTAGTGGGTCAATTTTTCGTTGCTGATGCCGTTGTCCTTGTTGGAATACTCCTCTGTCACAGGCAGCATGGACTGAAGGTACAAAAGCGCATCCGGGTGCTGTTTTTTCACCTCATCCACAAGATTTCCATAGGCATTCTTAAAATTTGTTTCATCTCTCCAGCTTATGTCGTTTGCCCCAAGCAGGATATAGATTTTCTTTGGCTGGATGCGCTCCAGTTCCTTGAAAACACTGCTGGGACCGTTGGCTGTCGGGATCTTTTCGGGGTCCATCACGGAGCTGAGATTGATCCCGCGATTTGCAACAACATTGGTATCCATGATCTCATAAAGCTGGATGCCCTGCGTCAGAGAATCTCCCACAAATGCAGCATCTGTAAAGTAAGCACTGTCTACCCAGTCACACGCCGCAACGACCGTGGTCGGGGTTTGCTCTTCGGGCTGTGCCGCAGGTTCTTCCGATTTTTCCTTGGGAGCAGGAGGATCTTGTGCATCCATATTTTCTTTCTCTTCTTCCTGCACCGAAATCATTTCATTGCCGTCCTTCTGCTGAACAGAATCCCAATAATAGGCACCACCCAGTGCCACAGCAAATGAAACTGCCAGAATCGATAACGTGGCGATTGTCTGCGGACTCCGGCGCGGTGAGCTGCGAAATGTACTTTTATGCCTCACCTTGGTAGACCTCACTTTCTTTGCTATGATCGCGTTCTTTATTATACTACAATACATTCCCCTTTGAAAGTGTGTACTGTGTTTATTATAGAAAATTTCACACAATTTTCATGGGAAATGCTTCAAAACCGGAATGGTTTCATAAATGTATTATAATAATATTTTACCTTTCTATGCAATACCTGTGATTCTCCTGATTGTTTTGGATACAAAAGAAAAACTCATTGCATCAGTGCAATGAGTTTTTGATGGAGCGGGTTACGAGGCTCGAACTCGCTACCTCCACCTTGGCAAGGTGGCGCT
>JAHHTZ010000007.1 GCA_020024285.1 Oscillospiraceae bacterium | reverse complement strand
GCATGCGGCTGTTAACCGCAGGGTCGTCTGTTCGAGCCAGACAGGGGGAGCCAAAAGCACTCCATAGATAATATGGAGTGCTTTTTCTTGTGTCAGTTTCTTCACACTTTTTTTGTATAATGTGCAAAGAAATTTTACAAATGTTGAAAAAAAGATTGACAGAGATATTGGAAAGAGATATAATGAACCCAGTGGTATTTTTTTAATAGGAGCAACCTATGCCTGAAAAAGAACACGATTTATCTGTTGTGCCTGATGAAGTGTTAGTCTCTGCTTCTTGCAAGGGAGATACGGATTCTATCACAGAATTGATTCGCCGGTATATGCCACGGATTCGTTTTAAGGCCGCTGAATATGGGATCGCCCAGTCTGATCGGGATGATCTGATTCAGGAAGGCTTGATTGGATTACTCAATGCAATAAGAAGCTATGATGTGTCTCAAAATGCATCTTTTCGAACTTACTGTAATATTTGTATCCGAAATAAAATGCTTGTGGAACTGGAAAAGAGAAAAAGTGATAAATATCAAGCATTGCAGAATTATTTGCTCTTAGAAGACTTGGAACAATCTGACGGAGTGGCGAACGAAGAGAAAGACCCTTTTCGCATTGTAGCTTTGAAGGAAGAACGAGAGCTTCTTATGGAAAAAGCAAGAAGCCTTTTGTCTAATTTAGAACAGGAAACCTTATCATTGTACCTCAGCGGCCATTCTTATAAAGAAATGGCAGAAGAACTGAATTTGTCTGTGAAAGCTGTAGACAATGCCCTGCAACGTATAAGACGAAAGCTCAGAGAGGGCTAAGTGCCCGTCTTATTATTTCATCGGTCAGTGAAGCCATGAAGGTTTTGCTGTATATATGCCCTTGGCTCGTTGGCAGAGCAGTTTGTGACTCAGTTTTAATTAGTCTGTGGGCAAATTCATTAAGCGAGGTATACGATCATGTACGAAGACAAAACATTGGTATGCAAAGAATGTGGAGCTGAATTTGTATTCACTGCTGGCGAACAGGAGTTCTATGCAGAAAAAGGCTTCCAGAATGAACCACAGAGATGCAAAGCTTGCAGAGATGCACGCAAAGCTGGTAAAAAATCTGAAAGAGAAATGTACACTGCTGTTTGCGCTGGCTGCGGCTGCGAAGCAAAAGTTCCTTTCAAACCACGTGAAGACCGCCCTGTATACTGCAGCGAGTGCTTTGCAAAAATGAAAGAAGAAAGATAATCTGATATAACAGATTTCAAAGGTACTGCCTTAAAAGCAGTACCTTTTTTTGTAAATTATGTCAAGAAAGTCTTCCGCCAAATCTTACAGCAATTTTGCCATAAATTTCTTTCGATTTTTTACAACATTTTATCCTTTTTCTATTTAAATTTCTAAGAAATATATGGTATAATTTGATGGATCGTTGAAATTCATTTTTAAAACAGCAAATCAATACCCCTTGAACTTATTGTGAGGTAGAGCTGGATCAAAACTTATTTTCGAGGTGCAGGAACATGAAAACAAAAATCGGAGAAAAAACATCAAAGTCTGACAGCAAAAAAGGTTTTTTTGCTCGCTATCCGGGTGCAGCGATTCTGGTAGCACTGCTCGTTGTTGCAGGCGTTGGACTTGGTATTGTAAAAATGATGAATCATGAAGATCCTTCTGTTGCAGAGAAAGAGGATCCAAAAACAGAAGATTCCATCACAGATAACGATTCTGAAAAAGACGATTCCGAGGAAGACAATAAGGAGTCCGAAGAACCTTCTGATACAGAGAATACAGAGAGCGAAGATCCAAAAACTGAATCTGATAAAAAACCTGAAGATGCTTCAGAACAAAAACCAGGCGAAACTACGGAAAACAAGCCAGGCGCTGATCCTTCTGCCGCGAAAGATCCAACGAAGGACCCAGCAAAAGATCCTGCCAAAGATCCAGCAAAGGACCCAACAAAGGACCCTGCCAAAGACCCAGCAAAGGAAACAGAGAATGCAAAAGAGGATTCTAAGGACAAGCTGACCTCCTCTGCAACCTCTCTCTCCGGAAAAGCGAAGGAACATAAGGATAAAGTCAACAACGAAACCATCGGCTGGATTCAGATCCCGAACACCAATATTGACTATCCTGTTGTACAGCATACAGATAACAGCTACTATGTAGCAAGAGACTATAGAAAAAATCAGAGCAAAAACGGCGTAATCTATGCAGACTATGAGTGCAACTTCAAAAAAGGTCTGGCTACCAACAACATTCTCTATGGTCATAACTGGACCAATGTTTTCACTCCATTGAGAGTTGGAAATCCAAATGACGTAATGTTTGGACAGCTTCCATCCTTCCACACCCTGAGCTTTGCACAGAAAACACCATTCATCTATTTCTCTACTACTGAAAAAGACTATGTATGGCAGGTGTTTGCTGTATTCTATACCGAAGATACCTTTAACTACATCACCGCATACCCTTCTGCTGCACAGTACAAGACGATTCTCGATGAAGCGAAAAAACGCAGCATCCACAATTACAACGTCAATGTAAGCACAAGTGATCAGATCCTGACCCTTTCCACCTGTACCCGTGTTTATGGAAAGCGTGCAGACCAGCGCTTTGTTGTGATGGCAAAACGTGTCAATGCAGGAACTGCTGCTTCCAGCGTTACAGAGAATCCAAACTTCAAACGTCCACAGTTCAAAAAATAGCGGCCTTCCAATTCTGTTTACAAAGCCCACAGTCCCTTCCATGCAGGGGGCTGGGGCTTTTTTCGTACAATAAAATAATTTTGTACAAAAGCAGGAAAATACAATACAGCAGCATTTTCTCCTGATTTTCAACGAGGTGAGCTATTGCGAAAGATGCGCAGTGGGAACGGTTGGATGGGTTTACCGTAACAACATGGAATCAAAGTGTATAGCACATGGAAGCATCCAAACTGTGAAGAAATACCGAGCGGTGCCGTTCATTTCGAAGTCTAACAAAAGATATCAACGACAGCAAAAAACTCCGCTGCATCAGCAGCGGAGTTTTTTGGCTCCTGCCCTCCCATTACGGTGCGGCAGGCATTATAAAAGGCTTAATCGCGGAAGTAATCCACAGCGCCAAGGAACATCTTGAGATCTTTGTTGCCGTCTACATTGAGATACAAAGAGCCGTCGTAACGCTCGGAGTGTCCCATCTTACCGAATACACGGCCGTCTGCGGAGGTGATACCCTCAATTGCAGCGGTGGAGCCATTTGGATTAAAGCGGTAGTCGAGGGTCGGGCTGCCGGATTCGTCTACATACTGTGTTGCAATCTGTCCGTTTGCAGCAAGCTGCTGGAGGAGTTCATCGCTGATGACAAAGCGTCCCTCGCCGTGGGAGATGGCAACGGTGTAAACCTCTCCAACCTTGGTGTGCATGAGCCATGGAGATTTGTTGGATGCAATGCGGGTGCGGACAAGGCTCGACTGATGGCGGTTGATGAGGTTGTAAGTCAGGGTTGGAGAATCTGCGGTTGGCTTGTGGATCTCTCCGTATGGAACGAGTCCCAGCTTTACAAGAGCCTGGAAGCCGTTGCAGATACCGCACATCAGACCATCGCGGTGATTGAGGAAGTTCTCAACTGCTTCGGAAATGGTCGGGTTGCGGAAGAAGGAGGTGATGAATTTTGCAGAACCATCCGGTTCATCACCGCCGCTGAATCCGCCCGGAAGTGCGATGATGTTTGTTTCATCGATCATCTTCTTCATCTGTGCAACGGATTCTTTGATTTGCTCGCTTGTCCCATTGCGGATCACCACGATATTTGCTTTTGCACCGGCACGCTCAAAGGCGCGTGCCGTATCATATTCGCAGTTTGTACCTGGGAATACCGGGATCAAAACCGTCGGCTGTGCCAGCTTATTGGTGGAGTGCAGGATGGATTTTGATTCGTAGTTGAAGGTAGGGATCATGATCTTCGGAGTAGGGGTGCAGCGCGGATATACCGGCTCCAGCTTGCTTTCCCATGCAGTCTGCACATCATCGAGAGAAATGGTTTCTCCGTTGATTTCGATTGCGTAAGAAGCTGTGGTGTGCCCCAGTTTAAGAGAAGCGGTCTCGATTGGTTCGGCTGTTTCAAAGAGGAATCCGCCGTAGAGCGGGCTGAAGAGCGCCTCATCCGGTGTATACTCAAAGGCAAAGCCGATGCCGTTTCCAAAGCCCATCTTGCACACAGCTTCTGCGATGCCGCCCATGCCGAGGGTATAAGCAGACAGGAGCTTATGCTGTGCCGTGAGGCTTTCCATTTCGTCAAATACCTTGCGTACGCTCTCAAAAACAGGGAGTCCGTTTTGGTCGTACTGCGGAAGGAGGAGGTAAACGTTGTGGTTTGGAGCCTTAAATTCGTCAGAAACGATATTTTGCAGCTTTGTTACTGCGGCTGCAAAGGAAATGAGCGTTGGTGGAACGTGGATTTCCTCGAAGCTGCCGGACATCGAGTCTTTGCCACCGATTGCACCGACACCAAGTTCCAGCTGTGCCTTGAGCGCACCGAGCAGAGCGGAGAATGGTTTTCCCCATTTTTCCGGATCGGTGCCGATCTTCTCAAAGTATTCCTGGAAGGAGAGCCAGCACTTGCTGCGGCTGCCGCCGGCTGCGATGATTTTTGCCACAGATTCGATCACTGCACACATTGCGCCGTGGAATGGGCTGTATGCGGAAAGCTCAGGGTTAAAGCCCCAGGACATGAGGGAGCAGGTGTTGGTGTTTCCCTTTTCGAGCGAAACCTTTGCAGCCATCACCTGACTTGGGGTGAGCTGGTTTTTACCGCCGTAAGGCATCAGCACCGTGCCGGAACCGATGGTGCAGTCAAAGCGCTCCATCAGACCCTTCTGAGAGCATACATTGAGGGAGGACATGAGGTCAAGGAAGTTTTCCTTCATGCTCTTGTTTGCTGTCTCATGAGGTGCTTTCTGCTTTGGAGCAGAAACAGAAACATCGGTAAATTTGAGTGCGCCGTTGGAGTTGAGGAAGGCGCGGGAAAGGTCCACGATCTTCTTTTCTCTCCAGAACATCACAAGGCGCGGTTCCTCGGTCACGGTAGCAACCGGAGTTGCCATCAGGTTCTCCTTGTCTGCCATCGCGAGGAAGCGGTCCACATCCTTGGATGCTACAACAACAGCCATACGCTCCTGCGATTCGCTGATTGCAAGCTCTGTTCCGTCGAGTCCGTCATATTTTTTCGGAACAAGGTCGAGGTTGATTTTGAGTCCGTCCGCCAATTCGCCGATCGCTACGGAAACGCCGCCTGCACCGAAGTCATTGCAGCGCTTGATCATGCGGGTCACTTCGCCGTTGCGGAACAGGCGCTGGATCTTGCGCTCTTCCGGTGCATTGCCCTTTTGCACCTCAGCGCCGCAGGAGGTCAGGGATTCTGCGGTGTGGGATTTGGAGGAACCGGTTGCACCGCCGCAGCCGTCGCGTCCCGTTTTGCCGCCCAGCAGGATGACAACATCACCGGCAGAAGGCTGCTCACGAACGACCTGATTTGCAGGAGCAGCACCGATCACAGCGCCCACTTCCATGCGTTTTGCCATGTAGCCGGGGTGGTATACTTCACATACCTGACCGGTTGCAAGGCCGATCTGGTTGCCGTAGGAGCTGTATCCGGCAGCAGCAGTGGTTACGATCTTCTTCTGAGGCAGCTTGCCCGGAATGGTTTTCTCAAACGGGGTCAGCGGATCGGCAGCGCCGGTCACGCGCATTGCCTGATATACATAGCTGCGTCCGGACAGCGGATCACGGATCGCACCGCCGAGGCAGGTTGCAGCACCGCCGAACGGCTCGATCTCGGTCGGGTGGTTGTGTGTTTCGTTTTTGAACATCAGAAGCCAGTCCTGATCCTCGCCGTCCACATCGACGGTGATTTTGACGGAGCAGGCGTTGATCTCCTCGGATTCGTCGAGGTCGGTCAGCTTGCCGTTTGCTTTGAGCGCTTTGGCACCGATGGTTGCAAGGTCCATCAGGCACAGCGGCTTGTTGCGCCCGACATAGAGCTTTTCACGCAGCTGGAGGTATTCGTTGTATGCGTCTTTGATGTAGTCGCAGTCGATGCTGATGTTTTCGATGTGGGTGGAGAAGGTGGTGTGGCGGCAGTGGTCCGACCAGTATGTATCGATCATGCGGATCTCAGTGATGGTCGGTGCACGTTTTTCTGTGTCACGGAAATATTCCTGACAGAACTGAATGTCACCAAGGTCCATCGCCAGACCATACTGCGCAATGAACTGTTTGAGCCCATCGGTATCAAGAGAAGTGAAGTCGTTGAGCACTGCAACATCAGCAGGGGTATCATATGGAGTGTGCAGCGTGGTGAGCGGCTCAAGAGAAGTTTCACAGGATTCCACGGGGTTGATGAGGTTTGCCTTCACTTTTGCAAATTCCTGCTCCGTCAGATTTCCGGAAATGACGTACACCTTTGCGGAAGCAACGGTCGGGCGCTCGTTTTGAGCAGCAAGCTGGATGCACTGAGCAGCAGAATCCGCTCTCTGGTCGAACTGCCCCGGCAGGAACTGTACGGCAAACACATGGTCTGATGAGGTAAATTGGGGAAGGGTATCGTAGATATCGTCTACCTGAGGCTCGGAGAAAATGCTTCCCTTTGCCATCTCAAAGTCTTCCACGGAGATATCCTCAACATCATATCGGTTGATGACCCGAACGGATTCAACACTTTTGATGCCCAGGGTGGCGCGGATGTCAGAAAGGACACCGTTTGCTTCTACCGCAAATGGTGCTTTCTTTTCAACGTAAATTCTGTAAACTGGCATGATTCACACTCCTATTGACTGAAATAGTTATGAACATTCGATGGATATAGTATACCATGAAATGATTGGCAGTAAAGAGGAAATTGTGCTGTCTTTTCCCGAACATTGCCGAAAAAAGCAATTTTATATCTGATTGAAAAATAAAACAGGAGGATGGAGAAGATCCACCCTCTATGAAAGCTGCCCGATGCAGTATTTTTCGTTTGCGTCCGTGATGGCAACCGAAAGGAGCTGTCCGCAGAGCGGCTCCTCGCTCTTTACCCACACGGGGGAGTAGTTTTTAGTGTATCCGATGTAGCCGCCATCCACAAGGTCGGTTTCAAAGAGGACCTCCTCGGTGCGCCCGATCTGCTCCTTGAGAAATGCCTGACGTGATTCATCCATCGCCTGAGAAAGGATGTGGCTGCGGCGCTCTTTTTCTGCTGCGGTCAGCTGATTTTCCATGCGTGCAGCGCGTGTTCCCTCTCGGATGGAGTAAGCAAAGATGTGTGCCTTGGCAAAGGCGATCTCCTTGGAGAAGGCAAGGCTCTGCTCAAATTCTTCTTCGGTTTCTCCGGGGAATCCCACCATGATGTCGGTGGTGATGGACGGATTTTCAAAATAATGGCGGATCTTTTCCACCATGGTGCGGTACAGCGCAGAGTCATAATGGCGATTCATGCGCTTGAGCGTTGCATCGCAGCCGCTCTGCATGGAAAGATGGAACTGCGGACAGAACTTCGGCAGGGAAGCGAGTGTCTGCAATTCTTCGTCGGTGAGCATGTCCGGTTCGAGCGAGCCGAGGCGGACGCGCTCGATGCCGTCCGTGGTGCACGCGGTGATTACCGCATCGAGAAGGCGCAGTCCGAGGTCCTTGCCGTAGCTTGAAAGGTCGATGCCCACAAGTACAACCTCACGGAAGCCGGAAAGACTCAGCTGATAAAGCTCGGTCTTGAGGTCCTCCAGCGTTTTGGAGCGGACAAAGCCGCGGGCATACGGAATGATGCAGTAGGAGCAGAAATGCTCGCATCCGTCCTCGATCTTGACGAAGGCGCGGGTGCGCTCCAGAAAACCGCCTGCCTTCATCGGCTCAAACGATTCGTGGCGGTCGTGAGCGGGGATGTCCACGATTTTCCGCCCTGTTTTGAGGTAGGTGTTGACGTGTTCCAAAACGGAGGTTTTGTTTCCCGTACCGGTCAGAACGCTGACTTCCTCCATCGCTGCCACTTCCTCAGGAAATGCCTGAGAATAGCATCCGGTGAGTGCGATGGCAGCAGCCGGATTCTGCCGATGCAGGCGGTGGATGATCTGACGGGTCTTTTTGTCACCGGTCGAGGTGACGGTACAGGAATTGACAACATAAACATCCGCCTCTTCGGAGGGGTCTACAATGTCGTACCCATAAGAGGAAAACTGCTGCACCATGATCTGTGTTTCATATTGATTCACCTTGCAGCCTAACGTATAAAAAGCAGCGCGCATAAAAGAATCCTTTCCGTGTTTTTGATTGGTAAATAAAAAGAAAATTTCTGCCCTGTTCCAAAATAGCGGGTCGCTCTACTTCGACCTGTACGAAGAACAGTGCAAAAAATGGAAATTGCCTTGGTACTAATGCTAAAAAAGCATCAGAAATATTGCAAAAGCCTTCTGATTCTATTATAATGAATTCGCCTTAGGTTTACAACTGTCAGTTGACGAAAAACTATACTTGAGATATATTGTAAATATATGCAATATTGATACAAAAAAATAGGCAATATCGATAGAAAAATGCCACAGAGAAGGGAAGGAAAGAAAGAATGAAAACCGTAGAAATTCGTATCAACACAATCAATGGAATCCGTAATTTTGTCGAGCTTGCGAGCAGATACCCTTTTGAGGTAGATCTTTCTTCGAATCGCTATACCGTCAACGGAAAATCCATCATGGGCGTTGCAAGCCTTGATAAATCAAAGCCGATCACCGTTGTGCTGCACAGCGAGGATGAAGCGCTGTGTGCGCAGTTTATTGCGGAGCTAAAGCCGTTTATGGAATAATTCTCTGCAAAATGGCACAGATAGCGAAAATACAAAACAGGGACTGCATCAGAAGGATGCAGTCCCTGTTTTGTATTTTTTGCAATCTGCTGTCGATTTAGGGATATCATAAACCATCGGAGCAAGGAGGATCAAACGACCTTCTCCTGCGGACTGTCACGGTCTTTTTTTCTGCCCTCCCTCATAAAATAGCGTTAAAAAGGAGGGAAACGCATGAAAAAATGCTGGAGATCGATGTTCTCCCTTGGGATGGCAGTGCTGCTGCTGTTTTCTGCCGGAGTATCATCCTTTGCGGAGGAAACGGAGAAAACAAACGGGGCAAAGGGAGAAATTTTACTGGAAATGACAACAGGAACCATCCTTTTGGAAAAGAATGCAGACGAACCTTTGCCGATGGCATCCTTGACAAAACTGATGGGGATGATCCTGATTGGGGAAAAATTGGAGGAGGGAAAGCTGGCGCTCACCGATTCCCTCACCTGTTCGGAGTATGCCAAGGGGATGGGCGGCTCTGAGATCTGGCTCAAAGAGGGGGAATCCATGACGGTTGAGGAGCTCCTCAAGGCGGTGACGATCGCGAGCGCCAATGATGCGATGGTGGTCTTTGCAGAAAAAATCGGGGGAACGGAGGAAGGCTTTGTCTCCATGATGAACGAAAAAGCGGAAGAAATGGGTCTTACCAATACGCACTTCTGCAACGCGACCGGGTTTGACGAGGAGGGGCATCATACAAGCGCACGGGACATTGCGAAAATGGCGATGGAGCTGCAAAAATATCCGCAGGTGACGCAGTTCTGCACCGTTTGGATGGACAGTCTGCGTCAGGGAAAGACAGAGCTTGTCAATACAAACCGACTTGTTCGGTTCTATGAAGGGACAACAGGGCTCAAAACAGGGACGACCGATCAGGCGGGATACTGCCTGTGCGCAACGGCAAAGCGCGACGACCTGGCACTTTGCAGTGTTGTGCTTGGGTGCAGCACCACAGACGAACGTTTTGCGCGTTCCAAGGAGCTTCTCGATCACGGGTTTTCCAATTATACGATGTATCACCCTGAGGCACCGCAGCTTTTGCCGCTGAAGGTCATCCACGGGGTGGAGGAAAGCGTTCCGCTGCGCTGTGCCATGCCGCAGGGCGTGGTGGTGACAAAGGAGGAGGCAAAGATCATGGAGGAAAGCCTTCCGGAGCTCACCCCGATCAGAGCACCGGTGGAAAAAGGGCAGACTGTGGGTACCGTCACCCTTTCCGCGGACGGCAGGGAGGTGCTCACCTATCCAATCGAGGCGGCACAGAGCGTTGGTAAATTGAATGTTTCTGCCTGTCTTTACTTCCTGTTCCGGGGATTGATGGGCGAGGGGTAAAAGCAAGAAATTTGGATGGGGATTCGGCAAATGGGGATAAAAACTGACAAAATGTATAAATAGAAGAAAAATTATCGGATAAAACTTGCAAAGAGTGCTGAAATCGTGTAAAATAGCACTATACCAAATGTGGGGGGATAAAAATGGCAGTTACTCTCAATACAAAATATCTAAGCCCCTTTGTAAAGGAACATGAGCTGCAGGCATTTCGTGAGCAGGTTCAGGTGGTCCATTCCATGATCCACAACAAAACAGGTCTCGGAAATGACTATCTGGGCTGGCTTGATCTTCCGGAAAATTATGACAGGGAAGAATTTGAGCGCATCCGGCAGGCGGCAGAAAAAATCCGGAGCAATTCTCAGGTGCTTGTTGTCATCGGCATCGGCGGCTCCTACCTGGGAGCGCGTGCAGCGATCGAATTCCTGTATTCTCCGATGTATAACCTGCTTCCAAAGGAAACACCGGAAATCTATTTTGCCGGTTCCAGCATCAGTCCGACGTATCTCAATGAGATCATCCGTCTGTGCGAAGGAAAGGATTTCTCTGTCAATGTGATCTCCAAATCAGGCACAACAACAGAGCCGGCTTTGGCATTTCGGGTATTCCGCGATCTGCTGATAAAAAAATACGGGAAAGAGGGCGCAAAAGAGCGCATCTTCTGCACCACAGACAAGGCAAGAGGCACCCTAAAAAGTCTTGCGGATCGGGAAGGGTATGAAACCTTTGTGATCCCGGATGATGTAGGAGGACGCTACTCCGTTCTCACAGCGGTGGGACTGCTCCCGATCGCAGTATCCGGTGCAGACATCAAAAAGCTCATGGAGGGCGCAGCAGACGCAAGAGAGCGCTGCAGCGTGTGCGACCTTGAGAAGAACGACTGCTACCGCTATGCCGTGCTTCGCAACATCCTCAACCGCAAGGGAAAAGCCATCGAACTGATGGTAAGCTATGAACCCTCTTTTGCCATGATGGCAGAGTGGTATAAACAATTATTTGGCGAAAGCGAAGGAAAGGACTCAAAGGGCTTGTTCCCGGCTTCTGTGATATTCTCCACCGATCTTCATTCGATGGGGCAGTTTATTCAGGAAGGCTCCCGCGTCCTGTTTGAAACGGTTGTGGATATCCAGCAGCCGAAGTGGGATCGCTTCATTCCCGAGGACGAAGAAAACTTTGACGGACTCAACTTCCTTTCCAACCAGAACATGTCTGTTGTGAACCGCAAGGCAATGGAAGGAACGATCCTTGCACATACCGAGGGCGGTGTACCGAACCTGGTCCTTGAAGTTCCGCAGATCAATGAGTGGGAACTGGGTCAAATAATTTATTTCTTTGAAAAGGCATGTGCTGTTTCCGCCTATCTGCTGGGGGTAAATCCATTCAACCAGCCGGGCGTGGAGAGCTACAAGTGCAATATGTTCGCACTGCTGGGAAAACCCGGCTATGAGGAGCAAAGAGCAGCCTTGGAAGAAAAATTACATTAAGTCAATACCGTGTTTCAAAACAATGGAACGCATAAAAGGGAGGAAATTTTTATGATCAAACTTATCGTTGGTACAAAAGGCGCCGGCAAAACAAAAACCCTCGTTAGCCAGGCTAACGCAGCAGCAGAGGCTTCCAAAGGCAATGTTGTATTTGTTGAAAAAGGGATGCAGCTCCAGTACGATCTGGCTACCTCTGTTCGCCTTGTGAATACCGAAGAATACGGCATCAGCGGATTTGAAAAATTCTGCGGATTCCTCAGCGGTATCCTTGCAGGCAACTACGACATCACCCATATGTTCGTAGACGGTACCTTCAAAATCGGCGGCAAAGAGAAAAACTATGATGGTTTGGTTGATATGGTTTTGCATCTTGCTAAGGTTGCTCCACAGGAAACAGAAGTTGTTCTGAGCGTTTCCAGCGACGAAGAAGATCTGCCGGATTCCATCAAACAGTTCGTTGTAAAATAAGTTTTTTCTGCGGCAGACAGGGTTTTCCCTGTCTGTCTTTTTCTTTGCAGGCGGTTTTGGTATCGAACAATACCAAAGGGAGAGCAGGTCGCAGGGGAAAAATTGTCTGGGAAGGAAAAAGTGCGTTTTAAAAGGGAAAAAGCTGTATTTTCGGTTGACAAAGAGGGAAAGGTCTACTATAATTGACCTGTGATGAATCGCAGCGATGGGGATATTCTGTCCGAAAGCAGCCCCCGTCCCGTGGGTCCGAAGCCCACAGATTCGCTGGCACTGACTGCGAAGAGATTAAAACTGGCCATTTGCGGCAGAAGCCACACAGCACTGAAAGGAAGGTCATTATGCAGCTTGACCTCAAAAAACTGTTTGAATCAGGAGATCACCCGCTGGAATTCCAGTATGGTTTGGATCTGACCGATTTGGAACAGTGGGGAGAAAAACCGTTTCGCACCCCGGTCGCGATCAGCGGACGTGTGGTGAATCGAGCGGGAATTGTCACACTGTCTTATACAGCGGATGTGGCATACTCCACAACCTGTGCGCGCTGCCTGGAACCAATTCAGAGCAGCAGCCATCTGGAATTTACCCACACCGTGGTCCGTCAGCTGAATCAGCAGGACGATGACGATTATGTTGTTGTTGAGGACGGACTGTTAGACATGGATGAGCTTGCCACCGCCGACATCAGTCTGGAACTACCAATCTGTGTACTGTGTCGGGAAGACTGCAAGGGTCTTTGCCCAATGTGCGGCGTAAATTTAAACAAAACGACGTGCGACTGTGAGGAACCGGAATGGAAGCCCGGCCGCAACAATCCATTTAAGGATTTATTATAATATTGTAAGGAGTGCTCAATCATGGCAGTACCAAAGAGAAAAGTATCAAGAGCTCGCAGAGATAAAAGACGTTCCAGCGTATGGAAATTGGAGACCCCAGCTTTCTCCACCTGCCCACAGTGCGGCGAACTGAAGGTACCACACCAGGTTTGCGCTAACTGCGGTTACTACAAAGGCAGAGAAGTAATTAAAAAAGCGTAATCTGACCGTATAACAGAGAATTTGCAGTAGAGGGGGAGAAATCTTCCTCTATTTTTTGTTGGAAAGAATCCGTCTTGTCCGAAGGAGGAAAGCATGTCCGTTAAAATCACAGGAGTGAATGAAGGAAGCCCGGCGCACAGAGCTCATGTCCTGCCGGGAGAAATTTTAATCAGCATCAATAAAAATCCAATCGTCGATGTTTTGGATTACCGCTTCTATATGACGGACGAGCATTTACAGCTCCTGCTGTGCAACGATGCAAAGCAGCTGCGGGAGGTATCGGTCCGCAAGGGAGAATATGAAGATCTTGGACTGGAGTTTGAAACGTATCTGATGGATAAGCAGATGGGATGCCGCAACAAGTGCGTCTTCTGCTTTGTCGATCAAACCCCAAAGGGGATGCGCTCCTCCCTTTATTTTAAGGATGACGATACCCGTATGTCCTTCCTCTTCGGAAACTACACAACACTGACAAATCTCAAGGACACAGATATCGAACGTATCATCAAAATGCACATCAGCCCCATCAATATTTCGGTCCACACCACAAACCCCGAGCTTCGTGTGGAGATGATGGGCAATCCCTCCGCCGGAGAGAAGCTGCGCTACGTCAAGATGCTGACGGATGCAGGCATCCGCGTCAACAGCCAGCTTGTTCTGTGTCCGGGACTCAACGACGGAGAGGAACTGGAACGCAGCATCCGGGATCTCTCCCGCCTGTGCCCCAATCTGCAAAGCATTGCGGTGGTTCCTGTCGGGCTCACCAAATACCGCGACGGACTGTATCCGCTGCGCTGCTTCAGCGAAAAGGAAGCGCAGCAGGTGGTACAGAGCACCGAGCGGTGGGGCGACGAGCTTGCAAAAACGAACGAGAGCCGCATTGTTTATGCTTCCGATGAGTTTTATCTGCTGGCAGGACTCCCGATCCCCGAACCGGAATTTTATGGGGATTTCGACCAGCTCGACAACGGGGTGGGGCTGATTGCCCTGCTCAAGCAGGAGTTTCGCAGTGCACTCATGAAGGCAGGACCCTATCCGGAGAAAAGAAAAGTGACCCTTGCGACGGGGACCCTTGCATTTCCGTTTCTGCATTCGTTTGGGCAGCAGGTGATGGAGCAGTATCCATCCGTCGAGGTGCAGGTGATCCGAATCGTGAACCACTTTTTCGGGGAAACCGTGACTGTGGCAGGGCTTGTCACAGGGCAGGACCTCATTGCACAGCTCAAGGACCTTGACCTTGGGGATGATCTTCTGATCCCGTCCTGTATGCTGCGCCATGAGCAGGACCGCTTCCTTGACGATGTCACAAGAGAAGAAGTGGAAAAAACACTGAATATCAAGTTGTGTACCGTAGAAAACGACGGATTTGATTTACTCGAAAAGATACTTTCCCCAAAAATCTGGGAAGAATAAAAAGAAAAGGAGGCGTATATCATGTCCCATAAACCTGTTGTTGCAATCGTGGGCCGACCAAATGTAGGAAAATCCACCTTGTTCAATAAATTGATCGGACAGCGACTTTCCATCGTGGAGGATACTCCCGGTGTGACCCGTGACCGTATTTATGCTCCCTGTGAATGGAGAAGCAAGGAGATCATGCTGGCAGATACCGGCGGTATCGAGCCATATTCTGACGATGTTATTTTATCTCAGATGCGCCGTCAGGCACAAATCGCAATCGAGAGCGCGGACGCCATCGTCCTTGTTGTGGATATGCGTACCGGCATCACCGCAACCGATGCCGATGTTGCAGCGATGCTCTTAAAAAGCCGGAAGCCGGTTGTTTTGTGCGTCAATAAAGTGGACAGCATCGGTGAGCTTCCACCGGAATTTTATGAATTTTATAACCTTGGTCTGGGAGATCCCATCGCGGTATCCTCTGTTCACGGTCATGGTACCGGCGATCTGCTGGATGCTGTTTATGAGCATCTCAACTTCGAAGACGGGGAAGATGACTACGAGGGTGCCATCAAGGTGGCAGTTGTAGGCAGACCGAATGCCGGAAAATCCTCCCTTGTCAATGCGATTGCCGGAGAAGAAAAGGTGATCGTATCAAATATTGCCGGAACCACACGCGATGCAACCGATACCCTCGTGGAAAATCAGCACGGAAAATATGTGATGATCGATACCGCGGGCATCCGCCGCAAGAGCAAGGTGGACGAAAACATCGAGAAGTACAGTGTTCTGCGCTCCTATATGGCGGTAGACCGTGCTGATGTGTGTGTAATCATGATCGATGCACTGGAAGGCTTTTCCGAGCAGGATTCCAAGATCGCAGGCTATGCCCACGAACAGGGAAAGGGCTGTGTCATCGCAATCAACAAATGGGATGCTGTGGAGAACAAGACAGACCGCACCATGAACGAGTTCCTCAAGGAGCTGGAAGTGGACTTTTCCTTCATGTCCTATGCCCCCATCATCTTCATCTCCGCAAAAACCGGTCAGCGCATCCCGAAGCTCTTTGAAACCATCAATCAGGTGCATGAGCAGAACGGACGCCGCATCACCACAGGCATGCTCAATGAAATGCTTGCGTATGCAACAGCGCGTGTTCAGCCGCCGTCTGATAAGGGAAAGCGCCTCAAGATCTATTATATGACACAGGTTTCCACCTGTCCGCCAACCTTCGCGAGCTTTGTCAACAAGGCAGACCTGTTCCACTTCTCCTATCAGCGTTACCTCGAAAATCAGATTCGGGAAACCTTCGGACTGGACCACACCCCGATCCGTATGCTGACAAGAGAAAAGGAAAAGTAGTTCTTGCATTCGGATGAAGCAAATGTTACTATAGTAAAAGAATGCTTTTGAATGCAGAAGAGAAAAGGAAGAGAGGAGCGATACCGCGCATGCATCATAGGCGGGGTATCGCGTAACCACTGATATGGAATCTACAATCCTTGCAATCGTTTTGGTTGCATTGTTCGCCTATCTATTGGGAAGTATCAGCTTTGCAGTTGTTGTCAGCCGCATCTACGCACACGACGATGTGCGAAAATACGGCAGCCACAATGCAGGAATGACCAACGTGCTGCGCGTATACGGAAAAGTTCCGGCATTGTTTACGTTTCTGGGGGATTTTTTCAAAGGTGCAGTGGCAGTGGTTCTCGGCCGATGGATTTTCCGCCTTATGGGAATCGACGGACTGGATGCAGGATACATTGCCGGAATCTTTGCCCTTTTGGGGCATTTGTTCCCGCTGTATTTCGGATTTAAAGGCGGCAAGGGCGTTTTGACCAGTATGGGCATCATGCTGGCGATCAACCCGATCGTTCTTGCGGTCCTTGCAGCGATCCTCATTCCCGTTTTATTTCTTGTAAAAATCGTTTCTTTGATTTCTGTTACCGGAGCGCTTTTATACCCTCTGGTAACGTACATGGTCCGCGTGTTTCAGCAGCGTCCCGCTTTGACGGACACGTTGTTTGCGCTTGTTTTCTCTGTTCTTGTTGTTTGGATGCACCGGGAAAATATCAAACGGCTCCTCAACGGCACGGAAAAGAAAATCAGCTTAACGCCGCAAAAGAAACAGACGGACAACGACGGGGATCACGCATCAGAACATAAATAGTCCTAAAAAATCTCCTTTCCCCAAGATGAAAGGGGATTTTCTTATACAAAACAGGAGGTAATTTGCTATGGCAAAGATTGCAGTATTGGGAGCAGGAACCTTTGGAGTAGCTTTGGCAGTAATGGCTCAGACATGGGGAAACGAGGTTACAGTATGGTCACACTCGCAGGAGGAAAGCCAGGAGCTTCAAACCACAAGATGTCAGACAAACCTCCCGAATGTGAAGATCCCGGATGAAATGGAGTTTACCGCAGACCTCGCCTGTGTCAAAGGCTGTGACCTTGTCATCATCGCGGTGCCGTCTTTTGCGGTACGCAGCGTATGCCGTCAGCTTGCAGCCGTAGTGGAGCCGCAGACGATCATTTCCTGTGTTTCCAAGGGCTTGGAGAAGGATACCTACAAGGATTTTGCCGCTGTAATGGAGGAAGAGCTGCCGCACAACGCCTGCGTTGTCCTCTCCGGTCCATCCCATGCGGAGGAAGTGGGCAGGGGTGTGCCAACCACGATCGTCAGCGCATCAAGAGATCGCCACGCCGCAGAGCGGGTGCAGGATATCCTGATGAACCCAACCTTCCGCATCTACATCAGCGACGATGTGGTGGGCGTGGAGCTGGGCGGTGCGCTCAAAAATATCATTGCACTCTCAGCAGGAATCTGTGACGGTCTGACACTGGGAGATAATCCAAAGGCTGCACTGATGACCCGCGGTATCACGGAAATCGCACGCCTCGGTGTTGCGCTCGGCGGCAAGCAGGAAACCTTCGCGGGACTGTCGGGCATTGGGGATCTGATCGTGACCTGCACCAGTATGCACTCGCGCAACCGCCGTTTCGGCATCCTTGTTGGACAGGGTGTCCCAACAGAAGAGGCGTTAAAACAGGTGGGAATGGTGGTAGAGGGCTACTCCTGTACCAAAATCGCCTATGAGCTGGCACAGAAGCTCCATGTGGAAATGCCGATCGTAACACAGGCGTACGAGGTGCTTTATCAAGGGAAAAATCCGAAGGATGCCATCCGCGATCTGATGAGCCGTCCAAAACGTGACGAATCAGAAGAAATCTGGCTGGATGAAAAAGAAAGCAAGTAGTTTTTGCAAAAAAGGGAGACTGCATCAAAACAGTCTCCTTTTATCTGCGTTTGGGTTCCTAAAACTCCTGTGCCTTGTCTTGGTGGGAGAATCTCTGCACCGAAGAATCGGTCCTGGGCTTTTTCAGCGAGAAAATCCCGAGAATAAGGGCAGCCGCTGCAAATACAACAGCGGTAAAGATTGCAAACAGGCTAAGATATGGGCGAATCTCCACGTTATGAAGCAGTGCGGCGCTGCCGAATGCGACAGCCTGCGTTGCTGCGATCACAAGGACAGAAGCTGCCATCAGGTGTGAGTATTTTTCCTTTTTACCTTGCTGGATGAGTTGAGCACCCCAGTAGATAAGGAGAATCCAGAACCAGTCCTTGAGTCCGTGGTGAAGCGCTTCCAGGGCGCGGATGACATGCTCAAGGATGGACATGTGAAAAATTTCCGGCGGGATATTGTATACAGCATAGCGATGCAGTGCACCTGCGGTCAGCGCCAGAACAAGATAGACACCGTACAGACACAGGTAAAAGAGGATCGCTTTGTTTTTGAACAGCCCTTTTTTCATAAATACTCTACCTTTCAAATTAGAAATGGACAGGATTCAGAAAATAGCACAAAATATACTGCGATATAGATAAAATTTTATTGATTTTCTTCAATTATTATACCAAAATACCCCTAAAAATTCAATAGGAGAGCATAAAACAACATCCACAACATTGAAGCGAGAACAGAGTTCCGATGTGTGACCATGTGATTGCGGCAGCATACCATAGGGAGAAGGGTGCATCCGCATCAGGGAAGGTACCGATAAAATCGAACAAATTTTCGATTTTCTTTGAAAGTTTTCAAAATCTATGATATAATGAAAAAACTGTGATTTGACCACAAAAGAAACGATAGCAAAGCTGGAGGGATGATGCTGTGGCAAAAAAACACCAGGAATACGGCAACGAAAGCATTTCTGCATTAAAAGGCGCAGATCGGGTAAGAAAACGTCCGGGCGTTATTTTTGGTTCAGATGGGCTGGAGGGCTGCGAACATTCGATGTTTGAGATCCTCTCCAACTCCATTGACGAAGCAAGGGAAGGATACGGCAAAAAAATCATCGTGACAAGATACCTCGATCACTCCATCGAGGTGGAGGATTTTGGACGCGGTATCCCGGTGGACTATAACCCGAAGGAAGAAAAATTCAACTGGGAGCTTGTATTTTGTGAGCTGTATGCCGGAGGAAAATACAACACCAACAACGGCGAAAGCTACGAATATTCTTTGGGACTCAATGGTCTTGGCTCCTGTGCGACACAGTATTCTTCGGAATATTTTGATGCAGAAATTTTCCGCGACGGATTTCAGTATAACCTCCATTTCGAAAAGGGAGAAAATATCGGCGGACTTAAAAAACAGGCAGCCACACGCAAACAGACAGGCAGCCGCCAGCGATGGAAGCCTGATCTCGAAGTGTTTACAGATGTTGCGATCCCGGAGGAATTTTATGAAAATGTCCTCAAGCGTCAGGCAGTCGTCAATCCGGGGCTTTTGTTCGAGTTTCGAAACGAAACACCGGACGGGATGCAGACAAAGGAATTTTACTACGAAAAGGGAATCGTCGACTATGTGTCAGAGCTTGTCGGAGAGGACAGCCTGACGACCATCCAATATTGGGAGGATGAGCAGCGCGGCCGTGACCGTGAGGACAAGGACGAATATAAGGTGAAGCTGTCGGTTGCATTCTGCTTTTCAAACCGTATGAAGATGACGGAGTATTACCACAACTCCAGCCACCTCGAATATGGCGGCTCTCCGGAACGTGCTGTGAAGCAGGCGTTTGTTTCCTCCCTGGACCGCTATCTCAAACAGGGCAACAAGTACCTCAAGGGGGAAAGCAAGGTCACCTATCAGGACGTGGAGGACTGCCTTGTGCTTGTTTCTTCCTCGTTTTCGACGCAGACCTCTTATGAAAACCAGACCAAAAAATCCATTACCAATAAATTTATCTACGATGCAATGACGGATTTTCTCAAGCGTCAGCTGGAAATTTATTTTATCGAAAATCCGGACGAAGCCATCAAAATTGCAGAGCAGGTGCTCATCAACAAACGAAGCCGCGAAAATGCGGAAAAGATGCGCCTGAATATCAAGAAAAAACTGGCAGGGACCATCGATATCTCCAACCGTGTGCAGAAATTTGTGGACTGCCGCAGCAAGGATATTTCGGAGCGGGAAATCTACATCGTGGAGGGCGACTCAGCGCTCGGCGCCTGCAAATTGGGGCGCGATGCGCAGTTTCAGGCGATCATTCCGGTGCGCGGGAAGATCCTCAACTGCCTGAAGGCAGATTATGATAAGATTTTCAAAAACGATATCATTTCGGATATCATCAAGGTTTTGGGGTGCGGTGTGGAAGTGAACACCAAAGCAAACAAGGATTTTTCTTCCTTTGACCTCAACGGGCTACGCTGGAACAAGATCATCCTCTGCACCGATGCGGACGTCGATGGGTTCCAGATCCGCACACTTCTTTTGACGATGCTCTATCGCCTGACCCCGACCCTCATCGAAAAAGGCTATGTTTACATTGCAGAGTCCCCGCTGTTTGAAATCGTGGATAAGGATAAAACGTATTTTGCCTATTCGGACAGCGAAAAAACAAAGATCCTCGAAAAGCTCAAAGACCATAAGGTCACAGTCAGCCGTTCCAAAGGATTGGGTGAAAACGAGCCGGACATGATGTGGCTCACCACCATGAACCCACAGACGCGACGCCTTGTGAAGGTCAGCCCCAGCGACGCGGCGGCGACGGAGGAAATGTTTGAGCTGCTGCTGGGCAACAACCTCGAGGGCAGAAAAGAATTTATTGCACAAAACGGTGCACGTTATCTTGATGAAGTGGATGTGTCTTGATTCCAAAGGAGGAAGCCAATGGAATTACAGTATCGAAAAAATGCCGCATTAACGGGAAAACAGGTGGCAGCGCTGCGCTCTCAGTGCGGATTGCCGCCGATGGAGGAAGATTTTACAGAAATCATTCATCGGGCATACTTCACTATGACCTGCTGGGACAACAATCGCCTGGTTGGATTTATTCAGGCACTCAGCAACGGGGTCACGGAGGCGTGGCTTCAGGATCTGATCATTCATCCCAGCTGGGAAGATCAGCTCATCGGACGCCAGCTTGTAAGCCGTTCGATCCTGGAATTGCAGGAGGAGGGGATCTGCTCCATCTCCCTGATCCTGCCTCCCCAGCTGCAGGACTTTTATGAAAGCATAGGCTATGAGCTTCAGCTTTCCAAACAAAACAGAATGCAATAAGAGAATGGGAGGATGACTCAGCGTGGCAAAGAAAAAGAAGGAAATCACAGCTTCACATAAAGTGAGCAATCAAAGCAAGGCTTATATCGAAAATGCCGGAGTGGTGCTGGATCAGGAAATCACCAGCACCCTCGAAAAAAACTATATGCCTTATGCGATGAGCGTCATTGTATCTCGCGCCATACCGGAGATCGACGGATTTAAGCCTTCCCATCGAAAACTGCTTTATACAATGTATAAAATGGGGCTTCTCAGTGGAAACAAGGTCAAATCCGCAAACGTTGTCGGACAGACGATGAAGCTCAACCCCCACGGTGATATGGCAATTTACGAAACCATGGTGCGTATGACACGGGGAAATGAGGCACTGCTGCATCCGTATGTGGACTCCAAGGGAAACTTCGGCAAGGCGTTTTCGCGCGATATGGCATTTGCCGCCTCCCGTTACACCGAGGTAAAGCTTGCTCCCATTTGTGCAGAGCTTTTTCGGGATATCGACAAAGACACCGTAGACTTTGTGGACAACTACGACAACACCATGAAGGAACCTTCCCTTCTGCCGGTGACCTTCCCTTCGATCCTTGTCAATTCCAATACGGGAATCGCGGTCGGCATGGCAAGCTCGATTTGCTCCTTTAACCTTGAAGAAGTTTGCAGCACCACGATCGAACTCATTCGCAATCCGGAGCATGATTTGAGCCTGACACTCAAGGCGCCCGATTTTTCCGGGGGCGGTCAGCTGATCTACGACCCGGAGGAGATGGCGCGGATCTACCGCACCGGGCGCGGCTCGTTCAAGGTGCGCGCACGGTATCACTATGACAGCAAAAACAACTGTCTGGAGGTCACAGAAATCCCTCCCAGCACCACAACGGAGGCAATCCAGGACAAGGTCGTGGAACTTATCAAGGCAGGCAAGCTCAAAGAAGTGTCGGACATGAGGGATGAAACGGACCTTTCCGGTCTGACGCTCGCCTTTGACCTCAAGCGAGGCACCGATCCCGAAGCGGTGATGCAGAAGCTCTTCAAATTCACGCCGCTGGAGGACAGCTTTTCCTGCAACTTCAATGTTCTTGTGGCAGGGACCCCGCGGGTGATGGGTGTGCGAGAGCTGCTGCTTGAATGGATCGCATTCCGCAGCATGAGCGTCAAACGCCGCGTTTTCTTTGATTTGACAAAGAAAAAAGAAAAGCTCCATCTGCTGAAGGGACTTGAAAAAATCCTGCTCGATATCGATGAAGCGATCCGCATTGTGCGCGAAACAAAAGAGGAGCAGGAAGTGGTTCCGAATTTGATGATCGGGTTCGGCATCGATGAGATCCAGGCAGATTACGTTGCGGAAATCAAGCTGCGCCATCTCAACCGCGAATATATCCTCAAGCGGACCGAGGAGATTGCACAGCTCAAAAAAGATATTGACGAGATGGAGGGCATCCTCGACAACGAAAAGAAAATCAAGCAGATCATTATTTCGGAACTCAAGGATGTTGCCAAAAAATACGGTCAGCCGCGCAAAACACTGCTTTTGTACTCGGAAGATGTAAAACGATATGAGGAAGATGACGGTGTGGAGGATTACCCCGTCAACCTCTTCTTTACAAGAGAGGGGTACTTCAAGAAGATCACGCCGCAGTCGTACCGCATGAGCTCCGAGCAGTATCTGAAGGATGGGGACAAGGTCATCAGCCATGTGGAATCCACAAACAGTGTAAACCTGCTGTTCTTCACAAATTGCGGACAGGTGTACAAAGCGCGTGCGTGTGACTTTGAAGACACCAAGGCGAGCGCTCTGGGCGACTTTATTCCGGCAAAATTGGGGATGGATGAGGGCGAGAATGCCAAATTCATGGTTGCTACCTCGGATTACAGCGGATTTTTGCTCTTTTTCTTTGAAAACGGCAAGGTGTCGAAGGTGAGCCTAAAAGCCTACGAAACCAAAACAAACCGCAAAAAGCTCATCAATGCCTATAATACGAAAGCGGGCTCTGCACTTGTTGAGGTTGCAGCACTGACGGAGGATCGGGAAATGATGATGACCGCTTCCGGCGGACGCATCCTCATTTTCCACACCGGTGCATTGGCAGAAAAAACGACAAAGGATAATCAGGGTGTACAGGTCATGACGCTGAAAAAGGGCGATGTAGTAGAGCGTGCCGCAGAATATCAGGAAGGCGATTTGAAAGACCCCCATCACTATACGGCAAAAAATATCCCGTCGCGCGGCGGAATCCCGCCAATGGAGAATCTAATATTGGACGAAAAGTAAGATCGTCTGTACAGTAAAATGCCTTTAAGAAAACAGAGGGATCCCCAATGCTAATGCCAGATAAGAAAGTAATTTAGAGATTATAAAAAAGGAGTGTATCGATTTTTCGATACACTCCTTTTTCGCTTCTAAACTACCCAATAAATTTGAATTTATCACTTGCATTGTAAACGGTGATTTATGCTGCTATCGCTAATATAAATCCCAATGTTGAAAAGAGATTACAAAAGCAGTGAAAACATATACTGATATATAAATTCTTTTTCTTGTATGCTATATATGCAACTGGTGCAAATGCCAATATACGGAATACATTATTAAACGGAAGCCAAAAATGATATAGCGAAAATAAAACAGCTATGATTATTGGGGTAAATGGTGTTTGCTTCTCATAATGTGATGTTAAATATCCCCTGAAAAATAATTCTTCTGTTATTGGTCCAATTAACACATTAAAAATAGTATAGTATGCACAGGTTATAATTAGAATGGGTTTTGAAAAGGTTTTCAGATACTCATAATTTGTCCAATCGAAGCCGTTTGGCAAACTGTTAAGCACATCACTTCTTATCTCTGCAAAAACTCGATATTCAACAGGGGCAACAAAAGCAGACAGCAGACCTGCAATCCCAAAAAACAGAAATGCGATTATCACCACCTTACAAACAGGAATCTTTTCTTGTCTTGCAAATGCACTCTGAAAAGAATACTTCCCATATTCATTTTTACTAGCTTTCAAAATAATACCTAACTCTATTGGAACCAAAGTAAATGTTCCTAAAATGCAAAATAGTAAAATATGCGGTATACTGCAAAAATGCCCTAACGCCAAATAGCTTAAACTTAAAACTATTGTAGGCATAAATATTCTCAATATAAGTCCTTTTGTATCTATTTTATTCATTCTGTTTCCCTTTCTAAATTCTGATTTATTGCTTTGATTATAGCATCGGTAAAGGCTGAAAACAATATTGCAGCTCTGCGTCATCTTTATGAGCATACTGTTTATACTCCATACGGAGCATAAACAGTGCAATTGTTAGAAACAGACTCCTAAGACCTTTTCGGAAATACTTCCTTATGAGGTGCAGCCAAATGGGTCCCTCTGTTTTTTATCCAAAAGATAAAACCGCACTATCATTTTGCAAGGAAAAATGGTATCATATTGATAAAATTTTTACCGCACAAAATAGAAAGGATGCGATCAAATGAAGAAGGTTATTGCCGGTGGATTTTTGTCACTGTGCGGCACGATTGGGCTGGTTGGTGTCAGCCTGTTTGCATCACAAGATCTTGTTACAGAATGGCGCGGCAGCAGATTCCTCTCCACCATATTTCAAAACGGAGGATTCGCTTTTCTGTTTGTGATCGCTTTGGTTATGCTGGCAGGAGGGCTTCTGCTGATGCAGAGAGGGTGTACCGAAAAAGAGCAGTAAGGCTTAAAAAAGAGAAGCGGAGCGCGTGAAAATTGCGCTCCGCTTCTCTTTTCTCAAGGGTGAAAATGCAGGGGAAAGAAAAAAGTCCAATACTCCAAAAAGAGCATTGGACAGCAAATCCAAACTATTTTACTCTGTGGTGCATAATGACAAAGTGGATACGGTAATCTTCCTGTGGAGCGATGAAACGGCCAATACCGCCCAGCCATTCTACAGACAGGTAGGAGAGGGTCTGAGCCATGCTGGTGTCAGCATCGAGGCTTGCATTGGAAAAGTCATCCGAATTCATAACATCCTTCAGTTTGCGCAGAGCAGCTGCTTTTCTGCGGAAGCCTTCGCACATGCCGCCGTTTGCCCAAGCCCAGAACCATTTGTTTTCTTTGGAGTTCCACAGGCCAACCGGGATCACATCGAATTCGTGCTCTTCGCCGTCTTTTATTTTGATATGAAGTGTTTCGTTTTCCTCGTCAATGCGATAGCCTGTCATCTGGTCGAGGTGGTACTGCTCCACGAGTGCTTTCTGTTTTTCTTCCATGTTTTCTGCGCACAGGGAGAGCAAATGGTTTACATCTGTTACGATAGGGTTAATATTTCCATAAATGTCGAAGATACGAGTCATAATGGGTCCATCCTTTCAAATAAAATGCAAAAGGATCACAGGGAACATCGTCGATGCAATCTGTTCCTTTTACTATAAAATAGCATACAGCATATCACCAGTATACCATAGAAAGAACGTGTTGTGAAGAATTTCTGCAAATTTTTCGCAAGAATAAAAATAAAACAGGGGGAATATCACTATTTTTGTATTGTTCGGTGCAGCATGCAAATCAAAAAACAGGAGGAAATTTTATGTCATTGTATGAGGTGTTTGTGTTGGCTCTGGGGCTTTCGATGGATGCCTTTGCTGTAGCAGTCTGTAAGGGGCTGAGCATGAAGCGGATGAACTGGGGGAAGGCTTGCGTTGTGGGAGCGTATTTTGGAGGATTTCAGGGCGGGATGCCGTGTTTGGGATATCTGCTTGCAATCCGGCTCAGTGGGAAAATCGAGAGCATCGACCACTGGATCGCCTTCTTTCTGCTCGGCTTTTTGGGAGTCAATATGATCCTCGAATCAAAAAACAACGATGCAGAAAAATTTAACGACAAGGTGGACGTTAAGACGATGACGCTCCTTGCGGTTGCCACAAGCATCGATGCCCTTGCAGTCGGGATCACACTGGCGTTTTTGCAGGTGGAGCTGATACCGTCTGTGCTTCTCATCGGGGCAACCACCTTTGTGTTATCTATGATCGGGGTCAAAATCGGCAATGTGTTCGGAAAACGCTATCAGTCGCGTGCCGAGGCGGCAGGCGGTGTGATGCTCATTTTGATTGGGACCAAGATCCTGCTGGAGCATTTGGGATTTATCGGATAGAAATAGATTTTTATGTGAATTTTTTCTGCTGTGATTGTATTCTTTGCTGCAAATGATATAATATGTTACGGTATAAATTTTATAGATCGAATCAGAAGGAAAGTGAAAAAATGGAGGAAAAAGAAGATTTTTTAGGTACGGCTCCCGTTGGGAAGCTGCTCCTGAAGCTGGCACTTCCGACAGTGACCGCTCAAATCATCAATATGCTCTACAATATCGTAGACCGCATCTATATCGGGCATATCCCGAATGTCGGCTCTCTGGCGCTGACCGGCGTGGGGGTATGTATGCCGCTTATTATGATCGTATCTGCATTTGCGGCTCTTGTCAGCAACGGTGGTGCTCCGCGCGCCTCCATCGCGATGGGACAGGGAAACAGAGAGTATGCAGAAAAAATCCTTGGGAACTGCTTTTCCCTTCAGGTCCTTGTTTCCATTGTGCTGACGTTTATCATGCTGCAATGGAACGATGTGTTTTTGATGCTGTTCGGTGCCAGTGAAAACACCATCGAATATGCAACAAGCTATATGAATATTTACGCATACGGCACGATCTTTGTTCAGCTGACGCTTGGGATGAATGCCTTCATCACAGCACAGGGCTTTACCGCGGTCAGCATGATTTCGGTGGCGATCGGTGCACTGACGAACATCCTTCTCGACCCGCTCCTTATTTTCAAGTATAACATGGGCGTTCGGGGTGCAGCCTTGGCGACCATCATTTCGCAGTCGCTGTCCTGCATTTGGGTCATGATATTCCTGCTGGGAAAGAAAACAAAGATCCGCCTGCGCAGGGAAAATATCGGGATCAAGCCTGCCATCGTCCTCCCGTGCCTTGCGCTGGGGCTTTCCATGTTCGTCATGCAGGCGAGCGAAAGCGTCATCGCTGTGTGCTTTAATGCGTCGCTGCTTCGATACGGAGGCGATATCGCGGTGGGAGCGATGACGATTCTTATCAGCGTCATGCAGTTTGCCACGCTGCCGCTTCAGGGCTTCGGACAGGGCTCTCAGCCGATCCTCAGCTACAACTTCGGCGCAAGAAAGCCCGACCGCGTCAAAAAAACGTTCAAGCTCCTGCTCCTGCTCGATATCAGCTATGCGACGCTTTTGTGGGCTCTTGTGATGATTGCGCCGCAGATGTTTATTGCGCTGTTTACTTCGCAGGAAGAGCTGATCGAATTTGCCCGAAATCCGCTGCGCATCTATCTTGCGGTCCTGTGTTTATTCAGCATTCAGATGGCGTGCCAGATGGCATTTACCTCGCTTGGCAACGCCAAAGCCTCCATCATGGTGGCAGTGATGCGTAAATTCATCCTGCTTGTTCCGCTCATCTATATCATGCCGGCACTGCTGCCCAATCATAAGACCATGGCAGTTTATCTGGCAGAACCGATTGCCGATCTGTGCTCTGTGATCTTCACGGTGGTTTTGTTCTCCTTCCAGTTCAAAAAATCTCTGGACAGCATCTGCGGGGAGGAACCAAACAGCGGAATATGCCGGGCCAACAGTTGACAATCCCGATCGGATAAGGTAAAATGAACGCTGTGAGTAAGCAGGATGGCAGCGTGCGGAACCTGAAAAGGTCCGTATGAGGAAAGTCCGGGCTTCATAGGGCAGGATAGCTGTTAACGGCAGCCGAAGGCGACTTTAGGGACAGTGCAACAGAGAGATACCGCAGGGCAACCTGTAAGGGTGGAAAGGCGAGGTAAGAGCTCACCGGAGTGCAGGAGACTGCACTGCCATGTAAACCCTATCCGAAGCAACACCGTAACCAATACAGAATGAATCAACGGCGGCCCGTCGTCATTCTGGGGTGGGTGGCTTGAACCGTCGGGCGACCGGCGGTCTAGATAGATTGTCATCTATAACAGAACCCGGCTTATATGCTTAGTCACATCAAAAACAAACAAGAGGTACACAGGATCGTTCCTGTGTACCTCTGTTTTTTTGATCTCGGCAAAAAATCCCCATGATGCTTTTATCACAGGAGATCGGGGCATATCTGAAAAACGCGGCGAGTGAATCGATGCAGCGAAAATACACAAAAATCCACGGCAGCTTTTACACAGCAGATGCCGCTCGCTGCAAAAACGGAGCTTTTGACCTTTCAGACAGCCTATGGCAGATCCTGCTATTTGTCCGGATAGGGCGGGAGGTGCTTGTCACATTCGAGCTGGTCGCATTTGTAGCTGAACAGACAGCGCTGGTAGGCGCGCCCGTTGTCATCATACATATTTTCGAGTGGAACATTGCACCCGAGCTTTGGACAGTAGCGTTCCGTCAGATTTTTGAAGTGGTTCACAAAAAGACCCCCTTGTCCACTGTATTTCTTTTTATCATAGCTCATTTTTCCTGATGTGACAAGGCGTTTTTTCTCATTGCAGTATAAAACGCACCGAATCTACCCATAATTTGGACAGAAAACGCATATAGATGGAACAAAGCAGAGATTTTTTCCCTCTCTTTGTTCCCACACGAAAGGATGGGATCGGATGAGTACAGGACTGCAGTGGAAAAACCGCTTTGTCAGAGAGAAAAGACCAAAGGAGGAAGCTCCCGATGCAGGATCACAGATCCTGCATACTCTGCGGCAGCTGGAGCAAGAGATCCAGCGAAACGAAGCAATGTTTGATTTGACATCCGAAAGCGATTTGATGGATGCCTGCATCTATGAGGGGCAGGCATTGCGAAGCCGCTATCGATATTATCATACGCTGGCGCGCAGCATGGGCATTCGGTGCAGGGAGAGCCGGATGGCACAGCGTGTCCGCTGAAAAAGGAGAGAGCAGCATTGAATGCAGGAGCGATCGTTTTAATGGGGATTCTTGTGGTGGAAGCAGCGTTCTTTCGCCGTTGGGGGTGTTTGCTGCGCGGCGCTGTATGCTCCGTCCTCGGCGGAGTGGGGAGCTTGTATCTTCTGAACCTTTTGCAGGGGACGCTGGGATTTTCTGTTCCGCTTACGGCAGGAACACTGACAGTCAGCGGCGTTCTCGGCGTTCCGGGTACGATCCTTCTGTTGATGGGGCGTTTTTTCATTCAAATGGGATAAAACGATTGAAGGATCGAAGGCGCTTTGTTATAATGCTCTTAAAGGCAGATTGCTCAAACAAAGGGGGATTTATTATGGCAAAGCATTGGAATATCCAGTGGTCGAAGGGAAAACAGAATACAACAGACGCTTTTTACATCCGCGGGCTTGTTTTTATGGTGGAGCAGGGATTTCAGGACGAGTTTGATGATTTGGACGAAAAGAGCTGGCATGTCATCGTTTATGACCATGGTGAGCCGGTAGGCACCGGAAGGACCTATGAGGAAAACGGGGTTTGGCACATCGGACGAATTTGCGTGCTGGAAAATTACCGCGGAAAAGGTGTCGGCCGTCTCATCGTGGAAAACCTGGAGCAAAAGGTCAAGGAGCTCAAAGGAACAACCGTTGAGCTGAGTGCGCAGGTACAGGCGGAGGGCTTTTATAAACGAAACGGATACACTCCCTATGGAGAAGTTTATCAGGATGAACACTGCCCGCATATCGCGATGAGAAAAGAGCTTTAAGCGCGGCAGTTGCAGAATTTTTGCGCGGCAGAATCTCCGATTTCTCTTGCCAAGAGGCGCTTTTTGTGCTATGATGATTCGAGTTAGATAGTAAATCAGGACGGTTCTGTCAAAAGCACAAACCGGCCTTTGGCAGACTGGAGGTTCAAACAATGAGCATTTTTGAAATCATCGGCGGCATTGCGCTGTGCGTTGTAGCAGTTTTGATCATCATTACTGTTTTGATGCAGGAGAGCAAAGCAAAGATGGGCGCTTTGGGCGGTGCAAACCTGGACAGCTCTCTGAGCAGAAACCGCGGAAAAACGATGGACGCAATGCTGGCAAGAGCAACCAAGATTTTGGGCGTTGCATTCTTTGTGATCACCATTCTCATTGCTGTTGCGGAAAAATTCGCATAGAGAATATCGTGCCACTTCAATACTCTGCGTTTGCAGAGTATTTTTTTTACTTTTTATCAAAATTGAAAAAGGTCTTGTACAATTTAAGGGAAAAGTGCATAATAAAAACAACAGGAATGTGTGATATTATTTTTATTTTTAACAGAAAGAGAGGGTTTTTGTATGAAGAAAAGAGAATTGCCGCATCACCGTAAAGGCAGAAAAAATCACAGCGCCCCTGCGCTCAATCAGCGCGTTATGGAAGTGCTGCGCCGCCATCGCAAATCCCCCATCAAAGTAAAGGACCTTGCAGTTTTGGCAAGGGTGACACCGAAGGAAAAGCGCGAGTTCGATCATATGATGGCACAGTGGCGCTCGAAGGGTGTGATCGTTCAGGAGAAAAATGCGGTAGGTCTTGCTGAAAACATGACCCTCGTAAAAGCAAAGATCATGAATGTGCAGGAGCGCTTCGGCTTTGCCCGTCCCATGACGGAGGGAGCAACCAAGGAGGATGACATCTTCCTTCCGGGACGTGATATGAAGGGTGCAATGCCGGGTGATATCGTCACCGTGCGTATCTCAAAGGACCAGAGGGGCAAGGTTGAAGGACAGGTGGTTTCCATTCTCGAAGAAAATCACGACACCTTTACCGGAGTAATGCTCCAAAAGGAAGGCAGGTTCTTCGTCCTGCCTGACCGCAATATGCGCATCCCGATCGAAGTATGGGAAAAAGACCGGGGCGAGGCAAAGGCAGGAGATAAGGTGCTTGTTACGCTCGGAAAGCGCGGCGACGGACATTTTTCCCATCGGGCAAAGGTCCTCGGCGTGTTTGGAGATTCCCAGCTGGCGCAAAACTGCTGTCAGGCAGTGCTGGCTTCCTACCATGCAAAGACAGAATTTGACGCAGAAACGATGGCAGAGGCAAGACGCATTTCGGACAAGGGCATCCCAAGCTCGAAACTGATGGAACGCCTCGATTTGACAGGGTATCCCTGCTTCACGATCGATGGAGCAGACAGCAAGGACCTTGACGACGCCATTTCTCTTGAGAAAAACGGTGACTTCTGGGAGCTGGGTGTCCACATCGCAGATGTCAGCCACTATGTGAAGCCGAATTCCGCCCTTGACCGCGAAGCCTATGAGAGGGGAACTTCGGTTTACTATGCCGATCAGGTGCTCCCGATGCTCCCGAAGGAGCTGTCGAACGGGATTTGCTCGCTCAATCCGGATGAAGTGCGATTGACGTTCTCTGCTCTGCTGACTATCGATTCCACCGGAAAGCTCGTAGGTTACCACTTTGCAAAGAGCTATATCCGCTCCCGTGTGAAGGGGATCTATTCCGAAATCAATGCGATCCTCGATCAGACGGCTTCTGAGGAGATCCTCAGCAAATACCATGATTTGCTCCCCTCCATTTTTGAGATGCAGAAACTGGCAGCCATCCTCTACAAACGCCGCTTTGAGCGCGGCGCGATGAACATCGAGTCCACAGAATCGAAGTTCCTCATCGAAAACGGTCGGGTAAAGGACATCCTGCCAAGAGAACGCGGAGAATCGGAACGCTTCATCGAGGAATTTATGCTGGCAGCCAATGAAGCTGCGGCAACCGTTGCGATGAATGAGGAGCTTCCCTTTGTATATCGTGTGCACGACAATCCTCCGGCTGCAAAGGTAAGCGTTTTGAGAAATCTTTTGTCACAGGTGGGCATCAGCACGGCGGACTGGAGCGATGAAGTGAAGGCAAAACAGCTTTCCGACATTCTGGAATCGGTTCGCGGAACACGCTTGGAGCAGCTGATTAACAACCAGCTGCTGCGCTCGATGGCAAAGGCGGTATATTCCCACGAGAATACAGGTCACTTCGGTCTGGTGCTTGCAAACTACGCCCACTTTACCGCGCCGATCCGCCGCTACCCGGATATCATCATCCACCGCATCCTCTCAAGCTACAGCGGAAAAACGCCGAAGAAGAACATCGAAAAACGCTTTGCAACCTATGTTCCCGAAGCTGCAAAGCATTGCAGCGAGATGGAACAGAATGCAGTCAATATCGAGCGTGACTGCGAGGACTGCTACAAGGCAGAGTATATGGCATCCCACCTCGGAGAACCGATGGAGGGTGTGATTTGCTCGATGGTTCCGTTTGGGTTTTATGTTCAGCTCCCCAACACGGTGGAAGGACTTGTCCATGTAAATAGCCTTCCGGACGGGGACTACACGCTGGAAGATACGATGGAATTTGTGGAGCATCTTTCCAATACACGCTATAAAATTGGGCAGAAGGTGATGGTGGAGGCGTCCCATGTGGATGTTTCTGCCGGTCAGATCGATTTTATCCTCTCAGAAAAATAGCATTGCCTGCGCCCCTTTTTCATGAAAAAGGGGCGCAAACGAGAGAACGCGTTGTGAAATGCAGTCAAGGGAAAGTGGGGGCTTTCCCTTGACTTTCATAGTAAATTAGTGTATCATTATGAAGCAATATTTGCCGCTGTGGCGGAACCGGCAGACGCAAGGGACTTAAAATCCCTCGATGGTAACATCATACGAGTTCAAGTCTCGTCAGCGGCACCATATTGTACCAAAAAGAAACAGACAGGATCAGCTGATCCTGTCTGTTTCTTTTTGCGTTATTTTAAGCGGCTGCGCAGGTTGTTTGCTTCAATGATCTGGCGAATCTCCGCGTTGACTGCCTTGACCTCTTCATAGAACAGGGAAGCAGAAACGCGCAGAGCCCCATGCCCCAAAATAATCATCTGCTCTGCATTATCCGAAGTGACAACGCGGACCCGCCGTTTTTTCGCAAGCTCGTAGGTCACCTTTTCGATGTACATATCGGCAGTTTCCGCTTCTTTGGTGTAGACGATGTGGATGTTCTTATACTTAAAGATATCCCCTGTTCCGTGCGGAACGCGGTAGGCATCGAACACCAAGATGACAGCACATCCGCGAAAGCCCTGATAGTTGCACAGAAGATCGGCAAGGGCATTTCTCGCGCCCTCAAAGCTCACGCGGGCAAGCTTGCGCAGATCGTCCCATGCAAAGATAACATTGTAGCCGTCCACCAGCAGATATTCCGGTCCCTGATCCTCGTAGATTTTTTCCTGCTCGGGAGTCGGTGCTGCACGAAAGAGCTCGCGGCGCTTGATGGGACCGTAGGTGCGCTCGAAGATGGCGGAAAGCTCCTTGTCATCCTCAAAGGAACGAATGGGGGAATTTGCCCCACTGCGCACCGGAGGAATTTTCGGGCGCAGCGGGGTTTTGTCCTGGTGGAGCGGACTTTGTACATGGGCTGCCGCAGGGACCTCGTCCCATTTGACCGTATAGCCTGCACCGTGGGCGCAGAATACGGAGTCCGGCGTATTTTCGAGGTCGCGCTCGGGATCATAGCCGATCTCTGCGATGATTTCATCGGCGTTGTGGCAGGGCTTGTAGCCATCGAGGTTACAGATCAGTTTTCCATGTCCCTTGCTGTAGGAGGTCAGCTCCAAAGCGTAGCCCTGCATTTCGGAAACGGGTGCTTTTCCGATGAGAACGGAGGTTGTCCCGTCCGATTCGGGCGGATCGAGCGTGCCGCCCATGCGCTGGATGTCTGCCATCGCCCGTCCGAGATATTCGGAAGGGGTCGTCAAACGAAACGAATACCACGGCTCAAGCAGGATGCTCTGTGCCTGCATCAGACCCTGCCGCACAGCACGATACGTCGCCTGACGAAAATCTCCGCCCTCGGTGTGCTTTACATGGGCGCGTCCTGCGGTGAGCGTGATTTTGACATCGGTGATGGGGCTTCCGGTCAAAACACCGCGATGGCGTTTTTCCATGAGGTGCGTCAAAATAAGGCGCTGCCAGTTTTTGCTCAGGGTATCTTCGCTGCAAATCGTGCCGAAGCGGATGCCGCTGCCGGGTTCGCCCGGCTCGAGCAGGAGGTGGACCTCTGCGTAATGGCGCAGCGGTTCAAAATGACCGACTCCCTCCACGGGAGCGGCAATCGTTTCCTTATAGACGATGTTTCCGGGACCGAATTCCACATCAAACCCGAAGCGCTCCCGAATCTGACGCTTGAGTACGTCAAGCTGCACTTCTCCCATCATTTGAAGCTGAATCTCGCGAAGCTGCTCGTTCCACAAAATCTGAAGCTGGGGGTCCTCGTCGACGAGAGGTGCGAGCTTGAGCAGCGCGGCATGGACATCCATGCCCATCGGCAGCAGGATCTGACAGCTCATCACAGGCTGGAGCATGGGGGAGAGCGAGGAGGACTGACAGCCGAGTCCTTGTCCGGAATACGTTTTTTCGAGTCCTGTGACAGCGCAGACTGTACCGGCGGGAGCTTCCGGTGTGGTCTGATACTTTGCACCGGAATAAAGGCGGATCTGATCGACCTTTTCTTCCCACGGCTCTCCGTCCCGGCTTTCTCCCGAAAGGAGCGCCTTGACCTTGAGCGTACCACCGGTTACTTTGAGATACGTCAGGCGCGTCCCCTGTTCATCGCGTGCAATCTTGAATACCGTGGCGCCGAAGTCCTCATTCCACATCGGCGGGAGGGTATACCGATTGAGTGCGTCTAAAAATTCATCAATGCCCGACAGCTTGAGTGCGGAACCGAAGAAGCACGGAAAGATCGCCTGACGTGCAACAAGATGGGCAATCTCCTCACAGGAGAGGGAGCCCGATTCCAAAAACCGCTCCATGAGGGTTTCGTCCTCCATCGAGGCGAACTCCTCAAAGTCGGGCGCAAGGCAGTCGAGGCAGGAGGGGGACAGCTCCTTTTGAAGCTGGGAAAGGAGGGCGGACTTTTCCACATTGGGGAGGTCCATTTTGTTGATGAATATAAAGGTGGGGATCTCGTAACGGCGCAGGAGCTTCCAGAGGGTCTGTGTATGGCTTTGCACCCCGTCTGCGCCGCTGATGACAAGGATGGCGTAATCGAGCACCTGAAGCACACGCTCCATTTCTCCCGAAAAATCGACGTGTCCCGGTGTGTCGAGCAGGGTGATCTCGGTATCACCAAGCGAAAAAATCGCCTGCTTTGAAAAAATGGTGATGCCGCGTTCCTTTTCGATCAAATTGGTATCTAAAAAAGCATCCTGATGGTCCACACGCCCGAGCTTTCGCAGAAGTCCGCTCTGGTAGAGCATCGCCTCGGAAAGAGTTGTTTTTCCGGCGTCAACGTGTGCCAGGATCCCGATGGAGATTCGTTTCATGTCAGCTGATTCCCAACTTTCTGTATCATAATCATTCCTTTTCATTATAACACAAAAAACGCGAAGTCTTGAAAAAATAGTTTCAGTTTTTTCATCTATTTTGCCAGTGTTTTCTCTGAGGCTGTACACTGAACGGTATTTCTGCTATTATAGTAAAAAAGGTTTTTTATAAGATCAAAGACCTACCGAAGGTGAGGAATAATAGAATGGATAAAGCACAGCGCATGGAACAGTTTGGCGAGTGGGAAAAAAACGGAGAATTTGAAAAGATTGCAAATGCGATCGAACAGCTCCCGGCGCAGGAGCAGGACTTTGATGTACTCATCCTGCTGGCTCGTGCCTACAACGAACTCAAATGCTATAAACAGGCGAAAGAACTGCTGGATAACATGGAAGAATCCCGCAGATCCGACCCAAGATGGAACCTTCACTACGGCTACGCCCTATTTTCGATGAATCACTACAAAGAGGCAAAAGAATCGTTTGAGAAGGTTTTGGAGATCAATCCAAATGACGAAGGCGTTGGAGAAATGCTTCGCGCATGCGACGAATGCATGAATAAGGAATACTGGAAGCAGTCCTTCGGAGATGGAAAACATCTTGATAAGGAAGAAACTCTGCGCTATATCCTCAACTACAGCCTGCACGGATGCTTTGAAGCAGAGGACATGGTGGAGGAAGACCATATCGAGATCCCATCGTGGAACATGAGCATCTATCCCGAAATCTATGAGCTCAAAGAGCAGTCTGTCATCCTCTCATTCAGTGTTACCTGCCCGGATTGGGACCGCGAAATTGTAGAGCACTGTGCAGCCCCCGGAAAAACACCGGCAGAAGCAATGGGTATGGCTTGCGGAAACTTCCTGTTTGGTGTGATGAGCGGGATCACCGCGTGCAAAAAGGGAACAAAGCCGATCGCTGTAACAAGCACCTTTGCAGGGGATGAACACCGCTGGAACGTACACCGCAGCAATATCTTGGCGCTCGGCAACGGACCGAAGCTCAAGGACTTTGACTACTACTGGAATGAACTCAAGGAGGAGCTTCCAAAACGCATCGGCAACCAGAAGATATGCTATGTGAAGGTTTATGTTGCAAAGCATCAGGATCAGGTTTCCGCAGAATGCCGCATCAACGACGTTCCGGTAGACAGCCTGACCAATATCGTCAGAAAAATGGCAGAAAAGTGGGGCAAGGTGGAGTTTGCCTCCCATAAGCAGTTTTTCTTCTTCGTACAGGAAAAGGAAACGACGAAGTCCTATCCATTCAGTCAGGAGCAGCTGGAGGAATTTACTCAGGGTGCAATGCGCCTGTTCCATCAGGTACGCACACAGGAAGAATACCAGAAGCTGCCGTACCGCATTGAGCGTATGACAGGGGATGTCAGCCTTGCAACCGAGCTGTTCCTCTTCCTGCCGGAAATCTGCGCACAGCAGGGATTTTCCAAGATGGTGTATCCGGAAATCCTCATCTTCCTTTATGGCGAGGAGGAAAAGAGAGTGTACCAGACCCAGCTTGCTTCCTACCATACCATCCGTCAGGCTGCCCTGTGGTGCCTGAGAAACCACATTTTTGGAGAGGAAACCGATACGGTATTCCATGAGCTGGTATCAGTGAGCTCGGTATTCCGCACCCTTCAGCGCTCCAAGGATCAGGGCAAAATGCTTCCGGAGGGGACTGTGATCACCCCTGCGTTCCGCGTGGACGAACATTACAAACTGCGTTAATTTTATAATACAAGGACAGAGAAGGGGAGAGGAACCGATGAACGATGTATTAAAAACGATGTACGAGCGGGTGTCCCTGCGCGGATACGACAAGCGGGAGATCGCGCAGGAAGATTTGGATGCCATTCTCGAAGCGGCGACGCGCGCTCCTACGGCAGGAAATCAGATGCTCTATTCCATCCTTGTGATCCGCAGCGAGGAAACAAAGCAGATCCTGAGCAAAACGTGCGACAATCAGGCGTTCATTGCACAAGCTCCCCTTGTGCTTGTGTTTTTGGCAGACCATCAGCGCTGGTTTGATTACTACGAGCAAAACGATGTGGCAGGATACTGCGAGGAACATGGACTTCAGTTTGAAGGACCGCAGGAGTCGGACCTGCTGCTTGCGATCGAGGACACCATGATCGCTGCACAGAATGCAGCCATTGCAGCAGAATCGCTGGGGATCGGCTCGTGCTACATCGGGGATATCATGGAAAACTATGAGATCCACAAAAAGCTCTTCGATCTGCCAGACTGGGCATTCCCGATCGGGATGCTCTGCCTTGGGTATTACCGCCCGAATCAGCCGAAAATTATAAAAGAACGCTTCGACCGCGAATATATCGTGTTTGAGGAAAAATACCGCCACCTGACCCCGGAAGATTACCGGAAAATGTATGCATCAAGAGAAAAAATCTACAAAGAAGATAATATCTACGATGCAAAAAACTTTGCCCAGATGTTCTATGCCCGCAAAACAGGGGCACAGTTCAGCAAGGAGATGGCGCGTTCGGTTCGTGTGGGTCTGAAACAGTGGGATGGACGTATCCTCAACCCAAAGGTTCCAAAAGGGAAAGAATAAGCAAAAAAGCCGGAAAACACTTCTGTGTTTTCCGGCTTTTTCTGTAACTTGAGAATTTGAAAAATCAGTTGGGACGCTCTCCGACGGCGCGCAGCATCGTCTTAACGCAGCGCACCAGCAGGCGGTGCTCGTCGTCCTGCATCTGCACCTGATGCTGCATCACCGCCTGCGCAGCCTCCTGCGCCTGCATCATCAGCTGCATATTGCCGCTCAGATCGGCAATTTTAAGCTGCGGCAGACCGTGCTGACGCATCCCGAGAAAATCGCCCGGACCGCGCGCCTTGAGATCGTATTCTGCGATGCGAAAGCCATCGTTTGTCTGATGCATCATGTTGAGGCGCTCCTGTGTATCGTGGTTTGAAGCGTCCGATACAAGGATACAGGTGGATTTTTCCGTTCCGCGTCCCACCCTGCCGCGCAGCTGATGCAGCTGGCTCAGACCAAAGCGCTCGGCATTTTCCACCATCATGATGACAGCGTTGGGGACATCCACCCCAACCTCCACCACCGTCGTGGAAACAAGGACCTGAATTTCTCCCGACTTAAACTGCTCCATAACAGCATCCTTTTCCTTCGGCTTCATTTTGCCGTGGAGCAGCCCGACTTTGTAGCGAGAAAACGCTTCCTTCGAAAGTTTTTCTGCATATTCCACCACGTTGATCAAACCGAGGTCAACTTCGCCTGCCTCCACAAGAGGGCAGACGATATAGGCTTGCAGTCCGCGGTCGAGATGGTCGCGAATGTAGCCGTAGGCGCGCTCCCGCTTCTTGGAGGAGATGACAAAGGTGTCAATGGGCTGGCGTCCCGGAGGAAGTTCGTCCAAAACGGATACATCAAGATCGCCGTAGATCATCAGCGCAAGCGTGCGCGGGATGGGGGTCGCAGACATGACAAGGATGTGCGGATTCTGCGATTTGGAGCGGAGCTTTGTGCGCTGTGCCACGCCGAAGCGGTGCTGCTCGTCGGTAACAACGAGGGCAAGGCTGTGAAACTCCACATCGTCGGACAAAAGTGCGTGCGTTCCGATGATGATGTTTGCCTCTCCGCTTGCGATGCGCTCCTTTGCGAGCCGTTTTTCTTTTGCTGTCATAGAGCCGGTGAGAAGCTCCAGACGGAGTCCGAGCGGTTCGAGGATTTTTTTGAGCCCCTCATAATGCTGGTGCGCCAGAATCTCGGTGGGCGCCATCATCGCCCCCTGAAAGCCGTTTTTCCACACGGTATACAGCCCTGCGGCAGCAACGATGGTCTTTCCGGAGCCGACATCCCCCTGAATCAGACGGTTCATGGGAAGTTCCTTTGTCATATCTCTGCACAAGGACTCGATTGCCCGAACCTGTGCCCCTGTTGGCTCAAAGGGGAGGGAGTCGTAAAAGGGACGAAGCTCCGTCGGGCTGCACTGATAGGAGGTGCTGTCGAGATGGCGGCTTTTGAGTGTTGCAAGGGAAAGTGAGAGGATGAAGAACTCCTCAAAAACCAGGCGGCGCTTGGCAATCTCCAGCTCCTCCATTGTGAGCGGGATGTGGATCTTTTGCAGCGCATAGTGCAGGTGACACAGGGAATAGCGCTGGCGAAGGGACTGCGGGATCGGGTCGGGGAGTGTTTCGTCCATGAGGGAGAGCGCCTGCACCATATTGGAGGAGATCATCTTGGAGCTAAGTCCCTGTGTCAAAGGATAGATGGGGAGGATGCGGCTTGTACCATCGAGCGGGAGGATCATGGGGGCAGTCATTTCTTTCTTTCTGCCTGAATTTGATACCTTTCCGTAAAAAAGGTAGGAGCTGTCCTCCGTGAGGCTGTCCACCGTATATTTGGCATTAAAAAAGGTGACGGTCATATCTGCGCTTTCATCCGCGACCTGCACCTTAAATACGGAAAGACCCTTGCGGATATGCTGCTCGCGCCCTTTGGAGCGCACTACCGCCTCGATTGCAGCAGTTTCTCCGCTGATGCAATCGGAAATCAAGGTTGTTTTGCATAAATCAAGATAAGAGCGGGGAAAATAATACAGCAGCTGCCCAATGGTTTCGATTTGGAGCTTGTGATAGAGCTGGGCGCGCTTTTCACCCACACCCTTCAGAAATTGAATATTGGTATCAAGGGAAATCATAGGACACCTCCGTTGTCGTTTTAGAACCTGATTCTATTGTAGCTTTTTTCGGCAAAAAAGTCATCTCAAAAAAAGTGCAGAAAAATCAGAAATTTTTTAGAAAAAAGTGTTGACAGATCGAATAAAGGGTGATATAATCAATAACGTTGCAGCGACACAACGGCAAAACAACAAAAAGAAATGACTTACTAGCTCAGTTGGCAGAGCACCTGACTTTTAATCAGGGTGTCCGGAGTTCGAATCTCCGGTAGGTCACCAAAAAGGCTACCGGAAATATTCGGTGGCTTTTTTTATTTGCTTTTTTTGAAAAGAGGGGATTTTATGCAGCCGGTGGTTTTGATTACCGGAGCGTCCAGAGGCATCGGACGGGCAGCGGCAATCAAATTTGCAAAAGAAGGATGGCAGGTGGCGATCCACTACCATCGATCTCAGGCGCAGGCAGAGGACTTAAAAAATGAACTCCGTCAGCAGGGCTGCAATGCCCTCACCTTTTGCGCAGATGCTGCAAAGGGAGAAGAGCTGCGTCGGATGGTGCAGGAGGTGGAAGCTTCGATGGGTCCGATACAGGGACTTGTCAACAATGCAGGCATCGCACAGCAGAAGCTCTTCACCGATGTGACGGAGGAAGAATGGGACAGGATGTTCGATGTCACCATTAAGAGCTGCTTTCACACCTGTCAGGCGGTTTTGCCGGGGATGATCCGCCGCCAGTCGGGCAGCATCGTAAATCTGTCCTCGATCTGGGGAATTTCCGGTGCAAGCTGTGAGGTCCCGTATTCCGCTGCAAAAGCGGCGGTGATCGGCTTTACCAAGGCATTGGCGCAGGAAGTGGGACCTTCTCACATTCGGGTCAACTGTGTTGCGCCGGGCGTTGTCAATACGCAGATGAACGAAAACCTCACACAGGAGGATCTCGACGTTCTGCGCGAGGAAACACCGCTTCAGATGATTGGAGAGCCCGACGACATTGCACAGGCAATCTATTTCCTCATTTCGGAGCAGTCCCGCTTTACAACGGGGCAGACACTCAGTCCGAACGGCGGCTTTGTGATTGGCTCGATTTAATAAAATCACAATACTGTTTATAAAAATAAAAGTTCCGCTGTGATGCCTTGGCATCATGGCGGAACTTTTATTAAGGGAAGAAACAAACGAATTGCTGCATGATACAGCACGGGAGCTTCGTTATTCTGAAATGTAGGATTCCATCAAATCGTGCGCAGGTCCCATCTTTTCATATGGAACATAGATTTTATACCGTTCTGTTTTTCCTGTTTTCATCGTGACCCCAGAGCCAAGGACGGGAAAATAGATCGGGGTGATTTCGTTGTCCCGAAGGATCTCCAGAAGCATCTTTGCACACAGATCATCCTGTTCACAGAGAAAACAATAGTCATCGCCCTGCACTTCGCGCAGAGCTTCTTTGCCGCAGAAGGAGCAGACGGAATCTTCACAAAGACAGTGGCAGTGCTCACAATAATTCATAAAAGACCCTCCTTTTTGTAAAGACATTTAAATGAACGGGATATTTTCGGTCGGCTGCTTTGGAGTAAGACCCAGCTGTGCCGTGATCGGCATCATCACACGGAAAAAGAGGATCATCAGGAGAATCTCGACCGGAAGCATGGTGACATTTTTGATGATGCTTTTTACAAGGTAATAGTAGTACCCTTTATGATAGAGCATTGCACTCCACAAAGAGCCCATCAGCACGTTGACAATACTGTTTACGGCAAGCTTTGCAGTGATGATGCGCACAATGGATATGCGTGTACGGTAAAATGCAAGAGCGTAGAAAAAAGAACCTGCCATGGCAGTGAGAACATAGCCAAAGAAAAACGGTCCGGTCGGACGGATGATGCAGCCGAGGATGTCCCCGACAAAGCCGGTGACCAGAGCCATTACAGGTCCGTAGATCATGGCACCCAGTGAATTGATGAGGAACGTGAAATAGACACGCACGTTATCGGCTACCGGAATGTAGAACGAGCTAATGACAAAGCGCAGCGCAATAAACAGCGCCGCCACAGTGAGCATCCGAATGCTTTTCACTTCCTTTGCCGCCGATTTCCAATAAGCGGCGGAAAAGGGGGTGCGGTACAAGGTTTGAGATTGTGTGTTTTTTGACATGAGAAAACCTCCTTCGTTTGAAAGTGTTCATGTAGGTTGCATGACACAAGCCACATAGAGGAGGCATCTCCTGTATGCAGCAGCGGGATGCGGAATTTGTATCGCAAGGGATGACCCCTTTCGTCCAACCGGCAACTCCCCGTCCAGCTGACACTTGACGCACAAAGCCCTACTCTGCTTTCTTTTTCTGTTTTTGGGTTTTACATCAAAACCCAAATTCATTGTAACAAAGAGAATCGTGATTTTCAAGGGAATTTCAGCAAAAAGGGCGACCTTGGATAGGTCGCCCAAATTGGAATCGGTATTTTGTCGATTTTATTCTTTGTCTGGGACATGACCGTCGAGCCACTGTACAATATCCGACAGCACCTCGTCGTAATTGAGCTCGTTGAGCAGCTCGTGCCGAGCCTGCGGATACAGTGTCATCGTAACATCCTGAACGCCTGCATCCTCCATCGAACGGAATACCTTCCAGATCCCTTTGCCGTAGTTCCCGACGGGGTCCATATCTCCAGAAATCAGGAAAACAGGCAGTCTGCAATCTAAGGTTTGATACCATGAAGGCTGATTGATGAGCGAGATCATCTCAAACAGGTCATGATATCCCGATGCTGTAAAAATAAAGGTGCATTTGGGGTCCTTGAGATAGTCGTCCACAGCCGATTCCTTGCGCGTGAGCCAATCGTTGGAGGTGCGCACCGGCAGGATTTTCTGATTGAAGGCACCAAAAGCAAGCCGGTCGAGCATCGGGCTTCGATAGAGCGGACCCTTGAGTGCAATGACGCTGCGGCATGCAGCAAGGGCAGTGGGGAGAAGGGCGTTCGGTCCGGATGTTCCGCAGAGGATGACACCGGAAAGCTCGTTCGAATATTTGGAAAGATACAGCCGGGCAACAAAGGAGCCCATGCTGTGACCAAAGAGGAAGAGAGGAAGATCGGGATATTCTTTTTTTGCAATCAGGCTCATATAATGAAGGTCAAAAACAAGATTGCGGTATCCTTTTTTCTCCCCGAAATAACCATATTCCTCCGGTGCAGAGGATTCTCCGTGACCGATGTGGTCGTGTCCGCAGACAATATACCCCTGTTTTGTAAGGTCATTTATAAAATGCCGGTATCGTCCGATGTGTTCACACATTCCGTGCGAAATCTGCACAATGCCTTTGATGTTGTCTTTGGGGGCATAGATCCAGCCCTTCACCATCCGCACCGAGTCGGAACTGCGAAAGCGGATCTCTTTTTTTATTAAATCTTCCATAAAATATCTCCTTAACCGTTTGACTTAGACGAAGCAATGGTTTCATGACTTGCACTTCGGGCGGAAACAGACTCGACCTTCCCATCGCGGTTTACGGTGAAAAAGTTGATGCACGGGAATTTTTCCCACATTTTGTACAGGATCGATCCTGGGCTGGAGGGCATACCGGTTACCACAGCAGAGGTTTTATTTTCCTTAAAGTATTTGCAGATCGTTTTGAAGGTGTTGTCAGAATACATCAGGTGCATGACCGCTCCGTTTTCAGCGGAAACATTGAACAAATACTGGATGGCATCGGGATTTGTCGGGTAATCGTTGTTTTCCACGTTGATAATACACAGCTCTGTCCGGGAAATATCGGCAACGGCACGCCCGGCTCGAATCAGACGCTCGCATTCAAATTGGTTCGTTACCAATACAGCAGTGCATCCAAGGGGCGTGAGAGGAGTAAATTGTTGGATATTTTCTGTATCTAAGAGGGGAAACTTATTCATACCATTCATCCATTCTGCTGGGTGACCAGCGCATTGTTTTGAAGATGCAGGGACCTGTCGCCTGCTTTGCTCTCTTTCAGTATAACGAGAAAATGTTAACAAAATATGAATTCGGCTAAAAATGGATGAAAAAATTGATTGAATGCTTTTGGCTTTTTGTGAATAAACACAAAATATGATGCAAACAAATGATTCAATACGTCCATGTTATAATGTATTATTGACAATATTATATGGTTTGCTATAATAAAACTAATAAAAAGAAAACCGAATTTTTGACAAAATCTTCTCAAGGGGGGTATTTTGTCCTTTTCGCGATAGAGAGGAAGGGAAGGAAACCGTTATGGCAAAATATGAGGGTGTGTCGATCTCTGTGATCCGACGCCTACCACGGTATCACCGATTCCTAAAAGATTTGCTCAGTCGTGGGGTGCATCGCATTTCATCCAGAGAACTGGCTGAACTGATGAAGCTCACAGCATCGCAGATCCGTCAGGATTTGAACTGCTTTGGTGGATTCGGGCAGCAGGGCTACGGATACAATGTGGATGCATTGTATGACGAAATCGGGAAGATCCTGGGTCTGGATGAAGGCTTGAGTGCTGTGATCCTCGGTGCAGGCAATCTGGGTATGGCACTGATCAACTACATCAATTTTGAAGAGAAGGGCTTTCATTTGCAGGGGATTTTCGATAAAAGCCCAGAGCTGATCGGACAGACTGTGCGCGGTCTGCTGATCCGTTCCAGCGAAGAGCTGGAGGACTTTTGCAGAGAACGCAAGCCGGACATTGCGATCCTGTGCATCCCGCGGGGCGAAGTGGAAAACGAATGCCAGCGCCTCATCAACTGCGGCGTGCGTGGATTTTGGAACTTTTCCCACTATGATCTTTCGATCGATTATGAAAATATCGCAGTTCAGAACGTACACCTTGGGGACAGCCTGATGACACTGTGCTATCAGGTAAACGAACTGGACAGAACATAAAAAGAAAGCGGAGACTGTCCGCCTTAAATTTATTAAATTCTTAACCGGAGAGGAGTTTTTATCCATGAGACTGTTTTTGGATACAGCAAACACTGATCAAATCCGCGAGGCAAATGCACTGGGCGTGATCTGCGGCGTTACCACAAACCCAAGCCTGATCGCAAAAGAGGGCCGTGACTTCAAAGAGGTAGTAAAAGAGATCACCTCCATTGTAGATGGTCCGATTTCTGCTGAAGTGATCTCCATGAATGCTGACGGCATGCTGGAGGAAGCAAAAGAGCTTGTAAAGATCCACAAAAATATCGTTATTAAGATCCCAATGTGTGCAGAAGGTCTGAAAGCTGCTTCTGCAATGAGCAAGCTGGGCATCAAAACCAATGTCACCCTGATTTTCTCTGCACAGCAGGCTCTTCTGGCTGCACGCGCAGGTGCAACCTATGTCAGCCCGTTCATGGGCCGTCTGGACGATGTCGGCGCACATGGCGTTGAAGTGGTAAGCGAAATTGCAGATATTTTCCGCATCCACAACATCGAAACTCAGATCATCGCTGCAAGCATCCGCACCACACGCGACGTTGTAATGGCAGCAGAAGCCGGCTGCGACATTGCAACTGTTCCTTACAATGTTTTGATGAAATGCATCGAGCACCCGCTCACCACACAGGGAATCGAGCGTTTCCTCAAAGACTGGGAAAGCGTTCCTAAAAAATAGGACGGGCATCCGCACAGTTTTTTTTACAATAAAATTACGATCCACTTCAGGCAGCATCCTGTTTTCAGGGTGCTGCCTTTTTCGATAGGCGAAAACCTGATTGGAAAATCTTGAGTTTCCTGCAACGTTTTCGCTCTGCCATTCGGTATCGCAGCGGAAAGGAGCGGGCGGACGCTGTGGCAATGGTGAGTCAGGATGTTGCCCAGATCGACACAGGCAGCGACAAAGATGAGGACGAGGGAGGTCCTTGGAGGCGTCAGAATCCTAAATGCTGCGGCAGAGTATGGGATGTAATACGCAACGTGGTATATAAAAAACCACCCGTTTTACGGGTGGTTTTTTATTCTGCCGATTATTTTTTGTTTTTATAATAGAGCGTTGCCAGCCCCTGAAGCAGAAGGTCTTCGTTGAGAAGGACCTGATGCTTGCAATAAGGAACGATTGCTTTTGCAATGCCCCCTGTGGCGATCACAACAGGATGCTGTCCCAGTTCCTCGGTGATGCGCTCGATCATGCCGTCGACCATCGCAGCACTTCCGTAAACGGCACCGCTGGTCATGCAGTCCACCGTGTTGCTCCCATATATTTTTTTAGGCTTGCCGATTGCAATGGCGGGAAGCTGTGCTGCGTGGGCAGACAGGGCGGTGAGGGAGAGATTGACCCCCGGGATAATCACTCCGCCGACGTATTCCGCCTCGGTGTTGATGACAGAGAGCGTGGTGGCAGTACCCATATCAATGATGATCTGCGGAAGAGGATATTGCCGGATGGCAGCAACAGCCGTTACGACAAGGTCGCTCCCCAGCTGTGCCGGATTGTCGATTTTAATGTTGAGCCCGGTTTTGAGTCCGGGACCGACGATCATGGGGACTTTGCCGGTGATGCGCTCCACAGCCGATTTTAAAACAGATGTAAGGGGCGGAACAACCGAGGAGATGATGCAGCCCTCGATGTTTCGCGGGTCCTTGTCATACAGCTGGATGATGCCCTTGATCTCTGCGGCGTATTGTTCTGCAGTGCGGGTGCGCTCCGTTGCGATGCGTGCAATAAATTCGATGTTATCATCGTGAAAACAGCCAAGTACGATGTTTGTATTACCAATGTCAACAGCAAGTGCCATAGGGATACTCCCTCCTTGATATGGTGTTAGATTTCTTTTTTATAAAAAGAGGAGGATTTGATTGCTTTGCAGATCAAAACCACCAGAATACAGGCGATGATTGCCTCCGGGACCCCGTTGATGAGGATGACGGAGCAAATGAGTGCATACAATGCCTCATAGGAGGTATGATTGACAGCGGCATATTGGCTGCCAAAAAATAGATAGATAAAATTCATCACAAGCAGTGTGTTTGTCATGGAGCCGCAGAATGCAGCCACGGCAATGGACAGGTTTTCTTTTTTGGTCAGCTTTTTCAGAAACCGATACACAAAATAAGAAACCGCTCCAATCAGGATGCGTGGAACAAAGCACACAACAAGACTCCAAAAATTTCCGTGCACATCCCCCAACGAGTAGAAGGGAGTAAAGACAAAGCTCGTAATCAGCGGGACCATGGTTGCCCGGATCATACTGCATAAGCCAAACACAGCACCCAGAAAACAGCCTTCTTTCGGGCCCAGCAACAGGGCGGCAAGGATGACCGGAATGTGGATGGTTGTCGCATTCATGAATCCCAGAGGAATAAATCCCAGTGGAGTGAAGGACATCACCACGATAACGCTCGATAAAAGCGCCAGTTTGACAAGGTTGGATGTTTTGCCGATTCTTTTATTCATTTTTCATACCTCCGCTACTGTTCTTCGACGGAAAACACGTTTCCTTGAAGATACAATGCTTAATTTATCCTGTACATTATACTTCACTCCCAAGGGAATTGCAACAAGATGAGCCTTCTTTTGCAAAATCATAAAATATGCACCCGACATTTTCTCAAAGAAAGGGACAGCACTTTACTTTCTATGACAGCTTTGCTATACTTTTCCTATTGAAATATTTTAGGAGGGTATTCATTATGCCAAATATGCTGTATACAATCGATTCCGCTGCATTGATGATTTGCATGGTTGTTATGTTTGTTGAGCTGTTCCTTGTGCATCGGCAGTACCATGAGCAGATCGCAAAGGCAAAAGAATCTTCGTCCACGACCATAAAGGGCTTGCTTTTCGTTCTTGCTCTCGTGATTCTGGCGCAGGTCCTGTTCAGCTTCCTTGATCTGCCGCTGCATCCGATCTACCTTATCATGAACGTCACACCGCTTCTTGTCTTTCGCTTTGGAATGTATGAAGAAGGGGTGTATCGCTTTGGACACCTCTACACATGGAAAACGATTGAATCCTGTCAGATCCTTGAGGTTGGAGAAATCATCAAGATCCAGTTTTTCCCCGTCGGGGGACACGACTTTACCTTAGAGTTTGACGGAGGATATCAGAATTTTATCCTCAATACGCTCTCCAGTCATGACCTGATGGGCAAGAAAGAAGAGTAGCATCCATTCAAGCACATTTTAAGAGAAACCGCGATGTTTTCCCCAGAATTTTAGACTGTTTCACGGTTTTGCATCGCATATATTGACAAAATAATAACAATATGAAATAATCGTCAATAGAAAGAGAGAACAAGGGAGAGAAAGCAACATGCATGAACTGTATTCATCTGTGATTCACATCCGAAGAAAAGTATTTACAGAGCTGGCACGCTTGGCATATGAGGGCGGGGACTATCATCGCTTTGCATCCCTGCCATATACCATCATCCCCGGAGAAGAGGGCAACTACCGCGACTCTATCTTTTTGGAGCGTGCAATCGTCAGTGAGCGTCTTCGTTTGGCAATGGGGCTGCCGCTTCGTCCAATCGACCAGTATATGCCAACCAATACAAACATCGATGAGAGCGTTGGTGCAGAAAAATACTACGAACCGCCGCTGATCAATATCATCAAATTTGCATGCCATGCCTGTCCGGAACGCGAAATTTTGGTGACAGACGGATGCCAGCACTGTCTTGCTCATCCCTGTCAGGAAATTTGCCCGAAGGACGCCATTACAACGAAGCACGGCCGCTCTGTCATCGATAAGGACAAGTGCGTGAAATGCGGACGCTGTGCTGATGTCTGTCCATATCATGCCATCGTAAAACTCGAGCGTCCCTGCGCCAAGGCGTGCGGAATGAACGCCATCCATTCGGATGCACAGGGTCACGCAGAGATCGATTACAACAAGTGCGTTTCGTGCGGAATGTGCATCGTAAACTGTCCGTTTGGTGCGATTTCGGACAAGGGACAGATTTTCCAGCTGATCCAGTCCATCAAAGAAGGAGACCGCCTTGTTGCAATCGTTGCACCGTCCTTTATCGGACAGTTTGGTCCGGATATGACACCGGAGCGCCTGGAAGGTGCGATGAAGATGCTGGGCTTTGACCGTGTGGCAGAGGTTGCAGTCGGTGCCGACCTGTGCGCGATCGATGAGGCAAAACGCTTCCTCGAAGAAGTGCCGGAGAAGCACCCCTTCATGGCAACGTCGTGCTGTCCGTCCTGGATCACGATGGCAAAGAAGATGTATCCCGAGCTTTCCGACTGCATCTCCATGTCCCTGACCCCGATGGTGCTGACCGCCCGTCTGGAAAAACAGCACGATCCAAACTGCAAGATCGCATTCATCGGTCCATGCTCTGCGAAGAAGCTGGAAGCGATGCGCACCAGCATCCGAAGCTATGTTGACTTTGTCCTGACCTTTGAGGAGCTGATGGGAATGTTTGATGCAAAGGAGATCGATTTCACCAAGATCCCGGCAGGAGAAGCGTTCCACGAGGGAACCGGCGCAGGCAGAGGGTTTGCAGTTTCCGGCGGTGTATCGCAGGCTGTTGTGGATGCCATCCACCGAATCGATCCGGATATGGAGGTCAAGGTGGCTCATGCAGAGGGCCTTCAGGACTGCCGAAAGATGCTGGCACTTGCCAAAGCAGGAAAATACAACGGATACCTTCTGGAGGGCATGGGATGTCCCGGCGGCTGTGTAGCCGGCATGGGTACCCTGCAGTCTCTCAAGGATTCTGTAAAATCCATCAGCAATTACAAGAGCAAGGCAGAACAGCAAAATGCAATGGATTCCAAATATGATATTAAAAAGGTAGAGGCGCTCGAACACTTTGAGGTGGATTGGGAAGGTTAACCTTTTTGGAAAATGCCCTTTTCAGGATGATGTACCATTCTGAAAGGGGCATTTTGTGCTTTATCCGGCTAAATTGCCATCAAATGATAGAAAAAGAAAGGGGGATTAGGCATAAATGATAAATTTATCTTTATTTTTTGTATTGTTAGTTCACGACTTGAAAAATTCATGCTATAATATCAGCAAAAATAGACGATTGATGCGATAGATAAAATAGAAGAATACATCATATAACTTTTTGCCGAATGGGAGGAATTTCTTTGAACACACAAAAACAGACGATCGTGATCGGACATAAGAACCCGGATACCGACTCGATTTGCTCTGCAATCGCTTATTCCTGGGTGAAAAATCAGATCACACAGGGAAACTATGTTCCAAAACGTGCTGGGGAAATCAGCAAGGAAACAGCCTTTGTGTTAAACTATTTTGGTATGACAGCACCGGAATATCTGTCCGATGTTCGCACACAGGTCTGCGACATCGAGATGCGCCAGATCCCTTCCGTTTCCAAATCGATCTCCATTCGGCAGGCATATTTGCTGATGAAGGAAAATCAGACCACCACCCTGTGCATCACAAACGAAGAGGGCGATTTGATCGGACTCATCACCATGACGGATATTGCCAAATCGAATATGGATGTATACGACAATCATATCGTATCCCGTGCCAAAACCTCCTTCTCCAACATTGCAAAAACGCTGGATGCCCGCGTTTTATGCGGAGATCTAAACAGGATATTCGACAACGGGCGCGTGACCATCGGTGCCAATACTCCGGAAATGATGGTGGATTATGTTTCGGACGGGGATATCGTGATTTTGGGGAACCGCTTTGAGTCCCAGTTCTTCTCCGTTGAGGTAGGTGCATCCTGCATCATTCTGTGCACAAGCAGCGAACCGAACCCGACTATCCTGGAGCGGGCAAAGGAGAAGGGCTGCGTCATCCTGAGCAGCCCCTACGACTCCTACACCGTTGCGCGCCTTATCAACCAAAGTATGCCCATCGAATACTTTATGACCAGCAAAAACCTGCTGGCGTTTGACATGGAGGACTTCACCGATGAGGTGAAGGAGGTTATGGCAAAGGAACGCCACCGCTATTTCCCGGTGGTAGACCATAGTGGAAAGTATCTTGGCATGATTTCGAAGCGTTCCTTCCTTGCGATGGAGAAAAAACAAGTCATCCTTGTCGATCACAACGAAAAAAATCAGGCAGTGGATGGCGTGGAGTGCGCCGATATTCAGGAAATCATCGATCATCACCGCCTTGGCGGTTTACAGAGCATCAATCCGGTGCTGTTCCGCAACCAGCCGCTGGGCTGTACCGCGACCATCGTATATCAGATTTCGCAGGAGAACAAGGTTACCCTCACAAAGGAAATCGCAGGTCTTTTGTGCTCTGCAATCTTGTCTGACACGCTGATGTTCCGTTCCCCAACCTGCACCGCAGTCGACAAGGCAGCGGCACAGGAGCTTGCAAAGATTGCACAGATCGACATTGAGGAATATTCTCAGGCGATGTTTGAGGCAGGAAGCGACCTCTCGTCCAAATCCACGGAGGAAATCTTCTATCAGGATTACAAGACATTCTCAACCTCCGGTGTGAACTTTGGAGTGGGACAGATCACCTCCGTGAGCAAAAGCGGTTTGCAGCAGATGCGCACAAAGCTCCTGCAGCTGATGCGAGAGAAATATGAGCGAGATTCCAGCACACTGCTGTTTTTCATGCTGACAAATATCATCGAGGAATCGACGATCCTGCTGTGCTGCGGGGATCACAGCGAGGAGCTTCTCAAAACAGCCTACCATCAGGAATTTTCGGAGGAGGGCATCCTTGTGGAAGGGATGGTTTCGAGAAAGAAACAGTTCCTGCCGGATCTGATTGCGGCAATTCAGCAGCAGTAAAAAAGCAATAAGATATAAAAAAGGGCGGCTGTGTCGAAACACAGCCGCCCTTTCACAAGGGACAACTTCTATGCTGCATCATCGGATGCAGGATCTTATTTAATGAGGTAATGCTTGAGGAAGCCTTCCATTTTGCGGTACAGAAGGAAGGTAAAGGCTGTGAGCACCAGACCCTTTATCAGATTGAACGGTGCAACACCGAAAATCAGGTAAGTTTCCAAACCGCTGATTGCAGGATTGAGCTTTGCACAGGCAGCGAAGATCGATTCAATCGGCATTACCTTGGAGAAGAACGGGATCAGCAGGAAGCGGTTTGCCAATACACCGACAAAGGTGCAGGTGAGTGTTCCGCACAAGGTTGCAAGCAGAACGCCCTTTTTATCGCTGCGATGCTGATAGATGTATCCAACAACAATGGAGAATGTGGAGAGCAGGATGAAGTCTGCAAGCTCGCCGACTCCGCCGGTCGTTGTGGACAGAACGTGGATGAGATCCTTTACCATAGTGACAGAAATTGCAGCGCCCGGACCAAACAGCATGGAGGCAAGCAGAATGGGAACTCCGCTTGGGTCCAGCTTGAGGAAAGGCGGCATAAAGGGCAGCGGCATCTCAAAATACATCAATACTGTAGAAATGGCTGCAAATAAGGCAATCAGGGTGATTTTTCGTGTTTTGTTGTAGCTTGCATTTGGGCAGGCAACCGTTAATGTACTCATTCTTAAAAAACCTCCGTATAAAAACTCGAAGGTCTGCCAGGAAAAAAAGCCTGAAGCATCTCGCTTCAGGCTTTAAGAAACGTGAAAACACGCCGTTTCTTTCTTCCGGACTATACCGTTGGTATGGGAGTTTCACCCAATCAGCCGTGAACATCGGCTCGCGGACTGTAACCGCCAGTGAGGAATTGCACCTCGCCCTGAAACAGACTTTTTCTCCGGCATCATTGTGCCGGACGATTCACTTTTGTATTGATCCCGGGGATTGTCTACGCCATTAGTATATACGCTGAAAATTCATCTGTCAATACTTTTTTAGATTATTTTTTGTACAAAAGTTTTATTTTGCTAAAGGCGGATTGTAGCTTTTTTATCATACTTTCCATATGCAATCTTCTGTGGTATACTGAAGATATCTGATTTGCAACCATTCTGTTATTGGGAAGAAAGAGGAGTATTATGCGAGAAGATTTAACAGAAATCCACGAAAACAGGAAATATTTGCGGATGCTTGCACAAAAATATCCATCGATCCAGGATGTGGCAGCCCGCATCATCGATCTTGCATCCCATGATGTTCTGCCGAAGGGGACAGAGCATTTTATGAGCGATATTCACGGGGAGGCAGATGCTTTTATCCACATCCTCAACAATGCTTCGGGCGTGATCCGTGAGAAGGTGGATGCGCGTTTTGGGCATATCCTTTCCGAAACGGAGCGCGATAATTTTGCGACCCTCGTTTATTATCCGCGCCAGAAGACAGCCCTTGTAAAGCAAACGACCAAAAATATGAATGACTGGTACCGCATCACCATCCAGCGCCTTGTGGAGCTGACGCGCGTTGTTTCCTCCAAATACTCAAGAAAAATCGTGCGTGAACGTACCCCAAAGGGGTTTGAATATACCATCGACGAGCTGATCCACACCAATTATGACGATATCAACAAAGAAAAATATTATGACACCATCATCCAGACCATGATTGAGCTGGATATGGCGGAGGATCTGATCTGCGCACTTTCTACCCTCATCAAGGCGCTCGCAGTGGATCGTCTGCACATCCTTGGGGATGTGTTCGACCGTGGACCGCGCCCCGATATTATCATGGAGCATCTGATCGAGCATCACAGCGTTGATTTTCAGTGGGGGAACCATGATATCCTGTGGATGGGTGCCGCCTGCGGGAGCCGTGCGTGCATTGCCAATGTCCTCAACATTGCGATTCAGTACAACAATACAGAGCTGATCGAAAATGTGTATGGGATCAGTCTGCGCGAGCTTGCCATGTTTGCGCAGGAAACATATGAGGATTGCCCGGTATTCACACCGAAGGTTGTGGATACGGAAAAGCACGGTCCGAAGGAGATCCAGCTGTTTGCGAAGATGAAAAAAGCCATTGATGTCATTATGCTCAAGCTGGAGGGGCGCATCATCCTGCGCCGCCCGGAATTTGGGATGAAGAGTCGTCTGCTGCTGGATAAGATCGACTATGAAACACAGAGCATCACCATCGACGGCGTGACCTATCCGCTGCGGGATTGCAGCTTCCCGACGGTCGATCCTGCAAATCCGTATGAGCTCAGCTGCGATGAGCGCCGCGTTATGCACAACCTGAAAATCGCCTTCAAGGAGAGTGAAAAGCTGCGCCGTCATGTCAGCTTTTTGTACACCAAGGGGGGAATGTACACCCGGTATAATTTCAACCTTTTGTTCCATAGCTGCATCCCGCTGAATGAGGATGGCTCCTTTGCCAGCGTAAGGATCGACGGACGTGACTACTGCGGCAAGGAGCTTATGACCATCAGCGAAACGCTCGCCCGTCAAGCGTATTTTGCGCCGAAGGACAGCGAGGAGCGCGCTCTGGCAAAGGACTATATGTGGTACCTCTGGTGCGGAAAAAACTCGCCGCTGTTTGGCCGTGAACGCATGACAACGTTTGAGCGCCTTTTGATCGAGGACAAAACATCCTGGACAGAACCGAAGAATCCATACTATGAGTATATCAATCAGGAGGAGGTTTGCCTGCGTATCCTCAAGGAATTCGGACTTGATTCGCCGCATGCTCATATCATCAATGGTCATGTTCCGGTGAAGGCGAAGAGCGGCGAAAGCCCCATCAAGGGCAACGGAAGGCTTCTGCTCATCGACGGCGGATTCTGCCAGGCATACCACAATACCACAGGAATTGCAGGCTATACCCTCATCTACAATTCCCACGGGATGCGGATCGTTGCGCACGATCCCTTTACAAGCACCGCGGATGCAGTAGAAAATAATGTAGACATCCACTCCACCAGCAACCTGTTTGAGTGTCTGGATAATCGCCTTTTTGTCGGCAACACCGACAGCGGAGAGATCAACCGTGAGAAGATCGAGGACCTCAAGATGCTGCTCAAGGCATACCGCATGGGTGTCATCAAGCAGACCCACGTCCGCGAGCTGCCGACCATCTAACGCCCCCCTGTTTTGCATCCGAAAAAAAGAAATCCTGCAAAAATCCGCCTGCCTCAGAACGAGGTAGGCGGATTTTGTGATGTGTGAAGCTATTCGGGAAGATTCATCATATCCTTGGAGGTGATGGTGTTTTCATCGGTAAATTCCGGGAACTCTACGTTGATTTCCTCATTGATGTTGGAAACACGGTTGGAGAGCTCGAGGTCAAGACCGATACTCTTCATCATTTCCTTTGTTTGAGAATCGACGTCCTCTCCGAGGATCGAAAGAAGACCGCTCAAATCAAACTGCATCTCCATGGTCATGTGCTGTTCGATTGCATATCCCTCTTTGCTGATGGTGCGATCCATATGGATGGATTCGATCTTGAGATTGGTGAACATCTGTCGGTACGCCTCAATCATCGAAGCTTCCATCTGTTTTTTCTCGTCTTCAGAAAGAGGAAGCCCCGCAAACTGTTCATGGACCTGTTTTTCCATAGCAGGAAGGATTTGCTCGTCCAGTATTTTTACGGTTTCTGCACGGAGGTCTTCGAGGCTCTCCTCGGTGAAGTCGAAGGATACCAAAACGGACTTGTCGTCCTTTTCCTCGAAGGTCACCTCAGTGGCTTTGTCGATTGCATCAATGTATGCCATAGAATTCTGAATGTTGTTTATTTCAGCAAGACCCTGAACGCTGGTATCGCCGCTTGGCTGCATGATGCTGTCCTTGAGATATTTTCCATCCACTCCCGGTACGGTGGTATAGATGGTATCGCCATCCTGGTAGACCTCTATGGACTGTTTTTCTCCAAAAAGGGAGAACTCCACGGTATGGCTTGATTTTTTCCCCATTTCCTTGAGTGCGCTTTCGATCTTCATATCGATGTCAATTTTGAGACCGCTGATATCCATACCCATCGTCATATCGGTATCCATGGTGCATTGCTCGACTTTTTGCATCTTTTCGAAGGATTCTTTATAGCGTTTGATGGCTTTTGCCTCTGTCATGGCGCATCCGGTAAACAAAGCGGAGAAGGCAAAGGTAAAAACTAATAAACTGGCTGTAATCTTTTTCATTTGGATCGACTCCTTTCTTTATCCCTATTTTACAGGATTTGTCTTGATTCTGCAAACATAATTTTAGATAATCTACAATTTATTCACAAATTTACGCACAAAAAAGCCCGACTGACAAGGTCGGGCTTGGAACAGAAAATGCACAGGTCATATTTGATGTGCTGGATGGATCAGGAATTGATCAGGATACCGAGCAGAGTGACGGTGTTGTTGGTGAGATTCTTCCAGCTGTGCTTTGTATTGGGCGGGATATAGATGCTGTCGTGCGGTGTGAGCACAAAGGACTCCTTGTCCACTGTGACCTCAAGGCATCCATCCAAAAGGATCATCAGCTCCTCCTGCGCATGGGAAAACACAACCGTTTCGATGTCCGTCCTCTGCGGGTAGATGTTGTAAATTTCCGGAACGATCTTGTCGCTGTGCAGCTGGGAGAGCAGGGTGTATTGCTCGAATTCCTTGGAAAGCCTGAAATTGGTGCGGTTATAGCTTCTTGCGATATATTTTTCTCCGGTGAGCTCTACCGGCTTTGCAAAAAAGCTGCTCAGATCGGCGTCAAAAACCTCTGCAAGGGCGGTGAGCGTATTCAGGCTGAATGTGGTATAGCCGCGTTCCATCTGAGATAAAAAGCCGGGGGAGAGGTCGACCTTTTCGCTGAGCTGTTTGAGCGTCATATGATTTTTGATCCGAAGATCATGGATGTATTTACCGATGTATTCGTTTTGCGATAATTGTTTCATATTGATTCCTTTTTACTGACTGAATTGCGGCGGCAGGATCAAGTAATCTGCATCGCCTCGATTTTTGTGCTTCGTTATAGTATAACATACACAGGAATATTTTTCTATAGAGAAACAAATAATTCGAATCATACAAAAAACAGTGTGGCGGAAAAGCCACACTGTTTTTGATTCATTATGCTTCAGCTGTATTGAGCTCTGCTCCTTCAGCTGCTTTGCCTTCTTTTTCCTGCGCATCTTCTACACAGTACAAAGCACGGATGTGTTTGATGTAGAAGTGTGTGAGCAGGTAACGAACAACCTGATCAGCGCAGATGATGAGCCAGATGGAGATGAGAGGCCAATGGAAAACGTAAGCAGCAAGTGCAGCCAGAGGAACTCTGACGATCCAGATACCGGTTCCGGAAATATACATTGGAACCTTTGTGTCGCCAAGACCGTAGAGCATACCTTTCTGTGTACGCTGTACGTTTTGCGGGATCAGGATGGAGCCCATGCACATGAGGTAAACAGTACCGATCTTAATAAGGTCAGGATTGTCTGTAACGATAGACATAAATGCGCCTGGGAGTAAGATCATCAATACAGAACCGATACCGCTGATGATGGAGTTCATCCACATTTGCTGTCTGTAGTATTCTCTGAACAGAGGACCGTTCTTGGAACCGAGTGCTTTACCTGCAAGGGTAGTAGCAGCTACAGTAAAGCCGATAACCGGGAGCTCGGTGAGGGTTTCTACGCTGGATGCAAGAGCGTATCCTGCGTAAGCATCTCTGCCGTAGCAAAGGATGATCTTTGTAAGAACGATTGCAGACATCTGCCAGAATCCGGATTCAAGAGCAATAGGAATTGCTTTTTGGAAGGTAACCTTGATTGGTTCTTTGTCTTTGATAGCCCAAGATGTTCCAGTAACCTTTTTGAATACCGGTTTGCGAACCAGGAAAACAAGACCTACAACGCCGCCGGTCACCTGAGAAAGAACGGTTGCCCAACCTGCACCAACCAGATCCCACTGCATTACAAAGATAAAGACATAACCGAATGCAATGTTGATGATGTTTACAAGCACCTGGATGTACATAGGTGTTTTTGTATCACCGACGGAGTAAAAGAGAGATGCATTCATCTTCATCATGATGAAGAATGGCATACCGATTACAACGATGTTCATGTATGTCTGTGCAAAGGAAAGGATCTCAGGGTCGGTTGTGAAGAAAGAAAGGATCGGACGACCGAAGAATACCATAACCGCAATACATACAGCACCGATTCCCAAGGTTACAGTGCAGATATTCTTGAATCCCTGAATGATTTCTTTGTATTTTCCTTCGCCATAGAGTTTAACAAAGTAAACCATGGCACCGATACGGATACTGCCCCAAAGCACTGCCAAAAGGTCTGTGATTCTGAATACTACGCTCTGAGAAGAGATAGCCAGTGGGGAAAGTCGACCAACGAGTGCTGATGTTACGATTCCAGCCAGATAACCGAAGATACCTTCGAGAATGATTGGAATGATCAGCACGAGAATTTCTTTTCTTATCGCCTTTCTGTCTAAGGCCTCTGCTGTGTTTTCCATTACTTAACCTCCTAAAAACACCCTATTTATTTGGACCAAAAGTCGTCAACTGCTTTGATGCCCAAGATGAGCATTTTAACAGCGTCCAGGAGCACCGGAATATTGTGTGCCTCGTCCGGACCATGGCATGCACCGTGTCCCTTTGGAAGTGGCTTTACCTCGTGAGGATTACCGGAGCCGAAGCCGCAGCCGTTCTCAAAGACACGCGCATAGGTGCAGGCACCCATCACATAAGGTTTTTCGTTAGCGTTTACTTCTTTGTTGTAAACGTCGGTGAGCAGTGCAACCATTGGGTTGTCTGCTGGCTGGAAGTAGCCCTTGCTGACTTTTACGATTTTGATCGGGAGCTTATGGCTTTCACCATATGCTTTGAGTGAATCAACCACTTCATCGGTTGTTCTGGATACTGGGATTCGGATATCGAAGACAAATTCGATATTCTCTCCCACGCTCTGAGCGGACAGCACCTTAACAGCAGTTTTTCCGCTTACTTCATCCTGGAAGTTGATGCCGATTTCTTTTCCTTCGATATCGCGCATCAGAGCAAGGATATTTTTTTCATCCTCCGGGTTCTTCATCAGTGGAACCTTGGATTCTGTGAAGGTGTAAAGTACAGGGTTTTTGATTTTTTCGCTTCTGCCCAGTACGGTATTGACACCATCGATCGTTGTTTCACAGAAATCGTGGATCAGTCTTTGTTTGGAACCGTAGGAGTGGATATAGTCTGCATGCTCGCTTTTTGGAACGGTAACGCTGAAGTGAACAAGACCTCTTTCACCGTTTACGGTTGGGAAGTCGTCGTCTACAGACAGTCCCCAGTCCGGCTGACCCTCCAGATCAAGATAATACTGAAGATCGTCCATTCCGCATTCTTCGTTGCTTCCGAAGAACAGGCGAATATCATTTTTAAGCGGGATATTGTATTCTTTGAAGAATGCCATTGCATAAAGGCAAGCCATCAAAGGACCCTTATCATCAATTACGCCTCTGCCGATGATATAATCTCCGTAAACTCTTCCTGCGAATGGAGGATAGATGTTGTCGTCCTCAGTGGCAACTACATCTGCGTGGGTAGCGATGACGAGGCGTTTGCCTGTCTGATTCTCGCTGCATTTTACTTCCAAACAGCGATAATCAAGATTTCTGGTTACCAGATTTTTCTCCTTACAAAGATCGTCCAAATAATCAAGAGCCTGGGCACACTGCCTTCCGTAGGGTTTGTCAGAGTCGTCTTCAACATTGATGCTTGGAATTTTTACAAGGTCACAAGTTCTGGAAACGATCTCATATTGTTTCTTTTCAATGTATTCTGCGATCTGTTCTCTTAATTCCATGTTTCTTCTCCCTTCATTCGGTCCTTTTTGATTTTCGCTCAAAGAATATATCATCAATATCCCAACATCATCGAGGTTGATCCCTCTTGCTGATCGGAAGTGAAGGGATATGTCTGACCGCTGTTTACAGCTTAAAATTTAGAAATACTAAAAAATCAAGATATAAATCTTTAATTTTTTTATCTCTGCTGAAATTATAAAACAATAAAATTACTAAGTCAAGCAAGGGAAGAGATTATTGTTTACAAATTATATATTGATAGTCAATGTTTTGTTAATATTTTTGTAAAGCATCACGATTTGGCCACTGGACGGCAAACTTCCTTCAGCCATTCCAGCTCGTCGCCGCTGAAATACGGGCTCAGGTTGTCATAGACTTCACTGTTATAGCGATTAAGAAGCTCGATATCCCGGTCGGACATCACATCTGTTTTCAGGATCTCTGTTTCGATTGGGGACATTGTGTAGGTTTCGAACCGGAGGAACTGACCATACTCGTTTTTGAAATCGTTTTTGCACATCATGAGGTTTTCGATTCGGATGCCGTGGCTGCCAGCAATATAGAGTCCGGGTTCGTTGGACAAAAAGGCACCTTCATCCAAAGGATAGGAGTCCATACGTTCCGGTACGATCTTGTAACGGATGCCAACCGGTCTTTCATGTACATTGAGTGCATATCCAACACCATGACCTGTACCGTGGTTGAAATCAAGATGGTTCTTCCAGAAAATTTCTCTTGCTGCATAGTCAAGGGTAAGACCGGAGGACCCTTTCAGGAAGCATACGTCCGAAAGGCGCATATTTGACATTACGCAGTAGGTATAGTGCAGCTTCTCTTCCTCGGTGCATGGACCGCAGGACCAGGTTCTTGTAATATCGGTTGTTCCCTCATAATAATGCCCGCCGGAGTCCAGAAGGAAAAGTCCCTTTGGCTGAAGATCTAAGTGCTGATCCTCTTTGGGGGCATAGTGGCACATGGCGGCATTGGGTCCATAGGCAGCGATGGTGGTGAAGCTGTCCTCGATAAAGCCTTCCTGCTCTTTTCGCAGTTCTTCTATTTTTAATGCAGCATCCCATTCATTGATCGGTGTTTTTCCGATGTTGTGCTTTAACCAGTACATAAATTTTGTGACTGCAACACCGTCCTTGATGTGCGCTTTTTTGAGGTTTTCCATTTCTACCTCATTTTTATAGCATTTCATCAAAGAGGATGGTGTGATTTGATTGATGATTTCGGAGCTTTCCGGGATCGTCTTTATCACGGAGTAGCCGGCTTTTGCTTCTTCGATCAGGACAGCCTGATTGGTCAGAGCGGATACATCAAGGTAGAATTCTTCCTCGCTCTTTACCAAAACCTTGTTTTGTGCAAGATATCCAGACACCTTCTCGGTCAGATGACCTTTGTCAGTGTACAGCGTGATTGCGTCCTTTTTAATAATAAGGAAGGAGGAAAATACAGGGTTGCAGCGTACGTCGTTTCCTCTGAGGTTCAAAATCCAGCCGATGTCGTCGAGCGTTGTTATGATGTGGGAATCTGCATCGGCCTGTGCCATTTTTTCCCTTACGGCACAAACTTTGTCCTGCAGCGATCTGCCGCTATACTTTTCTTCCAAAATGAAGCATGGCTCGCACGGCTTTGCAGGTCTGTTTTCCCAGAACAAATCAGGAAGGTCTTTTTGGTAGATGACAGAGATATTTTTGCTTTTGAGCTTTTTGAGGATGCTTCTCACACCAGTATATGAAACGCATTTTCCGTTAAAACCCAGTTTTCCGTTCTGAGGCATATTTTCAAAGATATAATCTTCAATGGACGGGGTACCCTCCATGCCCATTTTCATCAGTGCAACGCCGCTGTCCTTGAGCTGCGCTTCTGCCTGAACAAAATATCTTCCGTCTGTCCAGAGCCCTGCATGATCGTTTGTCACAACAAGGGTTCCCGCAGAACCTGTGAAGCCGCTGATCTGTGCAATTTCTTTGAAGTGTGCGCTGACATATTCCGACTGATGATCGTCCTCCATTGTAATGAGGTATACATCCATTTTTTCCTGCTGCATCGCGCCGCGGAGCTGTGTAAGCTGTTTTCTCATGTAGAAACCTCCCTGATTACCCCTTCGCAATGTATTGTGGAGCATTGCATAAGAGTTTTGTTATACTTAAACTATTAAAAAATAATTTTCTGTGAGTAAATAATATTCTAAATTGAATAAAAAATCAAGGAAAATAAAGGTAAAATTATACTATTTATAAATAAAAGCGCATTTTCGTTTACCTATACAATAATTTGTGGAAAAATACAGCAAATGGTTCAATTTAATTTTATCCTATGAAAACAGGCTGTTCTGCAATGCGATTTTTGCTATGGAAAAACAAAAAGACCGCCGTATGGCGGTCTTTTTTGATCGGAAAAATCAACGGACAAGGCATCCGTTAAAAAGGCGATTATTTGAGGCTTGAAACAGCAGCTTTGAGCGCATCGGTGCGGTCTGTCTTTTCCCATGCCACGCCGAGGTCTTCGCGTCCCATGTGACCGTAAGCTGCGAGCTTGCGGTAGATCGGTTTGCGCAGGTCGAGTGTTTTGATGATCTGGGTCGGACGCAGGTCGAATACTGATGCAACTGCTTTTTCCAGCACTTCATCTGCAACAGTACCGGTTCCGAATGTGTTTACATTGATGGAAACAGGGCGCGCAACGCCGATTGCGTAAGCGAGCTGTACTTCGCAGCGTTTTGCGAGTTTTGCAGCTACGATGTTTTTTGCAACATAGCGTGCAGCATAGGCTGCGGAACGGTCCACCTTCGTCGGGTCCTTTCCGGAGAAGGCACCGCCGCCGTGACGACCCCATCCACCGTAGGTATCCACGATGATTTTGCGTCCGGTAAGACCGCTGTCACCCTGAGGACCGCCGATCACAAAGCGTCCGGTTGGATTTACATAGATTTTTGTGTTATCATCCATGAGGTTTTTGGGGATGATGGCATGGATGACGTGTTCGATGATGTCGCGGCGGATCTCTTCGAGAGATACCTCCGGTGCGTGCTGGTTGGAGATGACGATGGTATCAACGCGAACCGGAACATCGTTTTCGTATTCGATGGTCACCTGAGTTTTGCCGTCGGGACGCAGGTAGGGGAGAGTTCCGTTTTTGCGCACCTCAGCCAGACGCTTGGAGAGCTTATGTGCAAGGGAGATCGGCATCGGCATCAGCTCCGGGGTATCGTCGCATGCAAAGCCGAACATCATGCCCTGATCGCCGGCACCGTTGTCCTCGTCGGACTCGTTGGCTTCCTTTGCCTCCATCCCTTTGTCTACTCCCATTGCAATGTCGCCGGACTGCTCGTCAATAGAGCTCAAAACAGAGCAGGTTTCGCAGTCGAAGCCGTATTTTGCGCGGTCGTAGCCGATTTCACGGATGACTTCTCTTGCGATTTTTGGAATATCAACATAGCAGTTTGTGCTGATTTCGCCCATAACCATCACCAAACCGGTGGTTACTGCTGTTTCGCAGGCAACACGACCCTGCGGGTCCTGCTCGAGGATGGCATCGAGGACAGCGTCGGAGATCTGGTCACAGATTTTATCGGGATGACCTTCTGTTACGGATTCTGAGGTGAATAAAAATTTAGACATCAGCAGATACTTCCTTTCTTTTTTCAAACGGTATTGTCGTATTTTACAACCAAATCACAGCCTTTTGGCTTCGTTGAGAATGAATATACTGTTTTTACAGAAAATAAAAACAGCCCGGTCTGTGGACCGAGCTTATCGAATCCTCATCTCTCGGTTACACCGCAGGATTTGGCACCTTGCATTCGCAGGTTGCCGGACTTCACAGGGCCTGTCCCCTCCGTCACTCTTGATAAGGTGGTATTCAGTTGATATCACAATGATAATGATTCGATCGACAGTTGTCAACACTTTTTGCGCCTTTTCATCAAAATGGACAGTTTATCGAAAAAATAGAATAAATTTGTTGGCAACTGTGAAGAGTTTTGAGGCAAAACAAAAAGCTCTGACCATGCAGAGCTTCCCGTTTGATTTTATTAAAATTTGATTTAAGAGTTTTTCTCAGGAAGAATCTCAAGCCAGTAACCGTCGGGGTCACTGATGAAATAGATGCCCATTGCTTTATTTTCGTAACAGATGCAGCCCATTGCTTTATGATGCTCGTGTGCTGCTTCAAAGTTATCGGTGGTGAAAGCGATGTGGATTTCGTTGTCACCTAAATCATAGGCATCGGTGCGATCTTTCAGCCAAGTGAGTTCCAGCTGATGTTCCGAAGAACCGTCGGACAGGTAAACCAAGATGAAGCTCCCGTCGTCTGCAACCTTTCGTCCGCACTCCGTAAGCCCCAAAGACTCTTTATAAAAGTCAAGGCTGTCTTGCAGATTGAGGACATTGATGTTGTTGTGTGCAAATCGAAAGTTCATTGGTATCGCCTCCTTTGCTGCTCTTTGATCTTGTCTTCATTATATTCTGTTTGATCCGACAAATCATCCGTTTTTAATAGCAAATTCATTACAAAGCAGTAACGTTCAGCTGATGTAATCCTCGATACGCTGTAATAACTGTTCATAATCCTCAGCATATACACCCTGCATCAGCTGTCCGCGGTCATAGGGAGGGAGTGTTGCAACATAGACATCGAACACCATGCGCGGCTTTTCCTCCTCCGGAAAAAACACTGCGAGCTTTCCGTCATATTCTTTGAGCAGGTAGCCACTTTTTTGCTCGTTGGATGTCTGACTCGATTTGATTTGGTGCGGTGTTGGAACAGAGGCTGCCTCCGGACGGACCCCATTCCAGGCTTCAGAAAGAAAAAAAGATGTCAGGATCGTCACCGCGGCAATGGCAATACAGGTAATGAGCAAGTTTAATCGCATAGGATCTCCTCTTTTCCAACTATTTTCTCTATTTATCCTGCACCAAAACCTTCCTGTTATTCCAAGGAAACGTTATTTTCGTTATTTTTTAAAAATATATCAAGATTTTTCATAAAAGGTATGATATAATTGAAATGTTTATAGCCGAATATCAAGCAATCACTTTAGAATAAAAGGAGGATGATTGAATGAGCGGTCGCTCCAATCAAAACGTGGGCTCGGTCCGTCGCGTGTTTCGCAAGATCGGGCGCGTCCTTATGGTGCTGATCTGCATGGGCGTCATCTGCGGTTCTGTCATGGCTGCGGTCATGTCTGTTTACATTTTTAAATCTCTGGAGGGTGAGCCGGAACTCAAATTAGAGGATATCACAATGGCAAACTCCTCATCGGTGTACGCCATCAACAGCGAAACCGGAGAGTATGAGAAGATCCGTGAGCTTCACGGAGATCAAAACCGTATCGAGATCAAAAACTACAGCGATATTCCAAAGGATGTTGTCAACTGTCTTGTTGCGGCGGAGGATAAGCGTTATTGGGACCACAAGGGCGTGGACTGGCTGCGTACCATCAAATCTACGCTGACCTTTATGTCCCAGAGCAGCACGCAGGGCGGTTCCACCATCACACAGCAGGTCATCAAAAACCTGACGGGCAACAATGAATTTTCTCCCGAACGTAAGGTGAAGGAAATTTTTGCTGCCATCAAGCTCAACAAGGCATATTCAAAGGAAGAGATCCTCAAGGTATACCTCAACTATGTCTTTTTCGGAAACAACTGCTACGGAATCCAGTCCGCGGCAAACGGTTATTTTAACAAAGACATCAGTGAGCTGAATCTGGCGGAGATCGCAACCATCATTGCCACCACCAACAACCCTACCTATTATAATCCGCGCACGGAGAAGGGGATGCTCCACAACAAGGAGCGCCGCAAATATATTTTCCATGCGATGCAGGAGGAAGGCTATATCACCTCCGAGGAGGAGGAAAAGTGGAACAACTATGAGGTGGAGCTGGCTCCGCGTCAGTCGCAGCAGAAGATCGCCCTTTCCGAAGGGTGGTATATCGATCAGGTTCTGGAAGACGTGACCAACGACCTTGTTAAAGAAAAGGGCTATACAAGACCGTATGCACAAAACTACCTCAACAACGGCGGACTTAAAATCTATGCATGCGTCGATGAACAGGTGCAGGCAAAGATGGAGGCGGTATACGCAGACAAATCACAGTTCCCACCGGTCAACATGCAGGTATATCCGGATACTGCCGCAATCACCATCGCTCCGACCGGTCAGGTGCTGGGTATCATCGGAGGAAACGAAAAAACGACGGCGCGCGGCTGGAACAATGCAACCATGTCGGTGCGTCACCCCGGTTCTTCCATCAAACCGATCACCGCATACTTGCAGGCATTTGAATCCGACCTTGTGACCTGGTCCTCTCTGTGGGACGACAATCCGCTCCCGGATTACTTCGGTCCAAACGATCCGGGTCCGAATAACTATACAAACCACTTCCTTGGTCCTGTTACGATCCAATACGCACTTCAGCAATCCATCAACACCATCCCTGTAAAGCTGGTGAAAACGATCGGTCCGGAACGAAGCTATAACTTCCTCAAAAATAAGCTCCAGTTCGAGCATTTGAGCGAAAATGATATTGCGCTTTCTCCAATGGCTTTGGGCGGTATGACACACGGTGTTACACTGGAAGAGCTGACCGGCGCTTATCAGATGTTTGTGACACAGGGAAAATATGTAAAACCATATACCTACACCAAAGTGACCGACTCCGCAGGAAACGTGGTGCTTGAAAAGGATACAAGACAGATCCGCGTGATTTCCGAGCAGACCGCGACCCTCCTCAACAAGCTCCTGCAAACGGTTGTGACACAGGGTACCGGTTCTGCGGCGAACCTTGCGGCAATCGGGATGCCTGCCGGCGGCAAAACCGGTTCTTCCACCGGTACCAAGCTGATCAACGGTGTTCCGACACCGGTCGACAACGATAACCTGTGGTTTGTGGGCTTCACCCCATACTATATCACCGGTGTTTGGATGGGCTACGATGACCATACCGAAATCAAATATTCCTCTTACCCGACTCCGAAGCTGTGGAGAACCATCATGATGCCGCTGCATCAGGGACTTCAGCCAAAACAGTTTGAGGAAAACGAGCATGTCATCTCCATGACCTACTGCCTCGATTCGGGCGAGATCGCGACCGCAGGCTGCACGAGGACCGCGGTGGGATGGTATAAAGATACCGTCATCCCGTCGAACTGTACCATTCACAGCAGCGGAAGCTCCTCCGCGTTCGATGAAGAGGCATCGAGTACGGATGAAGATGAGGAAGACGACCCATTCAACTGGGGCAGCTTCTTCGGCTTCGGCGATTAAACGATTGCAAAAAGGCTTGCACACATGTTGATGTGCAAGCCTTTTTCTATGGAATCATCTGCGCAAAAAGACGGTCTTGAGTGTATCAAAGATTTATCCGATGAGGGACAATTTAACGTTGTTGATGCGGAAGCTGTGGATGTAATCCTGCTGTTCCAGCTCGATCATTTCGTCGCGGTTTCCGTAAACATAAGCACCGTAGATTTTCACACCGTTTTCTTCAACATAATCAAGGCACTCCTGATAAAAGGAAGGGGAGTAGTTGTTGACGTTTGCCATCGCCTCAAGGTATTCTCCCTGATAGGTCATATATTTGAGCAGAGACTTAAAGTGAGTTTCATAGTCCTGCGGCTGATGCTCCTGCCCAAAATATTGAAAGGAAAGGTGGGGGAACATAGCGTCAAATTCTTCGGTGGTTTCGAGCACAAAGCCGGACGTGCTCAGATTAAAGCCGATTTCGTTGAAGGAGGTGTCACCGTTGGCGCGCACGGCTGCCCATACGATGGAGCAGCTTTCCCAGCTTTTTGTGAGCTCCAGCAGCTCCTCCATACTCAGATCGCGGTCGAAGGAAACATAAGCGGAAAGATAGGTGCTTTTCGGGAGCTCGGGTAGGGAACTGCGGTAGTAGGAGCGGGAATCCTCCATCTGCTCAAAATGCTCGATGCCATTTTCGTCGACCTCAGCCACATTCTGCGAGCCTCTTTCGTAAAAGACCCCGGCACCCATCTGATAATCCTGAAAAAAGAGCTTTGTGAACTGCTGCTTTGGCTGATGTCCGCGGTGGATCTCCCCAAGGTATTCGTTTGCGCCGTAGAAGGCATTCTGTGTGCTGATCTTCACACGGTAGTTCCCGAAGCCCATCGGATAAACATCGGCATCCACGAGATACTGTCCCGGACAGTGCAGCTCAAGGAACGCCCTTGTGTTGAGAAAGAAGGGGTGGAAGCTCTGAAAGTAGGAGCGTTCCGGCTCGGAGTCCACAGCGATGCGAAGGTCGGGAACACCTTTGGAAACCTTGAGCGGGTTGTAAAACAGGCTGTTGTAAAACGGCAGCCCGACAAAGACGACAAGCAAAATCACCGCAAGCAATATCGAAACACAAAGGAGCGTCATTCTTCGAAAGCGTCGGTTCACCGAGCGGCGAACCTGATTTTTTTCCTGCTCAAGCGGCGGAAGGTCGAACAGGAGATCAGCGGACAGGAGCATCTGACTGCTCAGATACTCGTTGATGAGTTCGTTTTTTTGGAGCTCTTCCTCCACAATTTCCTGTTCCTCGGGGGTAGCGGTATGATTTTTATATTTTTCTAATAATTGTGCAAATTTCATTCTGATTCCTCCTTTAATTGCTCTTTTAACTGAATCCTTGCCCGATAGAGAAGTGTACGCACCGCGCCGGGACTTCGTCCAATCGTTTTTGCAATCTGTTCTCCCGATAGTCCGCTGAAGTAAAAGAGAAAGATCACTTCCTGCGAGAGCGCAGGGAGGGTCAGGATCGCCTGATAAAGATGAAGGTATGTTTCATTTTGGATGATGCGCTCCGAGGGGTTATCCCCATCCTCTGAACCCTCATTCTCCGAGAGGTCGGAAAGCCTCCTGGACTTTCTCCATCGATCGATGACGCAGTTTTTGCAGACCCGCAAAAGCCAGAACTTGACGGAATCGCCGCTCTCGTCGATCGAAACAAACGCCTTAAAGAATGTATCGCTCGTCACCTCCTGTGCGATATGGTGATTGCGGCAAAGAGAGTAAGCATAGAGATAGATTTCATGGTAGTACCGCTCGTACAGCTGCTCGATGGCATCATGGTTCATCAGACCTCCCCCCTTTCTGCCCATAAAACGCAGGAAAACAAAAAATGTCACACAGGATATCGCTTAGAAGAAAAATTGTTGCATTCCAATAAAATCTTGCGGAAAGCGTGGACTTTTTTCGCGCTATCGTCTACTATAATAATAACGAATTTTATATCCATTGGGAATAGGAGGATGTTTTATGCGCATGGTTGATATCATTGAATCCAAAAAAATGGGGAACGCGCTAACCGGGGAAGAAATCAAGTTTTTCGTTTCCAAATATACAGACGGCACGATCCCCGATTATCAGGCGGCGGCACTGCTGATGGCGATCCGCCTCAACGGGATGACACCGGAGGAAACCGCCTGCCTGACGATGGAGATGGCGCATTCCGGGGAACAATCCGATTTATCCTCCATTGAAGGCATCAAGGTCGACAAGCACAGCACGGGCGGTGTGGGCGACAAAACGACGCTGGTGGTCGGACCGATCGTTGCAGCCTGCGGCGTTCCGGTGGCAAAGATGTCTGGGCGGGGACTGGGGCATACCGGCGGAACGCTGGACAAGCTCGAATCGATTCCGGGCTTTCAGATCTCCATCCCGACCAAAGAATTTTTTGATATTGTGAATGAGGTTGGATTTTCCCTGATTGGACAGACGGGAAACCTCGCGCCTGCCGACAAGAAGCTGTATGCGCTTCGTGATGTGACCGCTACTGTGGACAGCCTACCGCTGATTGCTGCAAGCATCATGAGCAAAAAAATCGCTTCCGGCGCAGATGCCATCGTCCTCGATGTGAAGATGGGCAGCGGCGCATTTATGAAGACAAGGGAGGATGCCCGCGAGCTTGCGCAGGAGATGGTGTCCATTGGGGAACACGCAAAGAGGAACTGCGTTGCCCTCATCACCAATATGGACCGACCGCTGGGCTATGCGATCGGAAACAGCCTCGAAGTGATGGAGGCGGTGGATACCTTGCAGGGAAGAGGACCCGAAGATTTTACACAGCTTTGCATCCATCTTGCGGCAAATATGCTGTTTTTGGCGAAAAAAGGCACGATGGAGGAGTGCTTTGCACAGGCACAGACTGCACTTGAAAACAAAAGTGCGTATAAAAAGCTGACAGAAATGGTGGCAGCACAGGGCGGTGACTGCTCTGTACTGAGTGACTTTACGAAATTTCCGCAGGCAGACCATACATACACTGTCACTGCGCCGCGAAGCGGATGGGTCGCTTCGATGGAAACACAGCAGTGCGGCGTAGCGGCGATGATCCTCGGAGCGGGACGTGCCCAAAAGGAGGACCCCATCGACTACAGCGCAGGCATTGTCCTGTCCGTAAAGCCGGGGGACAAGGTGGAAAAAGGGGAGCCGCTTGCAGTATTATATACGAATCTCCCCGATTCGATCGGGCAGGCGCGCCAGCTTCTACTGGATGCAATCACCATTTCCGATGCACCTTCCGAAGTGAAACCGCTGATTTATGAGCGTGTCACAGCATCCGACATTGAGCCTGTGCTTGACCTTTCTTCCTGCTCCTGATCGGTGCAGCCAAAGAAGGGACTTCCCTATGCCATTGTACAGGAGGGAAAGTTGTAAACATTTTTAAAACCCTGTGGGAGAAAAAGAGAAAAAAATCATGATTTGTGGTATTCTTGAAAGCAGGAACAAAATGATCTTACAGGGATAAGGAGGAACAGGGTGCAGAAAAAGATAGCAGCTCTTCTGCTGGTGCTGTGCTGTTTGATGTATGGGTGTGATTCCAAGGAACAGGCGGAGCCGGCCGCTTCTCAGGAAAGCCTGACCGAGGACGAGCGCGGGGAAGAGTCGGGAACAAAAGAAAGTCAGCCGCTGGTCCTCGGCTGCGAAAGACATTTTTTTACACATCATCCCTGTATCATCAATGATACAGGCAAAACGGTGGTCCCCCTTCTGTATGACGGGCTTGTTTGTGTGGATGAACAGTATCAGTGGCACGGGCTGCTGGCACAGTCCATCGAACAGGACGGCTATGTCTATAAAATCACCTTAAAAGAGGGCGCAGTCTTTTCCAACGGGGAGCCTGTGACAGCACAGGATGTTGTCAATTCTCTCGAAATGGCGATGAGCGCGTCCTCCTCATGGAGCATATGGCTTTCTTCCATTCAGGAATACCGCATCCTTTCGCCCAATAGCTTGCAGATCGTCACAAGGCGCATCCAGCGCGACTTTGAAAATCTGCTCACCTTCCCCATTGCAAAGCAGCAAAGCGACGGTACATGGGTCGGGTGCGGACGATACCGCTTTGAGAAGAAGCGGGGAGATCTGATCACGCTTCAAAAAAATACAAACTACCATGGGGAAAACAAAGGCCCGAAGGAAATCTTCCTTCAGGAGCTGCCGAATGTGGATGCCAGTGCGGACAGCCTTAAAATCGGAAAGATCAGCTGTCTGTTCGATGATCTGCACGATGGGGAGGCGATGAACCTCTCGAACCGAAATCAGGCGGTGGACATCAACCACATCGTCTTTCTGGGTGTAAACTGCAAAAAGGGTATGACATCGGACCCTCTGGTGCGTCAGGCGCTCAGCAAGGGGATCGACCGCAATGCCGTTGTGGACCGCATTTATGCATCAAAAGCAAAGGCTGCCCCCACTCCGCTCAACCCGTCGTATGCGCCTGTAAGGGGGCATCAGATCAGTGCACCCGATACGCTGGGCGCACAGCAGCTGATGAAAAAGGCGGGCTACGAGAAGGACGCGGACGGATTTTACCGCTCTGATTCTCAGACACGCATGACGCTGCTTTATAACAGCGAAAATCCATACCGCAATCAAACGGCATCGCTACTTCGTCAGCAGCTCGCCCTCATTGGCATCGAGCTGGAACCCAAAGGCGTTCCCTATGAAGAATATATGCAGATGCTTCGTAGAGGGGAATTCGATCTCTATCTCGGAGAGCTTGCCATCGGAAACGACATGGACATCCGAAGGCTCTTTACCCTTGGAGAAAACTACGGCTACGGCTGCGGAGACTTTTCACAGCTGCTCTCCCTGTACGATTTATGGCAGCAGGGACAGGGCTCGCTTGATTCCTTCCTGTGGAGTTACGCACAGGAGCTCCCCGCGATCCCGCTGCTCTACCGTCAGGGCATCGTATCCTATTCCCCGGAGGTATCGATCACCCTCTCTCCGTCGCCCAGTGACATTTTTGCAAATCTGAGTGAATAAATCACTTTGTAAAGAGAAGGGTTCTGTGGTATACTGTCTGTGACAAATGGAATCGATGGGATTTGATTTCTTTGCAGCAGACTTTCTTCCCGATGAAATGATGGGATATGGCTTAACGAAAGTGTAACACTTGTTAAACTATACGTTTCATGAGAAGTTTCGCTTCACGGTTTTGTCAGTTCAGACTAAAATCACACAGAAGAAAAGGAAAACCCTGTTATTTTTGTAAGGAATCCGTTATAATTGCTTTGTGCCCAGCACAGGAAAGGAATATGTATCATGATCAAATTGGAAAATCCTCTTGGCGTAGTTGAAATTTCGCAGAATTATTTTGCAAATCTGGTTGGCCATGTGGCATCCGAATGCTTCGGCGTGGCAGGGATGGTTGAGAGCACTGCATCTCAGGGGCTGCGCTACCTTATGAAGAGAGAAGACAACCAGGATAAGGGTGTAAAAGTGCGCTACGGCGTTGGCGGACTGGTGATCGATCTTCATATTGCTGTGACATACGGCGTCAACATTGCGGCAATCGTAAAAAGCATCGTGAACAAGGTGCGCTATACGGTGGAAGAAGCAACCGGCCTGCAGGTTGCCAAGGTGAACGTCTTTGTAGATGACATGAAACAATAACTGGATGGGCTTTGAGCGGGAGAAGTGCGCCTTGTCCCGCCTGTGTCCACTGTAATTTTAGATATTTTCTCGTGAAATAAGGAGTTGTTCAAATTGATAAATGGAATCCTGCTCAGAGATGCTTTCGTTTCTGGTGCAAATAATATCTCAAACAATCGGCAGCAGGTGGATGCACTCAACGTGTTCCCGGTGCCGGACGGAGATACCGGAACGAATATGTCGATGACCATTGGTGCAGCAAAAAGAGAGCTGCTCAATATGAAAGATGAACTGACTGTGGAAGCAGTCAGCAAGAAGGCAGCGTCTGCTTTGCTGCGCGGCGCGAGAGGCAACTCCGGCGTTATCCTGTCGCTGCTGTTCCGCGGCTTCTCCAAAGGGATGGAGGGCAAGGAAACAGCCGCTGCAAAAGAGATCGCAACCGCGCTTGAGCTGGGTGTTGCTGCTGCTTATAAAGCAGTTATGAAACCAACCGAGGGTACCATTTTGACCGTTGCACGCCTTGCAGCGGAACGCGCAAAACAGCTCATCGAGGAAGAGCCGGATGTGGATACCGTGCGGATGTGGGACGAAGTGCTGATTGCTGCAAAGGATGCACTGGCACAGACTCCGGAGCTTTTGCCGGTGCTTAAAAAAGCCGGCGTAGTGGACGCAGGCGGTCAGGGCTTTGTGACCATCTGGGAAGGCATGAAGGCTGTTATCGATGGCGGAAAGATGATCGAATCCGCAGAGGAACCGCAAAAAGTACACGAAAAACGTGCACAGGGGATCGCGGCTGACTTTAACGAAGAAGATATCACCTTCGGCTACTGCACCGAGTTTATCATCAACAAGGAGAAACCGGATGCCGATCCGCTCAAACTGCGTGCTTATCTCGAATCCATCGGTGACTGCGTTGTGGTGGTGGATGATGAAGAGATCATCAAGTGCCACGTCCATACCAATGAACCGGGCAATGCGATCCAGGCAGCGCTGAAGCTCGGATACCTTACCAACATGAAAATCGACAATATGCGCGTGCAGCACGGACACAGCGGTACATCTGCTGCAGAGCTTGCCGTACAGGACACAGAAGAAACACAGTTCCCATACTGTGCTGTGGATGAGGAGCGCGAATACGGCTTTGTTGCAGTTGCAGCCGGAGAGGGCATGAAGCAGCTCTTCCTCGATCTTGGTGTTGACCAGGTTGTGAGCGGCGGTCAGACCATGAACCCGTCCACAGAGGATATCCTTGCTGCCATCCATGCAACACCGGCGAAGCGTGTCTTTGTTCTGCCAAACAACAAAAACATCATTATGGCAGCAGAACAGACCATCAACCTTGCAGACCGTGCAGTGGATGTGCTTCAGACAAGAAGTGTGCCGCAGGGACTTGCTGCAATGCTGGCATTCGACCCGGCAGAAGGCCGCAGAGAAAATATCATGAATATGATCAAGGCATTTGAAAAGGTTGGGACCGGTGCCATCACCTTCGCGGCGCGTGACAGCGACTTTGAAGGGCATAAGATCAAAGAAGGACAGCTCCTCGCAATGGAAAACGGCAAGCTCGCCTTTGTAGAGGAAGACCTGAAAAAGACCGTAGTACGTCTTACCCACAGCCTGCTTCGCAAATCCTCCAACAAGGACGGGAACTTCATCACCCTGATTTACGGCGAAGATGTTACCGAGGAACAGGCAGAAGAGATCCATCAGGCTGTTGTTGACAAGGTGGGAGATCAGGCAGAGGTTGTGCTGATCCACGGTCAGCAGCCAGTATACTACTTTGTAATCTCAGTGGAATAAACAGAAATAGCAAAAAAGCTCCATTTGTTCGATGGCAGATCGGTCCATCGGCAGATGGGGCTTTTTTTGAAGACACAGGATCGATCATATTGGCAGAACGGCACTTTTATGATATGATAAAATTCCATGGAAGGATTTAATAGGGGATAAAACGAAGTGCATAAAGGAGAAGAGCAATGAGAAAGAAACAGAATGAATCTGTTCCGATTGCACTTTTTGTTGTATTGCTCCTGCTTCTCACGGCGGGTGCCGGCGGGATTGCATGGGCTGCAAAAAACGACGGGATAGATTTTTCCTTTCTGCAGAAAAAAGAAACGAAACAGGATGTAAAGCAGCAATCCGATGCAGCATCTGCACCACAGGAGCCGCAGGTGGAGGAGGACCCGATGGAACAGCTCCCTGTTCCGGAAAAGGAGCTGCGAAAAATCGCAGATACCTATGGGGAAAATTTCGGTATCCTCGTTTCGGAGGGGGAAAGCTCGGTCGCGGAGGATATCTACTGCGCCGATCTGCTGTATCAGGTGGACTACAGCAACGGACAGGTGCAACTCAACAGCAGAACAAAGGAGCTGTACTGGGTGTATCGGGATGATGTTAAAACAGAGGAAACCCGCCTGACGGAGCGCGAACTGATCAAAAAAGCGAAGGAATATCTTGCCATGCTGCAAATCGAGCAGGAGTACGGGCATATCGTGCGAAGGATCGATGCCGCAGCAAATCGTGCAACGGTCATCTTCCAAAAGGTCATCCGGGAGGAGGATAAGCTCTATTCCGACTATGAGGCGGTCAAGATGACACTCTCTATGCAGAACGGAGAGCTGATTACCTGCAAGGTGTTCAGCCTGCCGCTTGCCGAACAGGAAGGGCAGCAGTTGACGGATACACAGGCGATTGCAGCCGTATTGGAGGAGGAGCCTGCCGCGTTTGCGGCAAGGAAGGCAAAACCGGAGCTGATTGTCAGCAGCCCGTTTGTCTGGGGTGAGCAGGAAAACTACACCTCGCGCATCGTGTGGAAGCTGCAGGGGGATCGGATGGTGTATTATGTGGATGCTTACAATGGGAACATCCTTGGAAAATTGTCCATAGAGCAGGATAACACAAAGCCTTAGCGGCTATTTTAACGAAAGAAGGTTGAAGGCAATTTTTGTTTTAGTATTGTTGGCAATCGGGATCGTTATCGGATTTCGGTGGTTCCCGGAAAAATGGAATAAAACAAACATCAACATTCAGTTGATCTCTACATTGGCTTTGATTTTTTCGATGGGGGTTTCGCTGGGAAGCCGCCCGAATTTTACAAGCGAAATCACTTCAATGGGCATCAAGAGCCTAATGTTCTCTGCGATGGCAGTCCTTGGCTCGATCCTCGTGGTCTATCCGCTCACAAAGAAGTTCTTTGTGGGACGTCATCTGGAAAAGGAGGAATATGATGATAATCGCGGCGATCATTAGCCTGATTGTAGGGGTGCTGTGCGGCCATTTTGTTTTCTCCTCCGATGTGGTATCTTTTTTTGGTGAACTTTCAAACTATGCCCTGATGATCCTGATGTTCTCGGTCGGCATCAGCGTGGGGGAGAACAAGCTGCTGTTTCGCAAAATGAGAGAATACAATGTTAAAATCATCATTCTGCCGATCGGCATTGTGGTGGGTTCTTTGCTGGGCGGTCTTGTCTGCGGACTTATTTTGCAGGTCCCGCTTCGGGAAAGTCTGTGCATCGCATCGGGTATGGGCTGGTACAGCCTCTCCGGTGTCCTTCTGACGGAGCTTTCCGGTGCAGAGATCGGCACTATTGCGTTTTTGAGCAACGTGATCCGCGAGATCCTTGCCTTTATGCTGATCCCTCTTTTGGCAAAGCATCTCAACGGATATACAGCGATCGCGCCTGCCGGTGCGACGAGCAGCGACACCTCTTTGTCGATTTTGATGAAATATACCAACGAAGAAGTGGCGATGATGGCAGTGATCAACGGCGTGATCTGCACCTCCATTATCCCGATCTTGATCAACACGATATTCTCCTTGATGAGCTGAAAATAAAAAACGTCTTTTCTCTCAAACGAGAGAAAAGACGTTTTGCTGCGTTATAAACAATCTGCACGAAAAGTTGTCGGTACATTTCTATAAAGTTAGGGCAGGAAAACGGTTGACTTCCCCAACATAATATAATATAATATTAAAATGTATCAAAATGGCTATTTATGCGATTGAGCTTTTTAATTGTAGCATACCAGGCAAAAAAATTCAATAGCTCTCGCAAAAAATATAGGAAACAGCGTGGATGATTTGTATAAATTGTCAATGCGAATGAACAAAGAATGGAGTGGATAAGCCTATGGTGAATGTGAAACCAATACAACTTGGCAAAAATGTTCGAATGAGCTTTTCTCGTATCGATGAGGTTTTGGAAATGCCAAACCTGATCGAGGTTCAGAAGAACTCATACAAATGGTTTCTCGAGGAAGGATTAAAGGAAGTACTCAACGACACTTCCGCAATTTCGGATTATCAGGGCAATTTGGTTCTGGATTTTACCAGCTATACTCTGGACAACAAACCAAAATACAGCATTGAAGAATGCAAAGAGCGCGACGCCACTTACTCTGCTCCACTTCGCGTCAAAGCAACCCTGCTCAACCGTGAAACCCAGGTCGTACAGGAACAGGAGATCTTCATGGGAGATTTCCCGATCATGACCGACAGCGGTACCTTTATCATCAACGGTGCAGAGCGTGTTATCGTTTCTCAGCTGGTTCGTTCTCCGGGCGTTTACTATGCAATGTCCCGCGATAAAGCAGGTAAAGAGCTTTATTCCGCAACCGTCATCCCAAACCGCGGCGCATGGCTGGAATACGAAACAGATTCCAACGATATTTTCTATGTTCGTATCGATAAAAACAGGAAACTGCCGGTTACAACCTTTATCCGTGCACTGGGACTTTCCAGCGATGCACAGATCCTTGATTTCTTCGGCAGCGATACGAAGATCCTTGCGACCCTTGAAAAAGACAGCACCAACAATACAGAGGAAGGCTTGCTGGAAGTATACCGCAAGCTGCGTCCGGGCGAGCCTCCAACGGTGGACAGCGCACAGTCACACATCGATATGCTGTTCTTCGATGCAAGACGCTACGACCTTTCCCGCGTTGGCCGCTACAAATATAACAAAAAGCTCGGCATCGCTTCCAGACTGGCAGGTCATGTCCTGTCCCAGCCGATCGTCAACACCCGCACCGGCGAGTTCCTTGCAGACGTGGATGAAGTTATCACCCGCGCAAAAGCAGAGGAGATCGAGCGTGCCGGTGTAAACACCGCTTTCGTTAAAGTGGGCGACAAAGAAGTGAAGATCATCTCCAACGGCATGGTGGATATTCACGATTATGTGAATTTCGACTGTGAAGAGCTGGGTGTTCTTGAAAAAGTTCGTTTCTCCGTTTTGTGCGAGATCCTCGATTCCTGCGGTGAGGATGAGGAGCTGCTCAAGGAAACCATCTCCAAGCGCGTGGATGACCTTGTTCCGAAACATATCATCAAGGATGATATCTTCGCAACCATCAACTACATCTGCAACCTTGACCACGGGATTGGACTTACCGACGACATCGACCACCTCGGCAACCGCCGCATCCGCTCTGTCGGCGAGCTTTTGCAGAACCAGTTCCGCATCGGCTTCTCCCGTATGGAGCGCGTGATCCGCGAGAGAATGACCACCAAAACACAGGAAGAAAACAAACCGATCACCCCTCAGACTCTCATTAACATCCGTCCGGTCGTTGCTGCGATCAAAGAGTTCTTCGGTTCCTCTCCTCTGTCCCAGTTCATGGATCAGAACAACCCGCTGGCTGAACTGACCCACAAAAGACGTCTTTCTGCATTGGGTCCAGGCGGTTTGTCCCGTGACCGTGCAGGATTTGAGGTTCGTGACGTACACTACAGCCACTATGGCCGCATGTGCCCGGTAGAAACTCCGGAAGGCCCGAACATCGGTTTGATCTCCTACCTTGCTACCTTTGCAAGAATCAACAAATACGGCTTTGTGGAAGCTCCATACCGCCGTGTAGATAAAGAAACCGGCAAAGTCCTCGATGAGATCCGTTACATGACAGCGGACGAAGAGGATGAATACATCGTAGCTCAGGCAAACGAACCTCTCGATGAGGAAAACCGTTTTGCTAACCGCATGGTTTCGGTTCGTCACCGCGACGTTGTTAAAATCATTGAGCGCGAATATGTGGACTATATGGATATTTCTCCAAAAATGGTTGTATCCGTTGCGACAGCAATGATCCCGTTCCTTGAGAACGACGATACAAACCGTGCTTTGATGGGTGCGAACATGCAGCGTCAGGCAGTTCCGCTGATGAAGACTGAAAACCCGATCGTCGGAACCGGTATGGAATACAAAGCAGCTGTTGACTCCGGCGTATGCGTTCTCGCAAACGAGGACGGTGTGGTAGACCGCGTGTCCGCAGATAAAATCGTGATCCGCACCGATGAAGGGGAACTCAAGGATTACCACATCATCAAGTTCCTGCGCTCCAACCAGGGAACTTGTATCAACCAGCGTCCAATCGTCAGCGCAGGCGAGAGAGTGACAAAGGGTCAGGTTCTGGCAGACGGTCCTGCAACCTGCAACGGCGAAATCAGCCTTGGTAAAAATGCGCTGATCGGCTTTATGACATGGGAAGGCTACAACTACGAGGACGCTGTTTTGATCAACGAAAAACTCGTTCGCGATGATGTATACACCTCCATCCATATCGTGGAATATGAAACAGAAGCACGCGACACCAAGCTCGGACCGGAAGAGATCACCCGTGATATTCCAAACGTTGGTGAAGATGCGCTGCGTGAACTCGACGACCGCGGTATCATCCGTGTCGGTGCAGAGGTTAAATCCGGCGATATCCTCGTTGGTAAGGTAACACCGAAGGGCGAAACCGAGCTCAACGCAGAAGAGCGCCTGCTCCGTGCAATTTTCGGTGAAAAAGCGCGCGAAGTGCGTGATACCTCCCTCAAAGTGCCGCATGGTGAATATGGCATCATTGTAGATGTTAAAGTATTTACCCGCGAAAACAGCGATGAGCTTTCTCCGGGTGTCAATATGGTGGTTCGCTGCTACATCGCTCAGAAACGTAAGCTTTCTGTCGGCGATAAGATGGCGGGTCGTCACGGCAATAAGGGTGTTGTTTCCAGAATCCTTCCACAGGAGGATATGCCGTTCTTGGCAGACGGACGTCCGCTCGATATCGTGCTCAACCCACTGGGCGTACCTTCCCGTATGAACATCGGTCAGGTATTGGAGGTTCACCTCGGACGTGCCGCTTCCGAGCTTGGCTGGAAGGTGGCTACCCCGGTATTCGACGGTGCAAGTGAGGCAGATATTCGCGACTGCCTGCTCGAAGCAGGTCTGCGCGAGGACGGTAAGACCATCGTTTACGACGGACGTACCGGTGAACCATTTGATAACCCGGTTACCGTTGGCTACATGTACTACCTCAAGCTCCATCACCTTGTTGATGATAAGATCCATGCCCGTTCCACCGGTCCATACTCCCTCGTTACACAGCAGCCTCTGGGCGGTAAAGCTCAGTTCGGCGGTCAGCGTTTCGGTGAGATGGAGGTTTGGGCACTGGAGGCTTACGGCGCTGCTTACACCCTGCAGGAGATCCTGACTGTGAAGTCGGATGACGTTGTGGGCCGTGTAAAAACCTTCGAGGCAATCGTTAAGGGCAAGAACGTTCCGAAACCGGGTGTTCCGGAATCCTTCAAGGTTCTTATCAAAGAGCTTCAGTCCCTGTGCCTTGACGTAAAAGTTTTGGATAAAAACAATGAGGAAATCGATCTGAAACAGGATCTCGATGACGATCTGGGCTTCAATGGTCCGGACGGCTCTGCTGATTACTCCAACGAGGAGAACGGCAGCAACTTCGAGAACGTTGCAGTGGATTCCGAATTTGAAGATAAGTTCGCGATCGAGCAGCCTGATCTGGAGGACGAAGATGATGTTTCGGACCTTCTGGATGAATATACAGCGCTGGGACTCAGCGGCGACGATACAGACGAAAGTGAATTCGATTTATAAGGAAGAAGGGGTCGACATTGGAATTTAACGTTTTTGAGTCAATTAAAATCGGCTTGGCCTCCCCGGATAAAATCAGAGAATGGTCCTATGGGGAAGTTAAAAAACCGGAAACCATTAACTACAGAACATTAAAGCCAGAGCGTGACGGCCTTTTCTGTGAGCGTATTTTTGGTCCACAGAAGGACTGGGAATGTTACTGCGGTAAATACAAACGCATCCGTTACAAAGGCAAAATTTGTGAGCGCTGCGGTGTTGAAGTTACCCGTTCCAAAGTACGCCGTGAGAGAATGGGCCACATTGAGCTGGCTGCACCAGTTTCCCATATCTGGTACTTCAAGGGAACATCCTCCCGTATGGGTCTGCTGCTGAATATCTCCCCAAGATTGCTGGAAAAGGTTCTGTACTTTGCATCCTACATCGTGACAGATCCGGGAACCACCAATCTGAAAAAATACACCCTGCTCTCCGAAAAAGAATACCGCGATCTGCGGGAGGCTTATGAGGACGAGTTCCAGGCGGGTATGGGCGCTGAAGCAATTCAGAAGCTCCTCAAGGAAATTGACCTTGACCAGCTCTCTAGAGAGCTTAAAGAAGAGCTTGACTCCCTGCCTCAGGGTCAGAAACGTGCCCGCATCCTCAAACGTCTTGAGGTTGTGGAAGCATTCCGCATCAGCGGAAACCGTCCGGAATGGATGATCCTTGACGTTGTTCCGGTTATTCCGCCGGATATCCGTCCAATGGTTCAGCTGGATGGCGGACGTTTTGCAACCTCCGACCTCAATGACCTGTACCGCCGTGTCATCAACCGCAACAACCGTTTGCAGAAGCTGATGGACCTCGGAGCACCGGATATCATCATTCGCAATGAAAAGCGTATGCTTCAGGAATCCGTCGATGCACTCATCGACAACGGTCGTCACGGCAGACCGGTGACCGGTCCAAACAACCGTCCGCTCAAATCCCTGTCCGATATGCTCAAAGGTAAACAGGGACGTTTCCGTCAGAACCTGCTCGGTAAACGTGTTGACTACTCCGGACGTTCCGTAATCGTTGTCGGTCCGGACCTGAAGATGTACCAGTGCGGTCTTCCAAAAGAAATGGCACTGGAGCTCTTTAAGCCATTCGTTATGAAACGTCTGGTTGATCTTGAAATTGCAACCAACATCAAAAATGCCCGTAAGATGACCGATAAAGCAGTGCTCAAAGAAGTTTGGGATGCGCTCGAAATCGTAATCAAGAATCATCCGGTTCTTCTTAACCGTGCGCCTACCCTGCACCGCCTCGGTATTCAGGCATTTGAGCCGATCCTTGTTGAGGGTCGCGCAATTCGTCTGCATCCGCTTGTTTGTACCGCATTCAACGCGGACTTCGACGGGGACCAGATGGCGATCCATCTGCCGCTGTCCGCTGAGGCTCAGGCAGAAGCTCGCTTCCTGATGCTGGCTGCCGGAAACCTGCTCAAACCTTCTGACGGTCGTCCGGTAACCATTCCTACTCAGGATATGATCCTCGGTTCCTACTACCTGACGATGGTCCGTGAAGATGAACCGGGCGCAGGCAAAGTGTTCCGCAACTTCGACGAAGCGAAGATGGCTTACGACACCGGCGTTGTTGGACTGCATGCTCCAATCAAGGTTCGTGTATCCAAAGAAATCGGCGGCAAGACCATCAGCCGAATCATTGATGCAACCGTTGGTCAGATCATCTTCAATGACCCGATCCCACAGGATCTGGGCTTTGTGGATCGTACCGATTCCGAAAAACAGTTCGATCTGGAAGTCACCTTCCTGGTTCGTAAAAAGGAGCTCGGCAAGATCATCGACCGCTGCATCCGCACCTGCGGTACCATCCGTACCTCTGAGGTACTTGATAAAATCAAAAATCAGGGCTTTAAATATTCTACCCGAAGCGGCTTGACCGTTGCTGTAAGCGATGCGATCATCCCTGAGAGCAAGAAAGAGCTCGTTCATCAGGCTGAAGAGCGCGTAGCTCAGATCAAACGTCAGTACGACCGTGGACTCATTTCCGACGAGGTTCGTTACGACCGTGTAATCAAAACATGGAACGAAACAACCGAAAGCGTTAAGAAAGCCCTTTCCGAGAGCTTTGATGCACGCAACCCAATCTTCATGTTTGCTGATTCCGGTGCGCGTGGTTCTATGGAGCAGATCCGTCAGCTTGCCGGTATGCGTGGTTTGATCGCCAATACATCCGGTAAAGCGATCGAGATCCCAATTAAATCAAACTACCGTGAAGGTCTTAATATCTTGGAGTACTTTAACTCCTCTCGAGGCGCGCGTAAAGGTCTGGCTGATACTGCGCTGCGTACCGCGGACTCCGGTTATCTGACAAGACGTCTTGTTGACGTATCTCAGGATGTTATCATCCGCAGCGCAGACTGCGGAACCCACGACGGCATCGAGGTATACGACATCACGGACAGCGGTCGTGTAATCGAAGGTCTGGCAGAGCGTCTGACCGGACGTTACCTCTCCGACGATGTGATCCATCCGGAAACCGGGGAAGTTCTTGCTACCCGCGAAAAGATGATCGACGAAAAAACCGCGAAGAAAATCGTGGATGCCGGCATCACAAGAGTTCGCATCCGTTCTGTTTTGACCTGTAACGCGAAGAAGGGCGTTTGTGCAAAATGCTACGGCGCAAACCTTGCAAACGGTCAGTCCGTTGGCATCGGGGAAGCAGTCGGCGTTATTTCCGCACAGTCCATCGGTGAGCCTGGTACACAGCTGACCATGCGTACATTCCATACCGGTGGTGTTGCTTCTGCAAGCGATATTACACAGGGTCTTCCGCGCGTTGAAGAGCTGTTCGAAGCAAGAAAGCCAAAGAATGCAGCCATCATCTCCCATGTGGATGGTATTGCAAACTTCCGTCTGGACCACAAGGGTGCCAACACCGTCAACATCACAAGCGCAGATGGGGAAGTGTTCAGCAAGATCGTACCGTTCGACTCCAAGATCATCGTGGAGGAAGGTCAGTACGTTTCCAAGGGTCAGCTCATCACAGAAGGTTCTGTTGAGCCAAACGAAGTTCTCACTGTAAGCGGCGAGCTGGCAGTTCAGAACTACCTGATTCAGGAAGTTCAGCGCGTTTACCGTACACAGGGTGTTGATATCAACGATAAGCACATTGAAGTTATCGTTCGTCAGATGATGCGCAAGGTTCGTCTGGACGATGCAGGGGATACCAAGCTGATCACCGGCGCTCTCGTTGATAAATCCGAGCTTCGTGCAGAAAACGACGAGCTCAAAGAGTTTGAGGCTGAGGATGGAATCCCAAGAGTACCTGCAACCGGTCATGCGGTTCTGATGGGTATCACAAAGGCTTCTCTGGCAACCGACTCCTTTATGTCTGCCGCTTCCTTCCAGGAAACAACCCGTGTTCTCACGGAGGCTGCAATCAAAGGTAAAGTCGATCCGCTGAGCGGTCTGAAGGAAAACGTAATCATCGGTAAGCTGATCCCAGCCGGTACCGGTATCATCGAATACATCCAGGAAGAACAGGATGCAAAATCTCAGGGTGCGGAAGAAGCAGAAGAAACTGTAACAGAAGCACCTCAGACAGAAGAAGACGAAATCTAATCCGTGTTTTTCATAGGATCGATAAGAGAAACAGAAAACAGCATCTGCATCGTGCAGGTGCTGTTTTTTTATGCCTTGGGGAAAATCAAGCAAAAATGCTGGGGTTTGGTATAAAGATATCAAAAAGAGCACATAATCTACGGTAAAAAGCGGGTTGTACAAGAAGGAAACGATATCATCATAAAAATTGTACATTCCGGATACAGAAAATCGGTTGACAAAAAGCTCCAATAAATGATAGAATTATAAATCGATGAGGTCAATTCGCAAGGATGTCTTCATCAAATAACTGATCTATTTTTCAGCAAGGAGGTGCAATATGCCAACCTTTAACCAGCTCGTAAGAAAAGGAAGAGAAACAATCGAGAAAAAATCCACCGCTCCAGCATTGCTCAGAGGATGGAACTCTCAGAAACGGGAAGCTATCGCTCAGAACTCTCCACAAAAGAGAGGTGTCTGCACTGCGATCAGAACTGCTACCCCTAAAAAACCTAACTCTGCGTTGAGAAAAATCGCAAGAGTTCGTCTTTCCAACGGAATCGAAGCAACTGCTTACATTCCTGGTATCGGCCATAACCTGCAGGAACACTCCGTTGTTCTGATTCGCGGCGGTCGTGTAAAAGACCTTCCTGGTGTGCGTTACCACATCATCCGCGGTACCCTCGATACACAGGGTGTTGCAAACAGAAAACAGAGCCGTTCCAAATACGGTGCTAAACGTCCAAAGGCTGGTGCCAAGAAGTAATAAAACCCCTGCATTTGTTTCATTTTGAATGTAACTGCTATGTAGTAGCTTGATATATAAGGCTTCTGCATTGGCAACGGGAGTTTTGTCACTTTCGAGTACCTATGATATCATTATGTGAAGGAGGGAAGCGAAGTGCCAAGAAGAGGTCAAATCGCAAAACGTGACGTATTGCCAGATCCAATGTACAATTCCAAACTGGTAACACGCTTAGTAAACAATGTAATGTATGACGGTAAGAAGGGTGTTGCCCAGAAGATCGTTTACGGAGCATTCGACATCGTTGCTGAAAAAACCGGCAAAGATGCTTTGGAAGCATTCCAGGAGGCATTGGAGAATATCATGCCAGTTCTGGAGGTAAAAGCTCGCCGTATCGGTGGTGCTACCTACCAGGTTCCAATGGAAGTTCGTCCAGCAAGAAGACAGACCCTGGGTCTGAGATGGCTGACCAACTATTCCAGAGCTCGTTCCGAGAAAACAATGAGAGAACGTCTGGCTGGTGAAATTGTCGACGCTATCAATGGTACCGGCGGTGCTGTTAAGAAACGTGAAGACACACATAAAATGGCTGAAGCTAACAAGGCTTTTGCACATTACAGATTCTAATTTCGGTTTTCGGACTGAATATGAAGCAAAAGAAACAGCGGGGAAAGTATATGCTTTTTTCGCTGGTTCTTTCTTAGCAGTCCACTTGGGGCTGCGGGATCTTCACAGCAAAACAGCTTGCCCACCGGCAAGGTAAAGTAAAGAAACCGACCATCGAATAGAAGGAGGACAATATGCCAAGAGACGTATCACTTGAATTTACACGTAATATCGGCATAATGGCGCACATCGATGCTGGTAAAACCACCACCACCGAACGTATTTTGTACTACACCGGTGTTAACCATAAGATTGGTGAAACCCACGATGGCAGCGCAACCATGGACTGGATGGTTCAGGAGCAGGAGAGAGGTATTACCATCACTTCCGCTGCAACCACCTGTTACTGGAAAAACCACCGCATCAACATCATCGATACCCCAGGACACGTTGACTTCACCGTTGAAGTTGAGCGTTCCCTGCGTGTGCTCGACGGTTCTGTAACCGTTATGTGTGCAAAGGGCGGTGTTGAGCCACAGTCTGAAACCGTTTGGAGACAGGCTGATAACTATCACGTACCAAGAATGATCTACGTGAACAAAATGGACATCATGGGTGCAGACTTCTTTAACGTTCTGAACATGATCCATGACCGTCTGAAATGTAATGCTGTTCCGATTCAGCTGCCAATCGGCTCTGAACAGTTCTTCAAAGGTCTTGTTGACCTTGTAGAAATGAAGGCTTACGTTTACTATGATGATATGGGTGTTGATATCCGTCAGGAAGAAATTCCGGAGGATATGAAAGATATTTGCGAAGAATATCACACCAAACTCATCGAATCCGTTGCAGAGCAGGATGAAGCTCTCATGGAAAAATACCTCGAAGGCGAAGAGCTGACCATCGATGAAATCAAGAATGCAATCCGCGTTGACACTCTGGCTAACCGTATGGTTCCAGTTTGCTGCGGTACTTCTTACAAAAACAAAGGTGTTCAGAAGCTGCTCGACGCAATCGTTGACTACATGCCAGCACCAACCGATGTTGCTAACATCAAAGGTATGAACCTGGAAACTGAGGAAGAGGAAGAAAGACCTTCTTCTGACGACGCTCCAATGGCTACTTTGGCATTTAAGATCGCAACTGACCCATATGTTGGTAAGCTGTGCTTCTTCCGTGTATACTCCGGTGCAGTAAATACCGGTGATACCGTGCTCAACGCAACCAAAGGCCACACCGAGAGAATCGGCCGTATCCTTCAGATGCACGCAAACCACAGAAAAGATATCGATACCTGCTATGCCGGTGATATCGCTGCTGCAGTTGGTCTGAAGAAAGTAACAACCGGTGACACCCTCTGCGATCCAAAACACCCAATCGTTCTTGAGTCTATGGTATTCCCAGAGCCGGTTATCCGTGTTGCAATCGAGCCAAAAACAAAAGCAGGTCAGGAAAAAATGGGTATCGCTCTTGCAAAACTTGCAGAAGAAGACCCAACCTTCCGTGCTTACACCGACGAAGAAACTGGACAGACCATCATCGCTGGTATGGGTGAGCTTCACCTCGAGATCATCGTTGACCGTCTGCTGCGTGAATTCAAGGTTGAGGCGAACGTAGGTAAACCTCAGGTTGCTTACAAGGAAACCATCCGCAAGGACGCTAACGTGGATATGAAATATGCACGTCAGTCCGGTGGTAAAGGTCAGTATGGTCACGTTAAGATCATCGTTGAACCAAACGAAAGCGGAAAAGGCTACGAATTCATCAACAAACTCGTTGGTGGTGCAATTCCAAAAGAATATGTACCAGCTGTTGACGCAGGTATCCAGGGCGCTATGCAGTCCGGTATCCTCGCCGGCTACAACGTAGTTGACGTTAAAGTTACTCTGTATGATGGTTCTTACCACGAGGTCGACTCCTCTGAAATGGCATTTAAGATCGCCGGTTCTATGGCGTTCAAAGAGGCTTTGAAGAAGGGCGATTCCGTTCTCCTCGAACCAATCATGAAAGTAACCGTTATCACCCCTGAAGATTACATGGGTGATGTTATGGGTGACCTGAACTCTCGCCGTGGTCAGATCCAGGGCATGGAAGCAAGAAACGGTACACAGGAAATCCGTGCATTCGTTCCGCTTGCTGAGATGTTCGGTTATGCTACCGACCTGCGTTCTAAAACTCAGGGTCGTGGTCAGTACACCATGGAACCTTCTCACTACACTGAGGTTCCAAAATCTGTAGGTGAAAAAATTATTGCAAGCCGCACCAAAGCAGAATAATTCTTCTTTGTACGCTTGTTTCAAGAGGAATTCCTGTGAAAATGGGAGTATCTTACGATAATTTTCAAAATCCACAGGAATCCCACTTGCATTTTTAAATAGAAATTGATACAATACAAGTTGTAAGTCGTTCATAAGGAATGAATACTGAATATTGTACAATATAAGGGAGGAACACTTCAATGGCAAAAGCTAAATTTGAAAGAACTAAGCCACATATTAACATTGGTACCATTGGTCACGTTGACCACGGTAAAACCACTTTGACTGCTGCTATCACAAAAACCCTGTCCCTCAAAGGTCAGGCAAGCTTCTCTGCTTACGACATGATCGATAAAGCACCAGAAGAGAGAGAACGTGGTATCACAATCAACACCTCTCACGTTGAATACGAGACCGACAACAGACACTACGCTCACGTTGACTGCCCAGGACACGCTGACTATGTTAAAAACATGATCACCGGTGCTGCTCAGATGGACGGCGCTATCCTGGTTGTATCCGCTGCTGATGGTCCTATGCCACAGACTCGTGAACACATCCTGCTGTCCCGTCAGGTAGGCGTTCCTTACATTGTTGTATTCATGAACAAAGCTGACCAGGTTGACGATCCTGAGCTGCTCGAGCTCGTTGAAATGGAAATCCGTGACCTTCTGAGCGAATACGATTTCCCAGGCGATGACACACCAATCATCGTTGGTTCTGCTTTGAAAGTTCTCGAAGCTCCAAACGATCTGTCTGACCCAGCTTACAAACCAGTTCTGGATCTGATGGACGCTGTTGACAGCTACATCCCAACCCCAGACAGAAAAGAAGATATGCCATTCCTGATGCCAATCGAAGACATCTTCACCATCACCGGTCGTGGTACCGTTGCTACTGGTAGAGTTGAGCGTGGCGTTCTGAAACTCTCCGACGAAGTTGAAATCGTTGGTCTGCAGGATGAAAGCATGAAAACTGTTGTTACCGGTATCGAAATGTTCCGCAAACTGCTCGACTACGCTGAGGCTGGTGACAACATCGGTGCTCTGCTCCGTGGTGTTCAGAGAACTGATATCAAACGTGGACAGGTACTGTGCAAACCAGGCTCCATCCACCCACACACCCACTTCCACGGTCAGGTTTACGTTCTGAAACAGTCTGAAGGTGGCCGTCATACCCCATTCTTCAACAACTACAGACCACAGTTCTTCTTCAGAACAACTGACGTTACCGGCGTAATCAAACTCCCAGAGGGCGTTGAGATGTGCATGCCTGGTGATAACGTTGAAATGGACGTTGATCTGATCACCCCAATCGCTATCGAACCAGGTCTCCGCTTCGCTATCCGTGAAGGCGGCCGTACCGTTGGTTCCGGCGTTGTTACTGCTATTGACAAATAGTAGTACCCCTAATCGTATTAAAAGAGGTTTTCCGAAAGGAAAGCCTCTTTTTTTGTACCTGAAACTGTTATCTCAAACAGAAATCCCAAATCGAAACGGAAAAATGCCTTTGACCACGCTTGCTGCATAAGGGGAAGGATGGGCAGGAGGGTAGATTCTTGTGTATATGCAGTAGATGGGTGAAGCTTTTTGACGCTTTGCTTTTTAGTGCAAAGGGAACTTTCCACACATTCCTGTTTGGATTGTGGAAAAGAAAAAGATTCACAAAGTTTTAAGGGATTTAATCATGGAAGAAATGGGAAGAATATGGTATACTAAAATGCAGATTGTCTGAGTTTAATATGATATTTTCCTCCGATACGGTGGAAAAAGTGAAATACATCAAGGAGATGAAACCATGAAGAATTTGTTTGATCGCACATCGATTGGAAATGGTGTTTCCTTTTCTTCGATCCATGACCCAAAGTTTAAGCATAATCGAATTTCTGTCAACATGGTGATGCCGCTGGAGGAAGGAAAGATCGCGCAGCGCGCCATCGTACCGTATATCCTGCGCCAGAGCTGCCGCGCTTACCCCGATCTCACCCTCCTCAATGAGCGTCTTGGCGATTTGTACGGAGCTTCGCTCGAAGCCTTTGTGGATAAATTCGGTTCCTATCAACTGCTGTGTCTTGCAGTTGTGGGCATCGACAGCCGCTTTGCGTTTGAAAACGAAGATATGGTGCAGGAACTGTCCGACCTTCTTTCCAGCATTTTGCTCGACCCGAATTTCCACGACGGATGCTTTACAGAACAAGACACCCGCCTCGAAAAGGCATACCTCAAGGATACCATCGAGTCCGAAATCAATGACAAACGCAGCTATGCGATGATGAAGTGCAAGAGCATCATGTGCGAAGGCGAAAAACTGGCGCTGAGAAAATACGGCACGGTGGAGGAAGTGGAAGAGATCACTCCCGAATCCGCAACGGCTGCATACAAGGATATCCTCAAACATGCACAGATCGAAATCGTGATGACCGGTTCCGGCTGCCCGAAAACAGCGCTCCAGGTGTTTGAGCGCCATTTTGAGGGGATGGAGCGTCAGCCCATCAGCGTGGACCCGAAAACTTCAAGAAAACTCCCTGTCACAAAGGAAAAAGAAGTTTCGGAGCCGATGGATGTCAAGCAGGGCAAGCTTGTGCTCGGATTCCGGATGGAGCTTGGAAAAACAGCCCTCGAACGCAGTGCACAGCGTATGGCGATTGCCCTTCTCGGCGGCACACCGACTTCGCTGCTCTTTATGAATGTGCGTGAAAAAATGAGCCTGTGCTACTACTGCCAGTCGCGCCTCGATGCCGTTACAGGGATCATGATGATCGACAGCGGCGTGGAGCCGGAAAATGCACAAAAAGCGCGCGAGGAGATCCTGCACCAGATCAAAAATCTCAAATCCGGTGCATTTGAAGAAAAAAATATCACCGAGACAAAACTCATTTTCAAAACAGCGTTCCGTGCAACGGGGGACTCTCTGTCCGCGCTCGAAAATTGGTATTTGACCCAAATCCTCAACGGTACAAGCCTTGCACCGGAGGAAGAGCTTCAGCTGTGCGAAACCATCGAAAAGGATCAGATCGTTGCAGCAGCCAACACCATTGTGCTTGATACCGTGTACACACTGATGCCCAAAGAACAGTAGGGAGGAGAAACGATGAATCAGGAAATCATCCGCTCGGAAAAACTGGGCGAAGAATATGTTAAGATCAACCATCCTTCGGGGCTTACAATGCTTCTGTGCCCAATGAAGGGATATTCCACATCCTATGCGATGTTTACCACGAAGTACGGTTCCGTCGATACCTGCTTCAAGACAAATCTGGAGCCGGAATATTTTGAGATTCCAGCCGGCACAGCACATTACCTTGAGCATAAGATGTTTGAGTGTGAGGACGGGGATGCTTTCGCACGGTTTGCAAAGACCGGCGCTTCTGCAAACGCCTTCACCTCCTTTGACAAAACCTCCTATCTCTTTGCCTGCTCCGATCACTTCAAGGAATCGCTGGAGATCCTGCTCGATTTTGTGACCCACCCTTACTTTACCCCGGAAAATGTTGCAAAGGAACAGGGCATCATCGGTCAGGAGATCGGGATGTACGACGATGCACCGGATTGGCGCGTGCTGTTTAACCTGCTGGAAGCACTTTATGTCAACCACCCGGTGAAAATCGACATCGCAGGTACGGTGGAAACCATTTCCCATATCACGGAAAAGGTGCTCTATCGCTGCTACAATACATTCTACCACCTGAGCAACATGGTGCTGACAATCAGCGGTAATTTTGCGGTGGAAGATGTGCTTGAAGTAGCAGACAAGGTCCTCAAAAAGGGTCCCGACATCGAGATCACAAGAAAAACAACAGAAGAACCGAATACCATCGTTAAATCCTATGTAGAGCAGAATCTTCCCGTTGCAACCCCGATGTTCACCATCGGCTTCAAGGGCATCAGCGAGGGGGAGCGCAAAAACTTTGAAAATATGATTTTCGATGAGATGATCATTGATCTTGTGTGCGGAGAAACAACCGCACTCTACCGCAGTCTGTATGAGGAAGGACTCATCAACAACGGACTCAACGGGGAAGTGATGGCAAGCGCTGATTACATCTGTTCCCTGATCGAGGGCGAATCCCGCGACCCGCATCAGGTATACCGCAGAATCCTTGCGGAAATCGAGCGCATCAAGGAAACGGGCATCGATGCGACCCTCTTTGAGCGCACCAAGAAGGCGACCTACGGCAGATACATCGGTCTGTACAGCAAGCCCGATTCTGTATCCAGCGTTTTGGTGAACACCTATTTTGCACAGATGAACCTCTATGAGCTGCTCGACCTTGTTTCCAATGTGACGAAGGAGCAGCTGGAACAGCGCATCCGACAGAATCTTGTGGAAAGCCGCAGCGCGCTTTCTGTGGTCAGTGCAGCCCCAATTGGCGAAGGAGGAAAGTAGGCATGGTACAAACCGTGACATTCCCCGGACTGGGATGGAGCTTTGAGCTCAACCGTGTGGCATTTTCCATCGGCGGACTCAACTTTTACTGGTATGGTCTGCTCATCGGGATTGGCTTTATGGTCGCTATTTTATATGGGCTCAAACGCGGACGCCAGTTCGGAGTCAGCGAGGACCGCATGATCGATGTCATCTTCGGTGCAACCATCGTCGGCATCCTCGGAGCAAGATTATATTATGTAGCGTTTCGCTGGGACTACTACAGCCAGAATTTATCCGAAATCTTCAACACAAGAAACGGCGGTCTTGCCATCTACGGCGGCGTGATCGGCGGCTTTCTGGCAGGTTATCTCCTGTGCAAATGGCGCAAGGTCCGCTTCCTTCCGATGGCGGACGCTGTGGCAGGAGGATTTTTGATTGCACAGTCCATCGGCCGCTGGGGCAACTTTGTCAACGTGGAGGCATTCGGCTCCAACACCAGTGCCCCATGGGGCATGGGCGGTCCCGCCATCGTATCCTATCTGACGGAGCATGAGGCGGAACTCGAAGCAATGGGGATGCAGATCGACCCCAATATGCCGGTCCATCCGACCTTTTTCTATGAATCGATGTGGTGTCTATTGGGCTTTATCGTGATGCAGTTCCTTGTGAAAAAGAGAAAGTTTGACGGAGAACTCCTCCTCTTCTATCTTGGATGGTACGGCGCAGGGCGTATGGTGATCGAGGGTCTGAGAACGGACAGCCTGATGATCGGCTCAACGGGCATCCGTGTATCGCAGCTGCTTGCAGCACTTCTTGTGGCGGCAGCCATCGGGATTTGGCTTCTGATGCGTAAAAAGCTCCGCCAGAATCCGCAGGCGTATGTTCTGTATGTGAATACAGAGGAATCCAAAGCACTCCTGCGCGAGGCAGAGGAGAAGGAGCGGAAAAAATCCTCCAAAAAAGAGGAAACCCCGGCTCCGCAAGAAAGCACCGATGCGTCGAAAGAGAAAACTGACGAAGAGTAAATCGTAAGCTATCAAAAATCGACAAGAAACACAGGGCTTCCCGTGTGTATTTTCGGGAGGCTCGCAGGGCGTTATGGGATTGACAACGCCGAAAAGCTATGGTAGACTAAGACATGCCGCATGTTCCGGGCTGAAGGTGGCGTTGATCGCCCCGCCTTGTTGAAACAGCGAGTTTATTAGAAAGAGGTTATTGATATGTACGCTATTATCAAAACCGGCGGAAAACAGTACCGCGTATCTGAAGGCGATGTAGTTTACATCGAGAAACTGAATGTTCAGCCAGACGAAACCGTAAACTTTGACGAAGTTATCGCTGTTGGCAAAGAGGATGGCATGGTTGTAGGCGCTCCTGTTGTAGAAGGCGCTAAAGTTGTTGCTAAAGTTGTGAAAAACGGCAAAGGCAAAAAAATCCATGTATTTACCTACAAACCGAAAAAAGACAGCAAACGTAAAATCGGTCACAGACAGCCTTATACGAAAGTAGAAATCGTTTCTATCAACGCATAAGAAATGATCCATGCCGAATTTACAAAAACCGAAGGAAAGCTCACAGCCTTCTCCCTTAGCGGACACGCCGGTTACGACGAGTTTGGGAAGGATATCGTCTGTGCTTCGGTCACATCTGCTGTACAGCTCACCGCCAATGCGATCACAGAGGTGCTGAAGCTGCCGGCAAGCGTGAAGGTGCTTGATAATCAAATCAAATTGAAGCTGCCCCAGCAGTATGCCGGACAGGCCGAGAGTTTTATGGAAGCCCTGCTGCTCCATTTGACCATCCTGTCGGAAGACTATGAGGGTACCATCAAAGTAAAAGTTTCGGAGGTGTAACCACAATGCTTAGACTTAGCATGCAATTCTTTGCTCATAAAAAGGGTGTTGGTTCTACTAAGAACGGCCGTGATTCTGAATCCAAACGCCTCGGCGCTAAACGTGCTGATGGCCAGTTTGTAGTTGCAGGTAATATCCTGTACCGTCAGAGAGGCACTCACATTCATCCAGGTGAGAACGTAGGTATCGGTTCTGACGATACTCTGTTCGCTCTTTGCGATGGCAAAGTGAAATTTGAACGCTATGGTCGTGACCGTAAAAAAGTCAGCGTAGTTCCAGTTCAGTAATTCAATTCGATACACAGAAAATCCCGAGATCTTCTCGGGATTTTTGTTTTATAAGGGGGAACGGACATGATACAGCTTTCCAAAGGACAGTGCCATATTTTATCAAAGGTATTTGCACACAGCGAAGATACCACGGTGTGGTCCTGTTTGCAGGGTTACACAGGGACAGCCTGGGCTGACCGTACAAAGGACCCGCGCTGCGGTAAAATCGCGGTGGGCAATTTCTGTATGCTTGCAGGAGATCCCTCCCTCAGCGAAGCGCGCGAGATCGCTGCACACCTTCCAGAGAAAAACTACACACATTGGTATTTTATCGGGGAGAACGACAGTTGGAATCGCCTGATCGAGGACGTATGGGGCGATAAAGCGGAGCCGTTTGAACGCTATGCCATCAAAAAAGAGGGCGATGTTTTTGACCGTGAAACATTGCGCCGGTATGCGCAGCAGGTCTGTGCGGGATATGAGATCCGCCCAATGGACGAGGAGTTGTGCCGTCAGGCGATGGCGCAGGAATGGTCGCAGGACGCGTGCGGACAGTTTTCGTCCATCGACGAGTATCTCAAACATGGACTGGGATTTGCGGCTGTCTGCAACGGCGAACTTGCCGCAGAAGCATCTTCCTACTCCATTTACGACAAAGGATTTGAAATCACCATTGCAACGAAGGAGGAGCACCGCCGCAGGGGACTTGCCCGTGCGTGCGCCGCGCACCTCATGCTCGCAGGGCTGGAGCGCGGGCTGTATCCGGCATGGGATGCCAAAACCATGATCTCCGTACAGCTCAGTGAGCAGCTGGGCTACCACTTCGACCACCCCTACCGTGCATACTGCATTCGGACAGAAAATTCCCAATTTTAGCCCATGAAAAAGATTTTTTAAAATACAGGTTCCATCTGTTCATTCTTAAAAATAACGTGTTATAATAAAAGAAGTAAGCGCTTTTTGAAACTTGATTGTAAGAAAGGAAAAAAATATGTTTATTGATAAAGCCCTTATTCGAGTAAAGGCTGGAGATGGCGGAAACGGAGCAGTTTCCTTCCATCGTGAAAAATATGTGGCTGCCGGCGGACCGGACGGCGGCGACGGAGGCCGCGGAGGAAATGTTGTTTTTCTCGGCAACCGCGATATGAACACACTCATCGATTTTAAATATAAAAAGAACTTCACCGCACAAAACGGTGCAAACGGAAGCAACAAGCGGTGCAGCGGAAAAAGCGGTGAAGATCTGATCATTCAGGTCCCGTTCGGAACCGTTGTGAAGGACGCGGAAAGCGGACAGGTGATGGCAGATATTTCGGGACCCGATCCTGTTGTCATTGCGCGCGGCGGCAACGGCGGTTGGGGAAACAGCCACTTTGCCACCCCGACCCGCCAGATCCCGCGCTTTGCAAAACCGGGCATCCCCGGCGAGAAATTTGACCTTCAGCTCGAACTCAAGCTCCTTGCGGACGTGGGACTTGTCGGCTTCCCGAATGTCGGAAAATCGACCCTCATTTCCGTTGTCAGCGCAGCAAAACCGAAAATCGCAAACTATCACTTCACAACGCTGACCCCCGTTTTGGGCGTTGTTAAGGTGGCAGAGGGAAAATCCTTTGTTATGGCGGATATCCCAGGACTCATCGAAGGGGCAAGCGAGGGCATCGGTTTGGGACACGAGTTCCTTCGCCATGTGGAGCGCTGCCGCCTGATCGTCCATGTGGTGGATGTATCGGGAAGTGAAGGCAGAGACCCGAAGGAGGACTTTGAAACCATCAACCGCGAGCTTGCAAACTTCAATGAGGAGCTTGCAGGTCAGCAGCAGATCGTCGTGGCAAACAAGGCGGATATGGCAACGGAAGAACAGATCGAGGAGTTCCGCGCTTACATCGAAGAAAAAGGCTTCCCGTTCTTTGTTCTGTCCGCTGCCACCCATCAGGGTACAGAGGCTCTTGTCCGTGCAGTTGTCAATAAGCTCGACACCCTCCCTCCGATTAAACGCTTTGAGGTGGACTATGTTCCGAAGACCGTGGACCTGAGCGAAGAAGAAAAATGGAAATTCAATATCGTTGTGGAGGATGGTGTCTACATTGTAGAAGCAGACTGGCTTGTGAAAGTGTTCGGCATGATCTCCCTCGACGACGAAGAGGATCTCGGATACTTCCAGCGCATCCTGCGCAGCAGCGGCATCATCGACAAGCTGGAAGAAATGGGAATCGAGGAGGGGGATACCGTCAGCATCCTCAACTTCGAGTTCGATTATGTAAGGTAGACCGGAGGTTGAGTGTACCATGCTTCAAAATTGGAATGTGGGCGAATGCGATCCCAAGCTCCTGAGTCCCGGCACGCTGGCGTTTCTGGGGGACGCGGTGTATGAACTGTTTGTGCGGCAAAGACTGGTGGAACGCGCCAATATGCCCGTCAACAAGCTCCACCTTCTGGCGGTGGAGCAGGTGCGCGCCTCGTATCAAAGCGATGCCTATGAGCGCATTCGCGAGCGTCTGACCGAGGAAGAGGAGGCAGTCTGGAAACGCGGACGCAATGCGAACGGGGTGAAAGCGCCCAAACACGCAAATCCCGCAGAATATCGGCGCGCAACAGGACTGGAAGCGCTTTTTGGCTATTTGTTTTTACAGGGAAAGATAGATCGGCTCAATCAGCTCTTTGAATGGATCGAGGAGCAGGATTCTGAATCTGAAAGAGAGGACGAAGGACGAAATGGATAGCAAGAAAATCCAAAGAATTGCAGTAGATGTATTATTCGATGTAATGGCAGGACTTATTTTCGGTGTTTCGGTAAACTTTTTCACAGCGCCAAACCATATCGCACCGGGAGGGATCACAGGTATTTCCACCCTCATCAATTACCTGTTCCATATTCCGATCGGTACGATGTCTTTTCTGCTCAACGTCCCGTTGATGCTGATTGCGTTTCGCTACCTCGGAAAGAGCTTCAGCGTCCATACCTTAAAATCAATGACCATCATCTCCTTTTCCGTCGACCTTGTGGCGATGGTGTTCGGCGCATTGGGGATCAGCGGCTATCAGGGTGACCGCATCCTGGCAGGTCTGATGGGCGGTGTGATGACAGGCTTGGCACTTTCTCTTGTTTTCCTCAGAGGCTCTACAACGGGCGGCCTTGACATTGTCAGCCGTCTTTTGAAGAAGAAATTCCCGCATATCTCCATCGGTCATCTGCTGTTTGCTGCGGATTTTTGCGTACTCTCCATTTCCGTTCTCGTATACGGCAACATCGAGAGTGGTCTGTACGGACTCATCACCATCTTTGCCTCCTCCCGCATGGTCGATATGGTGCTGTACGGCGGCGATCGCGGAAAAAATATGATGATCGTGACACAGCATCCGCACGAAATGGCAAAGGGAATCAAGGACGCAGTCAACCGCGGTGTTACTCTGATGCACGCAGAAGGCTCCTATTCCGGGACACCGCTTAAAGTGGTGATGTGCGCTCTGCGTGACAATCAGTATCCAATCGTGAAGAAGCTCGTTTACGAGATCGATCCACAGGCGTTTCTCATAGTAAACGAAGCAAGCGAGATCCTCGGATATGGATTCCGCCCCATTGACGATGAAATGTAAGAGAATCAATGCGATAAACTCCCCGAAAAGGCTCAGGAGCCGTTGGCAGCAGAAAAATTTCTGCTGCTTTGAGCGGGGGACGCGTGAGATCGGCGTCAGGTTCCTAAAATAAACTTCGTTTTACAGAAGAAGGGACCGGTGCAGCATTTGCCGCATCGGTCCCTTCTTGATTATAGATCCTGCTCGATTAGAAAACAGGGATTTATTTTTCGGTTTTATTTTCGCCGCGGGTGTAGTAAGGATCGGAAGAAGTTGCAGAAGGATTGTGATTTTCGTTTTTGATGTCAGAAGGTTTGTTCATATTTTTGGCATTGTTTTTCTTGTTCATCGTGTAATACCATCCTTTTTAGAAAATTACAGAACACCCAAGAAGTTCTGTTCGCTTATAGTATGGCGCAGATCTGCAGGGATTATACTGCATTCCTTTATGAAAAAGTGCTTTATTGTAAACGAATATCTCATAAAAAGTGAAAAAATATAAAAAACAGCATTTTTTTGCATTCTCCCCTTGCCAAATATATACTTCTGTGGTAAACTTGAATCGCAGGTGTAAAGACAATTTCTTACAAAACAGGAGGTAATTTAAAATGAAAAAATGGGTTTGCAAAATTTGTGGTTATGTTCATACAGGTGACGAGGCTCCAGAGTCCTGCCCACAGTGCAAGGCACCAGCTTCTCAGTTTGAAGAACAGGCTGAATCTGAATTCGTATGGGCTGACGAGCACCGCATCGGTGTTGCAAAAGATATCGATCCAGAGATCATCGAAGGTCTTAGAATGAACTTCACCGGTGAATGCACCGAGGTTGGTATGTACCTGGCTATGTCCCGTCAGGCTGCAAGAGAAGGCTATCCTGAGATTGCAGAATACTACAAAACAGCTGCATACGAAGAAGCAGAGCATGCTGCAAAATTTGCTGAACTGCTTGGCGAAGTTGTATTTGCTGATACAAAGAAAAACCTGGAGCTGCGCGTAGCTGCTGAAAACGGCGCTTGCGCTGGCAAAAAAGATCTTGCTGCAAAAGCAAAACAGCAGGGTCTGGATGCAATCCATGACACCGTTCATGAGATGGCTAAAGACGAAGCTCGTCACGGCTGTGCATTCCTCGGTTTGCTCAACAGATATTTCGGCAAATAATTTGATATTGTCTATAGAAAACGCCATGATTTTGTCATGGCGTTTTTTTGGAGAAAAAAGACTGCTCATCCGGAAGAAAAATGCGAAACAGGTCAAAATCCTTTGTTTAAATTTTCAAAAACGACATATTTCCTATTTGCAATTTGTGAAATTCATGCTATAATGTATAAGCTGTTGATACAGTATCTCTGTATGCGCCTGTAGCTCAGTGGATAGAGCACCGGCCTCCGGAGCCGGGTGCGCTGGTTCGATTCCAGTCAGGCGTGCCAAAGACCTCACCTTGTTCGGTGGGGTCTTTTTTCTTGAAATCAATTTAAGTAAAAACCAATGCCAAGGGAGGAATAGAGTATGAGCGATTTTGTTCTGAAGGGTGATATTTGTTACAGCGTTTCTCCGACACAGCTTGCAGAAAATAAGGATTCCTTTGTTGTATGCAAAGGGGGAAGATCCTGCGGAGTATTTCAAAGCCTTCCCAAGGAGTTTCAGGATCTGCCGCTGCATGACTATGGGAATCGCCTGATTTTTCCGGGAATGATTGATCTGCACATCCATGCACCGCAATATGCGTTTCGCGGACTGGGGATGGACATGGAGCTGCTGGATTGGCTGGAATCAAGAGCGTTTCCGGAGGAGATCAAATATCGGGACCTCAATTATGCAAGAAGTGCCTACACTGTTTTTGTGCAGAATCTAAAAAAGAGTGCTACAACGCGCGCCTGTATTTTTGCAACGCTCCATCGAAGGGCAACGGAGATCCTGATGGATCTTATGGAAAGCAGCGGGCTGATAAGCTATGTTGGAAAGGTCAACATGGACCGAAACAGCCCCGATGAGCTCTGCGAAATGAGCGCGGAGCAATCAGAACAGGAAACGAGAACATGGCTTCGGGAAATAGACGGAACGTATCAGCGAACCATGCCAATCCTGACCCCGCGCTTCATTCCAAGCTGCAGTGATGATTTGCTGAATAGGCTAAAAACAGTACAAAAGGAATACCAACTGCCGATCCAGTCGCATCTTTCCGAAAATCCAAGTGAGCAAAAGTGGGTGGAGAGCCTTTGCCCCAATGCGAAGTTTTACGGCGATGCCTATGACCGCTATGACCTCTTTGGAAGAAGCGGAAAAACAATCATGGCGCACTGCGTTTATTCCACAGAGGATGAGGTAGAACGCATGGCGGAAAACGGGGTATTCGTTGCACACTGCCCAACTTCCAATCTGAATCTTTCCTCCGGAATCACACCCATCCGAAAATATTGTGAAAAAGGTCTTAAAATAGGGCTGGGGAGCGATGTGGCAGGGGGACACACCGAATCCATATTCAATACCATTGTAGATGCGATCCAGGTTTCAAAATTATACTGGCGCCTTATAGACCCGACCTGTAAGCCGATGACATTTGATGAGGTATTCTACCTTGCAACAAAAGGCGGAGGCGAGTTTTTCGGAAAAGTGGGGAGCTTTGAAGAAGGATATTCTTTTGACGCGGTAATTCTCAACGATGCCCAGAGCCCTGATTTATTACAAAATTCCCTGCATGACCGCTTGGAGCGGGCGGTGTATCAGCTGATGGATCGAACCTCAATCGAAGCAAAATATGCAGCAGGAGAAAAGATTTTTTAGCATTGCAGAAGAAAATCATGCTGCAAGAGAGCAAAACAGAGAAAAAATCTCTCGATTCTTATTTCTCTCTCAAACCGCATGACTATGCGGTTTGAGAGGAAGAAAGAGGCTGTCGTCCTCAGAAAATCCGCAA
>JAHHTZ010000006.1 GCA_020024285.1 Oscillospiraceae bacterium | reverse complement strand
GCATGCGGCTGTTAACCGCAGGGTCGTCTGTTCGAGCCAGACAGGGGGAGCCAAATAACCGGTATCGTAATGTTACGGTACCGGTTATCTAAAATAAGGGCCTTTAGCTCAGTTGGTCAGAGCAACCGGCTCATAACCGGTTGGTCCCGGGTTCGAGTCCCTGAAGGCCCACCATTTTTATTTTGACCAACTTTTGAGATAAGATAGAATATAGGGGTATAGCTCAGTCGGTAGAGCAGTGGTCTCCAAAACCACGTGCCGAGGGTTCGAATCCTTCTGCCCCTGCCAATGCTGCTATGGCTCAGGAGGCAGAGCACGTCCTTGGTAAGGACGAGGTCACCAGTTCGAATCTGGTTAGCAGCTCCACCAAAGACGTCAATCAAATGATTGACGTCTTTTTTTATCTAAACTATCAGTTAAAATAGCTTCTGTATTTCAAATTGTGCAGCATATACAATGGATCTTCAAAATATTGTCTAAAAATGGATTAATTTAGTAAAATATGTTGACAAATATTGTGTGAAATGATATGGTTAGTCTAAAGTAGATCGTATGATGTGCTGTATGTTAAAATATAGGAGGAGAAGTTATGCTGTTAGAAAATAAAGTTGCAATCGTTACAGGTGGAACAAGAGGCATCGGATTTGCCATCGTAAAAGAATACCTGAAGCAGGGTGCTTCTGTGGTTTTGTGCGGCTCTCGTCCGGAGAGTGCTGAAAAAGCAGTTGCTCAATTAAAAGAGGAAAATCCTGCATGGAACGTAGAAGGGATCAGCCCTGATCTGACAAACTATGAGGATGTTAAATCCGCATTCGACCAGGTTGCCAAAAAATATGGCCATATTGATATCCTTGCAAACAACGCAGGTGTATCTGCTGCGCAGCCGTTTACTTCCTATACCGCAGAAATGTTTCAGAAGACGATGGATCTCAACGTCAATGCGGTATTTAACTGCAGCAAAGCAGTGGTTGAATATATGGAAAATCAGCAAAGCGGTGTGATCATCAATACAAGCAGCATGGTGAGCAAATACGGTCAGCCATCCGGTGTAGCATACCCAACCAGTAAATTTGCAGTAAACGGACTGACCCTGTCCCTTGCCCGTGAGCTTGGTCCGAAGGGCATCCGCGTCAACGCAGTTGCTCCCGGAATCACCAATACCGATATGATGAAGGCTGTTCCGGAAAGCCACATTGCTCCATTGATCGCACAGATCCCTCTGCGCCGCATCGGTGAGCCGGAGGATATTGCAAATGCCTTTGTATATCTTGCAAGCGATATGGCAAGCTATGTAACAGGCGTTGTTCTGAGTGTAGACGGTCTGGCACGCAGCTAACCTGACAACATGGAAAAGGAAGGACCGTACAAGTGAATTATCGATGTCCATGCTGTGGTTTTTATACGTTTCGGGAAAAACCAGACGGAAGTTATACCATATGTCCTGTATGTTTTTGGGAGGATGATCCATTTGCATACGATGATCCAGATGAAGAATGCTGCTGCAACCATGTGAGCCTCAACCAGGCAAGAAAAAATTTGCTGCATTCGGTGCTTGTGAAAAACAGGTAATACCCTATGTCCGCCCGGCAAAGGATCACGAAAAATCGCAATAGGATCGATTGTTCATGTGTACCCGCAAAAGAATGTGATAAAATTGACCGCTGATGACTGCATTTGTGCAGAGGTCGGCGGTCTGTTTTTTATTGCATCAAACTGTGGTATAATTTCAAAGATATGCAGCATAAAATCTGATATTAGTGCAAGGGGGAGTAATATGCTTCAGATGAGAGCAATGGACGATGAATCGATGGAAAAGGTAAGGAGATTGTATGAGGGTTCATTTCCTGCCAATGAGCGAAAACCGCTGGAGGAGCTGCTTGATCGGCGGTTGAGTGAAAGAGATTTTGTCGTGTTTTATGACGGAGATGTTTTCTGTGGATTTGCTTCCCTTCTCACATGGAACGATTTGACTCACATCCTGTATTTTGCAATCGATGACGCGCTCAGAGGAAAAGGCTATGGCAGTGAGGCTTTGCTGAAAATAGAAACTTTAAGAAAAAATAATCGCTTTATTGCAGATCTTGAAGCGGATGTTCCATCCGCAAAAAATAAGGAAGAGCGCCTCATGCGAAGCCGATTCTATCAAAAGAACGGATATACAAAATCTGGTATTTCCTATCAGTGGAGAGGCGAAGAGTACGAAATCTTTGCAAAAGGCGGCAGTGTTTCGGAAGAGGAGTTTTGGAATTTCTGGAAGTATTTTCGACATGTTTTTGATCGCCTTGCCTCAGAAACAGAAAAATCTCTGTGATAAAACACATAAACTTATGGAATATTATGCATAAGTTTATGAAAATCAACAGAAACGCAGAGAATACCTTGACAGCATCCAAAGAATGTATTACACTATGGACACAATTTAATTTTACAGTTTTCTGTAAATTGGTAGAGGCGCGGTAATTAAGAGTAGACTGTGGCATCAGGCTGGCAAGCCGTTACAGTCAAAAGGAAGGACCGCCGAAGATGAAATCCCTGTTGCCACAGGTTTTCCTCTGGTGTCTTGCAAAAGATGCAAAACACTGTCACGAAAGTGGAGCGCTATCATCGGCAGAGAAAAAACAGCGGGACGGTCAAAAAAAGATCGTTGTATGTTTGTATTTTCACCCATGATACATCCGTATCATGGGTTTTCTGTTTTTTGCAGCTTTTTACCGGCTTGGCCAACCGGAGAAGAAGCAGCGCATGCACACAAGTGGTACCATTCCACAAGCTGTATTGAAAATGCAAAGGAGAATCTTTATCATGAAACGTTTGATTAGTATTGCAATGATCGCAACAATGGCTTTGACCCTTATCACAGGCTGCTCCAAAGAAAAAGCGCCTGCGCCCGAAGAAGGAAAAAAAGAGGACAATGTTTTGACAGTCGGCATGGAATGTATCTATGCACCGTATAACTGGACCCAGTCCGATGACTCCAACGGAGCTGTTCCAATCAAGGGCAGCAAGGATTTTGCAAACGGATATGATGTGATGTTCGCAAAGAAAATCGCTGATGAGCTGGGAATGGAGCTTGAAATCGTAAAGCTCGACTGGGATTCCCTCGTACCTGCTGTTCAGTCCGGAACCATCGACTGCGCCATCGCCGGTCAGTCCATCACCACAAAACGTCTTGAGAGCGTGGACTTTTCAAACCCATACTACTACGCTTCCATCGTTGCTCTCGTAAAAAATGATGGAAAATACGCAGATGCTCAGGGCGTTTCCGACCTCGCAAACGCAACTGCAACGTCCCAGCTCAATACCGTTTGGTATGACCAGTGCCTCCCACAGGTTGAAAACGCAAACATCCTTCCGGCACAGGAATCTGCACCAGCTATGCTCGTTGCACTCAATTCCGGAAAATGCGACCTTGTTGTAACCGATATGCCAACTGCCCTTGCAGCAACCACCGTATACTCCGATATGAAGCTGCTTGATTTTTCTGGGAGCGAAGATAATTTCAAAGTATCGGAAGAAGAAATCAACATCGGCATCTCCGTTAAAAAGGGCAACGATGACCTCAAAGGAAAAATCAACGGCGTTCTTTCCAAGATGAGCGAAGAAGATTATGCAAAAATGATGGAGCAGGCAATCAGCATCCAGCCGCTCAACAACTAAGCGTCAGACGAAGGGGGAAAATCGGCAATGTTACCACAAGATTTCGGCGGAAGGATCACCTTCCTGCTCCATGAATACGGTGCATCCCTTCTGCGAGGCGCAGGGGTGACAATGCTTATCGCAGTAGTCTGCACGTTCCTCGGATGCATCATCGGCTTTGTAGTCGGGATCGTGCAGACCGTCCCGACCGACCGCAAAGAACATCCGATCCAGTGGGCTGTCCTGAGAGCCGTTCAGCTTTTGCTCAGTGCATACGTTGAAATATTCCGCGGGACCCCGATGATGGTGCAGGCAATGTTCATTTACTTCGGTGCGGCGGCGATCTTCGACATCAACATGGGCATGTGGACCGCGGCGATCTTCATCGTTTCCATCAACACCGGCGCCTACATGGCAGAATCCGTCCGCGGCGGTATCCTCTCCATCGACCCAGGACAGACCGAGGGTGCGAAGGCAATCGGAATGAACCATGTGCAGACCATGCTCTATGTTGTCCTGCCGCAGGCTCTGCGCAACATCATGCCGCAGATCGGCAACAACCTCATCATCAACATCAAAGATACCTGTGTGCTCTCTGCCATCGGCACTGTGGAGCTGTTTTACACCACAAAGGGCATCGCAGGCACCTACTACACCTACTTTGAAGCCTTCACCATCACAATGGTGCTTTACTTCATCCTCACCTTCACCTGCTCCCGCATCCTGCGCGTGGTAGAAAACCGCATGGATGGTCCGGTGAATTATGAGCTTGTGATGACAGATCAGCTTGTGGCAACAACGGGCACCTACCGCTACAATGAAAAGAAAGCGCAGGAAACCGACAGCCAAAATCTTGACATTCGGGAAGGGGGACGACTCTAATGGGAGAAACGATCCTGCAAATCAGCCATTTGAGCAAAGCATTCGGAAATCACATTGTCCTGCGCGACATCGATTTTTCCGTTGAAAAAGGCGATGTTACCTGCATCATCGGTCCCTCCGGTTCGGGAAAGTCCACGATGCTTCGCTGCATCAACCTCCTCGAAACGCCAACCAACGGCAAGATCCTTTATCACGAGAAAAATATTCTGGAAAAGGGAACAAACCCTGCTTCCTACCGTGCCAAGGTGGGAATGGTCTTTCAGAGCTTCAACCTCTTTAACAATATGACAGTTCTCGAAAACTGCATGGTAGGCATGACAAAGGTGCTGCATCACTCAAAGGAAGAGGCGAAAAAGACCGCCATCCAGTATCTTGAAAAGGTTGGGATGGCACCATATATCAACGCAAAGCCGCGCCATCTTTCGGGCGGACAGAAGCAGCGTGTCGCGATTGCGCGCGCTCTTGCAATGGAACCGGAGGTTTTGCTGTTCGATGAGCCGACCTCCGCACTCGACCCTCAGATGGTGGGCGAGGTTCTTTCCGTGATGCGCGACCTTGCAAAAGAAGGGCTTACGATGATCGTCGTGACCCATGAAATGGGATTTGCAAGGGACGTTTCCAACCATGTTGTCTTTATGACAGACGGCGTGATCTGTGAGGAAGGGACTCCCGAACAAATCTTCGAGCATCCGCAGAATTCGCGCACGCAAGAATTCTTAGAGCGCTTTATTGCACGATAAATAAGTAAAAAGGTCAGCCTGTCTTGCAGGCTGACCTTTTTGTATGTAGGGAAGCATTATTCATTTTATGTATAAATATCCATTGTTTTTCGCAGGAGGCTCGGACCTGATTTCGTGAAAGAGAATATCGCAGAGGCAAAACTCCGTACCTGAAGTTGACGGGGAGTGATACCGTAAAAAATCGGGAAGGGAGAGTGCTTTTTGCGCTCAAAACACATCGAGCTTTGATTGGGGAAAAATTTTGCTGTCATAAAATTTTTTCCTGAAATTGCAGGGAAATCAAAATTTTGCATTGCCTTTATTTGCGGATAACGGTATAATAAGGGTAAATTCTATAGAAATACAAGCGGAACAGGAGGAATTTCTATGCAAAAAATAACCATGGAAGATCTCGGCAATATCAGCACCCTTTCGCAGCTTTCTTATTCTCCAAACGGAGAGGCAGCTGCCTATGTGGTAAGTGAAGCAAATGTGAAGGAAAACTGCTACCATTCCTGGATCTGGGTGATGGAACACGGCGTTTCCAGAAAGCTCACCAACGGCGGAAGCGAAGGGACCTTCATCTGGCTTGATGATGAAACATTGCTGTTCCCCGGAGATCGGAAAAAATCTCACAAAACAGAGCCCGGTCAATCCTGCACTGTATATAATAAAATCAATATTCACGGCGGCGAAGCAGAGGAGCTGTTTGTGATCCCGATGAAAGCTTCTTCCATTCGCAAAGTCAATGAGAAGGAATACCTCTTTATCGGTACATACAACCACTACAACATCGACGTCACAAAGCTCGAGGGCAAGGAAAAAGAAGAAGCGATCGCAAAACTCAAGGAAGAGGAAGACTATGAGATTTTTGACGAGCTTCCGTTCTGGGCAAACGCAAAGGGCGTTGTAAATAAGCTGCGCAATCGTCTGTATCTCTTTGACGCAGAGAGCGGGGAGTGCCGCCTGCTCAGCCCCGAATTCATGAATGTTTCGGACTTTGACTACCAGCCGTCCACAGACCTTGTGCTTTATTACGGTCATGACTATCAGTGGATGGACGATCAGATGGAGGACCTCTATGTGCGTGAGCTGCATGGAGAGAAAACCGTTTCGGTGGAACTCGAACACAAATACAGCCTCAAGGGTGCACACTTTATGGGCGACTGCATCATTCTCGCAGGGACCAAGGGAGAAATCTACGGCAACAACGAGAATCCGGTTCATCTGATGGCAGACCCCAAAACAGGGAAAGTGACAAAGCTCGCAGACCTTGATCCAAGCATGGGCTCCAGCGTCAGCACCGACTGCCGTCATGGAGGCGGTCGCACCATGAAGGCGACCGACAACGCATGGTACTACTGCGAAACCATTGGCTACAACTCCTACATCGTCCGCTTTGATAAAGAAGGAAAAGAAACCGTCGTTTCCCCAAGAAAGAACGGCAGCATCGACTGCTTTGACTACCGCGATGGAAAATTCCTCTATGTTGGAATCCGCAGCAACGGACTTCAGGAAATCTACACCTGCGACGAAGGTGCACAAGAGGAAACAAAGCTCACCTCCTTCAACGACGAATATCTCGCGACCCACGCGGTTTCCCCAGTGGAATACGTTCCGTTTGTAGATCAGGATGGCGTGGAGATCGACGGCTGGGTCATCAAACCGGTCGGCTACGATTCAAATAAATCCTACCCTGCGATCCTCGACGTACACGGCGGACCGAAGGTGGTATACGGTGACATCATCTACCACGAAATGCAGCTGTGGGCAAGTGAGGGCTATTTCGTGATGTTCTGCAACCCACGCGGAGGTGACGGCAAGGGCAATGAGTTTGCCGACATCCGCGGCGACCGCTACGGCGTATGGGATTACAACGACCTGATGGAATTTACCGACAAGGTTCTGGAAAAATATCCGCAGATCGATCAGGCAAGAGTTGGCATGACCGGCGGCAGCTACGGCGGATTCATGGCAAACTGGATCGTAGGTCATACAGACCGCTTTGCAGCAGTTGCTTCCCAGCGCTCCATCTCCAACTTCATCAGCAAATGCCTCACCACCGACATCGGCTACTACCACAACCTCAAAGCCATTCAGGCAGACCCGTGGAGCAGCCCGGAAAAGATGTGGCATCATTCTCCGCTCAAATATGCGGACCGCTGCAAAACACCGACCCTCTTTATCCAAAGTGATGAGGACTACCGCTGCTGGATGTGCGATGCCATCCAGATGTTCACAGCACTGCGGATGCATGGGGTTCCGACCCGTCTTTGCCTGTTCCACGGCGAGAACCACGGTCTGAGCCGCGACGGAAAACCAAAACACCGCATCAGACGCCTTAAAGAGATCACAGGCTGGTTCGATCAGTATTTGAAATAATCAGTTCATACAAAAAGAAAAGGGAGTCAGACAGTGTGTCTGACTCCCTTTCTGAAAGGAGCGGGCAATATGGAAAAAAATCAGGTGGCATGGATCGGTGCCGGGGTGATGGGTTCCCATCAGGCGGCACATCTTGCACAAAAGGGCTATGAGGTGAGCGTCTATACCCACAAAAAAGAAACGCTCGACACGTTGGAACGGGAGTATGACATCCATCCGTGCGGATCGATCAAAGAGGCGGTTCGCAATGCAGACTATATTTTCGTGATGGTGGGGTATCCAAGCGATGTGGAAGAAGTCTTTCTCTGTAAGGGCGGCATCTTTGAGTGTGCCAAGGAAGGTGCACTTGCGATCGATATGACCACCTCGCTCCCAACCCTTGCAGAGCATCTGTATGAGGAAGGGAAAAAGCGTGGAATCCGCGTGATGGATGCCCCAGTATCGGGAGGGGACAAGGGAGCAAAAAATGCGACCTTGTCCATCATGGTCGGGGGCGAGGAGAAGGATTTCGAGGAAGCGCTCCCACTGCTCCAATGCATGGGGAGAAACTGCACCTACATGGGCGGAGCCGGAAAGGGACAGCACACCAAAGCTGCCAATCAAATTGCCGTTGCAGGAGCAACTGCCGCCTATACGGAAGCACTGGTCTATGCATGTCAGGCGGGGCTTGATCCGCAAAAGCTGCTTGCAGCCATCTCATCGGGTGCAGCCGGAAGCTGGCAGATGGACAACATGGCGCCGAGAGCCTTGGCAGAGGATTTTGCACCTGGATTTTTTATCAAGCACTTCATTAAGGACATGAAGATCGTTGAGGAGGAAAGCGAAAAGCGCGGGATGGACCTCAAGATGCTCCACTGTGTGCTGCAAATGTATCAGACGATGGCAGAACACGGACTGAGCGAGGAGGGGACACAGGCGCTGATCCGATATTATAATGAATCAATGGGAAAATAAAATAAGCACAGAGGCGTTGTCTGTTCCGGACAACGCCTCTGTGCGTTTATGAGAGGTATTTTGTTTGGTTTTTGGGGTCATTTGACCTGTGTGATTGTAAGCTGCTCTGTGAAGGTTTCAAGGGGCTCTTCCGTTGAGTCCTCGTCATAGATTTGTACGATGGCAGCTGCGCTGCAAGGGGATTCCTCCAATTTTACATCGCAGGGAACCGTATGGATATACTGGTTGGGGGAAACAAGTCCCGACTGATACAAAATCGTCCCATCCTGCAATAAGATCGTGACAGTCATATCGTATTTGTTGAAGGAGCCGTTTTGTGCAAAAAGATCGTGCAGCTCCCCGTTGGAGAGATAGGGGGTGCGGTTGATGCGGAAGGTGAACGCGTCCTTCGGCGGACGTTCAAATTCCTTGTTGTAGACGTTGGGCGGCAGGTCCCCGACGGAGAGATACGGGTCGGGAGAATCGGGGCGCTCGGTATTCCAGGAAAGAGAATCGAGGGATACGGCGGGGAGCGTATCGTCCTTTATTTCAATATGGAGCGGGCTGGAGGGCAGCAGCGTGATCACCGCTGCAACCGCGACAATGGCGACAAGGATTGCAAGGGATACCAGAATGGTGTTCCAGGAAAAGGAAAAGCGTTCCTGCTCTTTTTTGGTGGGGAAGGTTTTTGATTCCATAGCGATCACCTCATTTTGTTTCTTCCGCTTTTCAGTATATATGATTTATCTGCAAAATACAATTTGAAAGAGAAGGAAAAGCACGAAATTTCCCGAATTTCTTTTGAGCTTGGCGATGCTTTATGGTATACTGAGTACATTATTGTAAAAAAAGGGATGTGTCTTATGAAAGCATTGCTGCTTGCAATCAACTCAAAATATATCCACACCAACCTTGCAGTGCGCTATCTCAAGGAATACGCAAGACAGCACGGTGTGAGCGGTGTGGAATTTGCGGAATATACGATCAACCATCATCTGCCCTTCGTCATCGATGAGGTTTACCGCCTGCGTCCGCCGGTGCTCTTTTTGTCCTGCTATATCTGGAATATCGAAATGATGATGGACTTTGCAGCGGAATACCGGCTCATTTCCCCCGATACCCTGATCGTGGCAGGAGGTCCGGAGGTGAGCTATAACAGTGAAGAGGTGCTCCGAAACAATCCTGCCATCGATATGGTGCTGTCCAGCGAGGGAGAAAAACCGTTCACGCAGCTGATGGAACATTTGGAAGGAAAACGAAGCCGGAAGGAAGTGCACTCCCTTACCTACCGTGAGGACGGAGCAATCGCACAGACTCCGATGGAGGAGGAAATCGAGCTGTCCCAGCTGCCGTTTGCTTATATGGATTTGCGCGACCTTGAACATAAGATCCTGTATTTTGAAACGATTCGCGGCTGTCCGTTCCGATGCAGCTATTGTCTTTCCTCCATCATTAAAAATGTGCGCTATATGCCGCTGGAGCAGGCGTGCGCCTATTTGCAGATTTTCCTCGACCACAAGGTACCGCAGGTAAAATTTGTGGACCGCACCTTCAACTGCAATAAACAGCATGCAATGGGCATCTGGAAATATCTTGCGGAACATGACAACGGAGTTACGAACTTCCACTTTGAGCTGACCGCTCATCTCATCGACGAGGAGATGATCCGCTTTTTGAGCACAGTGCGTCAGGGGCTGTTTCAGTTTGAGATTGGTGTGCAGTCAACGAACGAAACGACCATCCGCGAGATTCATCGAACCACCAGCACCCAAAAGCTGCTCCAGATCTGCCGCCGCCTCGATGAAGCGAAGAATATCCATCTCCACCTCGATTTGATTGCAGGTCTGCCATTTGAAGATTTGGAGAGCTTCGGTCATTCCTTTGATGAAGTGATGACGATTCGTCCGCAGCAGATGCAGATGGGATTCCTCAAAATCCTGAAAGGCTCGTTGATGGAGAAAAACGCAAAGCAGTATGGGATGGTCTACAGCAACAAGGCGCCGTTTCAGGTGTACAGCACGCACTGGATCAATTATGATGAGATGATGGTCCTCAAGGATATGGAAGAAATGGTGGAACAGTATTATAACAGCGGACTCTACAGCCGGACCATGCGCCTGATCCTTGATGGCGAAGCATCTCCGTTTGCATTTTTCCGCGATCTGGGGCTTTACTATGTGAAGCAGAAATATCATCTCAAGAATCAAAGCCCGGAGGAAAAGGTCACCATCCTCCGCGAATTTTTCCTTCTGCGCTCCCCGCAGAACCAAGAGAACGCAAAGCTCTTTGAGGAGCTTTGCCTTTATGATATCTGTGTGCACAATAAGCCCAAAAAGCTCCCGGACTGGCTCTCGATGCAGCGCAGCCAGGGCTATCGGGAAGAAATCAATGCGTTTTACGATACGCCGGAAAAAATGGAGCATTACCTTCCGGAATATGCACAGGAGGAACCGAAAAAGGTGCAGAAAATGGCACACTTGCAGGTGTTCGGCTTTGATCCGCTGACCTTTGAGCAAAAAGAAACCGCTATCCTGTTTAACTACCGTCGGCGCGACCTTCTGGGAAATGCCCATTTCGAAAAAATCGATCTATTCGCTCATAAAACAGAAGGATAAGAAAAAAACAGGTGCAGCCCGTAAGGGCTGCACCTATTTTTTAATGGACAAGTTCGGGTTTATTTACGGATTGGTAATAGTATTCATTGGAGGTTTTGCAGTGAAACTTCGGGTCGATCTGATGGCAGGTGATCAGATAGGCCTCTTCGCCGTTCCACTGAATGCGCGTTGCTTCAGAATGAACACAGAGGCTGAGGTGTTTGTTGAAGATGATCTTTGCATTGAAGTCTGCATCCCCAATTGAGCAGATTGGGCATTCCGCACATGGCGCCGCCCGATTCATCAGACTGTGATGACAAATCATGCCTTCCTTCACATGCGGGACAAGCTCCTTTATTTTCTGGTTGAGGAACTTAAATTCATAGGTAACAGGGTCGATCACATAGATCCAGGCATTCTGTTTGTTGAGGATGCTGCTGAGATTGTTGGCACGCTGGTCTGTTTCGTCCTGTGCCCTCTTTTTGAGCAGGAAGGTGGAGAGCATTTCAGAGAAGAAGCGAAGCGCCTCGATCTGCTCCTGCGTCCACAGGCGATTGCTGGTGCATTCATCAAAGCCTACGAAGCCGCGGAATACACCCTGATCGCGGATGGAGCATTGAAGCATCGACAGGATGCCCTGCGGTGCAAGGATATCATATTGGTTTTGGGGCAGGATGCTGATATCGGGACAATAGAAAACGCCGTGCTCGTCAAAATTTTTCTCATAGCCCCGGAGCGCTTCAGAATAGTCGAGGTGCTGAAGATTTTCGATTTCAGCACTGATGCCCTCATTACACCATTCAAAGGTGTTGGTACAGTAGCTGTTATCCGCGCTGTTTTCAAAAATATAGACGCGGCTGACATTGAGCTGCTGCCCAACGAGAGCAAGGATATTGCGGATGGTCTTTTCCACATCGCCCGATTCGTAAAGCTGCTGGAAGGTGAAGCGGATGAGATTATCTGCGGTGGTGATTCCGCTCTTGTCGGAGTCGATGGGGGTGGTGGTTGTGCGCTCAGGGATACTGCATCTGTTTTGGAAAGCAACATCATCAGCATCGTAGATGACGTGGGCGTTTTTCCCCTTTGCCTTTGCCTGATACAGCGCCATATCAGCATGACGGAAAAGGTCCTGAAAGTTTTTCCCATGCTGTGGGAAGAGCGCCAGACCCATCGAACAGCCAAGACCGGATTCCGGGACCTGTGCAAGCAGCTTATTATGCAGGATATCCAAAAGGGTGTCGAGCCGGCGGTTGAGCACCTCTTCGGAAGGCATATGCTTCATCAATACCATAAACTCATCCCCGCCGATGCGCGAGATGATGTCGTTGGAGCGAAACAGCTTTCGGATCTCTGCGGAAACCTGGGAGATGATGACATCTCCCAGAAGGTGACCGTATTTGTCGTTGACCTTCTTAAAGTTGTCAAGATCGATGATGATGAGAGCGGAGGGGACGTTTTCATTGGCATTGCGCAGATATTCCTCCACATACTGTGTACCGGCGCCTTTGTTGAGCAGATTGCTCAGCGGATCGCGCTCTGCCTGCTTTTGCAGTGCCTGTGCTGCGCGCTTTTTATCATCGATATTGACGATCACCCCGACCATTTTGAGCGGCTCTCCGTTTCGGTCGTACTGTACTGTGACGCGAAGCTGACACCATAGATAGTATCCGTCTGATTTGACAATGCGAAGCTCAAGCTCGCCATACTTGCTGCCGTTTTGCAGCTTTTGGATTTCCTCCAATACCTTTGGGATATCCTGCGGATGCAGGTGAGATTCTGTAAACAAACGGTTTTTGACATCGTGTACGATGGGGTCATAGCCGAACATCTCCTGCCACTTTTGGGAGAATACCATCTCGCTGCATTCCATATCGCATTCGAAGATGACATTTTCTGTCTGTGAAAGGATGATGTTTTGACGCTCCAAGGTTTGATGCAGGATCTCCTCTACAACCTTTGATTTGGAAATATCGATCACAAGACTGTACAGGCAGGTGTCCCCGCTGTTGCTGGTATGGATGCGCCCTTTGTTGAGAATCCAGATATAATGCCCTTTTTTGTGGCGCAGACGATATTCCACAATAAAATCAACGCCGATCGAGAGCTGGTCATGAAGCGCGTTGAGCAGCTTCTTTTGATCGTCCGGATGGACAAGCTCCATCATATGCTGATGGCATGCCTCCTCAAGCTCCTGAGAGCTGTATCCGAGAAGGCTGCACAGGTCGTTGCTCAGCTGCTTGATGGTGAGCCAGCAGTCGTATCGAACTGCACAAATTTTATCCATGATCCCCATGATCGTGAAGCTGAAGAAATCATTGTCCAATACATTGCCGGAAGTGATGATATCCTGTGAGGTGACGCGCTTGCAGATGATCATCATGCGTCTGCGCTGCGAATCGGACGAATCCATGCGCAGAAGCGTGATCTGATAGGGGACGGGAGAGCCATCGAAGGAGCTTCTGATCTCGTAATCGAGATTTTGGCAGTGGAGCTTATCCTCCCAAAAAGAGAAGATATACTGATGGAATTCTTTCAGGAAGGATGCACTCTGATTCGGAACGATAAGCTTATTGGTAAGGATATCCGAAATTTGTGCAAAGGAATCCGCAGCATTGAGCTGTGCAAGGTTGGGGTCGGGATTGTATATGATATGGTAGGTGTTTTGGTCCATATCCAGTTCGAAGACGCTGGCATTGAGATAGTGAAGGATCGACCGATACTTCGCCTGCATCATTTCAATCGTGTCCTCCGAGTGCTCCTCGGGGTGCTGAGCGGACTGGTTCACAAGCGGAGCGGGCGGCGCTTGAAGTAAATTATGGCTGCTGTACTTCTCTGCAAGCTGGCAGAATTTGCTGTTCACCTGCTTGAAGCATTCGAGCAGAGAGGGAGAAAATGCGCCGCATTCTCCGTTTAAGATCATATTTGCTGCCTTATCCGGGGAATATGCCTCGCGGTAGACCTGGCTGTTTGTCAGTGCATCGTAGGCGTCCACCAATCCCACGACCTGAGCGCAGATCGGGATCTCGTCCTTGGACAAGCCCTCCGGATATCCGCTGCCGTCCCAGCGCTCGTGGTGATAGCGGCAGATATGGTAGGCATAGCGGATGTATTCGTCGCTGACGCTGCCTTTGAGCGCCTGTACGATTTCGCTGCCGACGATGGTGTGCGACTGCATCTTTATGCGCTCCTCCGGTGTGAGAGGTCCGATTTTATTGAGGATCGAATCCGGAACGGAGATTTTTCCGATATCATGCAGGGCAGTGGCGCTGCAGATGAGCCGAATGGTTTCTTCTGTTAAATTGTACTGAGGGCAGGCGCGTGCCACCACATTCAGAAGGATCTCGGTGTAGGCACGCACATAGTGGGTGCGCTGTTTGAAGTCAGAGCTGCGCCGCTCGATGATGGATGTCAGGATATCCACCATGCCCTCGTTGCTTCGATGCAGCATCTCGGTCTTTTCGTTTACAAGATCCTGCAGCTGTGTTTGATGGTGGCGCAGGTGTATCATGGTTTGCAGACGATGCTGAAGCATCACAAGAGAATAGGGCTGGCATATCAGCTCGGCTGCCCCGAGTTCGATGATCCGTTCACTCAGTGCTGCATTGTGGGATGAGGCAATCACTAACACCGGCACATTGTCGATCAGCTGATTTTTGGTGATCTTCGTTAAAAGATCGAAGTCCTCATCAGCAAATTCGGTTGCATCAAGAAGAACTGCTGTAATGGCAATTTTGTTTTGCTCCAACAGGATACGAGATTGTTCGATCGTTGATGTTTCCAGTACGTTGTAATCATTCTCGAAAATCGTGCACAATGTGGATCGGCTCTCGCTGGAGCCACAAGCCAGCAGCAAAGTATCACGCTTTGTCATGGGTTGATTCCTCCATAGTCGAAGTTCATTGTATCTTAAAATACGTTTTATAAGGGGGACGTTTTTGCAGGATAGCGTTTTGGGGATGCGGTATCGATTGGCATGGTCGAGGATGCATCCTTCGGCGCACTCCCGAAAAATAAAATTTATCTTTACATTATAAAATATATTAATTGTAAAATTTTGTGATATACCCTAAATTTTAGCATAAACTAAATTCAAAATCAATCCAAATCGAAGAGCGAATGTAGAAAAATTTTGTAGGGGATGTTCATAAATATAAAAATACCCCCTCTTGACCGAAAGCGCACAAGGGCTGTTCAGGAAAAAGAGGGAGTACAGGATGTCGTGATCGGACAGACAACAGCAATTAGTTGGCGATTTTCAGGCGCAGGCGGATCTTATCCGCGATCATTGCAATAAATTCGCTGTTGGTGGGCTTTCCACGAGAATTGTGGATTGTGTATCCAAAGTAAGAATTGAGAACATCCACATCTCCGCGGTCCCATGCAACCTCGATGGCATGACGGATGGCACGCTCTACGCGGCTTGAGGTGGTGTTGTGCATTTTTGCTACAGAAGGATAGAGCTGTTTTGTGACAGAGTTGATGATCGAGCTGTCGTTTACAGACAAAACAATGGAGTCACGCAGGTAGTGATACCCTTTGATGTGCGCAGGTACTCCGATTTGATGGATGATCTCCGTGACCATCAGCTCCAGATCAGGCTTTGTCTGGGTTGGTGTGCTGCTTTGAGCAGGCAGGGTGCTCTGACAGCCGCAAAGCTGAACGATGCGCTCTGCGACCATTTCTGTATCGAACGGACGAAGGAAACAATAGGAAATCCCGGTGCATACCATTTCCCGTTCGATCAGAGGGTTGTCATAATTGGTCATTACCATAAACATTGGGGTTGGCTTGAGAGTGCATGCCTGAATCGCTTTGACAACACCGATCGCGTCCAGATGAGGCATAAACACGTTCATCAACACAACGTTTGGGCGATATTCCTTGATCTTGTCGATCAGTACATAGCCGTCACGCGGGGCGAATGCCGTTTCAAAGCCATAAGATTGCATGATCCCTGCAAACTGCGTACAAAAATCTTTACTGTCGTCGGAAAGTAAAAGTTTTAGTTTCATTTCCATCACTGATGCCTCCAAGCTGTCAAAATTTTATTGATTTACATTAAATTCCAATATATGGTAAAAAGGTATGGATATAGATTACCATAATATGGCAAACAATGCAAGGGTTTCTTAAAAAATGTTTTGAATTTTATTATTTTGCCCTGATACCGCATATTTCGCTGCTCCCATAGAGCGGGGGGCAGACGTTTTCTGCAAATATCCGAAATCACTGCACAGATCTTCTCTGCAAAAAATGGGAAGGGGTCGTGGATCATACTGTTTTATATCATAAAATGCCTCCGATTTATGGTTCGACGGTTTTCGACAAAAATTTTTCTATATATAAGGAAGAAAGTGATAAAAACGTTTCATCCTGCTTCGGATGCGATGCTTACAAGGAAAAATCCGGCTGAAGTGACTTGAAGCGATAGAATATATGACGTTTCTCCCTTGACCTTTTTGTCAATTCAAGGTATATTTTTACTGTGGGTCATTATTTGAAAGGAGAATCAGAATGAATCCTTTATTACACGCTGAAAAATGTACACTTTATAGTATGGATTTTAACATCATCAAGAGGGCAAAATTCGACCATCCTGACGTGGCTTCCATCACGATCATATTTGAAGATGAGCCGGATTTTGAGATACCAAAAGAATTTTATGTGATGCCGGAAAACACCAAAGACGATTTTATCACATACCATTGTGTAGCAAAAAGTACAACGCCATCGGAATTTTGCGTGTTTTCTACAAAACGTACCTACTATATCATCGAAACGGAAACAGAGGATACTCCAAAGCTGAGGGAAGAGTTGCGCGTGAACATTTCCATGAAGGTGGAAGCTGTTCTGGACGGCATCCCGACACCGCAGTCCATTACCATCAAAAATGTCAGCGCCGGTGGAATCATGTTTGTTTCAGAGCATAGGCTGGAGCCTGGGATGCTCGTTTCCTTCTCCTTTGCGTTTGGAAATAACGTCGTTCCGGTGAAGGCACATATTGTAAGGGTGCGTCCGACCCATCTTCCGGATATATTTTGTTATTCGTGCCGTTTTGTCGATCTGCCAAGACAGTCAGAAGCAGCGATCCGCAACTTTGTTTTTACAGAAGATCTGCGACAGAAGAGAAGCAAGCTGTAAACCATAGGGACCTGCCACTCTTGCTTTTTGATGACTTCCTACATACAAAATACCATATTTAAATCAATTTTGATAGTCCGCAGTGATTATTTCCTGAAAAAAATCAGAAAATTTTCACTGCGGACTATCGTCGTTTCACCCCTTTTTGATGGAAACCGAACAATAAAATCGAGAACAGAAAGGCGAAATCTCGAAGGCTTTGAAGAGAAAGCGGAACATTCTCCGTATTTTAATGACGGAAAAGCTGCAAAAAAACCATCGATTTAGACATTCTTTCCTCATACGATTTAGAAAGTTTTTTAGTATAGAAAAAGGAAAAGCGTGAGAGCTTTGTGGATATAAGCTGTGTCACCTACGACATGATTTGCATGTGTTGGGGAAAAGGAAAGAGAATATTTTCGTCAGATTCAACGAAAAGAGGAGAAGAAAAGGGAATAAGTATAAATTTTTTTCCCTTCCCCTTGACTTCATTTCTTGTTGGAGCTTATATTGTTCCTAAACGCGACAAGGAATCGTTCCAATCGATCGAATCGAATTTTGTTCCCCTTTATTCAAATTGACAGCGGCAGACTGATGTGATATGCAGCAGCTTTGGCTGCGGCTGCGTCATTTTTGCAGGATAGATCGAAACATGCAACGATGTGATGACCGATATAGAAAATACAAAATCAAATAAACCGTGTCAAACGCATTGTTTTTTCCAATCAAAAACAATGTAAAAATAAATACGCCCAAAAACGGCAGCAGAATATGGATTCTGCCATGCCGATCTTGGGCGATCATCTCAACAAAATAAAATGAATCAGGGGGAATTGCAATGAAAAAAATTGGTGGACTGCTTCCGCTGGAAAAAACACAGGAGAAGGAAAATCATTTTTTTGATTCTCTGTGCACGCACGATGACCTAAAGTTTATGATGTCTGGCCGGTGTGCAATTTATTATGCCATCGAGGATATCAAAACCACGGATACCAAAAAAGTGGCATATCTGCCGCTGTATACCTGCGAAACCGTTGTGGCGCCGTACAAAAAAGCAGGATATACGTTGATGTTCTATCATCTGGACCGCAGTATGACACCTGTTTTCGACGAGAGTGTCCTTGATAAAATCAGCGTCATCAATCTGTGCGGCTATTACGGGTTCTGCAAATACGACCGCGAGTTTGTGAAAAAATGCAAGGAACACGGTGTGTGCATCATCGAGGATGTAACCCATTCGGTCCTCTCTGCAAACGGGGTCGATCCGTTGGCAGACTATGTAGTGGGCAGCTTGCGCAAATGGATGGGGGTTGCCGCAGGCGGATTTGCTATGAAACGAAACGGGACCTTCGCATTTGCCCCATTGGAGCCTCATCCGGAGCATCTGCGCCAGCGCTATGAAGCCATCGAAAACAATGACTCGGAGTTGTTCTGGAGCTGCGAGATGAAGCTGCGCCAGATTTTTGATGCTTACGCAGGGGATGAACAGTCGGAATATATCATGAAACACGCGGATTATCAGGAAATCTCGAAAAAACGCCGCGAAAACTATCAGTATCTGCTCGACCATATGAAGAAAAACGATGCCATCAAAATCGTATTCCCACAGCTGGATGCAGAATCGGTACCCAGTCACTTCACCTTGTTTGTGTCGGACAGAGCCCGTTTTCAGGAATATATAGAAAAAAATGGAATCAAAACCTCAATTTTTTGGCCACAAGGTCCTTACATCGACTTAACGCATCAAGATGACACACGGTACATCTATGAGCATGTGATCAGTTTGCCTTGTGACCAGCGGTTTGATGTTTCTGATATGCAGTATGTATGCGATGTGCTCAATGCATATGGCGAATAACTATCTTGTTTCGTCCTTGAGGTAGGAGCGGTAGATCTTCTTGCCGATCAGCTCATAATGTGCATCGAGGCATTCGCAGGAATTGCGAAGATTGCCCTCCTTCAATACCTCAAAGAGCATCCTGTGTGATTCGTAGACGTTTTCATATTTACGGTAGTAGCGGTTGCTTGGATCAAGACTGGAAAAAACCTCGGGGTCGTGCTTCTTGGCGTTATTTACGGTGAGGAACATTGCCCCGTTGAGCGGACTGAGCATCTTCCACATCTTTGTAAGGCGGCTCATATGCCCGCTTTCGACGATTTGGGTGTGGAACATTTCGTCTGCATCGATGATGTCCGACAGCTTGCCGCCGATGGCTGCATCCATGTTGTCAAGAGCAACCTCCATCTTCAGGATGAATTCATCCGGAATCTTTCCGCCGCATCGCTCCAGTGCGATTTTTTCAAGGCTGCCCCTCATGAAGAAAATTTCGTATGCATCAACAGGGAGCAGTGTGGTAACGGAGCACCCTTTGTTGGCTTCATAGTCAACAAGTCCCTCAAAAACAAGGACCTTTAATGCTTCGCGGATGGGTCCACGACTGATTCCCAATGCTTTTGCAACATCGGTTTCGATGATTTTATCGTTTGCCTGCAATTCACCGTTTATGATTTTGTCCCGAATATATGCTTCTGCTTTTAAGGACAGTTTCTCTTTTTCTGCTGCCAATAGTGTACCCTCCATGCTCTTAAATTTTAATGTTAGCTATGATAAATCATTATGAGTATTTTTTGATTCTCTGTCAAGTATTTTGAGATACAGTGTTCTCCTGAGAAAGACACACAAACATAGTAAATATCACTAAGATGCTCTGCGATGATTTGGAGGAAAAAGGAGATGCAGCGAAAAAGATTGACATATTTATAACAGATAACCATTTTTTTCTGTGCAAAAATTACTGCTCATGCCCTAAAAAATAACCGATCCACACGTTGGATCGGTTATTTTTTTAACAAGAAAGGTACAAAAAACGGACGAAATCCGCCCTAAAAACAGAAAAATAGACAATACAATCGATTGGTGTTGTATAATTATATACAAATTATATAACAAGTGTAAATAAATTGTTGACAATCTGCGTTAAATGTCTTATACTTCACCTCAATGAAGGGACCCTCAAAATCAAATTGTAAAGAAAAGGAGAATAATATGTTAAAGTATGTCATCAAGCGTCTCTTGATGCTTATCCCGGTAATACTGGGTGTAACTTTTATCGTATTCTTTATCTTGAACCTATCTCCAGGTGATCCGGCAGCTATGATTTTGGGTGAGCAGGCAACGGAAGAAGCCTTAGAGATGAAAAGAGAAGAATTAGGGCTCAACGATCCGCTGCTGGTACGGTACGGAAAGTACATGTGGGATATGCTCCATGGAGATTTGGGTGTATCTTATAAAAACAGTATCAGCGTCTGGGATCAGGTCATCGACCGCTTCCCAAATACCTGTGTCCTTGCAGTGGCAGGTATCCTCGTAGCGCTGCTGATCGGTATCCCAACGGGTATCATCTCAGCGAAAAAGCAATATTCGACGTTGGATAATGTATCGATGGTCCTTGCACTCATCGGTGTTGCAATGCCAAACTTCTGGTTCGGTCTTTTGATGGTTATCATCTTCTCACTGGGACTGGGATGGCTTCCGTCGCAGGGTATGGGCGAAGGCTTCCTTCCTCTGCTGCAGAGCCTCATCCTTCCGGCATTGACACTGGGTACCGGATGTGCAGCAACCATCACCCGTATGACACGATCCTCCATGCTGGAGGTCATCCGTCAGGACTACATCGATACCGCAAGATCAAAAGGTGTTGACGAAAAAATCATCACATATCGCCATATGCTGCGCAATGCGCTGATTCCGATCATCACAGCCGTTGGTCTTCAGTTCGGAAGCCTCCTCGGTGGTGCGATGCTGACAGAAACCGTATTTTCCTGGCCGGGACTCGGCAGATTGATGGTAGAATCCATCAAATCAAAGGATATCCCGCTTGTTCTGGGCTCCATCATCTTTATGGCAACCACATTTACGATCGTCAACCTGCTGGTAGATATCATCTATGCATTCGTTGATCCACGCATCAAGTCACAATACAAGAGAAAGTAGGTGAAAAGCAGTGAAAACCAATACAACAAACAGTAAAGTGAAAAAACAAAGATCCCTGTGGCAGGAAGCATGGCGCCGTTTCAAAAAGAACAAAATGGCAATGGTTGGTATGGCATTTATTTTACTGCTTGTCGCTATTTCCGTTATAACCATTGTGATCGACTTTGCAACCGGCAAGGAATTTTATAACAACTATGTCATCAAACAAAACCTGATGAATCGTTTGCAGACACCAAGTGCCTCTCATCCGTTTGGATTGGACGAGTTTGGACGCGATATGTTCCTGAGAATGCTCTGGGGCACAAGATACTCGCTCTTTATGGGTACCATTGCCATTATCTTCTCCAGCATCGTGGGCGGTGCACTCGGCGCAGTTGCAGGATACTACGGCAAGACCCTTGACAACGTTTTGATGCGTTTGATGGATATCCTTCTTGCAATCCCATCCATGCTTTTGGCAATCGCAATCGTTGCTGCATTGGGAACAAGCCTTGTGAACGTACTGATGGCGATCGCAATCGCTTATATCCCAACCTTTGCAAGAACGGTACGAGCTTCTGTACTGACAGTAAAGGATCAGGAATTCATCGAGGCTGCAAGAGCAATCGGATGTAATGACTTTACCATCATCTTTAAGTACATCATCCCGAACGCAATGGCACCGATCATCGTTCAGATCACCCTCGGTATCGCAGGTGCGATCCTCTCCATCGCAGGACTTTCCTTCCTCGGTTTGGGCATCCAGCCGCCGACACCGGAGTGGGGCGCAATGCTTTCCAACGCAAGAACCTACATCCGCGACGCTTGGCATGTTACCGTTATCCCCGGCATGGGAATCATGCTTACCATCCTTGCTCTTAACGTAATGGGCGATGGTTTGCGCGATGCACTGGACCCAAGACTGAAAGACTAACGTATAGCTCGAAGAAGAGGTGAGATAAATGTCCGAGAATTTATTGGAAGTTAAGGATCTCCACATACACTATTCCACAGAGGATGGACTGGTAAAAGCACTCAACGGTGCATCGCTCCATATCAAAGAAGGGAAGACACTTGGATTGGTGGGAGAAACCGGCGCAGGCAAAACAACACTTGCAAAGGGTATCCTCAGACTGATTCCAGATCCTCCTGGGAAAATCATCAGCGGGCAGATCATGTTTGAAGGACGCGACCTTCTGAGCATCTCCTCTGATGAGATGAAGAAGGTGCGCGGAAGAGATATTTCGATGATCTTCCAGGACCCAATGACTTCACTCAACCCGGTTTTGACGGTTGGAGATCAGATTTTGGAAGTAATCGAAACACACCATCCGGAGATGAAAAAAGAAGAAGCCAGACAAAAAGCAGAAGAAATGCTTGAGATGGTTGGCATCGTAAAAACAAGATACGGTGATTATCCGCATCAGTTCTCCGGCGGTATGAAACAGCGCGTTATCATCGCGATCGCTCTTGCATGTAATCCAAAGCTGCTGCTTGCAGACGAACCGACCACCGCGCTGGATGTTACCATTCAGGCACAGGTGCTGGAGATGATCCACGAGCTCAAAGCAAAAAACAACACCTCCATGCTGCTCATCACCCACGATCTGGGCGTTGTTGCACAAAACTGTGATGATGTTGCCATTATTTATGCCGGTGAAATCGTGGAATACGGCAGCATTCAGGATGTATATAAGAGAACAAAGCATCCTTATACAGAAGGTTTGTTTGCTTCCATTCCAAACCTTCAGTCCACAGAAAAACGCCTCAAAGCAATCAAAGGCATGATGCCGGATCCAACAAAGCTCCCATGCGGATGTAAGTTCTATGAACGCTGTCCTTATGCAATGGATTGCTGCAAGGATCAGCTGCCGGATCTTTACGAAGTGGCACCGGGGCATCAGGTAAGATGCTTTAAATATAGAGGGGAGGAGGCAAACCATGGAGAACAATAACGCGATTTTGAGAGTTGAAAACCTGAAAAAATATTTCAATACCCCATCCGGAACCCTCCATGCTGTGGATGACATCACATTCACCCTCGACAGAGGCAAGACCCTCGGTGTCGTTGGAGAATCGGGATGCGGCAAATCCACCATGGGACGTGCAATTTTAAGATTGCACGAGCCGACATCGGGCAATGTATATTTTGAAGGAAAGGATATCCTCAAATATAATAAAGCACAGCTCAAGGAGCTGCGCAAAGATATGCAGATCATCTTTCAGGACCCGTTTGCATCGCTCAACCCCCGTATGACCATTTCCGAGGCGATTGCAGCTCCGCTGATCGTGCAGGGACTGTACGACAAACGCGACAAAGAGGGCATCCATAAAAAGGTATCCGAGATCATGGATCTTGTTGGTCTTGCATCGCGACTCATCAATACATATCCGCATGAGCTGGACGGCGGCAGACGCCAGAGAATCGGTATTGCAAGAGCACTGGCACTCAATCCGAAGTTCATTGTCTGTGACGAGCCGGTTTCTGCGCTGGACGTTTCCATTCAGGCACAGATCCTCAACCTGATGCAGGATCTGCAGGAACAGCTCAACCTGACGTATATGTTCATCACCCACGACCTGTCCGTTGTAAAATATTTTTCGGATGACATCATCGTCATGTATCTTGGACAGATGGTGGAAAAAGCACCGGCAGATGTGCTGTTCAAAAATCCGCTGCATCCTTATACAAAGGCTCTGCTGTCCGCAATTCCGATTGCAGACCCGGATGTTCCGATGAACCGTATCACAATGAAGGGTGAGATCACCTCCCCGATCAATCCGGGCGTAGGATGCAGATTTGCAAAACGATGCCCGTATGCAACCGAAAAATGCACACAGCAGGCAATGCAGCTTGTGGAAGTGGAAAAAGACCACATGGTAAGCTGTATGATGGTCAATCAAGCATAGAATGCTTAAATTATATGTTACCTGAAAGGGGAATTTTTATGAAAAAGTTGATCGCGTTCCTTCTGGCGGCGGCCATGGCAATGTCTTTGGGCGCATGCGGAAATGGCACAACAGATGCAGGCAGTTCTTCCAACGGCGGAGGTACTGCATCGACCGGTGAGGGCGGCTTCAAAGACACTGTGATCTGGGGTCAGGGTGCAGATGTAACATCCCTCGACCCGCATCAGGGAAAAGAAACCCCGGCAGTTACAGTAAGCTGCCAGATTTTTGATACCCTGACGGTCATCGATTCCGCTACCGGTGAAGTAAAACCACAGATCGCGGAGAGCTGGGAACAGGTGGACGATACAACCTATGTCTTCAAACTCAGACAGGATGTAAAATTCCACGACGGAAGCGCTCTCAAAGCAGAGGACGTGAAGTTCTCCCTGGAAAGAGCAATCAATTCTGCATCCGTTTCCTACATTGTTGACTTCATCAAAGAAGTAAACATCAAAGACGATTACACTGTTGAAATCATTCTCCATGCTCCGTATGCTCCTGCTCTGCGCAACCTTGCTGTTCCGTTTGCAGCAATCGTTCCAAAAGCAGTGGTAGAAAAAGACGAAGAAGGATTCAAAATGAATCCGATCGGCTCCGGTCCATATAAATTTGTAGAATGGAAACAGAGCGACCACATCAAAATGCAGGCGAACCCAGACTACATGGACGGCAAACCGGAAACCGAAAACCTCATCATGAAGGTTATCCCGGAAAACTCTCAGCGACTCATCGCTCTGGAAACCGGCGAAATCGACCTCGCTTACGACCTGCTGCCAAACGACCTCAAAAAAATCGGGGAAAGCGGCAACCTGCAGGCAATCGAAGCTCCGGGTCTTACCTGCTCTTATCTGTCTATGAACATGAAGAAGGCTCCATTTGACAATCCGAAGGTTCGTGAAGCAATCAACTATGCAATCGACAGAAAAATGATCGTTGACACCATCCTTTCCGGTTCCGGTGAGCCGGCAGATGCAATCATCGCTCCGGCAGTATTCGGCTACCACAGCACCGGTGTATATGAGTACAATCCAGAAAAAGCAAAAGAGCTCCTCAAAGAAGCAGGCTTTGAAAACGGCTTGTCCACCAGCATTTGGGTAAACGACAGCCAGGCAAGAATCGAAATCTGCCAGGCAATTCAGGCAATGTTCCTCGAATCCGGCATCGACTGCAAAATCGAAGTAATGGAATTCGGTTCTCTCATTCAGAAATGTACAGCAGGTGAGCATGAGATGGGTCTGTTCGGCTGGACAACCTCCACACAGGACGCAGACTACACCTACTACTCTCTCGAACACTCCAGCATGCAGGGTGCATCCGGCAACCGTTCCTTCCTTGATGATCCGGAAGTCGATGCCCTTGTAGAAGCAGGCAGAACAACTACCGATGCTGAAAAGCGCAAAGAAATCTACAAAGATCTTGCAATCAAACTTGCTGAAATCAACAACAACGCTCCAATCTACTACTCCACCATCAACGTTGGTGCAACCAAAAATGTACAGGGCTTTGTAATCGACCCAGTTGGTTACCATGATCTGTCCCATGTCAAGGTAGCAAAATAATAGAGTGGATCCTAATGCTTCCTGCCTTGGCTTTTGTACCAAGGCAGGGGCATTTCAAAAGTGTTCGGCGGCAATTTGTTTTGAGCCGCAAAGCACTTCATGTTTTTGAACCGGGGAAAAAGAACAGAAAGATTTTCTGCTCAAGCTTGCTAAGGAAGCGATATTTAAAATTCGATGCAAAAAAGGCTTCCAAATATCATATAAAAATTGTATTGTAATAGTGAGGATCTATTGCGGATCGCTGAAGACTGCAAAAAGTTTGCAGTCGGATCAGGCAAGAAGAAATATGAAAGGCAAAGGAGTAGGGATATGAGATTAGAAAATATCACATGGCCAAAAGCAGAAGAATATTTTAAGGAAAACGATATTGTCCTTCTGACCGTAGGCAGCGTTGAGAGCCACGGAAAACATATGCCTCTGGGCACAGATACCATCATTCCAAATCGCATTTTGGAATTGATCGAAGAAAAAAGCAATGTTCTCATTGCACCAACCATCCCATACGGCTCAACCGAGTCTTTGTCAGAATATCCGGGAACCATTGATATCGGCAATGATCTGCTGTATCAGCTGGTTTCTAAAATCGTGGAAAACTTTTACCGCCACGGCGCAAGAAAATTTGTGATCCTCAATGGTCACGGCGGAAACATCAAACCACTGGAAAGTGTGGGATTTGACTATGAGAGAAAGGGCTGCCTTGTAGCTCTGCTCAACTGGTGGCTGATGGCGTGGGATATGAACCCTGCATGGAAGGGCGGCCACGGCGGCGGTGAGGAAACCGCAGGCATTATGGGGGTAGACCCCAGCCTCATCGATTACAGCGAGATCGATACACCCCTCGAATACATCCATCTTTCCGATAAATTTGAAACAACCGGCTTTCGCAGCGTGAAATATAAAGGGGTCAATGTAGAAATCATTCGCAGCACAAACCGCGTTACCTCAAGCGGCGGATGGATCGGACCGGATCATCCGAATACTGCCACCGAGGAATGGGGCAAGGAGATGCTCCAGACCTGTGCAGACTATATTGTGGACTTTATGGAAGAATTTAAGAAGCTCAAACTGTCCTAATCATATGCCGATGCACAAATACGACAGCTTGGTTTTGACAACAGATAGAAAGAGTGATAAAACTTGAGACTTGAAAATATTACATGGCCAAAAGCAGAACTTTATTTTCAAAATGATGATACTGTCATCATCGGAATCGGAAGCATCGAAAGCCATGGCAGACATATGCCGCTTGGAACCGATACCATGATCCCAAACAGACTCCTTGAGCTGATCGAGGAAAAAACAGATGTACTCATCGCGCCAACCATCCCTTACGGCGCAACAAAATCGCTCGCAGATTATCCCGGCACCGTCGACATTGAAAATGATGTGCTCTACCACTATCTGCTGTGTGTGATGGAGAGCCTCTACCACCACGGCGCAAGAAAATTCCTCGTGCTCAACGGGCACGGCGGAAATGTCAAGTGCATCGAGCAGGCTGCCCTGACAATGGACGACAAAGGCTGCATCACCGCGATCCTCAACTGGTGGCTGATGGCGTGGGATATGAACCCTGCATGGAAGGGCGGTCACGGCGGCGGCGAGGAAACCGCAGCTGTTATGGGCATCGACCCGAATCTTGTCGATCGCTCGGAAATCAATGAAAAGCTGCTTCTCAACGATATTTCCTCCGAGATCAAGGGAACCGGATTTTACAGCGTGCAATATAAGGGCGTCAGCTTCAATATTCCACGCCAGATCAATAAAATCACAGACAGCGGATGGATCGGACCGGATCATCCGAATACTGCCACCGAGGAATGGGGCAAGGAGATGCTCCAGACCTGTGCAGATTATATTGCACAGCTGGCAGAAGAGTTTAGAAAGGTCAAACTGTAGCTTGAAATTTTCCAAAGTCTTGTTGTAGAATAATTCCTCGCAAATCGCCCCCCTGATTTATCAGGGGGCGATTTGTGTTGTATTTTGCAGTATAGAAAAGGGGGGACCAGTATCCTCGTGTGGGGTCGTTGTCAAAAACGTGGGGAAGCACTCCGACATTCGTCCTGCACGAGGGGGGCTGCCGCTTGGGGGGCGATTTTCCTTAGGGGAACAGATGTTATGGAAATTTCAATGGATTTGACACTCAGCTCATTATCAGGAATTTACTGATGCAGCAGGCTGTATACGAAACAAATGACCGCTGAAATAGAAAAGAATATACCACCAAGTCGCATAAGTGTCAGATACAACTCTGTTGGTTCACCGTTTTTTACTGTGAAAATGTGTTCGATTTTCCAGAGCAGCTCCGGCTTTATAATCATAGCTATACCAAGAAGAAGCAAAAGCACAATCCAAATATAATCCATCATTTTCTTAACCTCATAATCGTAGTTCGTTTTTCTGACGATTCGATATGTTCTGATAAGCGCTACTCTATGGCTGTAACTTTCATTGGGACTGTATATGTCTCGGTAACTCCGTTTTCATCGGTTGTGACCAGTTCGAAATAAAGATGCTCTTCGAATGCGTTCTCATCCATATTGGTGTTCAGGACCTGACCTGTAATTCGTCCGGTTTCTTGATTTTTTAGTTCAAATGTCCCAGTTTCATCTTTTACCACGTTGTTCAGAAGCGTCCAATTCTCAGTGCCGTCAGAAATGTAGAATTTTATACTATAGCCGGTTATGTCCTTAAAATTATCGTTTTTGAGTTCCAATGTTCCGCCGTAAAAAGTTTCCTTCTCTCCACCGATTACAGCGACGCCGTTGATGACGCGTATTTCATTGCTTTCGCCCGAAAATGAATACACTCGCTCAATAGATGAGGGGGTGGAGTTTGTGCAGCCAACCAGAGCAAACAGCAATACCAAAGCGATAGCAAAACTTGTTACTTTCTTCATGCAATGTCCTCACTTTCTAAAATCAATCTGATGGGATATCTAAGTGCATTATAGCATACAAAAACAAAAAGCGACAGAGGGGAAACCTCTGTCGCTCCATTTTATGACGCCAGCATATTCTCGATCAGAATACCGCAGCCTCTATTGTGGTGTTGACAAAAGAAGGAGTCACAGCGTGAACCGGCATTCCGTGCTCCTGTTTTGGAATCAATCAATTCGTTCAAACACCAAATTGCAAACGGTTCGGTCTCCGCCGCCAAACCCGGTTGAAGTGGCTGTCGACTGAGCAAAGGTGTGCAGGCGATACCCTTCTTCGTATTGCTTATTGCATAAATCTTCGATTTCGCTGAAATTTTTTGATCCTTTTCCCACAAATTTCTCTCTGAGTACAATCTGCATCACGCGATATTTTCCATTGCCATGATTGATTTTACCAGCTTCATCATTGAATGAATCCATGATTCCCATATATAAGCACCCCTTCACAATATGATGTTTTTATTATACCATGCTCTCTCAAAAAAGAAAAGCAGGAGAGGGAAAGCCTCGGATGCTTTTCTGTCTTGTGTGATATAATGCAGTGAGATAATCTAACACCTTAAACGGAATCAGATTCACCAAGAAGATTGGGGAGCAATGCAGTGAATTTTACACCATTGAAAATTCAGGATAAGTTGGGAAGAACAATTCTATTGAGAATAGCTCAGTGATGCGGATAAGTTAATAAAATACTTAAAAGCAACCGCAGAAGAAAGCAAATACCCTCTCCGAGAACCGGATGAGATTCAATTCACACATGAGCAAGAAGAAAGTTTTATTAGCATGGTTAACCATGCGGAAAAGTCCTTGCTGTTGATAGTGATAATGGGTGATGTTCTTGTTGGCACCTGCTCTTTTATGAATGCGGCTCCAACTAAAAAATCAGCACATCGTTGTGAAGCAGCAATCGCTTTGTATCGAGAATTCTGCGGCTATGGCATTGGCAAACAAATGATGGAGATATTACTGCAATCTGCAAAGCAGGCTGGATATCAGCAAGCCGAACAGTAAGTAGTGGAGGACAATCAAAAAGCCGTTATGCTATATCAAAAATTGGGCTTTAAGACCTACGGTACATTGCCCAGGAATATGAAATATACGGATGGAAGTTATGCGAATGCGCTTTGGATGATGAAAGAATGGTAGGTTCCATTTTATTGCAGTGTTCGACCTGTTCGAATTTGAAATACTGGGATTTTATCTGTGATCATCCGGTGCCGCAGGGATTTCATAAAATACTCCAAAACCGTTTCAATCAGCTCACCTTTTCCCTTTGCTTCCCTTGAAGGCTCACAAGGGCAAATAAAACAATGTTCTCGATGGTTATTTTTTCTGCTTCCTGTTTAACAAAGGTTCAATATGAATTTGCCGACGACTATGATAAAATAAAGATGCAAAGGCCGATGCACCTAATTCGGAGGTGAATGATTATGAAAATTGGTGAAGTAATTCGTAAATACAGAAAAACAAAGGAATTGACGCAGGAAGAAATGGCAAGTCGCTTGGGCGTGACTGCTCCTGCAGTGAATAAATGGGAAAATGGGAATACCATGCCCGACATCACGCTTCTGGCGCCGATTGCCCGGTTGCTGGAGGTATCCTTGGACGAGCTCCTTTCCTTCCGGGAAGAACTGACTGCAGAGGAAATCCGAAAATTGGTTCAAGAGGCAGATCGGAGATTTTCAGCGCAATTCTATGAGGATGTTTTCAAGTGGGCAAAAGAACAAATCCAGCAGTACCCAAACTGTGAAGAGTTGATCTACAGCCTTGCATTGGAGTTGGATGGACAGCGTCTGATACAGGAGATCCCTGAAAACGAGAAGTATGATGCCTTTATCCTAAGCTGCTATGAACGTCTGTTAAAAAGTAATGATGAAGCTATACGAACAGCTGCTGCAGATTCCCTGTACGGGTTTTATCTTCGCAAAGAACAATATGAAAAAGCACAAGATTATCTTGCTTTCTTTTCCAAGCAGAACCCGGAACGAAAACGAAAGCAAGCAGTGCTTTATGAAAAGGCGGGTAATCTCGAAAAAGCATGCCGGACTTACGAGGAAATCCTGTTGGCGGACTACCAGATTTTATCCGCTGTATTCAACAGCCTGTTTATCATGCAATTACAGGACAAAAATCTGCAAAAGGCTGAGTATTATGCTGAAAAAAAGAAAGCCCTTGCCCGTCTGTTTGAAATGGGGGCATACGATGTTTATGCTGCCGATTTGGAATTGGTTCAGGCACAACAGGATCGGGAAAAAACGCTTTCCTGTGTTCAGGGGATGTTAAACAATATAGATAGTATCTACGACTTTTCACACGCTCCGTTGTATTCCCATATGGTATTTAAAAGTGCTGACCCGACATTTATTAAAACGGTCAGGAACAATATATTGGACCATCTTTGCACCGATGAAGGTTTTTCATACATGAAAAATGATCCCAGATGGAAAGAATTAACGGAAAACGTATGATGTTCTACTTCCTATTTCGCAGCATAAGACCCCTTATACAAATCAAAGATTTGTATAAGGGGTGTATTTCGCTTATGACTTTGCGAAAACAGATAATGTCTGAATTGTTTTGGCAGTAAAATTCTCTTGTTTTGGCTTGTAAGGGCAAAGATAACAAAAGGCTGCCCCGATGTGCAGCTATTTATGAGAACCTTCCGTCAGATGAAAGCTGTTGTGGAGCAGTGTCACCACGACCTTGCCCAATGGGAACGCCAGACTAACAAATCCGGAAGCCCTCCTGAGAGGGAAAGCGTCAGAGAAAAACTCCGACCGTTTCAGCAGGGCAAGCAAAAACACGCTCGGAAAAAGTCCTTTGATAAAGAGAGGCAACTTCGTCCAAAATAGTAAATACATCTTGTGAAGTAGATAAAAAGTTGAAAATACTGTATTATAATAAATACCCAAAATGGGGGTGAAGCAATGCAGTACAAAATTTTAGTTGTGGATGACGAAGAGGATATTGTCTTGATGCTCAAACAATTTTTTGAAAGCAGAAATTACCGGGTGCTGACTGCGCTGAGCGGGAAAGACGCACTCAGGCAAGTCGAGCATCAGCCGGACATCATTCTGCTGGACATCAATATGCCTCAGATGGATGGACTTGAGGTCTGTCAGCGCATTCGAGATCATGTATCCTGTCCCATCTTATTTTTAACTGCCCGAATAGAAGATGCGGACAAGGTAAAAGGATTTTCTGTTGGTGGAGATGATTACATTGTCAAGCCGTTTTCCCTTGTTGAGTTGGAGGCAAGAGTACACGCCCATTTGCGAAGAGAAAATCGACATATCTCCGAAACCAAAGTGAAATTTGCCGGCGATCTTACCATAGATTACGAACAAAGATGCGTATTTTGGGAAAAAGAACAGCTAAATCTGGCGAAGAAAGAATTTGACATTGTGGAGCTTCTCTCACAAAATCCGGGACAAGTCTTTGATAAGGAACGAATTTATGAAAAGCTCTGGGGGTATGACAGTGACGGCGACAGCAGCGTTGTTGCCGAACATATCCGCAGAATTCGGGGAAAGCTTGCTGCATATACAGAAAAGACTTATATAGAAACGGTGTGGGGGTGTGGATATAAATGGGTAAAATAAAACATTTTCTCCGGAATCTGTCACTCCGAAAAAGCATTGTTCTCTATATCGCAGCCTTTACTGTGATTGCACTAATACTGAGTATGGGTACTGCCGGGGTGTGCAGTTATACCTCGGAGTACATACAAAGCAGCTATCCTGTCAGTGGGGAAAAATACTATTTAACCAATGCGGCTGGCGAACGACTCGGTGAAGGAACCTATATTGCTGACCAAGTAATCCTATACTCCCCAAAGGATGAGCAGCTTTTGACTGTTCTTGATGCCCTGCCCTTATTTGCCACCCCTGTTTATAGCTCACTCTGTATTATGGCAGCAGCATTTCTGTTCTATCAAAATAAATTGAAGCGACCTCTATCCGAACTAAGCACGGCATCTAAGAAAATTGCAGAAAATGATCTAAATTTTCGGGTGTCTTATGAAGGCACCGATGAAATGGGTGAGCTTTGTGCTTCCTATGAAATGATGCGTTCAACGCTTGCCGGCAACTTTGCCTCTATGTGGCGACAGGTTGAAGACCGCAAACAGCTGAACGCTGCATTTGCACACGATCTGCGTACACCGCTCACGGTCATCAAGGGATACGATGAAATCTTAGGTTCAAGCGACGATCCTATGGTCAAAGAAACAGCCGCCACCATGCAAAAACATATCACAAGGATGGAAAACTATATTGCCAGCATGAGCACGCTCAGGCGGCTGGAAGATTCCTGCCCGGAGTATAAAAGTGTGGAACTACAGCCCTTTCTGAAAACCTTAGAGGAAAGCACTCGTTTGCTTTGTGCGCAGGGTGAAAAAACTCTTCGATTTGAAAATAATGTGGGATCAAAGGAACTCTGTCTTGATAAGTCTTATGTATTGCAGGTAGTGGATAACTTGGTATCCAACGCAATCCGATATGCCGAGCAGACAATTACCATAAATGTAAAGGAAAGCAGAAACGGACTTGTTCTTTCTGTTTTTGATGATGGTGCAGGCTTTTCGGATGAACTGATCCATCGTGCTGCCAGCCCATATGTTACATCAGAGGCAGATCGTTCCGAGCATTTTGGCTTGGGACTTTCTATTTGCAAGCTGCTCTGTGAGCACCACGAAGGACAGCTTACGCTGGAGAATCTTCCAAAGGGTGCAAAGGTAACGTCTTTTTTCAAAAGTGCTTCTGTATAGATAAAAAATTGAATACTTTCTTTTATACTCTCCTTGTGGTCACAAGGAGAGTATTTTATTTCTCCAAAGAAAGGAGCTTTATTATGGAACTGAAAACACATGAGCTGAGCAAACAATACGGCTCAAAAGTCGCAGTCAAGCAAATGAATCTGACACTGAACAGTGGCGTTTATGGATTGCTGGGAGCAAATGGAGCCGGTAAAACAACTCTTATGCGTCTGCTTTGCGACATTCAGACGCCAACCTCCGGAAAAATCACGCTGGATGGAAAAAACATTTCTTCCCTCGGAGAAAAATATCGAAATCTTCTCGGCTATCTTCCGCAGAATTTTGGGTCTTACCCCGACTTTACCGCACAGGATTTTCTTCTTTATGTCGCCTCATTAAAGGGCTTAACCGCAAAACAGGCAAAGAAAAAGGCGGCAGAGTTGTTGGAAGCTGTCAGTCTATCCAATGTACAAGACCGAAAAATCAAAACGTTCTCCGGTGGAATGAAGCAGCGTTTGGGAATTGCACAGGCTATGCTGAATGACCCTCGCATTTTAATTTTGGATGAACCGACAGCCGGACTTGATCCCAAAGAGCGTGTGCGTTTTCGCAATCTGATCAGTTCATTTTCCAAAGAACGAGTCGTCATTCTCTCAACACACATTGTTTCTGATGTAGAATTTATCGCTGAAGAAATCATTATGATGAAGTCCGGAGCTGTCCTTCATTTTGGAAAGCCCCAGGAAATCACAGCCGAGATCGACGGACAGGTTTGGGAATGTCAGGTTCCGGCAGATCGTGCAGAGCATTATGGAGAAACGCTGAATATCAGCAATCTTCGTAATCTGGAAAATGATCAGACGCTTCTTAGAATTGTTTCAAAAGAGCAGCCGGTTCAGAATGCCGTACAGGTACAGCCGACATTAGAAGATCTATATCTTTACTATTTTAAGGGGGCAGATGAAGCATGAAAAATTTGTTGAAGTTTGAACTGAGAAAGATTTTTGCAAAGCGAGCGAACTTACTTGCTGTTTCTTTTATCTTAGTGTTATCTTTGATACTTTCATTTTCTACCCTTCAGAATATGCATGCCACAGACGGGAAGGGTACTGAAGGCAGCGGAAAAGCAGCCGTGGAAATTGATAAGCGGATTGCCCAAGAGTATGCCGGAACTTTAACCGATGAAAAAGTTCAGAAAATGATGACAGAGTTTAAGCCTGCTCACGATCTGCACGGCATGAATGCAAAATACCTGTATATGAACGCAACGCAGTCAGCTGCTTTTTCGAGATTTTCGGGTATGAATGGAAACTGGAACGGATCAAGTGTTTCGGATGTGTTTGGGGATGAGGAAATTAAAATCGGCTATACCGCCGGATGGCTTCAGACCAGCCAAAATTTAGCCAAAGTTTTAATTGCACTTTCATTTGTGTTGATTCTGATAACTGCACCTGTTTATTCGGGCGAATATGGAGGCGTTGATGCAATCATTTTAACCACCCGATATGGTAAGACAAAATGTGCGTCTGCAAAAATTATAGCAAGCTTTATGGCGTCATTTTTCATCACAGCGATTATCCTTGCGGTGAATCTTCTGTTTGCGGTTACGGTATATGGTATAGATGGTTTAGACTGCTCGATTCTTTTTGCACATCAGGATTTTGTAGAAGGGTATATCCCCTTCAACATCACCTGCGGAACCGTCATCAAATATCAGATTTTGTTAGCATTTCTCAGTGCATTGGCAGTTACCGGCATCAGTTTGATTTTCTCGGCATTCTGTAAAAATCAGATGATTGCCTTTGTTGCTTCCGCTGCATTGTATGTTCTTCCAATCCTGCTGCCGATTTCCGAAGCGAGTCCGCTGTACCGTGTCATCGTACTCTCTCCGATCTACTATGTGCAGTATATTTCTATTATGTCGGTTGAACAGATGACAAACGGTTTGCTTTATGCAGTCTGGGCCATTCCCGCTGCACTGATTACTGCGATAATCGGTGCCATCCTCTCACGAAAGAAATTCCAAACACATCAGGTAGGCTAAAGGTACAAAAAAGCGGCAGAGGGGAAACCTCTGCCGTTTTCTGTTCGAGCCACTGATAGAACGGACAATTTTGATATTAAGCAGCACATTTTGCAGCGTAGGAAAGGGAAATATTTTCCGCAAAAATTCCGTATCCTCGCGTGGGATCGTTGACAAAAACGTGGGTAACTGTTCCGACAAGCATCCCGTCCTGTACGATGGGGCTGCCGGACACGAGTGATTGCTATTAGGGACAACAACTGTTCGTTAAATCGGAATAGAACTAACACTCAATGGTCGTTTTTGCTGCTGCTTTTGAAATAAGAATACACAAAGCCTGCCCCAGCAATCAACATGCAAATGGCTGCGATGTAGAAGCCATATCTATTCAAATACAAAGCATAAATGGGGGCTTCCGACGAGAATTCTTTAGAGCTATTTATAATCCCTGCAATCAAAAAGCATGTCCCTCCAATAAGGAAGAGGATTGAAGTCACAAGATAACTTATCCTTCTTTTCATTTGAATCATCCCTTTCTAAAATTCATCTATTGAGAAAATTCTAATTTATCTAACCGCATTATACCATACAAAAAAGAAAAGCGGCAGAGGTTTCCCCTCTGCCGCTTTCTGTTCAAGGCACTGATACAACGGATGGTTTTGATATTAAGCGGCACATTTTGCAGCGTAGGAAAGAGTGTTATCCATATTTTCCGCAAAGATCCCATATCCGCGTGTGGGATCGTTGACAAAAACGTGGGTAACCGCTCCGACAAGCATGCCGTCCTGCACGATGGGGCTGCCGCTCACGAGTGATTGCTATTAGGGACAACAACTGTTAAGAAAACAGGATAAGGGTTATTTATGCAGCCAGATGTAAAGGAACCTTGACAATCGGCTGTTTGTATGCTATACTCCAAGTTGTAAAGGAACCTTGACAAAACCGCAAAGGAGATTATGATGGAAAATAGAGTTGAAGAATTGCGAAAAAACTTATCTATGAATCAGGAAGAATTTGCAAAAGCAATTCGTGTATCACGGCAAACTGTCAGTTCCATTGAAACAGGAAAATACAATCCATCTTTGGAGCTGGCATTTACCATTGCAGATTTTTTTGGAAAACAGATCGAAGAAGTTTTTATCCACGAAAGGGGCGAAAAAAATGAAAAAGAGTAATTTAGTAACAGGTATTGTATATGTACTGATTGGTCTCGGGTGTCTGCTTGCAGGGTTGCTGACAAATACCAAGTTGAATAGCCTGCTGTTTGGCTTTGCCGGAGCTGGTATCGGTCCGGGATGTTTTATGATCTGCAAATATTTTTACTGGGCATCTCCCAAACATGAAAAAGAGTATCGCGAAAAGATAGAAAACGAGCAAATTGAATTACATGATGAACTGAATGAAAAGCTTCGTGCTAAAGCAGGCCAATATACTTATGTCCTTGGAATTGTAGTTGTTGCAGTTTCTATGCCGATCTTTGCGATACTTGATGCATTGCAACTCTTTACGATGAACAACCTTATTTTTATTGGATTTTTGTTTATCTATTTGATGTTTCAGATTTTTGCCGGTAATATTATTTACAAATATTTGTTGAAAAAATTTCAGTAAAAGCTGTTATTCTATTCTGGTTTATCTAACAGAATTACATCACACAAGATAAAAAAGCGGCAGAGGGGAAACCTCTGCCGCTTTCTGTTCAAGGCACTGATACAACGGTCGGTTTTGATATTAAGCAGCACATTTTGCGGCGTAGGAAAGGGTGTTATCCATATTTTCCGCAAAGATCCCGTATCCTCGTGTGGGATCGTTGACAAAAACGTGGGTAACCGCTCCGACAAGCATGCCGTCCTGCACGATGGGGCTGCCGCTCATTCCCTGCACGATGCCGCCGGTTTTTGTAAGCAGTGTGGGGTCGGTAATGCGTATGACCATGTTTCGTCCGGTTGTATCCTGATAAGAGTGTACTTTTTCAATTTCGATGTCAAATTCCTGTGGTGTATCACCGGAAATAGTCGTCCAAATCTGCGCGCGTCCCGGCTTGATTTCGTAGCTCATCGCCATCGGAAGTGTTTTGGATGCATCGATGCCTCCGACAAACTGACCGTAGATCCCATTGACATGGTTGAGATATACATTCCCCCACGGGATCTGATTTTGGAACGAACCGCGCAGCTCGCCCGGCTTTCCGGGGATTCCCGGTGCGACACCGCTGATGGAGGCGTGCACGATCTCTCCCTGAGAAAGAGGCATCACTTGTCCGGTATCCACGTCGCAGATGGCATGCCCAAGACCTGCGAAAAGCCCGGTGGAGGTGTCACAGAAGGTCAGGGTCCCGATGCCGGCAGAGCTGTCGCGCACCCAGAGCCCAATGTGATACTGATGGTCGGTGGTTGAGAGGGCAGGGGCGATGAGCGCATTTTTTTCGCTGTCACCGCGGCGGTAGCGCACGGTAAGGGGTGCTCCGTCGCTGACCTGAACAAGCTCGCTGATGATCTGATTGCTTAGATGGGTCTGACCGTTGATGGAAAGGATGACGTCACCCTGCTGAAGTCCGCAGCGGCTTGCCGGAGAGATCATCCCGTCCGCCGTCTGTACACCGCCCAGTCCCACCACCATGACCCCGTCTGTAAAGAGCTTGATCCCAAACGGATTTCCACAGACCGATACGACACGCCGATCTACCACCTGAACCGTGACCGGCTTGATGTCGACAAAGCCCAGCAGCTTGAGATCCATTTGATAGCTGTTTCCCGTACTGGCGTAGGCTTCCACCGGAAAGGAATCCCACGGTGTGCTGCAGGTGATATAGGAATACTGGCGCGACAGATCAAGCTGCTCGCCCCGCGTGACATAGAAGGAATCCGGAAGGATGTTTTGCAGGTACAGGGCAAAACCAAGAGCAGACCATACAAGGATCGAGAAAATACCTGCACAAAACCGATAGAATGTTCGCATCTGTTATCTACTCCTTTTTGCACCATTTTTGCTTGGCACAATGAACTGAAGGTTGGGCGAACCGTTTTATAAAACAAGTCCGCTTTTGTTTAATGTTTGCAGATAACAGAAAAATATTTCAGGAATCTTGCGACGGATTTAGATATTTATAGCGTTTATACTGGAAAAATCTGAAAAAAGAGCGTAAAAAAACGGAGGAGTCCCTCCGTTATACCTTCTTATCGATTGAAATTATTTTTTGGGTCCTTTTTTCTTTTTCATGGCAGACATCGCAACCAATACAATAATGACAACTGCGGAAACGATCAAAAGGACGGTCATCAATTTCACGGTCCCCTGGGTTTCATCACCCATTACAGGATTGATTGCAAAAGCACTTACAGCCATTCCGATGACAGACACAACAAGTGTCATCATTGCGGTAAACCATTTGGATAATTTACGGTACATCAGTCGAAAGCCCCTTTCCAATATTTTGGCGAAAATAGTCAAAATAATCGACATCGATAGTATATCTGTTATTATATTCTCTCCCATTCCCGCTGTCAAGTCGACACAACAGGGTGTTTCTGTTCTGTAATAAATTGAGATAAATGTAACCGAAAAGAGGGCAGAAAAATGAAGGGAGCCTGATTATTCGCAAAATCCGTGGACAAAATAAAGGTACACCGTAAAACGGGTGCAACAATAAAACGGAGTGTGATGAAACGTGACGGTCAGACGGGGAGATATTTACTATGCGGATTTGAGTCCTGTTGTGGGATCGGAGCAGGGCGGGGTGCGTCCGGTGCTGATCGTGCAAAACGACGTCGGAAATAAATACAGCCCAACCGTGATCGCAGCCGCGATCACAAGTCAGAAAGAAAAAACAAAGCTGCCAACACACATCGATATCCTTCCCGAAAACTGCGGGCTCTCGAAGGATTCGGTCGTTTTGCTCGAGCAGATCCGAACCATTGATAAAAGAAGACTGCGCGAAAAGATGGGCTGCCTTGACAATCAGTCGATGTCGCAGGTCAACCGGGCGCTGTCGATCAGCTTTGGACTGGGCGCAGGTCATTTGGGAAATACATAATTTCCCAAAGCACAGCCTTCGAAAAATGATGCAAACGGCTCGAAATGAGCCGTTTGTTACTGTTTTGTAGTTGAATCGATTCTGAAAAAGCGGTATCATAGTACAGATAAGCATACAATCAATGTGGTCAAACAGGACACGAAAAGGTGGTTTAATGGATATGACCCAAGAAAAAAAGATACCGCTGGAATTGCCGGAGGGAGCTGCTCTGGAATCGTATCAGATCTGCCATGTGTTGTTTGAGAACGAAGAAAGTATCGTGTATGATGCAGTCGATACGAAAACACAGGAAGCTGTATGGATCAGAGAATTCTGCCCAAGGCGGATCGTTTTCCGCGAGGAAGGCTCCTTTTCCCTCATCCCGAAGGAAGAAGAGTATACCAATTACAAAATCGGTATGGCAGCGTTTGAAGATTTATTTCAGACCATAAAAAATGCGGGAGAGGTGGAAAATCTCATCCCCATCCTTCGCATTTTTTACTTACATAACACCATTTATGTTGTAAACAAAAGCATTTCTGCACGTTCCATGAGGGATGTTATGGAACAGCATCCGCAGGGCTTGCCGTGGGTGGAAGTCAAAAAGAAAATGATGAAGCTCCTCAACAGCGTCGCCATTTTTCACCGCAAAGGAGTTGTTCATCTGGGCATCTCTCCGGAGAACCTTTTTGTTACCGAAGACAACAGAATATTCCTCTGCGGATTTTGCACAGTGGAGTCCAGATCGGAAAATGGGACGCTTGGCAGCGAGCGGTACAGCGGATTTTCTTCTCCGGAGCAGTATACCGGCGGCGTCTGGAACGGCGGCATCTGCAGCGATGTTTATGCACTGGGCGCAATCTTATACTGGCTTTTGACGGGCATTGTCCCGCAGGATGCCAAAAGCCGCCTCGAGCAGGACAGCCTTGTACCTGCCGCCCAGCTTGATCCATCCATCCCCGAAAATGTATCGGATGCCATCAGCGCAGCGATGATGCTCGACCCAGACCTGCGCACAGGATCGGTGGATGAACTGGCATCGGCTCTCTTAGAGTCCGTTTCCGGCAACACCTGTGTTTATCAGGTGCCCGATGTGATGCCAAACGAACATACCGTACACCTTGAGCAGCCGGTCCATCGGTTTCGCCATGTTCTGCTCACAACGCTCATCAGCATCGTCCTGCTGGGGGGGATTGCTGTGTGGGCGTATATCAGTGTGATGGAGCAGCAAAGGCTCTACCAGGAGCAGAAGCGTCAGGAGGAGATGCAGCAGCAGAAAAGCCTCATCCCGGTGCCCGACTTTGTGGGACATCAGGTGTCGAACATCCAAAACAATGCACAATATTCCCAGCAGTTTTCCTTTGAAATCAGCGAAGAATATAACGACAACTACCCCGAAGGCATCATCGTTTGGCAAAGTCCGCATAAGGGCAGCGAGGTGGAGAAGATGACGAAGGTGAAGCTCGTGGTCAGCAAGGGCAGCAACAACGCAGAGGTCCCTGCGGTGGTGGGCTGCGACCTGGAGCTTGCCAAATCGATGATGGACAAAAGCCAGCTTCCATACCGCATCTACATTGTGGAAAATGAGGGATATGGGGGAAACACCGTCTTTCGCACCGACCCCTCCGAGGGGACAAAAATTGCGCTCAACAACGGGGAAGTTGTGAAGATCTACGCCACCCCTCCTCAAAAACAGGAAGAAGAGGACGATAAAAAAGATTAGAGAAATTTCCCTGTGGAGCTTCACACAGGGAAATTTTGTGCTATACTGAATGAAAAGATACTTGCAATGAAATCGGAAGGATACATAAGGAGTAGAGAGTATGAAATTAGGATTTTCTACAATCGGATGCCCGGAATGGAAATGGAGCGAGATCGTCGATGCTGCGCGCGATATGTGCATCGACGGCATTGAGATCCGCGGTGTGGAGGAGGAGCTCAACGCACTGCTGATCCGCTTGTTCAATGCGGAAAATGCGGAGAATACCATGAGCGGGCTCAACAGCCTCGGGATCGAGATCCCGATGTTGTCCACCTCGGTCGCTTTGGGCAAGATGCAGGACGAAAAAAGCGAGATGGAGGAAGCAAAAAAGCACATCGATTTTGCTTCGCGCCTGAAGATTTCCTATATCCGCGTTTTGATCGATTCCAAGCCGGAGCCGACCGAGGCAGATATCGTAAAGGCAAAGGAACGCTACCGCGAGCTTTGCCGCTATGCTGAGGGCAAACATGTCTGCGTCCTTGTGGAAACCAACGGACTTCTCGCGGATTCCAAACGGATGGCAGAGTTTCTGGACGGCATCAACTCTGAGGCAAGGGGCGTTTTGTGGGATATCCACCACCCATACCGCTATTACCACGAAACACCGGAGGAAACATTTTCCCGGCTGAAAAACGACATCAAATATGTTCATGTCAAGGACTCTGCGATGCATGACGGCAAGCTCGAATACCGCATGATGGGCTTTGGGGACGTTCCGGTATTCGATGCAGTGAAGCTGCTGCATCAAAACGGCTATGAGGGCTATCTCACGCTCGAATGGGTGAAGCGCTGGCATCCTACCCTGCGCGACCCGGATGTGGTGTTCTACCACTATCAGACCTATATGGAAACCCTGCTCAGCGAGATCGAGCTGGGCGCATAGGACCGATCTGAAAAACAAGACAAAAAGGCAGCATCGAAGGATGCTGCCTTTTTTATGATCGTTTAGATTTGGCTCAAAGATGCAGAGGGGGAGGGGAGCTCCTGAAGCACCCGTCTTCCTTTTTTGAGGTACAAAAAAGCAGAAATGAAGATGGTCGATACTTCTGCCATCGGCATTGTCATCCAGACCCCGTTCACTTCAACCATAGGAGGAAGCAGGAAGAGATAGAGGACAACAAAAATCAGGGAGCGCAGGGTGGAGATCACAGCGGAGGTGAGTCCGTCACCCAGTGCCGTAAAGTATCCTGACAGGAATACATTGAAGCCGATGAAGATAAACACAGGGCTGAAGTAGAAAAGCGCTGTTTTCGTCAGATCGAAAACGTGACCCTCCGCGATAAAGAGGTGGATGATAAAGTCACCGCCGACAAAGAGGGTGCCCATGATGAGAAGCCCCGTCGCACCGATGGTGATAAAGCTGTATTTGAGCGTTTCTGCAATTTTTGCACGGTTTGCTGCGCCGTAGTTGTAGCTCACCACCGGAGCCGCCGCAACCGCAATGCCCATATAGAAGGCGATGAAGAAATAATAAATATACATGATGATCGTGACTGCCGCCACACCGTCTTCTCCGAATTGCTGGATGATGATGAGGTTAAACAGCAAGGTCGTGATACCGGTGGAAAGCTCGGTCAGCATTTCGCTGCTTCCGTTGGTGCAGGAGTGCCAAAGCACACCCCAGTCTATCTTCGACTTACAAAAGCGGATGTTGCTGTACTTCATAAAGTACCACAGCCCGATGAGGGCACTTGCTGTGATGGACAGCACGGTACCAAGGGCTGCGCCGAATGTGCCGAGCTTGAGGACACCAACAAAGAGATAATCGAGGATCACATTGAGGATGAGTCCGACGGTGGACATTTTCAGTCCGACCTTCGGATTGCCGTCTGTGCGCACAAGGTATTCAAAAAAGAGCTTGAACGCCATCGGGATCGTGCCTGCAAACACCACAAAGGCATAGGGCAGAACGTGCTGCATCAGTTTATCGCTGCTGCCAAGGAACACGGCAATCGGCTTGAGGAACACGATGCCGAGGATGGAAAATGCAATGGAGAACAGAAGCAGGACAAACGAAACCATACTGAAAATTTCGTTTGCTTTTTCTTCTTCCTTTCTTCCGAGGTGTTCACCGATGATCGCTCCGGCACCGGTTGCCAGCATCACGGAAACACCGAAAATCACGCAGGTGACCGGAATGACGATGTTGATTCCGGCAAGTGCGTCCGACCCTGCATACTGCGACACGAAGAAGCCGTCGATCGTGGTATAAAAGGAAAGAAAGATCATGGTCATCACAGACGGCATCAGATACCGTATGAATTGACCATAGGTCATGCGTTTTGAGAAAATATCCATAAAGGAACCCTCCTAAATTATGTAGATTGAAAATTTCAGCAAAAAAACCGCATCCTCGTTTTCCTGACTCCTTCGCTGTGAGCGGAGCAGCAAAGAAGAAAAAAGAACGGGTCTGCGTTTTTCCTTGCTTTTTCCTTTGATATTACTATAATAAAGGATATAGTAACTATATAGTCAAGAGGTGAAAATGACGAATGGAAACCATGTTTTCTGCCGGAGAACTGGCAAAATATCAAAATATTTCCAAGCAGACGCTGCTTTATTATGATAAGATTGGGCTGTTTCAGCCAAGCTACACCGACCCCAAAAACGGATACCGATACTACAGTGCCGAGCAGCTTGATTATCTCGACACCATCCTCATTATGAAGAAGATCGGGTTTTCGCTCAATGAAATCAAGGAGCATATGGCATCCTATACCACCAAAAACAGCCTTGCATTCCTGCGCCAGCAGCTTCGCGTGATCGAGCATAAGATCAGTGAGCTTTCGCTCATCAAAAACCGGCTGGAGCATCGGTGCGAGCAGGTGGAGCAGGCAGTGGCGCGCCCCCAGACCGTACCTATGCTTGCAAGAACAGAACCGATCTGCATTTTGTACCACGAGGTGGAAAAGCCGTACAGCATGACGGAAATCAGCCTTGCCACCAAAAAATCGTATGCGCAGGCGCTGCGCGACGATCTGCCGATTTTTTTCCAGTGCGGCGTCTGTGTCCCCCTCGAACACATCTACACGAACCGCTGTACACAGGCGACGCTCGCCTTCGTTACGACCGACCCCGCCACCTGTGCCGAAAATATCCGCCAGCTTCCCGCAGGGCTGACGGCAAGCACCTATCACATCGGAAAGTATGATGCCATCGAGGGGGCATACCTGCGCTTGCTGGAATTTTGCAGGGAAAAGAGGCTTCACATCATTTCTGATTCATATGAGTTTTGCATCAACGATTACATTACGTCCCGCAACGAGGATGAGTTTGTCACAAAGATCATGTTCTATGTAGAGGATGATTCTTCCAAAGAATAAAGGCAAAACGTTCTATTTTTACAACCTCCCTCATATCATGATAAAACATCGATTGGAAAAGGAGATTCACCCGATGCAGCAAATTTCGTTCGGCATCGGTGCGTGAGGGAGGGCTTGGAACGTGGCATACTTTGTTCATCCAACCAGCGTGGTGGATGCAGGAACGACCATCGGAGAAGGAACAAAAATCTGGCATTTCTGCCGGATAAAAAAGGGAGCAGTCATTGGGAAAAACTGCATTCTTGGAGAAAATGTGACCATCGGAGCCAATGTGGTGATTGGGGACAACGTAACACTGCGGGACAATGTGTCGGTGGAGGAAGGGGTCACACTCCGCAGCGGGGTATTGTGCGGAGCCTCCTGCGTCTTTGCCAATGCCCCCTGCACCCTTGGGACGGATGAAGCCGGGGAGAGAAAAACGATCGTGCATGAAAACGCAGTCATCGGGGCAAACACCACCGTTTTGAGCGGGTTGGAAATTGGAGAGGGTGCCGTCGTAGCGGAGGGCTCCATTGTCACGCGGACAGTACAGGACCACTGCATGGTCGTGGGCGCACCGGCGCGGGAGTGCGCATGGGTTCGCTGATGGGGGAGGATATTTTGCCTTTTGCAGAGAATATGATATAATAGCCGCAGGCAATGCGGCTATTATAAAAATTTTACAGCCTTTTTCTCCTGCCCTGCAGCAGAACCGGGAAAATGGCGGATCATACCATAGTGCTTTTGCTTCCTGAGATAATAGCGGCATCACAGAACAAAACAGCCCGTCCCCTTGCACAATGTGCAGAGGACGGGCAGCTTATGAGGAGAATATATCATGAAAGAACCGGTTCTTGTTATTTTGGCTGCCGGAATGGGCAGCCGCTTCGGCGGATTGAAACAAATCACCCCCATTGGGGATGACGGAGAAATGATCCTCGATTTTTCTCTGTATGACGCATATCGCGCCGGATTCAAGAAGGTAAAGTTCATTATAAAAGAAGAAAATCAGGAGGATTTCGAGCGGCTCATCGGAAGAAAGATCCGCCCGTTTTTGGAGGTTGGATACATCCATCAAAAGCTCGAAACCTGCGTTTGCGACGGATGTGTCCCCGAGGGGCGCATCAAACCGTGGGGGACAGGACACGCGGTCCTGTGCTGCAGGGGGGAGGTCGAGGAGCCCTTTGCTGTCATCAATGCGGATGACTACTACGGCTGTGAGGCATTTGGGAGATTGTACGATTTTCTGTGCAGCGCCGAGGATGACACGCTCTATCGCTATGCTATGGTGGGCTATCAGCTGGGCAACACGCTGACCGAAAACGGCTTTGTGTCGCGCGGAGTCTGCAAGGAGGATGAACAGCACAGGCTCTGCCATGTCACTGAGCACACCAAGATCGAGCGTCGGGGCGACCATGCCGTCTGCTGTCAGGACGGGGAAGAAAAGCCTCTGCCGCTCGATGCCATCGTTTCCATGAATATGTGGGCGTTTACTCCCAGTGTCCTGGAGGAGCTGCATCTGCAGTTTCAGACCTTCCTTGCAGAGCAGGTTCCGAAAAATCCGCTCAAGAGCGAATTTTTCCTCCCGACTGCAATCGACACACTGATTCAGGAAAAAAAGGCGAGCGTTGAGATCCTCTCCTCCTGTGACCAGTGGTACGGCGTCACCTATCAGCAGGACCGCGCACAGGTGGCGCAGGCGATGCATCGGATGAAGCAGGAGGGCATTTACCCGGCAAGCCTTTGGGAACGCGCACCCCTATTGCAGGTTTAGGCGGATGCGGTCGAGCGCGCCCTTTTCCAGACGGCTGACCTGTGCCTGACTGATGCCGATCTCGCGCGCCACCTCCATCTGTGTTTTGCCGCGCAGAAAGCGCAGGGACAAGATGCGCTTTTCGCGCTCGCCGAGGCTGCGGATGGAATCCCGAATGGAAATTTCGTCCATCCAGTCGCGGTCGTCGGAGGTGTCGCCCACCTGATCCATCACGAAGATGGTGTCGCCGCCATCCGAATAGACCGGCTCGTACAGGGAAACGGGGTCCACGATGGCTTCGAGCGCCAGAACCACCTCCTCGCGGCGGCAGTCCATCATGGAAGCAATTTCCTCGATGGTGGGCTCGCGGTTATAGTTTGCAATGAACTGCTCCTTGCTCTGCATCGCTTTGTAGGCGATGTCCCGCATTGAGCGGCTCACCCGAATGGAATTGTTGTCGCGCAGATAGCGGCGGATCTCCCCGATGATCATGGGGACGCCGTAGGTCGAAAAGCGGACCTTTTGGTTGGGGTCAAAGTTGTCGATCGCCTTGATCAGACCGATGCACCCCACCTGAAACAGGTCGTCGAGGTTTTCACCGCGGTTGACAAATTTTTGTATCACACTCAAAACCAACCGCAGATTGCCGTTGATCATCTCCTGGCGCGCTTCTTCATCGCCCGATCTTGCACGAAGAAGCAATTGAGTTTTTTCTTTTTCGGTCAATACCGGCAACTTTGAAGTATTGACCCCGCATAGTTCCACTTTGTTCAGGTACAAGGCTGCTCCACGTCCAATCTGTATGGTTTTTGGGGGTTGCATTAACAGTATGGACGCTTTGTGCCGTTTCATACAAAATATGGGAATGGAAAAAAGAGGGCATCCGAATCGAAATTCGGATGCCCTCTTTACTGAGGCTTTGCGGATCACGCGGTGATCGGGAATTTTTTTGCCTGCATATAGCCGGAAATATACGTTGCCGACATCAGGATAAACGAGAGGACCAGACAGGCAAAGTCCGGTGCTTCCTCGATGAGGCTCACCATCACGATGCGGGAGATGGAATATGCCGGGAAAAAGAACACCTCACACAGATGTCCGATGATGTTTTCGGGAAACGTACCGGTGAAAAACACCATCACAGCGCCCACCGCGAAGAAGAGGATGGAAAAGCAGTTTGTGACAACATATGCTTTGGAGCATTTGTCATAGTGGTCGAGGGCATTGTAGCCAAGGGAATACCAGTAAACAAAAAAGACGATGCTGATGCCGGAGAGCATGATATTTCCCCATTCAAAGCCCTGCTTGATAAGACCATCGAGAATCAAGCCGATCAAAAGCGGGCTCAGCCCCCAGATGAGATATTTTACCATATTATTTTTTTTATTTGGAGCTCCATTTTTTAATTCTTCCACAGAACAATACCTTCCTTTATAATTGAGATAGCAAAGATACCTTTATTATACAGATTTTTACGCAGAAATACAACGCATTTCCCGAAAGGTAGGAAGAATTTATAATTTATTTAAACGGAACGCTTCGTTTCTCGTATTTATTTTGAGAAAATGGCACGATTCTCAGAGGATTGTACAAAAGAATCTTGAAAAAGCGAAAAAACCACGATAGAATGAGTTTGTAGGTATCATAAGAAAACAGACTATGCTATCAGAAAAAGGGGTCGGTGTTATGGGCAATCTTGGAAAATATCTGTCAGTAGAGCATATCCGATGCAAACAGGAGGCAGGCACTTGGGAAGAGGCGATCCGCATGGCAGCAAAACCGCTGCTGGAGGACGAACATATCCAGCCTTCCTATGTGGAACGCACAATCGAAAAAGTCAAGGAGCTGGGACCATACATCGTGATCGCAAAGGGGATCGCTCTGGCACACGCACGTCCCAAGGAGGATGTGATCCACGAAAGCATGGCGATGGTCACACTCAAGGAGCCGGTTTGCTTTGGACATAAAACAAACGATCCGGTGAACGTCGTGTTCTTTTTGGCGGCTTCAAGCGACAATTCCCACATCGAAGCACTGATGAACGTGGCACAAAGGCTGAGCATCGAGGGCGTACAGGAAAAAATCGCCACCTGCGACACCCCGCAGGAAATCTATGAGCTGATGGTGATGTAACAGCCCAAGATCTGTAAATGTTATCCAAATATACATAAAAAAAGCTCCTTTTATACTCTTTTCGGTTATGAGTGTTAAAAGGAGCTTTTTTTGCACCGAATACTGTGAAAAAAGGAGGAAAATGGTCGAATTTCCTTGTTTTATGCCAAAAAATAGCAACCGATTTTTTCCAGTAAAATGCCAATTTGAAATACTTTGCACTTGCATTTTTTTGTAAACAACGGTATACTTTATTGTAAGTGGTGAATAGTGGGGAGAAGGGGAGATTTTGTTCCTCAAATCCCAAAATACAGGATACATCGGAGTATGGGAAACGGTGGTGACAAAGGTGCAGCTGACGGGTGAGTTCCAGCATACGCTGGACAGCAAGGGGAGAGTGAATTTCCCTGCAAAGCTGCGCGAGCTTCTGGGCACGACGTTTATGATCTGCAAGGGATTGGGGGACCCCTGCCTTGCGGTGTATTCCCTTGAGCAATGGGAACAGCTCTCCGAAAAAATCAACCGCCAGCCGATGGCAAAAGCAAAACGATTGCAGCGTTTTCTTTTTTCCGGTGCAGCCTTGGCAGAGCCGGACAAGCAGGGGCGGGTACTGATCCCACAGAACCTGCGCGATTATGCACAGCTTCAAAAGGAGCTTGTCATCATCGGGGCAGGGGACCGCGCGGAGATCTGGGATCTTGCGCGCTGGAACGAAACACTCTGCGACATGAGCGCCGAACAGATCGGCGAAGATCTTGCAGACTTGGAATTTTAGATTTTCAGCGGATGGACAGGAAAAGAGGAGATCGCATTTGGAATTTGAACACAGATCGGTGCTGCTTCACGAAACGGTTGATGCACTGAACATCAAGCCGGACGGCATCTATGTCGACGGCACGGCAGGCGGAGCAGGACATTCCCGTGAAATTGCCAAAAGGCTGACCACAGGGAGGCTGATCGCCATTGATAAGGACCCGGATGCGATCATGACAGCGACCGAACGCCTCGCACCATATCCGTGCGCACAGGTGGTGCGCGGAGATTTTAAGGACATCCCTTCTATTTTACAGGAGCTTCACATTGGAAAGGTGGACGGCATCCTGCTCGATCTCGGCGTTTCCTCCCACCAGCTCGATACCGCCGACCGCGGATTTTCCTATCAGGCGGATTCGAGGCTCGATATGCGCATGAGCCAACAGGGTCTGAGCGCATACGATGTGGTGAATTCCTATTCGCAGGAGGACCTCACAAGAATCCTGCGTGAATATTCGGAGGAAAAATTTGCTTCCAAAATCGCATACTTCATCATGAAGGAGCGCGAGGAACACCCAATCGAAACAACATTTCAGTTAGTGGACATCATCAAACGGGCAATCCCAGCTGCGGCGCGCCGCGAGGGAGGACATCCTGCAAAGCGTACCTTCCAGGCAATCCGCATCGAAGTGAACAACGAGCTTGGCGTACTCAAAGAGTGTATCTCAAACAGCTTTGACTGCCTTGCTTCAGGCGGAAGGTTCTGCATCATCACCTTCCATTCGCTGGAGGACCGCATCGTAAAGCAGATGTTTGCAGAATTTACAAAGGGCTGCACCTGCCCTCCGGAATTTCCCGTGTGCATCTGCGGCAAGACACCGCGCGCAAAATTAGTCAGCAGAAAGCCGATCGAGCCTTCCAAAGAAGAATTGAGTGAAAACAATCGCAGCCGAAGCTCGAAGCTGCGTGTGTTGGAAAAAATATAAATCGAATGAGTGAATCGGAAAGATGGGTGATAAAATGGCAAAATATGATGGAAATGCGGCATATAACTTTGAAATGTTTGAGCCGCAAAAGCAGCGGACCGAGCCACAGATCAAGGTGATCCACAATCAGAAGCACCGAAAAATACAAAACCGCAATTTTATGCTGCGTGTGCTTACCTATGCAGCGATCTTCCTTGTTGGGATGATCTCCATCCTGTTTAACCAAATCGCCATCACTGAGGTGACCAATCAGGTGAGTGAAAAAACAAAGGAGCTTGAAACCCTGCAAAACGAATATCGCATGCTTCAAAACGAAATGGAAAGCTCCGTTGCATTGGCTAACATTGAAACTATTGTGACCCGCGATATGGGGATGGTAAAGCTCGATGAATCCCAAATCACCTATGTAAACCTTTCGGAGGGCGATGCAAAGGTCGTTCCAAACGATTCGGATGCAGGATTCTTCTCCAAAACGAAAAACTCGATCCGTAATTTGGTGGAATATATCAGCGCACAGTAAAATACAATAACAATGTAGAAAGAAGGAGTTAAGAAGCGTATCTTAGCCCTTCTTTTGTTTCTAAATCCACCATTTTACTTGCTACTTGTCAGGGGGAAAGCGTGTGTCAAAAAGTCCTTCCAATAAACAGCGTGCAACGATCGCCGTCATAGCGCTTTTGCTGTGCTCCATCGCAACCACGGTACTCTTAATCAACCTGTTCAAGATCCAGATCATCGACGGAAAAAAATATCAAACGATGGCAATCACCCAGCAGCTGCGCGACATCGAGATCGAACCGCACCGCGGCTCCATCTACGACCGCAATATGAAAATGCTGGCACAGAGCGCCACCGTGTGGAACGTGATCTTTGAGCCGGCAAACCTCCCGTCCAATGAGGAGGGTGCCAGACGCCAGATCCAGCTTGTTTCCCGCGGAAAGGGCTCGAAAAACGGCGACAGCCTCGCAGAGATCCTGGAGCTTGAGCCGGAGTTTATCGAGAAAAAAGCAGAAAACAAAAATAGCTATTATGAGGTCCTCAAGAAAAAGGTGGATAAAAAGACCCACGATGCCGTTGTGGAATTTATTCAGGAAAATAAAGTCAAAACAGTTTCCCTTGTGGAAACCACTCAGCGCTATTATCCGTACAACAACCTGGCATCCACGGTGCTCGGTTTTGTCAACGACATGAATCAGGGCGCCTACGGCATCGAATCGTACTACAACAACATCCTCAGCGGAAGTGCCGGACGCCTTGTGGCAGCGCGAAACGGACTCAGCGGCGATATGCCGTTTGAATATCAAAAGCTCTATGAAGGAAGCGACGGCAATTCTTTGGTGCTGACCATCGATGAAACGATCCAGCAGTTCCTTGAAAAACACCTCGAGATCGCCCTGGTGGAGCATGACGTTCAAAAATGGGCGCAGGGCATTGTGATGAATGCGAAAACGGGGGAGATCCTCGCGATGGCATCAAAGCCCGATTTTAACCCGAACCACCCCAATGAGGTGACAGACCCCAAGGCACTGGAGCGATTGAGCGGCCTTTCCGGGGATGAATATAAGGAGCAGCTTGCCAAGGAGCAGCAGCTTCTGTGGCGAAACAAAAATGTTTCCGACCCGTATGAGCCGGGCTCGGTATTTAAGCTCATCACCGCCGCCTCCGCACTCGATACCGGGAGTGCAGTGCCGAACACCGGGTATTACTGTCCGGGCTATCATATCGTGGCAGGAAGAAAGATCCACTGCTGGAAAAACGGCGGACACGGGCAGCTTTCCTTTGCACAGGCGATCGAGCGCTCCTGCAACCCGGCGTTCATTCAAATCGGTCAGAACATGGGCGCGCAGAATTTCTACAAATATTTCGATGCCTTCGGCTTGACGGAGGGCACAGGCATCGACCTTCCGGGTGAAGCAGGGAGCCTGTACCATAAGGAAAAAAATTTAGGCATTGCAGAGCTTTCCTCCTCCTCGTTCGGTCAGACGTTTAAGATCACGCCCATCCAGCTCATCACTGCGGCGGCAGCCACAGTCAACGGCGGATATTTGATGCAGCCTTATGTTGTGAAACAGGTCATTGATTCCGATAAAAATATTGTGGAGAGCTTTGAGCCGAAGGTAAGGCGGCAGGTCATCAGCAAGGAAACCTCCCAAATGATGCAGAAGCTGGGAGAACAGGTCGTAACAGGCGACGAAGGCTCCGGACGGCACTGCCGCATCGAGGGCTACCGCATCGGCGGCAAGACAGGTACCAGTGAAAAGCTCGACAACTATGTCAACGGCGAACAGGTCGTAGAATATGTGCTGTCGTTCTTTGCGTTCCTGCCGGCAGACGACCCCGAAATCGTCATCCTTGTTGCTCTTGATGAGCCAGTCGTGGGAAATGCACACAGCTCCACCATCGCAGTGCCGGTTGTTGCGGCGCTGCTGGAGGATATCCTTCCTTACCTTGGCATTGACCCCGTCTATACCGAGGAAGAGGAAGAAGCGAAAACCGCAATGGTGCCGTATCTCATCGGGCAGAAACCGCATGAAGCGCAGATCAAGCTGCGGGAACTGGGACTCAATACGGAAATCGTGGGCAAAGGCTCTGAGATCCTAAAGCAGATCCCCGAAAATCCGAATAAGATCCCGAAGGGCGGAACCGTCATCCTCTACACCGATGATACCGTCATCAATTCCACCGTGATCGTGCCGAATGTTGTGGGCAAGACTGCCAAGGAAGCAAACCAGATGATCCTCAATGCAGGGCTCAATATCCGCATCGAGGGCGAAAATCCGGAGGGGGCACAGGCTGTTGTGGTAGAGCAGGACCCACCTGCCGATTCCACCGCCGAGGTCGGCTCGCTTGTGACCGTCCGCTTTGTAGAGAAGGAAGCTGAAGCCGAAGCAGAGGCTCCGCCGCAGAATTAAGGCTTTTTTAGAGATAAGACATCAATTTTGTTAAAATAATGAGGTGCTCCAATGAATCCGATGACAATAAAAGAAATTGGGCGTGCAGTGGGTGCTGCAATCGAAGACGAAACCATCATACAGGAAATCGAAACCGATTCCCGCAGGATGACCCCTGGCTGTCTGTTCGTGGCACTGAGGGGAGAAAATTTTGACGGGCATCAGTATGTGGATGCTGCGTTCCAAAAGGGCGCAGCCTATGCGCTGGTGGACCACGGCAACCGGGAGGATGCGCGCCTCGTATTCTGCGAGGACACAGAGCAGGGCTTCCTCGACATTGCAGGATGGTACCGCGACCGGTTTTCCATGAAGGTGGTCGGCGTGACGGGCAGTGTCGGAAAGACCACAACAAAGGAAATGATCGCATCCGTATTGCAGGCACAGTTTAAGACCCTCAAAAATGAAGGCAACCTCAACAACAAAGTCGGACTGCCAAAGACACTCCTTCGCCTCGACGGATCGTATGAGGCGGCAGTCCTTGAAATGGGGATGAACCACTTCGGGGAAATCTCCGATCTGACCCGCCGTGCAAAACCGGATGTTGCAGTCATCACCAACATCGGCGTATCGCACATCGAATTTTTAGGCAGCCGCGAGGGTATCCTCAAGGCAAAAATGGAGATCCGCGACGGAATGAAGGAGGGCTCACCCCTCATCCTCTGCGGCGACGACGATCTGCTCAGAACATTTCAGGACGAACGCTTTGACATCCGTACCTACGGCATTGAAAACGAAGCCGCCGACGCCGTTGCAGCACAAATCGAAGAATCAAACGGGCAGACCTCCTTTGTCATCTGTTACGATAACAAAGAGATCCCGGCGAAGATCCCGACCTTCGGACGCCACAATGTCTACAATGCGCTTGCAGCCTACCTTGTGGGAAAAGAGTTCGGGATGGACGATCGGGTGATCGTCGAGGCGCTGGGGCAGTATGTTCCGTCGGGGATGCGTCAGCGTGTTGTGGAGCATCACGGCTTTACCGTGGTGGAAGACTGCTACAACTGCAGCCCCGATTCGCTCAAGGCGGCGATGACGGCATTCGGAGCGATGAAATGCTCCGGGAAAAAATACATGATCGTCGGAGATATGCTGGAGCTTGGCTCCCATGCGCAAAAGGCACACTATGAAAGCGGAGCCTTTGCAGCAAAGCAGGCGATCGATGCGCTCTACTGCTGCGGAGAGCTGAGTAAAAATACATGGCAGGGCGCGGTGGACGGACAGAAAACGGCGTACCACTTCGATACAAAGGAAGAACTGCTCAAGGCACTGATGCCTGAGATCCAGCCGGGAGATGTTTTATGGTTTAAGGCAAGCCACAGCGTACATCTGGAAGATATCATCAAAGAAATTTACAAGGAGTGTTAAACCATGACCATCTTCAACCTCATTGTCCCGATCCTTGTGTCATTTGTGCTCACAGCAGTCCAGGGATTTTGGGTCATCCCGTATTTAAAAAAGCTCAAATATGGGCAGACTATCCTCGAGGACGGTCCGTCCTGGCATAAAAAGAAACAGGGGACCCCCACAATGGGCGGCATCATGTTTATCTTTGGAATCGAGGTTGCCGTCGTGGTCGGGTATCTGACCTACCAGCTCACCTCCAAACAGGGCGGCGTGTTCCGCGAAAATGTGGTGTATCTCATTGCAGGCGCGCTGATGGCACTGGGATTCGGCTTTCTCGGATTCCTCGATGACTACATCAAGGTCGTCAAGAAAAGGAACCTCGGACTCAAGGCAAGGCAGAAGCTGCTCGGACAGCTCATCATCGGCATCGCGTATCTTGCAGCCATTGGAGCGTTCGGAAATCACAGCACTGCCATCGAAGTCCCGTTTTTCGGTCCTGTGGAGCTTTCGTGGTTTTACTATCCGTTCCTGCTCTTTATCATCGTTGCTGAGGTAAACGCAGTCAACCTGACCGACGGCATCGACGGACTTTGCACCTCAGTCACCTTTGTGGCAGCGATGGGCTTCATGGTGATTGCCGCCCTCGTTTCGAACGATGAAATGAACATCCTCGCAGCAGCACTTGCAGGCGGATGCCTCGGGTTCCTCTGCTGGAACCTGCACCCTGCCAAGGTGTTTATGGGCGATACCGGCTCCCTGTTTTTGGGCGGCATGGTAATTGCGCTGGCATTTGGACTGAATATGCCGCTCGTATTGCTTTTGATCGGCTTTATTTACATGATCGAAACCCTGTCTGTTGTCTTGCAGGTCATCAGCTTTAAGCTGACAGGAAAACGTATTTTTAAGATGAGTCCCATCCATCACCATTTTGAATTGAGCGGCTGGAGCGAGGGAAAGATCGTTATGGTATTTTCTTTTGTTACGCTCCTCGGAGTTCTTCTTTCGATTGCCTTTGTTGTGATGGGATAAACGTCCATTCGACGGAAAGGAAGGCGTGAGAATTTGAAAGAACTGCATATACCAATGGGGGCAGGCAGATCCCCTGCGCGAAAACGCTCCGCTTCGCATCGTGCAAGACCTTCGTCCAATGTTTCCCATCTGCCGCGGGTACCGCAGAACGCTCAAAAATCGGCACAGCCGCTGTTTACCATCGCAGGCAGATTTGATACCACGTTTTTCATCCTTGTTCTGACGCTGCTGGGGATGGGGCTGGTGGTCCTCTTTTCGGCAAGCCACGCTTCGTCCTATCACTATATGGGAAACAGCTACTACTACATCATCCGTCAGGGCATCTTTGCGATGGCGGGCGTTGGCATCATGCTTTTTGTTTCCACCATCAACTATGAGATCCTGCGCAGGTTCTGCTGGCTGCTTTATCTTGCATCCATCGTCTTGATGGGGTTGTGCTATTTCTTTGAGGACCAAAACGGTGCACACCGCTGGATCAAGCTCGGGATCTTCGGCTTTCAGCCATCGGAGATCGCAAAGTTTGCAGTGATTTTGCTGTTTGCCCATCTGATGGACCGCGACCAGGATAAGATGCAGCTGTTTCAGGAGGGCATCCTTCGCTACATCATCCTGTACCTGTTTGTGGCGGCGATCCTTCTTCCGCAGCCGCATCTGTCTGCGACGCTCCTCATTGGCATCATCGTCTTAGTGATGATGGTGGTGGGCGGCTCCAGATGGCAGCAGATGCTGCTCATCGGGGTTGTCGGCATTGCAGCAGTGGGGCTGTTCATCCTGATTTTTGAGGATGTGCTTTCCTCGCACTTTGCCCATGTAGAAACACGCTTGACCTATTGGCTCGACCCGTTTTCCAATACAGACCCCGGAAGCTATCAGACCCGTCAGTCCCTGCTGGCGATCGGCTCCGGCGGGCTTTGGGGTGTCGGGTTCGGAGATTCCCGACAGAAGCATATGTATCTGCCGGAGGTGCGAAACGACTTTGTATTTGCAATCGTCTGTGAGGAGCTGGGCTTCATCGGTGCAGCCATCGTGATCGGCCTGTTCACAGCGCTTATCTGGCGCGGCTTTACGATCGCCATGCGCGCAAGGGACATTTTCGGCTCCCTTTTGGTGGTGGGCATCACGACACAGATCGGCATTCAGGCATTCTTGAACATTGCAGTTGTGACAAACCTTGTCCCGAATACGGGCATCAGTCTGCCGTTTTTCTCCTACGGAGGTACGGCATTGATGATCCTTTTGGCAGAGATCGGCGTTGTTCTTGCAGTATCGCGTCAGGCGCGGTACGAGAAGGAATAACAGGCAGAGAAGGGGGATTTCATATGAGGATTTTATTTGCCTGCGGCGGTACAGGCGGTCATATCAATCCGGCAGTCGCCATTGCCTCCTATATAAAGGAGCACAGCCCGGATGCACAGATCCTGTTTGCAGGAAACCCGAAGGGAATGGAAGCAAAGCTCGTCAAAAAAGCAGGGTTCGAGTTTGCCCCCATCACCATCAAGGGCTTTCAGAGAAAGCTCAACTGGAGAAATTTCAAAAACAATGTGCAGGCGGTGTGCTACCTTGCAACGGCCTCTGCCCGTGCCAAAAAACTGATCGAAAAATTTTCTCCCGATATCGTTGTGGGAACGGGCGGCTACGTCAGCGGACCGGTCCTGCGGCAGGCGGCAAAAATGGGGATCAGGACCCTTTCCCACGAATCGAACGCCTACCCTGGCGTCACCACAAAGCTGCTTGCACGCTATGTGGATAAGGTGCTGCTTGCAGTCCCCGAAGCGCGCTCCTACCTGCCGGATTCCTGTGACTATTGCGTTGTGGGAAATCCCGTGCGCGGCAGCATCCTTCTTGCAGACCGCAGCAAGGCGCGCCAAAAGCTCGGGATCGCAGACGACATGGTCTGCATCCTCTCCTTTGGAGGAAGTCAGGGTGCAAGGCGGATCAACGAGGCAATCGCAGACCTCTTTGCATGGAATAAAGGGAAGAAGATCTTTTACATCCACGCAACGGGGATGTATGGGGTCGATCTCTTCCCGGAGCTTCTTCGGGAACGCGGGCTCGATGCCAAAAACTTCCCGAATGCAGATATCCGCGAATACATCAACGATATGGACGACTGTCTTGCAGCGGCGGACCTTGTCATCAGCCGTTCCGGCGCAATGACACTGTCAGAGCTGGAAGCTGCCGGGCGCGCATCCATCCTCATCCCCTCACCGAATGTCGCTGCAAATCACCAGTATTTTAATGCAATGGTGCTGGCAGAGCACGATGCTGCCGTTGTGATCGAGGAAAAGGATCTAACGGGAGAAACACTCTGCACAGAGGTAGAAAAGCTCCTGGAGCACCCCGATACCCTTCGCAAAATGGGGCACAGCGCACAGCAGCTCGCTGTCATAGATGCCACAGCAAAAATCTATGAAGAAATCCTTGCTCTCTTAAAAAAGTAAGCCCAAAAATCCGGTTTCACCACCTGTTCTGCTCCTGCATAGTATATTTTGTAGGCAATACAGACGAAAGGAAAGGGTGCGTGAACATGGAACGATACATAGTCAATGGCCTTCGCCGCTTGAGCGGAGAGATGAGGGTTCATGGTGCCAAGAATGCGGCACTCCCTATTTTGGCAGCCTCTCTGCTGTGCGATGGGTGTGAGCTGCACAACTGCCCCCACCTGTCGGATGTGGATGCGGCGTGCAATATCCTCAATCATCTCGGATGCGGCACCTGCTGGCAGAACAATGTCCTCCTTGTAGGAAAAGGAGAAAGCAGGGACTGCACCATCCCCACCTCGCTGATGCGCGAGATGCGCTCGTCCATCGTGTTTTTGGGCGCGATGATCGCAAAATATCATGAGGCAAAGCTGACCTTCCCCGGCGGATGTGAGCTGGGACCGCGCCCCATCGACCTTCATCTTTCCTCCCTGCGCAAGATGGGAGTGGAATTTGAGGAGGAGGAAGGGACGCTCAACTGCCGCGTTCGGGATGAGCTGCGCGGCGCACAGATCGACCTGCCGTTCCCAAGTGTTGGGGCAACGGAAAACATCATCCTCGCAGCAAGCCTTGCCAAAGGGCAGACCGTCATCCGCAATGCGGCGCGCGAGCCGGAAATCGGGGACCTTGTGGGCTTTTTGCAAAGCTGCGGCGCAAAAATATCCATCGAAAACGACGGCACCATCCTCATAGACGGGGTGGAGAAGCTGCACGAAACGGTGTACCATGTGATCCCGGACCGCATCGTCACCATCACCTATTTGTGCTGCGCTGCCATCACGGGCGGGGATATCCTTGTAACAGATGCCTGCCCCGATCACATCCGTTCGGTCTTTCCCATTTTTGAGGAGATGGGCTGCCGCCTTACGGTAGGGAAAAACAAGATCCGCCTCATCAACCACGGTTCGATCCATGCGGCAAAGAATGTTACAACGATGCCGTACCCCGGATTCCCGACGGATGCCCTCGCACCCATCATGGCGCTCTCCTGTGTGGCGGACGGAACGACCGTATTTACCGAAACCATTTTCCAGAACCGCTACAAGCAGGCATGGGAGCTGTGCCGCATGGGAGCAGACATCAAAACGGAGGGCAGGATCGCAGTGGTGCGCGGTGTAAAAAATCTTCATCCGGCGCACGTCGCCTGCACAGACCTGCGCGGAGGAGCGGCACTGGTGATCGCCGCACTGGGGACGGAGGGGACCACCACCATCGACGAAATTCGCCATATCACGCGCGGGTATGAGGAATTTCACACCAACCTCAACCGCGTGGGGGCAGATATTTGCTGCCAGTGATTTTTGGGATGCCCCATCCCGCGGCATCCCACCGCATCTTACGAAAGGAGCAGAGAATATGGCACAGACTTCCCGAAAAACACCGCAGAATGCGCCGAGCCGACGCAGACGAGCGCGGCGCTACACCATTCATTATCTGATGTTGTTTCTGTTTTGCCTTGGTCTGGGCCTGACTCTTTGCTTTACCGTATTCTTTAAGGTCCGCACCATCAAGGTGAAAAACTGCACGTTTTACAGCGAGGAGGAGGTCATCACCCGTTCCGAGATCCGCAAAGGGGACAACCTCTTCCAAATCAACATCAAAGACACACAGCGGATGCTGATGGACCGCTTCCCGTATTTTGAGCGGGTAAAGGTCAAACGATTCCTGCCCACCACCGTGATCATCGATGTGGTGGAGGAAGAGCCGATGGTGGCTGCCTATACGGACGAGGGCTATGCGGTGGTTTCCTATACCGGAAAGGTGCTCAAGACAAAGATCAAATCTCCGCCCGAAAATATCTGCATTGCACTGGGGCTGGAGCATCAGAGGTTTACCGCAGGAAGCTATCTCTACAGCCAGGAGGAGAACAAGCGCAAAAAGAAGGAAAAGGTCCTCGACGAGCGGGTGCAGATGCTGCAGCGCTTTTATGATATGGCAAAAGCCAACGATTTTACGAATTTGACCTATATCGATGTCAGCAATATGGGAGAAATCAAGGCGCTGTATGATAAACGAATCCTGATCGATTTCGGCGGAGAGATCGATCTGGAGAAAAAGATACACTTTGTTCAAAACGTGCTGGAGCGCGGCATCGCGGAAAACCATCCGCTGTCGGGATACAACAACGATAATTTCCAGGGGACCATCGATATCACGAACCGCAAACAGCTTAGAACAAGGGCGCTGGCTGTCAATACGGTTTGGGACGAGCGTGCCTTCACCGTGTTTGAGGAGGATGCACACTTCTTCCCGGATGAGGATGAGCCGACCCCGCCGCAGACAGATGATCCGACAGCCGACGAAAACAATGAGGAATCGCCGCCGGAGGATGCACCGCCGCAGGAGCCTGCGCCTTCGCAAAATCCCGAGCAGTCCCAGACGGGTGATCCCCAGGAACAGCCGCCGGAAGAAAACGGAACTTCTGAGGACGAGCCATAGGGACATCCCTTGCGGGAATGGAAAATCATGATAAAGTTTATAAAATAAAATAAGTTGTAAAAAGATTAAGATTTGTGGTATTTAAATCAGAAAATCCATTGAAAATATGGGAATTATCTGATAAATTATATATATGCAGGTTTGAATGACATCAAGTATGGGAAGTTACTTGTGAAAATAGGAGGAAGAATATGATTTCGAATTTTGGTTTGGATGCAGAAAACGATAACATCGTCACAATCAAAGTGGTCGGCGTTGGCGGAGGCGGGGGAAACGCTGTCAACCGCATGGTGGAAAGTGGAATGAACAGCGTGGAATTCATTTCGGTGAACACAGATGCACAGGCTCTTAAAATTTCAAAAGCTACCCATAAAATCGTGATCGGCGACAAGCTGACAAAGGGACGCGGTGCAGGCGGTTCCCCGGAAAAAGGTCAGAAGGCTGCGGAAGAAAGCAGAGAAGAGATCGCTGCTGCAATCAAAGGCGCACAGATGCTCTTCATCGCTGCCGGTATGGGCGGCGGTACCGGTACCGGTGCTGCTCCGATCGTTGCCCAGATCGCGAAGGAAATGGGCATCCTGACCGTTGGCATCGTGACAAAGCCATTCGACTTTGAAGGAAAAAGAAGAATGGAAAACGCAGAGCGCGGGATCGAAAACCTCAAAGAAAATGTGGACGCACTCCTTGTCATTCAGAACGAGCGTCTGCGCCTGATTTCTGAAACAAAGATCACCCTGCTCAATGCGTTTATCGAGGCAGACAATGTGCTCAAGCACGGTGTTCAGAGCATCTCCGATCTCATCAACAATGCCGGTATCATCAACCTCGACTTTGAGGACGTATGCCAGATCATGCGCGGCGCAGGCAACGCACACATGGGCGTTGGACGCGCAAGCGGCAAGGACAAGGCAGAGCTTGCTGCAAAAGAGGCAATCACTTCTCCGCTGCTGGAATCCTCCATCGACGGTGCAGAGCGCGTGATCCTCAACTTCACAGCGCCATCCGATATCGGACTGGATGAGATCAACACCGCCGCCGATATGATCCGCGGCTGCGCACATCCTGACGTAAACCTCATCTTCGGTGTAAACTTCGACGACTCCCTCAAGGACGAGATCGTCGTGACCGTTATTGCGACCGGATTTGAAATGGACAAGAATTTTGAGATGTCGGACTACCGTTTCAAGCCTTCCGCACCGGCTTCTGTCCGCGAGGAAACAAAAGTGCCGTCCTACCGTGCCCCCGTACAGGAGGAACCGGAGAGTGATCCGTTCGATATCCTGAGCATCTTCGGCGGAAACAGAAGATAATCTTGGCGAATAAATTTGATTGAAAAAGGCAGTTCCCTGTGGGAACTGCCTTTTTTGCGCGCCGGGTTAGCATCAATCGCCTTTTCTTCCCATAGAATGGATAGAAAAGGGGAGGGAGCATGATGATGTGTCGGATTCAGGAGTTTCGATATAAGGATGTTGTCTGCGTGGCGGACGGGACGCGCTTGGGGTATGTGGGGGATGTGGAGCTTGATACCGAAAATGCACAGCTTACGTCCATCGTCATCCATGGAAAATACCGCTGGCTGATCTTCGGACGGGAGGAGGACCTTGTCATCCCATGGGAAAAGATCCAGGTCATCGGGGAGGACACCATCCTTGTCAATGTTGCACCGCCGCAGGAGAAAAAGAAAAAGTCGCTGTGGCTTGGCAAATAGAAAATGGTGACGAATGTACAAAAACAGGGGCAGAAGCTCTTTTAATTTTTTAGGAATTTGGACTTGTTTTACCAAAAAAGAAGTAGTATAATATCAGGGTATGATTTTTCAAAGTGAAAAGTCAGCAAAAAACACACACGCCTTATAATTGCCGATGCAGGTGCCGGCAGGCCCGGAAGCGCGGCAAAATGCGTAAGGCGGCGGTTTTAAACCAAAGGAGGATTTATTAACATGAGCGTAGTATCTATGAAACAACTTCTCGAAGCAGGCGTACACTTCGGTCACCAGACCCGTCGTTGGAACCCAAAAATGGCACGTTACATCTTCACTGAAAGAAACGGCATTTACATCATCGACCTGCAGAAAACAGTAAAGAAACTGGAAGAAGCATACGCTTTCGTAAAAGACGTTGCTGCTAACGGCGACACCGTTCTGTTTGTTGGTACCAAAAAACAGGCTGGCGATTCCGTAAAAGAAGAGGCAGAGCGTGCAGGCGTTCACTATGTAAACGCAAGATGGCTGGGCGGTATGATGACCAACTTCAAAACCATCCGCCGCAGAATCCAGAGACTTGAGCAGCTGCGCACCATGCAGGAAGACGGCACCTTCGAGCGTCTGCCGAAAAAAGAAGTGATCAAACTTGAACTCGAAATCGAAAAACTGGAGAAATACCTTGGCGGTATCAAAACCATGAACAAACTGCCAGGCGCTCTCTTTATCGTAGACCCAAGAAAAGAAAGAATCGCTGTTGCAGAAGCGAAAAAACTCGGCATTCCGATCGTTGCTATCGTTGACACCAACTGCGATCCAGACGAGATCGATTACGTTATCCCAGGTAACGATGATGCGATCAGAGCTGTAAAACTCATCGCTTCCACCATGGCTGACGCTATCATCGAAGGCAGACAGGGTCTGCAGGAAACTGCTGCAGAAGAAGAAACCGCTGCTGCTGACGAAGAATAATTCCGATCGGGATATAAGCATACAAGTTAATCACAGTATTGGAGGAATATAAGATGGCATTTACCGCTCAGGACGTAAAAGAACTTCGTGAAGTAACCGGCTGCGGCATGATGGACTGCAAAAAAGCACTCACTCAGGCTGACGGCGACCGTGAAAAAGCAATCGAGCTCCTCAGAGAAAAAGGTCTTGCTACCGCTGCTAAAAAAGCCGGCCGTGTAGCTGCTGAGGGTATGGTAAAAGTACTCGTTGACGATGCGAAAAAAGTTGGCGTAGTGGTTGAAGTAAACGCTGAAACCGACTTCGTTGCAAAAAATACCGAATTCCAGGATATGGTTACCGCTGTTGCTCAGACCATCATCGACCAGAACCCGGCAGACGTGGATGCTCTTCAGGAAATGAAAGCATCCGGCACCGATATGACCGTTGCTCAGCTCGTTACCGAGAAGATCCAGAAAATCGGTGAGAACATGAAGATCAGACGCTTCGTTCGTTACGAAGGTGCTGTTGCATCCTATGTACACGGCGGCGGCGCAATCGGCGTTCTCGTAAAATTTGATACCGACCTCGACAGTGCAGCTTATGCTGAAGTTGGCCACGACGTTGCAATGCAGGTTGCTGCTGCAAACCCTGGCTACCTCAACGAGAGCGAAGTTCCTGCTGAAGTAATCGAAAAAGAAAAAGAGATCCTCAAGGTTCAGGCAATGAACGAAGGCAAACCAGAAGCAATCGCTGAAAAAATGGTTGCCGGCAGAATCCAGAAATTCTACAAAGAAAACTGCCTGCTCGACCAGCTCTTTATCAAAGACAACGAGCTGACCGTGAAGAAATACGTTGATGCAAAAGCAAAAGAACTCGGCGGCAAGCTGGAGATCGTTTCCTTTGCACGTCTGGAAAAAGGCGAAGGCATCGAGAAAAAAGAAGACAACTTCGCAGACGAAGTTGCAAGCATGATGAAATAATTTCATGTCACCTAAAATCCCTGAACATCGCTTGATCGTTCAGGGATTTTTTCTGCGCAAAACTCATTACGAAATTGCAAACTTTGTCCAAAACGAATCATTATATCGAATAAAGGGTTTACAGATTTCGGAGGGTATTGTAAAATAGATAGGGATATTGTGTCCCCTTTTCTGGACACAAAAATGATTAAGGGAGTGGATGAGATGAGCCTTGCATATCGAAGAATTTTGCTTAAACTCAGCGGCGAAGCACTTGCAGGTGATAAAAAAACAGGTTTGGACTATGACAGAGTCCTCGAAATCTGCCGGAATATAAAGAAATGTCATGATCTCGGCGTGGAGATCGCCATTGTGGTGGGCGGAGGAAACTTCTGGCGCGGACGTTCCAGCACGAAGATGGAGCGCACCCGTGCAGACCATATGGGGATGCTTGCTACCGTGATGAATGCGCTGGCTCTGGCGGATTCCCTCGAACAGCTCGGCTGTGATGTCCGCGTTCAGAGTGCGATCTCCATGCAGCAGATCGCAGAACCGTATATCCGCAACAAGGCAGTTCGCCACCTCGAAAAGGGACGCATCGTCGTGTTTGGCTGCGGCACAGGAAACCCGTTTTTCTCCACCGATACAGCGGCTGCACTTCGTGCAGCGGAGATCGGTGCAGATGCTATCCTCAAGGCGACCCTCGTGGACGGCGTTTACGACAGCGACCCCAATCAGAACAGCGATGCCAAACGCTATGATAAGATTTCCTTTAAGCAGGTGATCAACGATCACCTGAATGTAATGGATATGACCGCATTCTCCATGTGCAGCGACAACGATATCCCGGTTGTGGTATTCAGCCTCGATAATCCGTATAATATCGTCCGTGTGGCAAAGGGAGAGGACGTTGGAACAAAGGTTTCCAAAGAAGAATTTAAGGCGTAACATAGATCGAAATAAGAATGGGAGGAAAATTCTATGAAAGAATACCTGAAAGAAATCAACGGCAGAATGGACAAAACCATCCAGTCATTGGAGCATGAGTTTCGTTCCATCAATGCAGGACGTGCAAATCCTGCTCTTCTTGAGCGCGTGACAGTGGAATACTACGGAGCTCCAACCCCAATCCAGCAGATGGCAGCAATCAACGTGGCAGATGCACGCACTCTGACCATCCAGCCTTGGGACAAAGCAAGCCTCAAGGAAATCACAAAGGCGATCCAGGCTTCTGACATCGGCATCAACCCAATCGATGACGGCAGCATCATCCGCCTTGTCTTCCCTGCACCAACCGAGGAACGCCGTAAAGATCTGTGCAAAAAAGTAAGCAAGATGGGCGAGGAAGCAAAGGTTGCCATCCGCAACATCCGCCGCGACTTTGTAGATCAGCTCAAGGCACAGAAAAAGGCAAACGAAATCACCGAGGACGAGCAGAAGGACGGCGAGAAGGAGATCCAGGACGTTACCGATAAATATGTAAAAACCATCGACAAATTGGTAAAAGAGAAGGAAGAAGAAGTTCTTTCCCTGTAATACACAAAAAGGGGTCCTCTGATTTTAGGGGACCCTCTCTTGGAAGAGGCGGAGCGCAATGGAAAAAACAGCGATTCCCCGGCATATCGGGGTCATCATGGACGGAAACGGCAGATGGGCTGCCAAGCGCGGCATGCCCCGGACCTTCGGGCATAAAGCAGGGGCAAAGGCCTTTCGCAGGCTGGTCGAAAACTGCCTCAAGCGCAAGATCCCCTATGTGACCGTCTATGCGTTTTCGACAGAAAACTGGAAGCGTCCCCAAAAAGAGGTGGATGCCATCATGAATCTGCTGGGTGAATACCTTGATGAAGCATTTGAGCATGAAGAAGAAAATAAGGACATTTGCGTAAAAGTATTGGGGGATATCGCCCCCTTTGCTCCGGAGCTCAAGGAAAAGATCTGTAAATTGGAGGAACAAAGCAAGCACCGCACCGGCATCACCGTCAACATCGCACTCAACTACGGCGGTCGGGACGAACTGGTGCATGGGATACGCAGCCTGATCCAGAAGGTGAACGAGGGCACGCTGCGTGCGGAGGAGATCGACGAGGAACAAGTGAGCCAAAGCCTTTATACGGCAGGGCAGCCGGACCCCGACCTTATCATCCGCCCCAGCGGGGAGCTGCGTCTGTCAAACTTTATGATCTGGCAGGCAGCCTATTCCGAGTTTGTGTTTATGGATGTATTGTGGCCCGATTTCGGAGAAAAAGAGCTGGACGAAGCACTCAGGCAATACGCGATGCGCAATCGTCGTTTTGGTGCTGTATCATAAAATCAGCGCATATAGATATATCGTATGTCAGGATCGACGGCATACAGGAAAGACCGTCGTTTGATGGGAAGAATGGAGTGAATGATGTGAAGCAGCGACTGATTTCTGCGCTTGCCGGGCTGGTTATTTTGGCAGTTGTGCTGATTTTTCTCGAAACAGCTGTTTTTAACGGAGTGGTCAGTGTCATTGCAGTGATCGCTTTGCACGAATTTTTTGGGGCAACCAAAATCAACCAAAACCGATACCTTGCTGCTGCGGCATACCTTGTGGCAGCCATCATCCCCTTTATTCCGCGCTCTCAGGAGATGGATCTGCTTCCTATGGTGATCCTGCCTTACATCGGGATCTTGCTGTGCATCCTCCTTGCAACGCACAATACCACACGGGTGGAGCAGGTGGGACTTACCTTTCTTGTGAGCCTTGGTATCCCGCTGTCTCTTACCTCGGTTGTGTACCTTCGCGATGCCTACGGTCCGACGCTGGGGCTGTTTTACCTGATCCTTGCACTGGGTGGTGCATGGTTCACCGACAGCGGAGCGTATTTTGTGGGATGTTCGATCGGAAAGCATAAGATGACACCGGTTATCAGCCCCCATAAAACATGGGAGGGCGCCGTGGGTGGTGTTGTGGTGTGCATCCTGATGATGCTGCTGTGCGGCTGGGTATTCGCACAGCTCACAACGGGGTACACAGTGCAGTATCAAAATCTTGCTGTGATCGCGCTGATCGTATCGATTGCAAGCATGATCGGTGATCTTTCCGCTTCGCTTGTGAAGCGGCAGTTTGGCATCAAGGACTTTGGCAACATCATGCCGGGACACGGCGGCGTGCTCGACCGCTTTGACAGTCTGCTGTTTGTGGCTCCCCTCATGTGGGGGCTTGTGCAGCTGATGCCCATTGTAAAAATTGCGTAACGAATGTGAAAGGGGGAGGTCATCGCTTGGTGACCTCCCCGTTGTTTTGAAAGGACATGGTAGGATGAAGAATGTCAGTATTTTCGGCTCGACCGGCTCGATCGGGACACAGAGCCTCGACGTCTGCGAGAAAGCAGGGTATTCGGTCCATACCCTGTGCGCCCATAAAAATATTGCCCTCTTGGAAAAGCAGGCGCGCCGTTACTCTCCCAAAAAGGTGATCGTCACGGACGAAGGTGCCGCGGCACAGCTTCGGGCATCGCTCAAAGACACCGCAGTTTCGGTGGAGGCGGGCTTTTCGGCTCTTTTGGAGGCAGCGAAGGACGACACACAGGATGTCATCATCAATGCACTGATGGGCGTCCTCGGACTGCTGCCGACGCTCCATGCGTTAAAAGCAGGAAACGATGTTGCGCTGGCGAACAAGGAAACGCTTGTCGCAGGGGGAAAACTCGTCACATGCCTTGCAAAAGAAAAAAATAAGACCTTAGTTCCCATCGACAGCGAACATTCTGCAATATTCCAATGCCTTCAGGGAAATCATATAGAACAGGTGGAACGCCTCATCATCACAGCATCGGGCGGTCCCTTCTTCGGAAAAACACGGGAGGAGCTTCAAACCGTCACAAAGGAGCAGGCGCTGTGCCATCCAAACTGGTCGATGGGGGCAAAAATCACCATCGATTCCTCCACGCTTGCAAACAAGGCGCTCGAATTCATCGAAGCGATGTGGCTCTTTTCTCTGCCACCCGAAAAAATCGACGTGGTGGTACATCGTCAGAGCATCATCCACTCGATGGTGGAATATGTGGACGGCTCCGTGATGGCTCAGATGGGGGCGCCCGATATGCGCATCCCGATTCAGTATGCCCTGACGTGGCCTCAGCGTATGGATTCGCCGGCAAAGCGGCTCGATCTGCTGTCTTGCCCGTCGCTAACATTTGAACGTCCCGATGTGGAAACCTTTACCTGCCTTGCGGACGGCATCGAGGCGGCAAAACGGGGCGGACTGTGCCCGTGCATCTTTAACGCCGCAAACGAGCAGGCGGTGGAGCTTTTCCTTGCGGGAAAAATCGGGTATCTCGATATTTTTCTGGCGGTGCATCGTGCAATGGAGCATTTTGCAGCGTCAGACTATGAAACAGTAGAAGAAGTATTGGAGCAGGATCGGGAAGTGCGGGCGTTCGTGCGTCAGATGTTCTCCTGATCCTCCCAAAAATCAATGTGAGAGGATGATGCATGTTTTGATGATCGTATTTGTTGTTTTGATGTTCGGGTTTATTATTTTCATCCATGAGCTGGGACATTTTACGCTGGCAAAGGCGTGCGGTGTTCGGGTGCATGAGTTTGCCATCGGGATGGGTCCCACCATTTTCCACAGGCAGAAGGGGGAAACAAAATATGCCCTTCGCCTGTTCCCGATCGGCGGCTTTGTGGCAGTTGAGGGGGAGGACGAGGACAGCGACGACTCGAAAGCCCTGTGCAACAAAAAGGTGTGGCAGAGGATCTTGTTTGTTTCTGCCGGTGCATTTATGAATCTTTTGATGGGCTTTATCCTGATGCTGGTGATCGTATCGCGTCAGGACCTTGTTTCCACCACGAAGGTGGCACAGTTTGAACCGGATGCGCAGAGCGCTCAGGTGCTTCAGGTAGGAGATGAAATCCTCAAGGTGAACGGCTCGCGGGTGCATATCGCAAACGATATCCTGTTTGAATTTATCAACGTCGGCAAGGACCCTGTGGAGCTTACCGTGCGCCGAAACGGGCAGGTCATGACGCTCAAAGACGTTCCGTTTCGGGTGGAGGAAGCCGAAGAAGGGATCTACGTTGTCAACATGGACTTTAAGGTGGCAGGCGTGGATAAAAATATCGGGAACACCTTCAAAGAAGCCTGGTTCATGACCACCGGCGTGGTGAAAGAGGTGGGACGTTCCTTCGTAAAGCTCGTGACAGGGCAGTACAAGATGAACCAGCTGGCAGGTCCGATCGGGGTCAGCGGCGCCATCGGGGATGCGGCATCGATGGGGGCAAATCAGCTCATGATGATGATCGCTTTCATCAGCATCAACATCGGGGTGTTCAATCTTCTGCCGCTTCCGGCGCTGGACGGCGGACGCCTTGCATTTTTGCTCATCGAAGCTGTGCGCGGCAAACCGGTCCCTCCGAAGTACGAGGGCTATGTCCATGCGGCAGGCATGGCACTTTTGATTGGTCTGATGATCTTTGTTACCTTTAACGATATTATGAGATTGATCCGAGGATAGGGAAAGGAGGCAGAAGCATGAAAAGAAGGTCGTTGCAAATACAGGTGGGGAGCGTGAAAATAGGCGGAGATTCCCCCGTGTCCATCCAGTCCATGCTCAATACTCCGGCAGAGGACTGGGAGGGGAGCGTGGCACAGGCAAAGCGTCTGGAAGCGGCAGGCTGTCAGATCATCCGTGCAGCCATCCCGAACAAGGAGGCGGTCGGGCTGATCCCGAAGCTCAAAGAAGCGGTAGCAATGCCAGTGGTGGCAGACATCCACTTCGACTATCGCCTTGCGCTCGAATCAGTGGCAGCAGGGATCGACAAGATCCGCATCAATCCCGGCAACATCGGGGACGACAGCCGTGTAAAGCAGGTGGTGGATGCATGCCGCCTGCACGGTGTTCCCATTCGGGTGGGGGTCAACAGCGGCTCCCTCGAAAAGCATATCCTGGCAAAATACGGCGCTCCGACGGCGCAGGCTCTGGTGGAGAGTGCGCTCTATCATGTGCACCTTATTGAACGGTTTGACTACGATCAAATCGCCATCTCCATCAAATCCTCCAACGTCGCAACGATGATCGAAGCCTACCGCCTTGCGGCACAGCAGTGCAGCTATCCGCTGCACCTGGGTGTCACCGAGGCAGGTACCGCGCGCATGGGGCTCATCAAATCGGCAGTGGGCATCGGCTCGCTTTTGTGCGACGGCATCGGGGACACCATCCGTGTTTCCCTGACGGCAGACCCCGTGGAGGAGATCGCGGCGGCAAAGGATATCCTCAAAGCGATTGGGCTGCATCAAAGCGGCATCAACGTCGTTTCCTGCCCGACGTGCGGAAGGACGAAGATCGATCTCATCTCCCTTGCAGGGCGCGTGGAGGATGCGCTGCGCGACTGCCCGAAGAACCTCACCGTTGCAGTGATGGGCTGCATCGTCAACGGACCGGGGGAAGCGCGCGAAGCGGATATTGGCATTGCAGGCGGCGACGGCTGCGGACTGCTTTTCAAGAAAGGGGAGATCCTGCGAAAGGTTCCCGAAGAAAATCTGCTGGAGGAACTGCTCAAAGAAATCGACCGGATGCAGCTTGATACATAAGAAAGGAATGTGAGAATTTGGGAACCTTTGGACAGGTCTTTGGTTCGTTTCTCGAAGAAAAGGGACCCGATGCGCTGATGCAGTCGGCAGTGCGCTCGGTGGATGTGGACCGCGTGAAGCGCGCAGTATCCGTCACCATCGAGCCGACCGAGCTGCTCAGCCGTATAAAACTTTGCAAAGTAGAACATTTTTTGATGCAACAGGCAGAGCTGAGCCTGTTTTCCATTTTAACGAAATATCGCCCGGAGCAGTTTTGCGAATCGTACCTCGACAGCCTTCTCTTTACCCTGCGCAGGAAGGGTTATCCTGCAAACGGATTTTTTGAGGGCTGTCAGACGCAGCTTTGCGACAACGAGCTTACCATCGAGCTCAAGCACGGCGGCTATGAGATGATCCATCAGTCGGGCTGTGATACGGCGATGGAGCAGCTTATTTTAGAGGAGTTCGGACGCTCGGTGCATGTATCGTTCGGCGGAGTGCTGGCGATGGATACAAATTGCCCCGAATTTCAAAAGCAGCTTGAGGCGGCGCCTGCTGCGGCAGTGCTGCCTCCTGCACAGGACAAGCCGAAAAAGGAGCGAAAGGATGCAGCGCCAAAGCCGCTCGCCTTCGACTGCACGGGCTTGCCGTTTGTAGAGGATTCCGCAGTGGTCCTGATGGGAAAACCCATCAAGGAGCGCCCCATCTCCTTGCAGGAAGTGAATCAGGAGAGCGGACGCGTCACCGTCTGGGGCGATATCATCCGCAAGGAATCCACCACCTCCAAGGACGGAAAGTGGGAAATCTATTCCATCGATATCACCGACTATGAAAACTCCAATACCCTCAAGGTCATCCTTGCATCCGACAAGAAGGATGCAATCGACGAACTGAAGGTGGGCAATACGCTGCTCGTACAGGGTGACGCTGCCTTCGATAAATACGAAAACGATGTCACCATTCGCCCCAATTCCATTACAAAAGTATCCAAGGGGAAGAAGAAGGACGATGCACCCGTCAAGCGTGTGGAACTGCACCTTCATACCAATATGTCCACGATGGACGGGATGTCCTCCCCGACCGACCTTGTCAATACGGCGCACGACTGGGGTCATACCGCCATCGCCATCACGGACCACGGCGTGTGTCAGGGCTTCCCTGAGGCGATGTACCTTTCCGAAAAATGGACGGATTTCAAGATGATCTACGGGGTGGAGGCTTACTTTGTAGACGATATGGTGATGGCAGTCAAGGGCAAGGCACAGCGCGGCTTTGAGGGCGAGTACATCGTCTTTGACCTGGAAACGACGGGACTTTCTGCCTCCAGCGAGCGCATCACCGAATTCGGTGCAGTGAAGATCCGCGACGGACAGATCGTCGATACGTTCAGCACCCTTGTGAATCCGAAAAAATCCATCCCGCCAAAGGTTGTGGAATTGACCGGCATCACCGATGCGATGGTGCAGGATGCACCCGAAGAAGCACAGGCGCTCGAAATGTGGAGAAAGTTCTGCTCCGACGATGCCGTTCTCGTTGCGCACAATGCGGAATTTGATGTGAGCTTTCTGCGTCAGGCGTACCGACGCAGCAACACGGAATTTCACAATACCTACGTCGATACACTCGTGATGGCGCGCTCCATGTTCCCGAACCTCAAAAACCACAAGCTCGACACGGTGGCAGATTACCTCAATGCAGGCGACTTCAACCACCACCGCGCCTGCGACGATGCAAGCGTTCTGGGCAGGATCTTCCTCAAGATGATGGAGATCCTGAAAGCCGATCAGAAGATCGACGATCTGCAAAGCATCAACCGCGTCCTCAGGGGGAACGACCCCACCAAGCTCAAATACTCCCATCAGATCATTCTGGTGCGCAACAACACAGGGCTTAAAAATCTCTACAAGCTCATTTCCATGTCGCACCTCAAATACTTTAAGAAAAAGCCCCTCATCCCGAAAAGCGAGCTCATCCAGCATCGGGAGGGGCTCATCCTCGGGAGCGCCTGCGAAGCAGGGGAGCTGTATCAGGCAATCCTTGCAGGAAAATCGTGGAGCGAGCTGTGCAGCATCGCAAAGTTTTACGATTATCTCGAGGTCCAGCCACTCGGCAACAACGAGTTTATGCTGCGGCAGGGAATTGTACGCTCCATGCAGGAGCTCATCGACTTTAACAAGACCATCCTCAAGCTCGGTGACCACCTCAATATCCCCGTTGTTGCGACAGGGGATGTGCATTTTCTCCACAAGCGCGATGCCATTTTCCGCGCCATCTTGATGGCGGCGCAGAAATATAAGGACGCCGACGAACAGCCTCCGCTCTATCTGCGCACCACGGAGGAAATGCTCAAGGAATTTGATTATCTGCCGCCCGAAAAGGCGTATGAGATCGTTGTGGAAAACACAAACCTTGTGGCGGACTGGATCGAGCCGGTGCGCCCGTTCCCGAACGGCACCTTCACCCCCACCATCGACGGCGCGGAGGAGGAGCTCAAGCAGATTTGCTGGGACAACGCCAAAAAGATGTTCGGCGATCCTGTTCCGGAGCTTGTGGCAAACCGCCTCTCGAAGGAGCTTGATTCCATCATCAAGCACGGCTTTGCGGTGCTTTACATCATCGCACAGAAGCTGGTGCACAAGTCGGTGAGCAACGGCTATCTTGTCGGCTCGCGTGGCTCGGTCGGCTCGTCGTTCGTCGCCATCATGGCAGGCATCTCGGAAGTCAATCCGCTGCCGCCGCACTACGTCTGCCCCAACTGCAAGCACAGCGAATTCTTCACAAAGGGTGAGGTCGGCTCCGGCTTCGACCTTCCGCCCAAAAACTGTCCGGAATGCGGCACGCCCTACAAGCGGGACGGGCACGATATCCCGTTTGAAACCTTCCTCGGCTTCCACGGTGACAAATCGCCGGATATCGACCTCAACTTTTCGGGCGAATATCAGGCGCAGGCGCACAAATACACAGAGGAGCTCTTCGGAAGCAGCCACGTTTTCAAGGCGGGAACGATCGGTGCCATCGCGGACAAGACGGCGTACGGCTATGTGAAAAACTACCTCTCGGAGCGGGACAAGACACTCCATAAGGCGGAGGAAAACCGCCTGTCCATTGGATGTACCGGCGTCAAGCGCACCACGAGCCAGCACCCCGGCGGCATGGTGGTCGTGCCGAACAACTACGAGGTCTACGACTTTACCCCTGTACAGCATCCGGCGGACGACATCCACTCCGATATCGTCACAACACACTATGACTTTAACTCCCTGCACGATACCATCCTCAAGCTCGATATCCTCGGACACGATGTTCCGACGCTCTATAAGCATCTGGAGGACCTCACCGGTACGGATGTCAACGATGCGGATACCAGTGATCCGCTCGTGTACAGCCTCTTTACCTCCCCCGAAGCTCTGGGCGTGACAGCGGAACAGATCATGTGCGAAACAGGCACACTTGCCATCCCCGAAATGGGTACCCCGTTCGTGCGGCAGATGCTGCTCGACTGCAAGCCGCAGAAATTCTCCGACCTGCTTCAGATTTCCGGTCTGTCCCATGGTACGGACGTATGGCTCGGCAATGCGCAGGACCTCATCAAGAGCGGTCAATGCACCATTTCGGAGGTAATCGGTACGCGTGACAGCATCATGCTCTACCTCATCTATCATGGGGTGGACCCAAGCATGTCGTTTAAGATCATGGAGATCGTGCGCAAGGGAAAGGCGACCAAGGCGCTGACCCCCGAACACATTCAGGCGATGAAGGAGCACGACGTTCCCCAGTGGTACATCGACAGCTGCTTTAAGATCAAGTATATGTTCCCGAAGGCACACGCCGCCGCCTACGTCATCGCGGCGATCCGCCTGTGCTGGTATAAGATCCACTATCCACTCGCGTTTTATGCGGCGCTCTTCACGGTGCGCGGCGAGGACTTCGACGCGCAGACCGTCATGAAGGGCAAGGATATGGTCAAATACAAGATGCAGGAGCTCAAATCAAAGGGGCAGGATGCTACCGACAAGGAGAAAAAGCAGTATGATGCGCTGCACATCGCCTATGAGATGCTCCAGCGCGGCTTTGAGTTTCTCCCCGTGGACCTGTATCGCTCCCATTCGCTGCGCTATCTCATCGAGGACGGGAAGATCCGTCTGCCGTTCGTTTCGCTCAAGGGTGTGGGTGAAACGGCTGCCAACAGCATCTATGAGGCGGCACAGAAGGGCGAATTCATCTCGCAGGACGAGCTAATTTCGAGTGGGGGCGTGTCGCGTTCCATTGTCGAGATGCTCAAAGAGTGCGGCGCGCTGGGCGATATGCCCGAAAGCAGCCAGATGAGCCTCTTTTAGACAAATTCTCCAAAAAGTTTTGGAATGAACGCTTCTCTATTTTCATAATTTGTGTTACAATGAGATAAAGCAAAGATATAGGACAAAAAAAGGGGGCACCAATATGACAAAACTGTTTCGTTTGATCGATCGATTTGTGCAGAGCAGCGACTGGAAGACCATCTCCCTGCTGAAAACCTGCACCTGCATGGTGGGGGTCCTGCTGGGACTTACGGTAGCGGAAAAACACAAAAAGCCCGTTGCCGCAGCAGCGCTGATGGTTTTTCTTATGACCTACATCCCTCTGATGTCTAAGCTGTTCACGCTCCTCATCGAGGATGGCAAAACCTCATCGAGGGACTTTACGATTTAAGAAAAATCCCCCTCAAAGGGAGAAACAACAAAACGACTGAAACAAAAAACGCTCTTTCTGTGCGAAGATTCCGACAGAGAGAGCGTTTTTTTAGGAGAGCATAAAAAAGTCATCCGCCCCTTTCGGCGGATGACTTTTTACATCGTGTAAAATTACTGAACCTTTTCAAAGAAGATCGGGCAAACAGCGTCTGTGGAAAGGCGCATCCAAACGTTGCCGTCCTCAGTGAAGTTTGCACGGAAGGTGCGGGTGTCCATCACCTCAAAGCCAACAAATTTATCGTCGCCCACGCGGTTGAAGACTTCTTCCGTCAGCCCATAGAGCTGGCAGAGGTGTCCGTCCTTGTAGACAAATTCCATCGTGCCGTAGCCCGGATTGTAGAAGTGACCGCAGAAGCGTTTGGATTCCTCCTCGGAGAGCGGGAGGTCCACCTTTTCTTCCTCGCTGTAGTCCGGACCGAGGTTGACGGAGCGCTGATATTGTTCGATGAGGAAGGAGTAATCGTCCTGTACATCGTCGAGCAGCATATCGCAGAGAATGTATTTTAAGCAGTTGTAGGCAGGAGTGTCCACAGTGTTGACGGAGAGTGCAAAGGCAGCGTTTTCTTCTGGGAAGAAGCCGACCATAGAGTTGAAGCCGTCGGTGGAGCCGGAATGGAACACGATCGGATGACCCTTATACACAGCAGTGCTCCATGCAAGGGCATAGGATTTTTGTAGCTCCTGCGGATGAGCAGATTTTCCGGGGATGCAGACATTTGGCTTGATGAGCTCTGCAAAGCCCTCAGGGCTGATGATGCGTTTGCCGTCCAGCTCGCCGCCGTGGGTCAGCATGCGGATCCAGCGCTCAAGGCTGTCGAGGTTTGTGTAAAGGCCGCCGCATGGGTTGCTTGCTTTGCCGACAACCTCCGGCACTTCAAAGAGGGTCCCGTCCTTCTGAGCGTAAGGCAGGGCAGCGTTTTTGCCTTCCATCGAATCGACACCGCGGAAGTACATATCCATGCCCAGCGGCTCCCCGATCCGTTCTTTGAGAAGCTGCTCCCAGGTTTTTCCGGTGAGCTGTTCGCACAGATAGCCCAACGCCACGTACATCTGGTTTTGGTAGCTGTATTTTTCACGGAAGGTGAATGCAGGCGGAAAGTAAGCGATGCGGCGCACAAGATCGGCACGGTCTTCGCGCACGAAGGTGCGCATCACGTCGTGACGGCACAGCCCGGTGCGGTGGCAGCCCATATCGCGCGGGGTAACGTGTTCCTCTGCATATTTATCCATCATGCGAAACTGCGGCATCAGCTGTTTTACCGGGGTATCCCAGGTCATCTTTCCTTCATCGCATAGCTGACCTGCCACCATTGTGGTGAATGCCTTGCTGCAGGATGCGATCTGGAAAATAGTTTTGCTGTCGATTGGGCGGTGTGTTTTGATGTCTGCCTCGCCAAAGCATTCTTTTGCGATGACTTTATCGTCCTTTACCGCCACCATGATACCGCCTGCCAGACCGAAGGATTCTCGGATCTGGGCAATGGTTTTTTCAAAAATCTGTTCCATTTTTCGCTGTCCTTTCTTTCACCGCCAAAGGGCGGAAGCTCATGTTTCGTTGCTTTTTACAGCAGGATGCCTACTGTAAAACCGTATTCATTATAATACAACCATAGGGGAAAGGCAACACGACCCACCTTATTTTTATACAGCACTGTGCACCTTGTTCAAAGAAAGTTTTGAGGGGATTCGACGTGGTTTTTCTTGTTCCAGCCGACGGTTTATGATATAATCTTGTTATTATGCGGGAGTGCGCCATTTTTTATTTTTTGATTTGATGCAGCAGGGGCAGACCCGCATCACAGGAGGAAATCGTGGTCATTTTAGGAATCGACCCCGGCTATGCGATCGTTGGCTGGGGGGTATTGGAATATGTGCACGGACGCTTTAGCGTGCACGGATACGGCGCCATCACAACGCCGGCAGGGATGCCGTTTGAAAAGCGCCTTGAAACGATCTATCAGGATATGTGCTCCGTCATCAGCAAGTATCAGCCGGAATGCTTATCCATCGAAAAGCTGTATTTTACAAACAACAAGACGACCGGCATCGATGTGGCACAGGCAAGGGGGGTCATCCTGCTTGCCGCAAGCCATGCAGGGCTTTCCATCCACGAGTATACGCCGCCGCAGGTAAAGCAGGCGGTGGTGGGATACGGAAAAGCGATGAAGCAGCAGGTGATGGAGATGACGCGTTCCATCCTCAAGCTGCGCGCGGTGCCAAAGCCTGACGATACCGCCGATGCACTGGCGCTAGCAGTCTGCCATGCACACTGCTCCGGCTCGTCGCTGCAAAAAAGTATTTTGGAAAAATATAAGCTGCTGCAATAGAATGTTTGGAAGGAATGAAGCGATATGATCTATAGTGTTCGCGGGACCCTCATCTATACCTCGGCGCATGAGGCGGTGGTGGAATGCGGCGGAGTGGGCTATCACTGCTTCACAACGCTCTCGACCCTCAACCAGCTGCCGCCTGTCGGCAGTGAGGTGATGCTGTACACCGTTTTGCACGTTAAGGAGGATGGGGTGACGCTCTACGGATTTTCCACCCTGGGCGAGCGCAACTGCTTTCAGCTCTTGATCTCGGTATCGGGCGTGGGACCCAAGGGCGCGATTGCGCTCCTCTCCCAGATGACCCCAGACCAGATCGCGCTGTCGGTGGTTTCGGGAGATTACAAGAGCCTCACAAAGGCGCAGGGCATCGGACCGAAGATTGCCCAGCGTCTGCTTTTGGAGCTCAAGGATAAGATGAAAAATGCCGGATTTTCGGCGCAGGCGCAATCGGTGGCGCAGACAATGGAGCAGTCCGCAGGAGCAGGGGCACTGAGCGAAGCGATGTCCGCCCTCATCGTTTTGGGCTATTCGCAGAGCGAGGCGGCGCAGGCGGTTGCCGGATGTAGCGAGGAAGAACCGGTGGACAGCATCATCCGCACCGCGCTCAAAAAATTATCGAAAAACTTTTAGCCGAAAGGAGAGAGGACCATGCTGGAAGAACAGGAAATGGACTTTGAAAACCGGATCGTCACGCCGGAATATACCGCCGGGGATTACGATGTGGAAGGTTCTCTGCGCCCTAAGACCCTGAGTGAATACATCGGTCAGGAAAAGGTAAAGGAAAATCTCAGTATCTATATGCAGTCCGCAAAAATGCGCAAGGAGGCACTGGATCATGTGCTTTTGTACGGTCCTCCCGGACTCGGAAAGACGACGCTTGCCGGCATCGTTGCCAACGAGATGGGCGTCAACCTGCGTGTGACATCCGGTCCTGCCATCGAAAAGCCGGGCGACCTTGCGGCGCTGCTGACAAACCTGATGCCGGGCGATATCCTCTTTATCGATGAGATCCACCGCCTTTCTCGCTCCGTGGAGGAGATCCTCTATCCTGCGATGGAGGACTATGCGCTCGATATCATCATCGGAAAGGGTCCGTCCGCACGCTCCATCCGCATCGACCTGCCCAAGTTCACCCTCATCGGGGCGACCACGCGTGCAGGACAGATGACCTCTCCGCTGCGTGACCGCTTCGGGATGATCCTGCGTCTGGAGCTTTACCGTCCGGAGGAGCTGGGGCAGATCATCCGCCGCAGCGCAAAGATTTTGGAGGTGGACTGCGAGGAGAGCGGCTCCTTGGAGCTTGCACGACGCAGTAGAGGAACGCCGCGTATCGCAAACCGCCTGCTCAAGCGCGCAAGGGACTTTGCCCTTGTCATGGGCGACGGGGTCATCACAAAGGAGATCGTCGATCTTGCGCTTGAGCGCATGGAGATCGACCGTCTGGGGCTCGACTCCAACGACCGCAGAATCCTTGAAACCATCATCCGAAACTACAACGGCGGCCCCGTCGGCGTGGAAACGCTCGCCGCCGCCGTGGGAGAAGAAACCGTCACCATCGAGGATGTCTGTGAGCCGTATCTTATGCAGCTCGGCTTCCTGGTGCGCACCCCGCGGGGACGCTGTGTCACCGCGATGGCATATGACCATCTCAAAATGCCGCGCCCAAGGGAGCTTGACACAGCAAATGCACAGCAGCTCAGCCTGCTTGATGAAGAATAACAACAGCACCACAACGTAAGGAGGATCTTTATGGGAAGAATTTTTGGTACAGACGGTGTTCGCGGAATTGCCAATACCGAACTCAGCTGCACACTCGCAATGGATATCGGCAGAGCTGCCGCTATGGTTGTGGCGCAGGAAAAACGCAAAGAACATCCAACCTTTTTATTGGGAAGCGATACCCGAATCTCTCGCTTCATGCTGCTCAATGCACTTTCGGCAGGGCTTTGCTCCGTGGGGGCAAATGTAGTGCTTCTGGGCGTTGTGCCAACGCCTGCGGTGGCGTATCTTGTCAAGGAGATGGGGGCAGACGGTGCAATCATGCTGTCGGCGTCCCACAATCCGTATGAATTTAACGGGATCAAGATTTTCGGCTCCGAGGGGTATAAGCTCACCGATGAGCAGGAATTTGCCATCGAGGAGATCGTGCTCGACCACGTCCTGCCGTATGATGTGAAGTGGAACGACCAGCTCGGAACGGTGCGCGAGGACTTCAAAGCGGTGGACCGCTACATCCAGCACATCATACATACGGTGGACGGCGACCTTTCCGGGATGCACATTCTCGTGGACTGCGCCAACGGCTCCGCATCGAGAACGGCGGCGCGCATCTTCGACCAGCTCGGCGTCAACGCTATGGTCATCAACAACAGTCCAAACGGTACGAACATCAACGACGGCTGCGGCTCCACCCACATCGACCTCCTTGCAAAGCAGGTGGTGGAACAGGGATGCGACCTCGGCATCGCCTTTGACGGCGACGCGGACCGCTGCCTTGCAGTCGATCACACCGGTACGCTCGTGGACGGCGACCAGCTCATCGCAATGATGTCCCTCTATCTCAAGGAGCAGGGAAAGCTCAAGGACAACACAGCAGTGGTCACTGTGATGAGCAATATGGGGCTCTTCCGCTTTGCAAAGGAACACGGCATCAACCTTGAGATCACAAAGGTGGGTGACCGCTATGTGCTCGAGAATATGCGAACCAACGGCTATCTCATCGGCGGAGAGCAGTCGGGACACATCATCTTTAAGGAGCATCTGAGCACCGGCGACGGACAGCTCACAGCCGTTCAGCTTCTGCACCTTCTCAAGGAGAAGAAGCTCTCCCTTGCACAGGCAGCATCCGTCATGACAGTTTATCCGCAGGTGATGCTCAACGTCCGTGCAAACAAAGAAATGAAAAAAGCAGTGCAGGTGGACGAAGGCGTTCAGCAGGAAGTGAAAAAGTGGGAAAAACAGCTGGGCGAGGACGGACGCATCCTCCTGCGCCCCTCCGGGACAGAGCCGCTCATCCGCGTGATGGTGGAGGGAAAGGATCAAAGCGAGATCCAAAAGGCAGCACAGTCCATCGCACAAATCATTGAGGAAAGGTTAGCGTATCAATCATGAGAATTGCAGATAAATGGAAGGAATTTGAAGTCATCGACACCTCCGGGGGAGAGAAGCTCGAACGGTGGGGCGATGTGATCCTTGCCCGTCCCGACCCTCAAATCATCTGGAATACCCCGAAGGGCGCACAGTGGAAGCAGGCAAACGCGCGCTACCAGCGCTCGGCTGCCGGCGGCGGAAGCTGGGACATCAAATCGATGAACAAGGATCAGTGGACCATCGAATACGGTGCTCTGCGCTTCAAGATCAGCCCGACCGGCTTTAAGCACACAGGGCTTTTCCCGGAGCAGGCAGTGAACTGGGACTTTATGGCGGAGAAGATCCGCCGCGCAGACCGCGAGATCAGCGTCCTCAATCTCTTTGCCTACACGGGCGGCGCAACGCTCGCCTGTGCCGAGGCGGGGGCGAAGGTCTGCCATGTGGATGCCTCCAAGGGGATGGTACAGTGGGCAAGGGACAACGCACAGCTCTCGAAGCTCGATGCAAAGCCCATCCGCTGGATCGTGGACGACTGCAAAAAATTTGTGGAGCGGGAGATCCGCCGCGGCAACCGCTACGATGCCATCGTGATGGACCCTCCGTCCTACGGAAGGGGTCCCGGCGGCGAGGTCTGGAAGCTCGAAGAACAGATCTATGATCTTGTGGCGCTGTGTGTGCAGGTGCTCTCCGACCGTCCGCTCTTTTTCCTGCTCAATTCCTACACAACAGGGCTTTCCCCGTCTGTCATGGAATACATCCTCGGCGTGACCGTGGGCGCAAAATACAAGGGTGTACTCTCCTCGTCGGAGATCGGGCTCCCCGTGACGAACACAGGCTTTGTCCTGCCCTGCGGCAGCACCGCCATCTGGGAGGAAAAATAGGTTCGATTTTTCCCGTATTTATAATTTATCTATTTCTTTTGCGACTGTATTTTTGTATACTTAGGTTTGGCTGATCCCCTCCTGCGCTGCCGATCGGCGGCGCAGGAGCCGGATATTGTTTCCTTTTCATTTTTGCACGGAAAACGGACAGGAAAGAATACCCGGTAAAACAGAAAACGAAGAAAGGTGGTTCCACAAAGGAATGAATGATTTTATAGAAGCACGCAGCATCAGCTTCAGCTATTCGATGGATGGAGATCCCTATCCGGTGCGTATCTTTGAAAATCTCGATTTGACAATAAAAAAAGGCGAAATGGTGGCAATCTTAGGGCACAACGGCTCTGGGAAAAGCACCCTCGCAAAGCACTTTAACGCCATTCTTGTGCCCGATGAGGGACAGATCCTCGTGGACGGTATGGATACCCGTGAGGAAGGAAAGGTCTACGACATCCGCCAGAAGGTGGGGATGGTGTTCCAGAACCCCGACAACCAGATCGTTGCCACTGTGGTGGAGGAGGACGTTGCCTTCGGACTCGAAAACCTCGGTGTTGCGCAGCAGGAGATCCGCCCAAGGGTGGAGCGCGCCTTGCAGGACGTGGACATGCTCGAATACAAAAAACATGCACCGCACCGTCTGTCGGGCGGTCAGAAGCAGCGCGTTGCCATCGCAGGCATCATCGCGATGCGCCCCCAGTGCATCGTCCTCGATGAGCCGACTGCCATGCTGGACCCGAAAGGGCGCACCGAAGTGATGCGGACCATCCTCGACCTCAACAAAAACCACGGCATCACCGTGGTGCTCATCACCCACTATATGGACGAGGCCGCCCAGTGCGACCGCGTTGTGGTGATGGATTCGGGAAGCATCATCCTCGATTCTACACCGAAGGATGTTTTTTCCCATGTCAAGATGCTCAAAAACGTGGGATTGGATGTACCGCAGTCCACCGAGATCGCCTATGAGATGAACCGCGCCGGATTCCCCATGCCGATGGATGCCATTACCGTGGAGGAATGTGTGGACGAGCTTTCCAAGCTCATCGAGCGCACCGCCGCGCAAAAGCGCAAGGCACAGCGAAAAGCAGCCAAAGCAACAGGAAACTAACGAAAGGATCAAGGGCGCATTATGGCAATCATTGAAACAGAAAACCTCCGCCATGTCTATTCGGAGTCCACTCCGTTTGAGAAAGTGGCGATCGACAATATCAATCTGAAAATCGAAGAAGGGGAGATGCTCGCCGTCATCGGACACACCGGCTCCGGCAAGAGCACCCTCATCCAGCACTTTAACGGTCTGCTTGAGCCGACCTCCGGGAAAATCTACATTGATGGGGAGGACCTCTGGGCGGACAAATCAAAGCTGCGCGAGATCCGCTTCAAGGTGGGACTGGTGTTCCAATATCCGGAGTATCAGCTCTTTGAAGAAACCGTCTACAAGGACATCGCATTCGGACCGAAAAACATGGGACTTTCCCCGGAAGAAGTGGATGCCCGCGTGCACGAGGCGGCTTCCTTTGTAAGCCTTCCGCCGGAGATCCTCACAAAATCGCCCTTCGAGCTGTCGGGCGGTCAGAAGCGGCGCGTTGCCATCGCAGGAGTTTTGGCGATGAAGCCGAAGGTCCTCATCCTGGACGAGCCGACCGCCGGGCTTGACCCCAAGGGGCGCGACCGCATCCTCGGACAGATCAAGGAATACCATCAGGAAGAAAGAAATACTGTGATGATCGTGTCGCACAGCATGGAGGATGTGGCGCGCTTTGCACACAAGGTGCTTGTGATGAACCACGCAAAGGTGTGCATGTACGATACTGTGGAAAACGTGTTTGCCCGCGCACAGGAGATCTGCTCCATCGGGCTTGCCGTTCCGCAGATCACACAGGTCTTTGCAGAGCTTGCCCGCCGCGGCTATCCCGTCAGCCCCAATGTTTATACCGTCAACGGCGCAAAGCAGGAGCTGCTGCGTATTTTGAAGGGAGAGGAACCGCGTGCTTAAAGAGATTACCATCGGACAGTTTTTCCCCGGGGATTCCTTCATCCACAAGATGGACCCCCGCATGAAGATCATCGCGACCCTGCTTTACATCGTGCTGCTGTTTGTGGCATCCCATCCGCTGAGCATCCTTGTGGGTGTTGTGCTGCTGCTTATTTTGTACGGGGTGTCGCACATCCCGTTTCGCATGATGCGAAAGAGCTTAAAGCCGGTCGTTCCCGTCATTTTGTTTACTTCCATCCTCAATATCTTCTTTGTGACGGGCGAGGTGCTTGTTTCGTTTGGCTTTATCGAAATCACCAAAGAGGGCGTGGTGCTTGCCGTTTTGATGTCGATACGCATCCTGTGCCTGATCGCGGGAAGCTCGCTTTTGACCTATACGACCTCTCCCATTGAGCTGACCGATGCCATCGAGCGTCTGATGAATCCGCTCAAAAAAATCAAGGTGCCGGTTCACGAGCTTTCCATGATGATGACGATTGCTCTGCGCTTTATCCCGACCCTCATCGAAGAAACCGATAAGATCATGAGCGCGCAGAAGGCGCGCGGCGCCGATCTGGAAAGCGGCGGACTGATGCAGCGCGCAAGAGCGCTCATCCCGATCTTGATCCCACTGTTTGTATCCTCCTTCCGCCGTGCCGACGAGCTTGCCATGGCGATGGAATGCCGCTGCTACCGCGGAGGCGAGGGCAGGACACGCATGAAGCAGCTTACCCTCAGCTTTCGTGACTGGGTGGCGTTTGCCGTAATGATCGGCGGGATCGCCCTCGTTTTGTGGTGCAATGTTCTGCTTCAATAGCTTATTTTTATAAGGAGCGTACCCATGAGAAATTTATTGCTGACCATTTCCTACCTCGGCACAAGATACCACGGCTTTCAGGTGCAGGAAAACGCTGTCACCGTCGCGCAGACCCTGCAGGATGCGATGGAGCGCGTGATGGGCAATCGGGACGACATCAAGGGCTGCTCCCGAACCGACAGCGGGGTCCATGCTCAGATGTTCTGCGTCAGCGTGAAAACAGAGTGCAAAATCCCCTGTCAAAATCTCGTTGCGGCACTCAACAACCAGCTTCCGCCCGATATTTCCGTTCGGGACTGCATCGAAGTGCCGCTCGATTTTCATGCCCGCTACAACTGCAAGGGCAAGCGGTATGAATATCGGATACACAACGCCCAAAGCAAGGACCCCTTCCATTACAAGGCGGTGTATGAATACAAATATCCGCTCGATGTCCCGATGCTCGACCGCGAGGCGCAGGACTTTGTGGGCACACACGATTTTTCCGCCTTCTGTGCCGCAAAAACGTCTGTGACCGACATGGTGCGCACCATCTACCGCTGCGGCGTGGTGCGCCAGGGGGAGGAGGTCATCTTTTATGTGGAGGGCGACGGCTTTTTGTACAACATGGTGCGGATTATGGTAGGGACGCTGCTTGCCATCGCAGGCGGCTCGATTGCACCGGGATCCATCCCTGCGATCCTTGATTCCAAAAACCGTTCCCGTGCCGGTGCAACGGCGCCTGCGTGGGGGCTTTATCTCAACCGTGTATTCTACGACCCAAACGATTTCGAGAAATAAAGGATGTGTCAAAGTGGCAGAGATTACTGATTTTAACGAGGTGCGGAAAAAACGCCAGCGCAAGCGCATGATCCGTGGGATCATCCTGGTTGCTGCCATCCTGCTTGTTACCTTTGTGCTTTCCTATTTCATGAATCATGACCCCTACGGCGGACCGAAGTCGTTTTTTCAGCAGTTTCAAAGCGGTTCGGGCTATCCCGTTGACGCACCCGGCGGCAAAACGAAGGGGATGTATTCTCTCGACGGGCTGCTCGTCGTTGTCAACGATACCGACCTTTTGATGTATAATAACAGGGGCGGCAAGGTGTTTGAGGTCAAGCATCAAATGGCAAGCCCGCAAATAAACATTGAAGGCGATATGATGCTGATGGTGGATGAAGGCTCGAAGTCCTATGCGCTCTACCGTAAAAACACTCCGATCGTGGACAGCAAGACCGACCGCGTCATCTATACGGGGGCGGTGTCGCTCAAGGGGGGCTTTGCCATTGCGACGCGCAGCGACGATTACCTGTCACAGGTATCGGTCTATGGGCGCAACAATCAGGTCCGCTATACCTGGAACTATTCGGATAAGATCATCACGAACCTCGCACTTTCCCCCAGCGGAGATCGCCTGGCGGTCTGTGCGATTTTTACGCAGGACGGCATCATCAAGACAGAGATGCTCCTCTACTACAAGGGGGACCTTGTGGGACAGCGCATATTTGAGGATGCGTTTGTCTGCTCGCTGGACTTTACAGACGAAACGAGCATCCAGGGCATCACCGACCGCGGGACCTTCCTGTGTACCGACAAGGGCAAGCTGCTGGGAGAATTTGACTATAAGTCCGAGCCGCTTGCCGCCTTCCATAATTCTGCACAGGCGGTGGTGCTCCTTCTGGGGGATTATCGTCAGATGAGCGGGTACGAAATGGTCATCCTCAACAGCAACATGACAAAGCGTGCCTCCACGCAGATCAACGGCACCATCCATAAGCTCAAGGCGGACGGAAAAAATGCCTATGTCCTCGCAGGCAACCACTATTATCAGATCGACCTTGCCACAGGAAAGCACCTTGTAGAAGAAAAATCGGAATATCTTTACGATATGCAGCCCATCGGCCGCAGCATCTACGCTATCACGAACGACCAGATCGTGCGCATGCAGCAGGTGCAGTCCGATGACCGTGTGACCCATGGCGACATCGTGCCGGATCACGAAGAACCGGGGAATATCCAGGAGCAGCCGCCTTCCGAGGGGGATGTGCCGAAGGAAGAGCCTTCCGATGGGGAAGGCAATGTGCAGGAGGAACCTTCCGACGAGGACACTACACAGAAGGAAGAGACTTCTGACAAAGAGGGCGACATACAGGAAGAACCTTCCGATGAGGGGGGCAGCGCACCGGAAGAAGCACCTTCCAACGCAGAGGGCGAGAATGCACCGACCGTTCCGCCGACCGACTCGTCTGGGATCTCACCTCAGGACCCCGGCTTATAGCACACAGACAACAGTGAGAAAGGGAGTGCATGATGGTACAGTTTATCCCAGTTATCTATGATATTGCAGCAGTCATCCTGCTTTTGATGGCTTATTCGAGAGGTGCGCAGGAAGGCTTTGCCAAGACGATCACCAATATCCTCGGACACATCGCCGCGTTTTTCGGAGCGCTCTTTGTGGGCAAAATCGGCTCTGCATTGATCTATTCGATGTTTTTGCAGGAGCGCACCCTCCAATTTTTGCGGCAGAACCTGATGGGCTCCGTTGATTTGAGTGAGCTTGTCGATAATTTGCAGCGCGCCAGCGCATCCCTTCCTTTGGTGGTGCGCAACCTGTTTCAGGTTTCGGACCTGACCCATCTGGAGGGGAAGCTCTCCTCCTCTATGGGGAATGCGGCAGTCGTGCTGGAGCAGGAGCTGATCGGTCCTGCCATTACAGGATTTATCCATATCATCCTGTTTTTGATCGCCTTTTCGATTTTGAGCTTTTTTGCACATCAGGCATCCAATGTGGTGGGCGGCGTGTGCCACCTGCCTGTCATCCGCACAGCAGACCGCTTTCTCGGTGGGCTTTTGGGGCTTTTGCAGGGCGGGATCAACCTCTATCTCATCGCTCTTGCAGCGCGCTTTGTACTCTATTTTATCTCAAAGCCCCCTGTCTTTTTCAACGAGCGCATCATCATGGATACCTACATTTGGCGCTGGATCTATCAGTTTGATCCGTTTAAGTTTTTGCAATAAAACAGCAACTGTCACAACAAGTTCACACTCTGCGGCAGAATAAATGCTATACTGATAGAGAACGGTTCCAATTATCTCCAAATTTAATTTTACAAAATCAGACTCAAATAGATCAGATCATCGAACGAAAGGAATGTTACACAACGCAATGAATCAAAATATGTTATGTTCCCGCTGTAAAAAAAGAATGGCTGTTGTATTCATCGGCAGGGAAGAAAACGGGGAAATGGTGAACGAAGGACTGTGCATCCAATGTGCCAAAGAGCTTGGCATTCATCAGGTGACCGATATGCTTGATAAAATGGGCATCAGCGACGAAGAGCTGGATGCCATGAACGACCAGATGATGGCACTGGCGGATACCTTTGACGGCATCCTGCCCGACGAGGACAGTGAAGGCGATGAGGACGACTTCGAGATGGGCGGCGCACAGCAGCTGCCTGCCCTGCAAAATCTGTTCAGCAGCTTCATGAGCGGTGCAAACTCCTCCGAACAAGATAAAAAGAAGGAAGAAAAAGAGTTCTTTCAGAAAAAGAAGGCAAAGGACAAGGAGAAAAAGAAATTTAAGTTTCTCGATGCCCACTGCGAAAATCTCTGCGAAAAAGCCCTCAGCGGCAAAATCGACCAGATCGTTGGCAGAGAGCGTGAAATCAGCCGCGTGATGCAGATCCTCAACCGCAGAACGAAAAACAACCCCTGCCTCATCGGGGAACCGGGCGTCGGCAAGACTGCCGTTGCAGAAGGCATCGCACAGCGCCTTGCGAAAGGGGACGTTCCGGCGATGCTTCAGGGGAAGGAGCTGTACCTGCTCGATTTGACCTCCCTTGTGGCAGGGACCCAGTTCCGCGGACAGTTCGAGAGCCGTGTCAAGGGACTTTTGGAGGACGTAAAACGCAAGGGCAACGTCATCCTCTTCATCGACGAGGTGCACAGCCTTGTGGGAGCGGGCGATGCCGAAGGCTCCATGAATGCAGCGAACATCCTAAAGCCGGCACTGTCACGCGGAGAGATCCAGGTCATCGGTGCGACGACCTTCGATGAATACCGCAAGCACATCGAAAAGGATGCTGCACTTGAGCGCCGCTTCCAGCCGGTCAAGGTGGACGAACCAACCATCAAGGATTCTATCGAAATCATCGGGGGCATCAAAAAATACTACGAAGCATTCCACCGCGTGGAGGTGACACCCGAAATCGCAAGAAAGGCAGTCACCCTGTCGGAGCGCTATATCTCCGACCGCTTCCTGCCCGATAAGGCAATCGACCTTCTCGATGAAGCGTGCTCCTGCGCCTCCCTGCGCAACGTGCGCCTGTCTGAATACGATGAGAAAAACCGTGAGCTCACTGCCTGCAAGGATTTCATCGAAACCGAGGAGCAAAAGGGCGAGGACATCGACTATGAGAAGCTCGCAGAAAATAAATCGAAGGTGCTCCAGCTCACCACCCAGCTCAAGGAGATGGAGCCGGAGGCACTCGGCATGAAGGTGACCGAGGAGGACCTCGCAAAGGTGATCGAGCTGTGGACCGGCATCCCGGCAAGCAAGATCAAGGAATCCGAGCTCCAGCGTGTTTCGGGGCTTGAAGATGCGCTCAAACGCCGCATCATCGGACAGAACGAAGCCGTGGAGCTTGTGGCAAAGGCAGTCAAACGCTCCCGCGTGCAGATCACGAAGCACCGCCGCCCGGCTTCCTTTATCTTTGTAGGTCCCACCGGTGTGGGAAAAACAGAGCTTGTCAAGGTGCTGTCGGAAGAGCTCTTTGATGCACAAAATCCGCTCATCCGCCTTGATATGTCCGAATTTATGGAGAAGCATTCCGTCGCACGGATCATCGGTGCGCCCCCCGGATACGTCGGCTACGACGAGGCAGGACAGCTCACCGAGAAGGTGCGCCGCCGCCCGTATTCCGTCGTGCTCTTTGACGAAATCGAAAAGGCGCATCCCGATGTGATGAACATCCTCCTTCAGATTTTGGATGAAGGAAAAATCACCGATGCACAGGGACGCATCGTGTCCTTTGAGAGCACCGTCATCGTCATGACCTCCAACGCAGGCAGCGAGGAGGGAAGCACCGCACTCGGCTTCAACAAGACGGAGGGCGATATCTCGCGCGACAAGGCAATGCGTGCGCTGTCCCAGTTCCTGCGCCCCGAATTTCTCGGACGCGTGGACGAGGTGGTGGTATTCGATCCGCTGTCGAAGGAGTCGTTTGAAAAAATCGCCATGCTCATGCTCGACGAGCTCAAGGAACCGCTTTCGGAAAAAGGCATCGAATTCGACTACGAGGATGCAGCGCTCCATCTTCTGGCAGATCATGCATACGGACACAAGGGCGGTGCGCGCGACCTGCGCAAGGTGATCCGCAAGGAAGTGGAAGATCCGCTTTGCACAAAGCTGGTGGAATCGGCATCCAATCCTCCGACGGTCGTTCGTGTGACTGCGCAGGAAGATTCTATAAAGATTTTAACACTCTAACAGAAAGAAAAACGGCATGGTCTGCAAATAGGCTGTGCCGTTTGCTATGAAAAAACAGGACATGGAGGAAAGCGATGATTTTAGTCAATGCAGCCATCGTACCGATGGAAGGGGAACCAATCGAACAGGGTTATGTATGGATCAAAGGGGAAAAAATCCACGGAGTAGGGACGATGGAACAATGTCCCCAAAATGTGCAGGGGGAGGAAGTGCTCGATCTGAGCGGGCAGACCATCTACCCTGGATTTGTGGATGCCCACTGTCACATGGGGATTTTTGAAGAGGGGCTCGACTTTGAGGGCAACGACGGAAACGAGATGACCGACCCTATCACGCCGCATCTGCGCGGACTCGATGCTATCAATGCGCAGGACCGCAGCTTCTCGGAGGCGCTCGATGCCGGTGTCACCACGGTTGTGACAGGTCCAGGAAGCGCCAATCCAATCGCTGGGCAGTTCTGCGCCATCAAAACATACGGGCGCATGGTGGATAAAATGGTGCTGCGCGAGCCGGCTGCCATGAAATTTGCCCTCGGAGAAAATCCCAAAAATACATACAACGAAAAATCGGAAGCCCCCATGACGCGCATGGCAATCGCCGCACTCATCCGCGAGGAGCTGCGCAAGGCAAAGCAGTATCTCGTAAACGTGGAGAAGGCGCAGAACGACGAGAGCGGCGAAACCGATCCGCCCGAATACGACGCAAAGTGCGAGGCGCTCATCCCGGTGCTTCAGAGGGAGCTCAAGGCGCATTTTCACTGTCACCGTGCCGACGACATCTTCACGGCGATCCGCCTTTCAAAGGAATTTGACCTCGACTATGTGCTCATCCACTGCACGGAGGGGCATCTGATCGCAGAGGAGCTGGCGGAGGAAGGGGCAGCCATTGTCTGCGGTCCGCTGATGACGACAAGGAGCAAGCCAGAGCTTACCAATGCCACTGATGCAAACCCGGCGATTCTGAACAAAGCGGGGCTTCCGGTTGCCATCTGCACCGATTACAGCGTGCTTCCCATCGGCTTTTTGCCCATCAGCGCAGCGTTTGCCGTGCGCGAAGGGATGGATCGAATGGAGGCACTTCGAGCGATCACCCTCTATGCCGCAGAAATCTGCGGGATCGACGATCGGGTCGGCTCCATCAAGGTGGGCAAGGATGCCGATTTGGTGGTGTTCGAGGAAGATCCCCTGACGATCGCTGCAAGGGCAAAGCGCGTCTTTGTCAACGGAAAACAGGTGCGCGGATAAAACATAAGGCGGTGTGACCCAATTGGGTCACACCGCCTTATTCTCGTTCTTGTATATTGGAAGAACCTTACTCAGTGAAGGAAAAATGGGGGCGGAGTCTGCGCGCCACCATCGCTACAGGAAAACCCATTACATTGTAATAGTCTCCAATGATGCGCCGCACAAGAAGGCATCCCCTGCCCTGGATGCCATAGCCGCCTGCCTTGTCGTATGGCTCGGAGAGCCCTGCGTACCACAGGATGTCCTCCTCGGAGAGTGGATAAAATTCCACCTGTGTGACATCGTAAAAGGTTTCCGCCTCATTGTGATACTGCATCGAAACCCCCGTGTAGACTTCATGCACGCGTCCGGAGAGCTGATGCAGCATGGCGATGCAGTGTTCCTTGTCCCGTGGTTTTCCGAGGATTTTCCCGTCGATGCTCACCACGGTGTCAGAACCGATGACAAGCGCATCGGGATGACGCTGTGCCACTTCATGTGCCTTTGCCTGTGCAAGGAACTGCACCGCCTGAGCGGGGGTAAAGCCGTCCGGAATGGATTCCTCTGCGTAGGAAGGCTCCGTCACAAAGTCTGTTGTGATGTGGCGCAAAAGCTCCATGCGGCGCGGAGATTGGGAAGCGAGGATCAGTTTCATACAAATCCTCCTTTATGCACGTCCGGTCGAGCCAAAGCCGCCCTCGCCGCGCTCGGTATCTGTGAGCGTATCGGTTTCCACAAGCTCCGGCAGCTCCACCGGAAAGAGGATGAGCTGTGCGATGCGGTCGTTGGGGCGGACGATGAAATCGGTATTCGAATGGTTGTGCAGCAGCACGGCAAGCTCGCCGCGGTAGTCAGAATCGATGACCCCGATGCCGTTTGCCATCGTGATCCCGTATTTTGCAGCCATTGAGCTTCTTGCAGCGATGACTGCAACGTAGTGGCTGCTCTCAAGCTCGATGGCAATGCCGGTGGGGACCTTTACAGTCCCTCCCGCAGGGATGCACAGATCGTGTGAAATGCAGGCACGAAGATCGTGTCCTGCACTTCCGGGTGTTTCGCGGCGCGGGATCTGCGCCGCTTCGTGTACTCGCTTTATCTTTAAGATTGACATGATGCAGTTCTCCTTTTGAAACAAACTGGATGATCCAAAGCTTGCAGCTCTAACAATAATGCTGCCTTGTATTCTACCACAAACCGAAACAAACAACAACGAATTGTTTTTTGTTTTTCGATTATTTTTCTGCACACGGTTTCATATACTATAGAAAATTATTCATCAATAATTCCAAAAATAGGCATAGAAAAGCACCATCTTCATCAATTTAAATGAAAAAGGAAAAGATATAATTGAATTTTATATATCATTATGCTATGATACCGATAGTTTCCGCAGTGAAACAGTATCAGTTCGTCGGGGGGAATTCCGTTTATGGAAAATCAGGTCGAGGTTTCTTCCAGTGTGAAGATGAAAAAGGTTGTCAGTCCGGAAAGTTTTGTTTTTATGGGGTTGTTTTTAGCCTTTTTTAGCGTCTTAGGCGCAAAAATGGGCGTTGTGAACATGATGAACACCCTCATGAATACAGCGTATGAGCTTTTATTGGGTACTGTGTTCAACATTATGGCGATTGCGGTTTTGGCAGGTGCCATTTCTGCACTTTTGACGGAATTCGGTATCGTTGCCATCATCAATATGATCCTTTCTCCTTTGATGAAGCCGCTGTACGGTCTTCCGGGAGCAAGCGTCATCGGAATCATCGCAACCTATCTTTCGGATAACCCCGCGATCCTCACTCTTGCGGATGACCAGGGATTCCGCCGTTATTTTAAGAAATATCAGCTTCCTGCCCTCACCAACATCGGCACCGCCTTTGGCATGGGATTGATCATCACCACCTTTATGATGGGCATTCCCTCCCCAAGCGGAGAGAACTTTGTAAAAGCAGCCCTCATCGGAAACCTCGGTGCTGTGGTGGGCAGTATCGTCAGTGTACGCATCATGCTGTACTTCAGCGCAAAAGCCTATGGCACAGAGGAATTTTGCGAAGTGGACGACAGCCAGCAGAATGTCCGCATGGATTACCGCGTAGTTCGTCCGGGCGGTGTTGGCTCCCGCTTCATGTCCGCAATGCTGGAAGGCGGAAAATCGGGTGTATCGATGGGTTTTGCCATCATTCCGGGCGTTTTGATCATTTGCTCCATCGTTATGATGCTTACAAACGGTCCGTCTGCTGACGGGAGCTATACCGGTGCCGCCTATGAAGGGATCGGGTTCCTGCCGGTAGTAGGAAAGAAGATCGAGATGTTCCTGCGTCCGCTGTTCGGATTCACAAGTCCGCAGGCGGTGGCGATCCCGATCACTGCACTCGGTGCCGCCGGTGCTGCAATCGGTCTTGTGCCGAAGATGGTGGCAGAAGGCATCGCAACCGGAAACGATATCGCCGTATTCACTGCGATGTGCATGTGCTGGAGCGGTTATCTGAGTACCCATGTGGCAATGATGGATAGCCTCAAATGCCCTCATTTGACAAGCAAGGCAATTTTCAGCCACACCATCGGCGGGCTGTGTGCCGGGGTTGCAGCGCATTGGCTGTACGTGCTTTTTTCCTTGTTTTAATCGATCGATCAGTAATTGCAAAACATCCTGCGGATTTTCCGCAGGATGTTTTTTAAAGGGCTAAAAAAATCTTCCGGTACAAGCAGATGCCGTATTTACAAAATGTTTAAGAATTTCCAGCGGAAATATAGTAAAATGGAACATTATAATGAAAGAGGAAAAATGGTTTGTTTGGATATATTAAGCCCTGTACTTTCGAGCTGAAGGTCAAGGAAAAAGAAGCATATTCCGCCGTTTACTGCGGCTTGTGCAAACAGCTTGGCAGGGTGTACGGTCCGTTTGTACGCATGACCCTGAGCTATGACTTTGCCTTTCTTGCGCTCCTGTCCATCGGAGTGCAGGAGGAGGCTGTCCGCTTTACCCAGGAGCGGTGCATTGCACATCCGCTCAAACGCCGAAATGTCTGTATGGAAAACGAGTGCCTCGACCGTGCGGCAGCTTCAGCCACCATCCTGCTGTATTATAAATTGCTTGACAATCTGGAGGATGGAGGCTTTTTCGAAAAGCTGCTGTGCCTGACGGCGCTCCCCTTTGCGCGCCGCGCCTTTCATAAGGCGCAGAGCAAAGAGCCGCACATCGCACAGGTGGTGTGCGAGCAGATGCAGGCGCAGGCGCAGCTTGAAAAAGCGCACTGTGCGTGTGTCGATCAGGCGAGCGAGCCATCAGGGAAGATCCTGGAGGCAGTGCTGGAAGAATTGTCGGACGATCCCATCCGGCGCGGCGCGCTGAGGAGGATGGGCTATATGCTGGGGCGGTGGGTCTATCTCATGGATGCCCTCGACGATTTAGAGGACGATATACACAACAACAATTATAATCCCTTTCGCTATACCGAAAGCCCCGATCAGGCGCAGGAGCAGGCGGTTGCCTCGCTTTACATGACCATCGCGGAGATCTGGCGCGCCTATGAGCTTGTGGATGTCAGGATGTTTGAGGGCATCCTCTCCAATGTGGTGGAGCTGGGGCTCAAGGATGCTGTTGACAGGCTGTGCAAAAAGAAAGGGAATCAAACAACAAACGAGGAGTTATAGGGAGGATGTATGGATCCATATAAAATATTGGGGATCGCCCCGGATGCAACAGAGGAGCAAATCAAAATAGCATATCGAAACTTGGCACGCAAATACCATCCTGATAATTATGCCAACAATCCGCTTGCAGACCTTGCACAGGAAAAGATGAAGCAGATCAACGAAGCATACGATACCATTCAGCGTGAGCGCCGCCGTTCTTCGCAGGGCGGTGCACAAAGTGCGCACCACACCTACCAAAACACACGGCAAGGATCGGCGCAGTTTCAGGATATCCGTGTTTTGATCATGCAGCGGCGCATCGTGGAGGCAGAGGAGCTTTTGGACGGTGTGCCGGAGAGCGGGCGCGATGCAGAATGGTATTTCCTCAAGGGGAACATCTTCTACAACAAGGGCTGGCTGGAGCAGGCGCTGCAATACTTTACAAGAGCCTGTCAGCTCAACCCCTCAAACAGCGAGTATCAGGCTGCCCTGCAGCAGATGATGTGGCAGCGCGGTACAGCAAATCCCTATCAAACAAGGGGCTACACCACAGCATCTACAGGCGGCTGTGACTGCTGTGATGTCTTCAGCACGCTGTTTTGTGCCGACTGCTGCTGCGAGTGCATGGGTGGAGATCTGATCCGCTGCTGCTAAGTACCAAAGAGAAGGGTCGTTATTTTATGAAAATGCGTAAGAGCACACAGGTGGCTGTGGGAGGCTTGACCTCAGCCCTGTGCCTTTTATTGATGTTTATGACAGGGATGATCCCCTTTGCAACCTTTGCTCTGCCGGCGATGGCAGGCATCGTGCTTGTGGCAGTGGTGGTGGAGATGGGACGCCCAACTGCTGCCATGGTTTATACGGCAGTTTCGCTGCTGTCGCTCTTCATGTGCCCCGACAAGGAGGCTGCCATGATGTTTATCGGATTTTTCGGGTTTTATCCCATCGTCAAGGGTGTGCTGGAACGGATCAAATACCGTTTTCTGCGCATCGCGGCAAAATTTGCGGTCTTTAACATCAGCATCCTCGCAAGCTACTGGATCATCATCAATCTCTTTGGATTGACAGAGATTCTGGAGGAGATGGGCACCTTTGGGGAATTTACCCTCCTTGTGACCTGGCTGATGGGGAACCTTGTCTTTGTCGTGTTTGATCTGGCACTGGGACGCATCACCTATGCGTATGTTCACATCCTGCGCCGCAGATTCTTTCACAAGGCAGGATAACAGAAAAAAGCGAAGGGGCTGTACGGGATGGTACAGCCTTTTTTGCATCAAATCGTCGAAAAAACACAAGATATAGGGGAAAATGAGAGAGTTTGCCCAGTATCTTGAATAATTGCTTTGTTTGTGCTATGATGGATAGCGAAGAAGAAATCGGGGAGGACACGCAATGAAACGCTTTTTGGTCAAAGTGGGCGACATTACAGAATATCCGGCGCAGGCTGTGGTAAACCCAATCACCGAGGATTTGAAAAGTGCTGGAAGTGTAAGCGAAAAAATCTTTTCCAAGGCAGGGGAGGAGCTGCACCGAGCGCTCGGCCGCTATGAAAGCTGTGTGCCGGGCGGTGTTCTGATAACAGATGGGTATGATCTTCCTGCGCAGAAAATCCTCCATACCGTGAACCCGATGTGGTACGGAGGGGACCGCGGAGAGTCGGGGCAGCTTGCAGCCTGCTACAGCAGCTGTCTTCAAAAGGCAGTGGAAGAAAAGATAAAAACCATCGCCTTTCCTTCCATCAGCACAGGGCAATACCACTTTCCGGTGAACATCGCTGCAAGGGTTGCAGTGCAGACCATCGGCGATTTTCTCAAGCAGGACGATCAGCTCGAAGAGGTGACGATCGTTTGCCTCGATGAGCGCACGACCCTTGTTTACGAGATGTGCAGCGCACAGTACATAAAATAACGGTAAAATCATAGAATAAAAAAGCACCTCCCTTCCCATACTGCTGGGAAGGGAGGTGCTTTTTTATGGGAAAACGAATCATCGCACTCTATCTTACGATGGTTGTGCTGTTTTGCGGCGTGATGATGCGTGTGTATCAGCTTTGCTTCAGTGAGGACCTCACGCGGGCGGCAACACAGCAAAGTACCTATACGGTGGATGTTGCCACCACGCGGGGCGCAGTCTACGACTGCCGCGGCGAGCGCATGACCGACCGCGAAAAGGAATATGCTGCCGTTGTGTCGCCGCAGCCGGAGGCTGCCGCTGCACTGGCAGAAGCCATCGTCGGACCGGATCGCACCGAGGTGCTCGAGCAGCTGCGTCAGGGCGTTCCCTTCCTGTGCATGGTGGGAAAGTCCCCCATCGAATCCCTTGGCATCCTCAGTGTGCCCATCTATTCGCGCTATGGCTCACATCCGAATGCTGTTCATATTTTGGGCTACCTCGATCGGGAGGGGAAGGGCGTGAGCGGCATCGAGCGCGCCTTCGAGGAGCAGCTGAGCGCAGCAGGGGAGGAGGTATCGGTGCGCTATGGGGTGGACGTTGTGCGCAATCCGCTCGACAGCATCCCCTGTGAACAGCGTGGAAACAGCGCTCCGCCTGAGTGCGGCGTGATGCTGACGCTCGACCGGGAAATCCAGGAGATCGTCGATACCGTGACAAGGCAGCAGATCAAAAAGGGGGCTGTGGTGGTGATGGATGTGCAAAACGGGGACATCAAGGCGTCGTCCAGTATGCCAACTTTTTCACCCTACGAAGTGGAAAAATCGCTCGACGATAAAGATTCCCCCTTTCTCAACCGCGCCTTCTGCCGCTACAACGTCGGCTCCACCTTTAAGCTGTGCGTGGCGGCGGCTGCCCTCGAAAAAGGCATCACACCCGATTTTTCGGTAACCTGTGTGGGCGGTGTGGAAATCGACGGGCGCATGGTGCGCTGCCACAACTGGGCAGGTCACGGCGCTGTCGCGATGAAGGAAGCAATCGAAGATTCCTGCAACCCCTATTTCATTGCACTGGGCAAGGAAACAGGTGCCGAAAACATCATTGCAATGGGGGAGGCAATGGGCTTTGGCAAGGAAAGCCTGTTTGCTCCGGGCGTTTTCTCCGCGTCGGGCAATCTCCCGAAGGTAAAGGAAATCACAAACGACCTTGCACTGGCAAACCTCTCCTTTGGACAGGGGACGCTGATGGCAACGCCCGTTCAGGTGGCAGCAATGGTGAGCAGCATCGCAAACGGCGGAACCAGTGTGACACCCCGGCTGGTGAAGGGATGGACGGATGACGGGATCACTCTGCGTGAGGAGGCGCAGTTTGCAAAAAACCGCATTTTCTCAAAGGACACCGCACAAAAATTGCAGGACTTCATGATCGGCGTTGTGGAAGAGGGAAGTGGAACACGCGGCAAGCCAAAGCTCGGCGGAGCCGGAGGAAAGACAGCATCCGCCCAGACGGGGACGTATGACGAATTTGGAAAAGAGATCGTCCATGCGTGGTTCGCAGGATTTTTCCCCGCCGATCAGCCGCGGTATGCGATGGTCGTCTTTGTGGAAGGGGGAGAATACGGCGGTCAGGTGGCGTCCCCGATTTTTAAGCGGATTGCCGATCAAATCGCTGTTTTGGAGCGCGAACGTGGAAAAAATTTGTATTCTCATGCAAAAAATAAGAATAATTTCTCATAATTCCAAAATATCGATTGGAAATACGCGGACATCTTGGTATAATGAAGGTGAAATGATTGTGGGGCAGGGGAGAATTCCTCTGTCCGACCATAGAAAAAATCAAGATGTAAGAGGAGAAGTGCCATGAATCGCTATATCATTATTTCAGACAATACCACAGACTTGCCATTGGAATATACTCAAAAAAGAAATCTCCCCCAAACTGCCCTCACAATTTTACTCAACGAGAAAGAATACCGGGAAAACTGGCAGGAGGAGCTGGGCGAAAAGACCATCTATGACGAGATGCGCAAGGGCGCTCTGCCCACCACCATGCAGGTGAATCCCGAGCAGATGAAGGACACGGTGCGCCCTTATTTGCAGGAGGGACTGGATGTGCTGTATCTGGCATTTTCCTCGGGACTCAGCGGAAGCTATCACAGCGAGTGCATCGCAGCGCAGGAGCTGCTGGAGGAATTCCCCGAGCGCAAGATCCTTGTGGTGGATACACTGAGTGCATCGCTGGGACAGGGGCTGCTCGTACACAAGGCGCTCAACCTGCGCGATGAGGGAAAAACGATGGAGGAGGTGGCACAGTGGGTAGAAGCTCACCGCCAGAACATCTGCCAGTGCTTCACTGTGGATGATCTCAACCATCTTTACCGCGGCGGACGCGTTTCCAAGACGAGTGCCGTAGTCGGCACCATGATCGGTATTAAGCCGGTCCTTCACATCAATGAGGAGGGAAAGCTCATCCCGATTGCGAAGGTGCGCGGAAGAAAACAGTCCATTACAGCGCTTGTCGACTGCGTGCAGCAGCGCATCGGCAAATACAACACAGCTGAGGAAGAAATCTTCATCAGCCACGGAGATTGCCTTGAGGAAGCGCATTTTCTCAAGGAGCTGCTGGAGCAGAAGCTCCTGTGCAAGGTGACCCTCATCAACTTTATTGGACCTGTCATCGCATCCCATGCAGGCTGCGGAACACTGGCTGTCTTTTTCATGGGCGAGAAAAGATAAATAAAAAAGTAATAATTGTTACATTTTATATATTGAAAAACAGGACGGATTACGGTATACTACATCGTATATCCTGTGGGGAAACACCCCGGACAGGATCAATCCATCAAGAAAAAGAAGAAATTTCGATAGAAAATTCTCTGAGTGAGGTATCAAGGATGCAGGATTTTATTATTTCAACCGATGCGGCGGATTTGCCGCAGGAGTATATGCAGGAGCATAACATCGAAACGCTCTCCCTTTATTACACCATCGACAACGAAACCTACGGCCCCGGTTATCCGGGCAAGCAGACCCCGCAGGAATTCTATCAGAAGATGCGCGACTGCTTTGTTCCCAAAACGATGCAGGTGAACCCGGAGCAGGCATACAGCCGCTTCAAGCCGTGGCTGGAGCAGGGCAAGGATATTTTACATATCGCCATGACCTCTGCCGCAAGCGGAAGCTACAACAGCGTGCGTCTGGCAGCGCAGGAGCTTCAGGAAGAGTTCCCGGAGCGCAAGATCTATGTGATCGATTCGCTGTCCGGTACGGCGAGCGAGGCACTGATCGTCCATAAGGCACAGTGTCTGAGAGCGGCGGGCAAAGCAATCGAGGAGGTCCGCCAGTGGGTGCGCGACAATATCAAGCATTTTTGTCTGTACGGCATTGTAGATGACCTCGGACACCTCCAGCGCGGCGGACGTGTATCAAAGCTCACTTCCTTTTTGGGGACTGCAATGGGCATGAAGCCCATCTTCCACCTCAATGACAAGGGAGAACTGGTGGTGTGCGGCAAGGTGCGCGGCAGAAAGCAGGCACTGTGCGAGATCGTCAACAGCATGGAGCGCTGTGTCGGCTCCTTCCTGAGCCAGAACGACACCGTTTTTATCACACACGGCGACTGTATTGAGGATGCAAAGTATGTTGCACAGCTGATTGAAGAAAAATTTGGCATCAAACGCTTTATTATGAATTTCATCGGTCCCGGCATCGGCTCGCATTCGGGACCCGGTGCAGTGGTGCTGGGCTTTTTGGGTGAGCACCGCTAACGACGAAAGATGTAGACTTCGGGAGGACGCAAGGGGAAATCAGAATGATTGCATTTCTTGTTTGGAGCGCATTTGCACTGGGATTTGTGCTGCTGGGGCTGTATCTTTTGTGCAGCAAAAAAGAGGACCCAAAGCCCTTCGGATTTTGGGCAAATGCAGAGCAGTTCCCCGTAAAGGATGCAAAACGCTATAACCACGCACTCGGAAAGCTCTGGTGTGCCTATGGGGCGATCCTCTTCCTTCTGGGAGGCTTCCTGCTGGGGGAAAAAGGCTCGGCACTCCCGCTCCTCACCATTTTAGGGACGGTTTTTGCAACGCTTGCGTGCATGATAGTCTATGTCCTAAAGATCGAACGAAAATATAGAAAATAATCCCAAACGGGGAGGAGCGTGAAAACGCTCCTCCCTGTTTCTGCTTTATAGCTGTGTCGCCTTCAAAAGCCGCCGATGCCTTGCGTTTTCCTCGATGTCATCCGATTCGTCATAGGAATCATACGGGGCGTTGGGGTCGTGCGGTTTTTGCTTTACCCATGCGTTGCAGCTTCGGTCGATATGGGCGAAGGCAAATTCCAAATCGTCCGTCCATCCGGTGTGCCCTGTGATGAGGATGGGGCGAATCGCACGCCGCTTGAGCTTTTCGAAAAGCTCCGCGAGCGACCTTCTCGAAAGCCGGTTATCCTCCGCCAGTACATTGAGAAAGCTCTGACCGCCGTCTGCCCCCAGCCAGAGCGTATCGCCCATGAACAGGTAGGCATCGTCGAGCAGGTAAACAAGATGCCCCCAAGTATGCCCCGGAACAAGGAAGCACTCGATCTTGATGTCGTCGATGAAGAACACCTCGCCGTCCTCCAAAAGCTTTATGGGGTTGTTGATGAGGACGCGGGGGAGGGTGCTCATTCCGCCAAAGACCTTGCGGCGCGCTTCGCCGGTGAGGTAGCGGTTTTCGATGCTGCCGAGATAGAGCTGTGCGTTTTGAAACAGCTGTGCACTGTCCTCCTCCACCGCACCCACATGGTCGGTGTCCTGATGGGTGATGAGGATGTGGCGGATATCGCAGGGGCTGATGTCAAGCCAGCGCATCTTTTCCTCCAGGCGGTCGTAATTATAGCCGGCATCGACCATGATGGTCGTTTCTCCCTTTGTATAAAAATAGATGTTTGCTGCATATTCGCGCACACAGCTCACACGCTCATCGATGTGACCTGTGTTGAGGGGCTTAAAGATGCCCTTCCCGCGAAAGAAGCGGGACATCACTTTTTCCTGAAAATCCGATTCTGATTTTGACATGAGGTACACTTCCCTTCGTTGTTTTGCACAACAATTCGATGCTCCATCAAAATGGGAGCTGCTCCCTCATTTGATAGTTAGCATCCATTAACTATGTTATAGCACAAGAAGGTGCCTTGTTCAATCTCTTTGTGAATCCGAAAAAAATGGCAGTCTGTTCCGATTTTGACATACTCCCAAAAAGAAACGCATAGGATGGAATCAAAACCATCGAAAAAGAATGGGAGGAACGAAAGAATGACAGAAGACAAAAAATTTACACAATCACCACACAACCTCATCATGGAGGAGCGCCGCTCCCTGACTGTCACCGGTGTGACCGACATCGAACGCTTTGACGAGGAGGAGGTCGTTGTCTGTACCGATCTTGGGGAGTTGAGCATCCGCGGAGAGGGGCTGCATCTCAACAAGATCGACGTGGCAGACGGGGAGCTTCTCGTGGAGGGGGAGATCGACGCGCTGTCCTATTCCGACAAGGAGCCGGTTCGGGGTGGCTTTTTGTCTAAGCTGTTCCGGTAGCCGCCGTGGGGATCTCGGTAGCACATCAAACCCAGTGCTTCCTGCTGTCCTTGCTGCTTGGGGCGGCACTGGGGGTTTTGTTTGATTTTTTCCGCATCCTGCGCCTCGCCCTTCCCAGCCCCCGATGGCTGGTGAGCGCAGAGGATCTTCTCTACTTTGTTTTGGCTGCGTGGTGTTCATTGCGCTTCATGCTCTTTGTCAATCAGGGGGAGGTGCGCTCCTTTATCCTTGTGGGGGAGATCCTCGGCTGGGTGCTCTATTTTTTCACGATGGGTCAAATCGTCATCAAAGCGGCAGACGGGGTGCTGCGCTTTTTGAGCCGCTGGCTCCTAAGACCGATTGCACGGCTCCTTGGAAAAATTTTTAGTATTTTTCGCTCGATTCTCCGTTTTTTGGAAAAAATACGGAAAAAACTTTGCAGGAATCGCAAATTCTCCTTGAAACGACATGCCATCCTATTGTATAATCTAAGAAAGACTAAAAAAGCGTCCTCAGATTAGTGCTTGGTTTATTGGGGTGAGTGGATGGCAGGAAAAAAGAAAAATAAGGACAGCTTTATGAGCTTTGTTATTGTGTGCTTTGTATTATTCTGCGCCGTAAAGGTTGTTTCCATACAAAAAAACATCACGGATAAGGAAGCGCAGCTTCAATCGCTGGAAACGCTGATCCAACAGCAGCAGGATATAAATAAAGATATGGAACGGCAGCTGGAGGTCGGAAATGAGGATGACAACCTGGGGCGTGTTGCGTTTGAACAATATGGCTATGGGTATGTGGACGAACATGTTTATATCGATAGTTCCGGCAGCTGATTTCCGGGGATGTGTTCCCAAAGAAAATTCAAGGAGGATTTATTGATCGTATGGCTGAAATCGGAGAGATCCTGGAAGGCAAAGTGACCGGCATCACAAAATTTGGAGCGTTTGTAGAATTGTCGGATGGTAAGACGGGAATGGTACATATTTCCGAGGTGTCCAATACCTATGTGGAGGATATCAATCAGTTTTTGAAAGAGGGCGACGAGGTTAAGGTAAAGGTCATCAACGTGACCGAGGAAGGCAAAATCAGCCTTTCCATCAAAAAGGCACTCCCAAAACCGCAAAGACCGCAGGGCGAGGGACGTCCGGGCGGCGACCGCAAGGGCGCAGAGCGCTTTGGAAACCGCGACCAGAAGGGCGGCGACCGTGGTCCGCGTCAGGGCTCGGGCAGACCGTTCCAGCGCAGACCGCGCTTTGACAGCAAACCATGCGACCCTCAAAGCATCAGCAGCTATGAGTGGAACCCACGCAAACAGGACAACAACCTTTCCTTCGAGGATATGATGAGTAAATTCAAACAGACCAGCGACGATAAAATGTCCGATCTGAAAAAAGTGATGGGCGATGTAAAGCGCGGCTCCGCGAACCGTCGCTCCAACAAACAATAGGATTTGTAACAAAAACCCCCTTTGCCCATATGCAGGCAGAGGGGGTTTTGATCTGCCGCGAATTTTGGCGCAATGATGAAACATAAGGGCAAAAAACCAGCGATTTTCTGAAAAAAGACTTCATTCCCGACAAATTCTATGGTATACTAAGTTAGACTATAAAATGAGATAAGTGAGTAAAGGATCACAAAAAGGAGAGATCACAGATGGCACAGGTTTTGCTGTTGACCCATACCCCAAACCCGGAGCAATATATCGCTGCTGCGGCAAAATTATGCTACAGCGCATCCGATATCCCGACCCTGCTTGATAACCTCACTCCCGAAAAAACCGAAGCGTTTTTGCAGCGACTGACCGATCTTGGACATCAAAGCCCGATCGAGCATGTCACCTTCACCTTCGGCATCGAGGGGGTATCCCGTTCGCTGCTCGCACAGATCACGCGCCACCGCATCGCGTCGTTCAGCGTGCAGAGCCAGCGCTATGTGAAGGAGCAGAATATGCAGTATGTCACTCCGCCGCAGATCGCACAGGACGAGGAGGCTGCACGCCTATATGAGCAGGCGATGCAGCAGGCGGTGGACTCCTACCACAAGCTCGCGGACCTTCTCGAGGAAAAGCACTATGCCAAATTCCTGGCAGAGGGCATGAGCGAAAAGGCGGCACATTCTGCCGCAGAAAAAAAGGCAATCGAGGATGCACGCTTCGTACTCCCAAATGCCTGCGAAACAAAGATGATCGTCACCATGAACGCAAGGAGCCTGATGAACTTTTTCCACCTGCGCTGCTGCGAGCGCGCACAGTGGGAGATCCGCGATGTGGCAACGCAGATGCTGCGTTTGGTCAAGGAGGTTTCTCCAACCCTGTTTCGCAATGCCGGACCGGGCTGTGTGAGCGGACCATGTCCGGAGGGAAAAATGTGCTGCGGCAAGACAGCGCAGGTGCGCGAATATTTTCGCGGTCTGTAACAAAGAGGGGATGAAAGCATGAAGCAGGTGATGCTGGTGATCGAAGGGCTCGACGGCAGCGGAAAAGCAACACAGGCAGAAAAATTGATGGAGCGCCTGAGAGAGCGGCACTGTCCCGCTGTGAAGGTGTCCTTCCCAAATTATGAGGACGACAGCTCGGCGCTTGTGAAGATGTATCTGCGCGGCGACCTTGGACAGGCAGACGAGGTGAACGCTTATGCCGCCTCCATCTTCTACACAGTCGACCGCTATGCGACCTTTCAAAAGCATTACAAAAAAGATTGGGAGAGCGGCTGCACCATCATAGCCGACCGCTACACCACGTCCAATATGGCACACCAGACCACCAAGGAACCGCGCGAAAACTGGGACAGCTTTTTAAGCTGGCTTGAGGATCTTGAATATGAGAAGGTGGGACTTCCGCGGCCAACGAAGGTCCTCTACCTCGACATGGAGCCGGAGGTTTCCCGCCAGCTGCTTTCTAAGCGGTACGGGGGCGACGAAGGGAAAAAGGATATCCACGAGTCAAACCTTGCGTATCTGCTCCACTGCCGTGAGGCAGCGCTTTACGCTGCAAAAAAATTCGGCTGGAGCGTCATCCCGTGCAGCCGCGGGATGCAGGTGCGCTCCGTGGAGGAGATCGCAGACGAGATCTGGGACTGTGTCAAAGAGTATTTTGAAGACTGATTTCCCTCTTCACTGGGCATCCTAACAAGGACTCAGGGTGCTTTGCACAGGGAGATGGCTTTGAATTTTTACATTGGCAGCAACGCGAAAGGAACAGTATGATAAAATTTAGAGATTTAACAATAGAAGATAAGACATGGGTCGACCGCCTGATGGCAGTGGACCAATTTTACGGTGCAGAATACTGCTTTTCGAACCTTTACAACTGGAGAGGGGCACACAACACCGAGATCGGACAGTGGGAAAACTTTGGGATCATGCGCAGCGGCTTCCGCAGCTTTTCCTATAACTACTTTGGTCTGGGCGACCGCAAAAAGCTCGTGGAGATGCTCATCAGCGATTCTCAGAAGCTCGGCATGAAGTTTAAGCTCCAGGGCATCCTTGAAACGGAAAAGCAGCGCCTCGAGGAGCTGTTCCCCGATCGATTCCACTTTGAAGAGGACAGGGCATCCTTCGATTACTGCTATACGCAGGAGAAGCTCGCCTTGCTCAAGGGGAGAAAGCTCTCCAAAAAGCGCAACCACATTTCAAAATTCCTCAGCCTCGACTGTGACTGGGCATACGAGCCGATCACACGGGACAACCTGTGGGAGTGCCACGCCATGAGCGTGCAGTGGTATGCAAATAAAGGATGTCAGCCGGGAAGCGACCTTGATAAGGAGCGCGAAAGCCTCAACCTCGCATTCGACCACTACTGGGAGGAGAAGCTTATAGGGGGACTGCTTCGCGTCAACGGAAAGGTTGAGGCGTTCACCATCGGCTGCGCCATCAACAAGGACACGGCAGTTGTCCACTACGAAAAGGCGTTCCTCAACTATCCGGGCTGCTACACCATGATCAACCAGCAGTTTGCCGAGCGGACCTGCAGCAATTTCTCGCGCATCAACCGCGAGGATGACACCGGCGATGAAGACCTGCGTCAGGCAAAGATGTCGTACCAGCCGGACGAGCTGCTCAAAAAATACTGCGTTACCTTAAAAGAACCCGAATAAATCGGAGGATGAATGATGAATCTCATATCTGCAAATGTTACACATAAAGAACAGCTGATGAGCCTGTGGCGGCAGTGCTTCGATGCGGACGAGCGTTATCTTGACCTTGCATTCGGCAGACCGTATCCGCTGTTCGATACAAAGCTCCTGCTTGAGGGGGGGCGCGTGGCAGCGGCGCTGAGCCTGCTGCCCTGCTCCCTCGGCGACGGGGCGCATACTCAAAGGGGATACTATATCTACGGCGTGGGAACGCTGCCGGAATTCAGAAAGCGGGGTCTTTCCACACAGCTCATGCGCGAAACGCTCCAGCTCCTTGCGAAAAAGGGTGCCGATTTCGCCGTTTTGATGCCGGCACAAAAGAGTCTTTTTTCCTTCTATCAAAAGCAGGGGTTTGATATTTGCTCTTGTGTTTCGATCCGGCGCATCGCACAGGAGGAGCAAAAAGCCCTCATCGCAAGGGCGGCAAATCTGCGCCGCAGTGAGGGATGGAGCATCGAGCCGCTGAACCGTGCGGAGGAATACGATGCCCTTCGCCGCACCCTGCTGCATGGGCACGATGCCATCCACTGGGAGCCGCGCCACTATCAGTATGCGGACCGCGAATCCACATACTATGGCGGACACCTCTTCCTCCTTCGCAGCAAAGGAAAAGCAGCAGCCTGCGCCGCATGCTGGCCGCAGGAGCATGAGGGAAAACAGTATGTCATTGTAAAGGAATTCCTCTGCCACGAGCAGGAGCGGGAAAACTGCCTTGCCCTTCTTGCAGAGCTTGCAGGAAAACGCCGGATGATCCTCAGACTCCCCCCGTGGGAGGAGGGCGAGAAGCATCCGTTCGGCATGATCCGCTGGCTCAGGGAACCGGATCAGGGCATAGAGCAGGAAGCCTATCTTGCGCTCACCTTGGATTAACAAAAACACAGAAAGGAAGAATCAACGATGATCTATGTATTTTTAGCAAACGGCTTTGAAGAAGTGGAAGCAATGGCACCGATCGACCTGCTGCGCCGCGCAGGAGCACAGGTGATGACTGTAGGGGTCGGCACAAAAACAGTGGTCGGCGCACATCATGTTCCGGTCATCGCAGACAGCGACGGGGAAGGGCTCGACTTTGAGGATATGGAGATGGTGATTCTTCCGGGCGGTATGCCGGGGACGCTCCATCTTGACAAGTCCCCGCTGGTGGAGCGCTGTCTGAAAAAAGCACAGGAAAAGGACTGCTGGATCGCTGCCATCTGCGCTGCTCCGTCCGTTCTCGGACATCAGGGACTATTGCAGGGACGACGCGCCACCTGCTATCCGGGGTTTGAGCAGGAGCTTCTGGGTGCATCCTGCACAGGAGCCGCGGTAGAGCGTGACGGCAGGATCATCACGGCGCGCGGTGCCGGTGCAGCCATCGAGTTTGGTCTGAGCCTTGTCTGTGTCTGGAAAGGAGAATCGGCAGCATCCGAGCTGCGCGAGTCGATTCAATGCCAAAAATAGATTTGCGTATATACAAAAAGGAACTGCGCGCGCAGATGCGTGCGCTTCGTCAGGCGATGTCCCCGGCGCTTCGCGCAGAGAAAGACCGCCTGCTCTTTGAGCGCATCATCCGTCTGCCGCAGTATAAGAAGGCGCACACTGTCATCTGCTATGTATCAAGCGCAGTCGAGGTGGATACACGGCGGCTTATTTCTTATGCGCTCACGCACGGAAAGCGGGTGGCAGTTCCGCGCTGCATCCCCGGAACAAGGCTGATGGAGATGTATTACATCCGTTCGCTGGAGGAGCTCAAGCCTGGGAGCTACGGCATCCTGGAGCCGAGTCAGAGTGCCCCCAAATGCCGCCGCTGGCAGGGGACGCTGTGCATCGTGCCGTCCTTTTGCGTCGATCTGCAGGGATATCGCCTCGGATACGGGGGCGGGTATTACGACCGCTTCCTCTCGCAGTATACCGGGGCAAGCGTTGCAATCAATTACTCCGAATGTGTCAGAAAAACGATTGAGCATGGGCGGTATGACGTGCCGGTACAGATGGTCCTTACCGAGCGGCATAAGGTATCGATCCCGTCCCCTTCGGAAAAAAACAGGAGAGCCGACCCGAAACCGCACAGGCAGTAACACTTTTTTTGGAGCAGTGCGTGATAAAAATTTGCTTAAAATGTTGCCTTTTTGGATAAGATATATTATAATAGGGGATGCGTGGTAAGGATGCAGGGCTGGCGTGTGTTTCACCATGCGGTCAGACAGGTCCTGTGCGACAGGGTACCGTGAATCATGTCAGGCGGGGAACCGAGCAGCATTAAGCGGTTACTTCTGTGCGCCGCAGGTTCACCTGTTTGACCGTGTGATCAAGCATACGCATCACCGTTATGGTGGTCCTGCTCTTTTGTTACCTGCAAAGACGGCAGAGATGCCGTTTTGCCCGTTGTTGTCAAAGGAGGGGTACGATGTATCAGGCTCTCTACCGAAAATACCGCCCGAAAACCTTCGACGAGGTGGTGGGGCAGGAACAGGTCACTCTCACGCTCAAGCATGAGATCGCGAGCGGACGTATCGGTCACGCCTTCCTCTTTACCGGCTCTCGCGGAACCGGAAAAACCTCCTGTTCCAAGATCATTGCCAAGGCAGTCAACTGCCCGAATCAGCATGACGGAAATCCCTGCGGCGTATGTCCCGTTTGCCGGGGCATCGACGACGGCTCCGTGCTGGATGTGGTGGAAATCGATGCTGCCAGCAACAACGGTGTGGACGATATTCGCCAGCTGCGCGAGGAAGCAGGCTTTACTCCCGCGATGGTGAAGTACCGCGTTTATATCATTGACGAAACGCACATGCTCAGTACGGCAGCATTCAATGCGCTTCTCAAAATCATGGAGGAGCCTCCCGAACACGTCATCTTTATCCTTGCGACGACGGAGGTCCACAAGGTACCGGCGACCATCCTGTCACGGTGCCAGCGGTTCGATTTTAAGCGAATCCAGCCGTCTGTGATCGTGGGAAGGCTCCTGGATGTATGCAGACAGGAGCAGATCAGGATCGACGAGGACGCAGCCGAGCTGATCGCCCGCCTTTCGGAGGGCGGAATGCGCGATGCACTTTCCCTTCTCGATGTCTGCCGCAGTACGGCAGACCCCGTGACGGCAAAGGCAGTATCGCAGGCGGCAGGGCTTGCCGTTTCCGATTGCCTGTTCGAGATCGCATCCGCAGTTTTGGAGCGGGACATCCCGGCAATCCTGCAGCAGATGGAGAGCATGCATCAGGCATCCATTGATTTTGAAAAAATGTGCGTTCAGCTCATCTCCCACTATCGTGGGCTGATGATGGCAAAAGCACTCAAGAATCCGCAGGAGGTCGTCTTGAACCTTCCGCAGGATGTATGCCGCCTCAAAGAACAGGCGACGCAATACACAATGCCGCAGATCCTCTATTGCCTGACGGTTTTGCAGGATACACTCACGCGTATGAACAAGACCTCACAGACAAGGACGGAGCTTGAGATGGCAGCCATTCGTATGGCAAGCCCCGAAATGGATTCCAGTCTTTCGGCACTCGAAGCGCGTCTGGAGCGCTTGGAGAAGGCAGTGATGGACGGGGGAGCGGTTCGGGCGGCAAAAGCCGCTGAACCCAAAGCCGTTTCACAACAGAAGGAGGACGCACCAAAGCTGGAGCACGTTCGGGATATCCCGACGGAGATTTTGCCGGAGGAGGTGCCCAAGGAGCTTGTATCCCGCTTTGACCCGTGGTCTAACGTGTTGGAGCAGCTCTCGCATACCAATAAGGCGCTGGGAGGCGCTTTGATGGATGCATCTGCATATTTGTATAAGGAAATCGTACTCATCGACTGCGACAATCCGTTCTTTCTTGAACTGATCCGCACGAATGAATTCGCCAAACAATCGCTGCATCAGGCGTTTGAATCGGTGACAGGGCGCGATTACCGCATCGGTCCCTATCGTTCCGACAAATATCAGATAGCACAGGACAAAAAGGACCCGATGGAAGAGATGCTCGAAAACGCAGCAGCCTCCGGGATCGAGGTTCATGTAAAATAGAATTGATGACTGCTTGTTATTCACGCATTTTTGTGCGTTGAAATAAATCTAAAAAAACGAAAGAAATCGCTATATTTAGGAGGAACTAACAATGAAAGCAAGACTTCCACAAGGTATGGGCGGCGGCGCTAATAATATGCAGAGCATGATTCGTCAGGCTCAGAAAATGCAGGAAGAGATGGAGCGCGCACAGGAAGAACTCAATGAGAAAGAATACACCGTTACAAGCGGCGGTGGTATGGTAGAGTGCCAGATCAACGGCAAACGTGAGATCCTTTCTGTAAAAATCAAACCGGAAGCTGTAGATCCAGAGGACGTAGAGATCCTCGAAGATATGGTAAAAGCTCTTATCAACGAAGCGATCGCGAAGGTTGACAGCATCAACTCTTCCGAAATGGAACGCATCACCGGCGGATTGAACATCCCAGGTATGTTCTAATCGATTCATGAAACAGGACGTTTTGCCTTTGCTCAATTTGGTGGAGCAGTTTGAACGCCTGCCGGGGATCGGGAAAAAATCCGCCCAGCGTCTGGCGTTTCATGTGCTCAATATGCCAAAGGAAAAAGCCAAAAAATTTGCGGATGCCATCATGGAAGCGCAGGAGAAGATCCACAAGTGCTCCGTCTGTCAGAACCTGACCGATCAGGAAACATGCCAGATCTGCTCGGACCCCCAGAGGGACCGCTCCATCATCTGTGTTGTTGAGGACCCAAGGGATGTGCTCGCCATCGAGCGCACCAAGGAGTACAACGGGCTGTACCATGTGCTCCACGGGCTCATTTCCCCGATGAACGGCATCGGACCGGATCAGCTCTCGATCAAGGAGCTGATGACCCGCATGGGGGACGGTGTGGTGAAGGAAGTCATCATGGCAACCAACCCAACCGTTGAGGGAGAAGCGACCGCCATGTATCTCGCGCGCCTTCTGAAGCCGATGGGCATCAAAGTGACACGCCTTGCATACGGTATCCCTGTGGGCGGAAATTTGGAATACGCGGACGAGGTAACACTCTACCGCGCAATCGAAGGCAGAAGTGAAATCTAAACCGCTGCCGCGGAAAAGTACCCAAAAAGGAGGGATTTTGACATGAAACAGGCAGGAACAAAGCAGATCGCATCCAACCGCAAGGCATTCCACGATTATTTTGTGGAGGAGCGGTTTGAAGCAGGCATCGAACTGTTTGGTACAGAGGTCAAATCCCTGCGTCAGGGTGCTGTGAACCTCAAGGACAGCTGGTGCGACATCGCAAACGGCGAGATCTATCTCAAGCAAATGCACATCAGTCCCTATGAAAAGGGCAACATCTTCAATAGGGACCCGATTCGTCCTCGCCGTCTGCTGATGCATAAAAAAGAGATCCTCAAGCTGTATGGCACGCTCAAGCAGGAGGGCTTGACCCTCATCCCGCTTTCGCTTTACTTTAAGAATTCTCTTGTCAAAGTGGAGCTGGGGCTGTGCCGCGGTAAAAAGCTGTACGATAAGCGTCAGGATATGGCGAAGAAGGATGCAAAACGAACCATCGAGCGTTCCATGAAGGATCGTTCGAGAGGGTAAGTCCAAACAGGAATCTGTTCTCATATGGGGGCGTAAAGGTTTCGACGGGGACTGAGAAGTAGGAGAAGCGAGTAGAGGTGTGGGCCCTCTTAAAAACTCAACACTTTTAAAATTAAACGCTAACGATAACGTTGCACTTGCTGCTTAATTAAGCAGCTGTCTGACCCGAAAGGACCACGGTTCGGGATCAGGCGTCAATGAGTGGTGAACGATTCGACTGAGCAGCCTCGCAGGTCGAATTGTATCAGAGGATACTGAATCACAGAGCCTGTTTGCCGGCGCTGTGAGGAGGGAACTGCCGCAAGGCACATAGACAAACTGCACTCGGAGATGCTCGTATGGACTGGTTTTCGGACGCGGGTTCAATTCCCGCCGCCTCCACCAAATGGACATTACACGAACACCTATTATTTTAGCGGCGGCTTCGCCGTGAGGGTGTGGCTGTGATGTCAAAACTTGAAAACCGAGGGTCAAGGTACTTTGTGCCTTGACCCTCGGGTTTTTGTACGACTCTCTCTCCACGGGTTAGTGCCATACCGCACAAGCAGCACGACTTTTGATAGGCTCTCTATTCCCACTTGCTAAGGATGGCATGACCAAGCATCAGGTGGGCACTAGAAAGGGGTCGCCAAAATGCCGACCCCTTTTCTGGAGACATAGGGCGTAACGAAAAGTGACACCCTTTCCTGTTCGGAGATGGAGCAGGTACGTCATAAAACGCGACGCACCTCACATAAGTGCAGTACAGGCGGGTAGGCAGAACGCCAACCCATCCCAAGAAATAGAAGGAGTTAAACATTCCTCCCCATTACTGTGACAAAAAAGGATGCCCCGAAACGGGGCATCCTTTCGCATATCATCTTTGAATTTCACCTTACTCCCTACTTTTATCAGAAGATTTCTTTTCCCATTCCGCCAGTTCCTTCTGTCCCTGTTCGCTTGCGTATAATTTTTGTATCTCAGGGACAAGAAATCGGGCAAAGGAATTAATAATGGACTGCGGCAGTTCGATTTCGTATGGATTTTGGCGCTTTTCTTGGCTGGCCATGGTGTGTTGCTCCAACAGCAAAACCTTTCCAGCTCAACTTAGCCCATCTCACGCTCCTTCCCGGCGATACACAGTTGCCAAACATTGCGCCCATTCTCAGAACGTGTGCGGGTGATTTCAAAATCTGCGGATTTACTCATAGAACTCCTTTCCCATCCCTTCCTATCCGGGTTTTACTCAGAAAAGCCCGTGCAAAA
>JAHHTZ010000005.1 GCA_020024285.1 Oscillospiraceae bacterium | reverse complement strand
CCTGTGACCCTCTGCTTGTAAGGCAGATGCTCTCCCAGCTGAGCTAAACTCCCATTTTTTGTCATTCCTGACCGGGCGTTTGATTGCCCTGTGTCCTGACGACGTTGTTTATTATATCCTACTTTTTCCCTTTTGTCAACACCCCTGCAAAAGTTTTCTGCCGGTTTTTTTCCAGCCGAAAAAACCGCTTCATCATGCGGTTTGAGGGCAGGTTTTCGGACATGCTGTCCGTCCCTGCCCTCAAATTTTTTTGAAAAAAAGATTTTTACTTCATCAGATTTTTTAAGTCCTGACGGGTGAAAACATACTTCTTGTCGCAGAACTGGCAGCCCACCTCGATCTGCTCTTCCTCCTGCGCCATCTCGGAAAGCTCCTGCTTGCCAAGGCTGATGAGGGCGCGCTCCACGCGCTCCCTCGTGCAGTCGCACACATAGTCCATCTTGTATTCGTCCAGCACGTTGGGGGTGAAGCCTTCCAGCACGGCAAATGCGATCTCCTGCGGCGTCATGCCCTCCTCGATCATCTGGGAAACCGGTTTGAGCGCGTTGATGTTGCGCTCGAGCAGGTCGATCTCCTCGTCGGTGGCACCCGGCAGGAGCTGTACCAAAAATCCGCCGGCAGCGCGCACGGTCAGGTCGGGGTTCACAAGAACGCCCAGTCCGCACACAGTCGGGATCTGCTCGCTGACAGCGTAATAGCTTGTGATATCCTCGGCAATTTCGCCCGATACAAGCGGGACCTGTCCCACATACGGCTCCTTCATGCCCATGTCGCGGATGACGTACAGGAAGCCGTCTGTGCCCACGGCGCCTGCTACGTCGAGCTTGCCGTGATTGTTCAGGGGCAGCTCCACGATGGGATTGCCCATATAGCCCTTGACATTGCCGCTCCCGTCGCCCACGGCGATCAGAGAGCCGATGGGACCCTTGCCCTCCACGCGAAGGGTGATGGAATCCTTCGGGCTTTTGAGCATCGTGCCCATCATAGATGCTGCGGTCAGCAGGCGGCCCAGTGCCGCGGTTGCAACGGCCGACGGCTTATGGATCTGCTCCATTGCGGCAACTGCATCGGTGCTGTCCACAGCACAGCAGATCACGCCGCCGTTTTCTGATATTGTGCGTACCATTTTACCCATATTGCTATTTCTCTCCTGATTCTCGTTTTCTTGCAGCATAGATGAGGCGCTGGGTGGTTTCGGTCGGGGGATCGAAGCTGTCGTCCCCGTAAACCGTCAGCAGCTCAAACCCGCTCTCGGACAAAAGCTGCCTGATCCACGCATCCTCATAGGCGCGCTCGCGGAACGATTCCGAAAAGCGGCGGTATACGTCCTGCTCGCTGTTGTAGGCAAAAAAGTCGAGGTTGATGGTGACGCTGCACGTTTCTTCCTCAAATTCGTTCTGCCATACGCAGTATACGTCGTCGCAGTCGTATACAAAGGTATTGTTGCAAAGCACCGTGCGGTGCTTATACGGAGTGTTTACATCGAACAGGAACAGCCCGTTGGGTGCAGTGAAAAGGCTCACCTTCTCAAAAATTTTCCGCACCGCTTCGGGGTCGGTGACATGGTTGAGGCTGTCGAGCGCGCAGACCGTGCAGTCCACCGTCCCGTAAAGGTCAAGCTCTGTCATGTCCTGACAGAGGAAGAGGATGTCCTGATTTGATTTGTATCGTTTCTCAAGGGCGACCGAGAGCATCTCCGCAGAATTGTCCACTCCGATGACATCGTATCCGAGCTTTGAAAGCTCCACGGACAGGCTGCCCGTCCCGCAGGCAAGATCGAGCAGGATCTTCCCCGGAGGGGTGTACTTCTTGAGGATGCTGTGAAAATATTCTGCCCGCTCATGATAGGAAATGTTGCCGGTGAGCTCGTCATAAAAGCCGGCAAAAGCGGAGTACATCATTCGTGCCCCTCCGTTTTTTCGTCCATGCGGTCGAATACGATGCGGTATCCGTCGTTGCCGTAGTGCAGCGAACGGTTCACGCGGCTGATGGTGGCAGTGGATGCGCCGGTGAGCCCGACGATGTCGTTATAGACCTTATGCTCGTCCAGCATCTTTGCCACCACAAGGCGCTGGGACATGGCGCGCAGCTCCGGAACGGTGCAAAGGTCGTCAAAAAAGCGGTAGCATTCCTCCACTGTTTTCAGATTCAGCACTGCCTGAAACAAAAATTCCACATTGAGATCTTGTAGTTTCGAGTCCATGAGGAACCTCCTTCAGTTTTTAAGTTTGAAGCCAACTGACGGGGCATTTTCTGCGGGAAAAGCCCGCCGCTGCACAGAGTTTAAGGTGCAGATTTTTCTGCTCTGCACCCTCCTTTTTGTATAGTTTATCATTTTGAATCATGAAAGTAAACCCCCGCGCCGAGAAGTTTCTGTTTGATATAAATTTTTGTCGCGATCCGTCTGCTTTGCACAACACATGGGGAAAACAGCAGCCGGAGCATCCCCCTGCTCCGGCTGCCGGCTGCTGATTGTTTTAAGCGATCACTGCACGTCCGCTTCGTCCGCGCTGCGCTGAGGGTTTTCCCTTTGCTCAAGGTCGAGGCGCGCGATGTCCTCCACGATCCGGCGCAGCTCCTCCACGCCGTCACCCGTCATCGCAGAAAACGGGATCATCGTGATCTCGTCTGCATACGGAAGCTCCGTTTGCAGCGCTTCCAGGCGTTCGCGCTGCTGCTTTGGCGAGAGCTTATCCTTCTTTGTCAGCACAACGACAAAGGGGAACTCGTTTTCGATGAGGTAGTTTACCATCTGCAAATCGTCCTTCGTGGGTGGATGGCGCATATCGATGAGCTGGAACACCAGCTCAATGCGGCGGTCGTCGTTAAAATAGCCCTCGATCAACTCGCCCCACTTCTCCTTGCTGCCCTTTGCCACCTTGGCGTAGCCGTAGCCCGGAAGGTCTGCAAAGCGCACGTTTTCGAGGCGGAAGAAGTTGATGGTCTGGGTCTTGCCCGGAACGGAGCTGACCCTTGCAAGGTTTTTGCGGTTGAAAAATTTATTGATGAGCGACGATTTTCCCACGTTGGAGCGCCCTGCAAAGACCAGCTCCACAAGGTCGGATCCGGGGAGCTGGCTCACCCGTCCGAAGGAGGTTTCGAACACGACGTTATTATAGTTCATTCGCATTCCCTCCCGTGCTCGGTTTTTCGATGGGCTGCTGGGGAATCGGTGTTTTTTCCGAAGCAGAGGACGTGTTGAGCGCAGGGGCTTCCCCTGCTTTTGCCTTGCGAGCATCTTTTTTCGGCTGCACCTCGATCAGTGCTTCACGCAGCACCTGCGAAACGTGCGAAACCGGAACAAAGCGGATGTTTTCCTTCACCACGTCGTCCACCTCGTAAAGATCCGGCTCGTTTTCCTGCGGGATCAGCACCGTTTTCATGTGGTGGCGGTAGGCAGCCATCGTCTTTTCGCGCAGTCCGCCGATCGGCAGGACGCGTCCGCGCAGGGTCACCTCGCCCGTCATGGCAATGTCGCTTCGCACCTCCATCCCCGTCAGCGCCGAAACGATGGCGGTCGTGATGGTGACACCTGCCGACGGTCCGTCCTTCGGAACCGCCCCTTCCGGGAAGTGGATGTGGATATCCTTTGTCTTGTAGAAGTCCTTGTCGATGTGGTACTGCTCGCAGACGCTGCGCACATAGGTGATGGCAGCCTTTGCCGATTCCTGCATCACTTTTCCGAGCGAACCGGTCAGCTCGAGCTTTCCGCTTCCGTCCACTGCGGCAACCTCCACCTGCAGGATCTCGCCGCCGACGCTCGTCCATGCCAGTCCGTTGACAACGCCGACAAGATGCTTGCGGTCGAGCGAATCGTCCTTAAACTTTCTCGGTCCGAGGAAGTCCTTGAGGTTTTTCCCGCTCACGCGGCAGCTCTTTTTCTCCCCGGATACGATTTCCTTGGCACATTTGCGGCAGATCGAGGAGATTTGACGCTCCAAGGTACGCACACCGGCTTCTCTCGTGTAGCCGTCGATCGTTTCGTAAAGTGCATCGTCCGCGATGCGCGCGGTGCTCTTGTTGAGCCCGTGGCGTTTGAGCTGCTTTGGAACAAGATGCTCCTTTGCAATGTGGAATTTTTCTTCCCTTGTATAGCTTGGCAGATTGATGACCTCCATACGGTCGTAGAGCGGACCGGGGATCATGCCGGCATCGTTTGCCGTTGCCAGAAAGACCACCTTGCTCAGATCGAACGGCACCTCGAGGTAATGGTCGCGGAAGGAGAAGTTCTGCTCCGAGTCGAGCACCTCCAACAGTGCGGAGGACGGATCGCCCTTCACATCGCTGCACAGCTTGTCAACTTCATCGAGCAGGATGAGCGGATTGTTGACGCCCGCCTGCTTGATGGCACTGATGATGCGCCCCGGCATGGCGCCGATGTAGGTCTTGCGGTGGCCGCGGATCTCTGCCTCGTCGCGCACACCGCCCAGCGACATCCGCACATAGGTGCGCCCCATCGCCTCGGCGATGGATTTTGCAACGGAGGTTTTGCCGACGCCGGGAGGTCCCACAAGGCACAGGATCTGTCCCTTGATGCCGGGGGCGAGCTTTCGCACGGAAAGGGATTCGAGGATGCGCTCCTTGACCTTCTTCATGCCGTAATGCTCGCGGTCGAGCAGGGTCTGCGCCGCGTTGACGTCGAGCTTGTCCTCGCTTTCCTTGTTCCACGGCAGAGAGAGCGCAAGCTCAAGGTAGTTGACGCTCACAAGCCCCTCCTGACTGCCGTATGGGGTGCGCTTGAGCTTGTTGATCTCGTCCTGGAATTTTTTGCGAACCTCGTCGGGGAGCTCAAGCTCGTCAAGCATCTTCTGATACTTGTCCTCCTCTTCCTCCTCGTCCATGTCGTCGCCCAGCTCCTGATGGATGATCTTGAGCTGTTCGCGCAGGCAGTATTCCTTCTGGTTCTGGTCGAGGCGCTCCTTCACGCGGTCGGAGATCTCCTTTTCCAGACGCAGCACCTCCACCTCGTGGGAGAGCAGGCGCAGCAGCTCCTTGGTGCGCTTTTTGAGGTCGGATTCTTCAAGGAGCTTTTGTTTTTCTGCCGGATCAAACGGCACGTTCTGCGCGATGTATTCGCCCACGGTCTGCGGGTCCTCGTCCACCAGCGCATTGATCACAAGATCCTGCGGCAGCTGCGGCGCAAGGAAGCAGTATTCTTCCAGCGTTTCGCGCAGGGTGCGCATCAGGGCTTCGCTGTAGTTTTCCTTTTCGTCGCTCCACTCCTCGTGCGGATGCTCGGCGCATACCACCTGAAGGCAGGGGCTTTCCTGAAGGACCTCAAGCGTTTTGGCACGGTACTGTCCCTGTGCCGCCACGCGGATGAGCCCGCCCTTGAGCTTTACGACCTGCTTGATCTTCGCAACGACACCCACCTCGTACAGGCGCTCGGCAAGGGGGGCTTCCTCATCCAGGTCGCGCAGCGCCACAAGGTAGATGAGCCCGTCCTGCTCGGATGCTTCGTACACCGCCTGGATCGACCGCTCCATCGAGCAGTCGAAGTGCATCGTCGTCGTGGGGAACATCACCGTTTCCCGCAGGGCAACCGCAGGCAGAACTTCCCTTCTGCGCTTTGTTACGTTTTCTTCCATATTATATATCGCTCCATTCGGTAAGTTTCTTTGACTTTGTTCGAGATGTACATGAAAATCGTATACAAAAGGCATTATACCACAAATTTTGTCGATATTGAAGTTTTCTGAAAAAAATATTGCTGTTGAATTTTGGAGCGCGTACCAGTATAATGTAGTTTAAGAACGTCCGCCCCACAGCGGGGACGAAAGGAGCACTGGAAGATATGGAATCCTTTGAACCGTTTACGATTTTGCCCTTGGATTATTTCACAAGCAAAAACCCCTTCAGCGGCAGCCGCGGGGGCTTTAACTATAAGATCGTCCCCGACGAAACATTTCACGTCCTCGTCTGGTACGGCAAAAAGTGCAGCGCAAAAAGCGAGAAGGTCGCTGAGGTCGATTTTCCCCTTGAGGAAGAAAGCCGCCCCCTCGTCTGCGCATGGCTTGACGAACAGTACCGCACCTACGATGCGTGGCGGCTGGAGCGATATTTTCGCGGAGAAGAATAAAGGTATCAGGGGTTTTCCCCTGATACCTTTTTTGTTTATAAGGGGAATGGCGCAGGTTTCCTGTTCGCCTTGAGCGCAATCCCTTCCTTTTTAAAAAAGGTCTGTCCTCACTGATCCGGCACAGAAACGGGGCAGCTTTTATGTTGATTGACGTTTTCTGTGAATAATTTGACTTATATTGACACATAATTCGTCTTATGGTATGATAATTTCAATAAAATACATTGATTTCTGTGTGAATTCACAGTTTTCATCCAAGGAGGTCGGTTTATCAGTATGAAAAATATAGTTCTGATCGGCGGCGGTGTGCTGGGCAGCCAGATTGCCTACCAGAGTGCCTACAAGGGATTTCATGTGACGATTTGGCTTCGGAGTGAGTCCTCCATCGAGCGGGCAAAGCCAAAGCTCCAGCGTCTGCACGACATCTACATCCGGGAGCTGACCGCTGCCAAAACGAGCAAGGGTCCCTACAGCGCAGGTCTTTTGGAAAACGGACGCACCTATACGGAGCAGGAGATCGATGCGCGCATCGCCCATGCAGATTCCGCACTGCGTGACATCCGTTTGACCACCGAGCTTGCCGATGCTGTCAAGGACGCAGACCTCGTGATTGAGGCACTGGCGGAGGTTGCCCAGCAGAAGATCGAATTTTACGAGATGCTCGCGCCGCTCCTTCCCCCGAAAACCATCCTTGCAACAAACACCTCCACCCTGCTCCCGTCCTCTCTCGCCCAGTATACCGGCTGCCCGGAGCGCTACCTTGCGCTGCACTTTGCCAACAACATCTGGGCGCTCAACACCGCGGAGATCATGGGTCATCCCGGCACCGATCCGGACGCATACGAAGCGGTGGCGCAGTTTGCTGAGGAGATCGGCATGGTTGCGCTTCGGCTCAAAAAGGAGAAGGACGGATATATCCTCAACTCGATGCTGGTGCCGTTTTTGATGTCGGCGCAGAGCCTGTGGGCGGAGGACGTTGCCGATTTTGAAACCATCGATAAAACATGGACCCTCGCAACGGGTGCCCCGATGGGACCGTTTCGCATCCTCGATATTGTCGGCATCACCACCGCCTACAACATCCTGACGAACATCCCCGCTTCCGCTGACCCGACGACCACCTACGGCAAAATGGCAAAGCGGCTCAAGGAAGAATATATCGACACCGGAAAGCTGGGCATCAACTCCGGCGAAGGCTTCTATCAGTATCAGTAAGCATCCGCATTTGTTTTGGCGGACCGGGGATTTTTCCCGCACTATCGCGGCACCCGCGGCTCCCTTTGGGAACCCCGCAAAGCGGTGCGCCGCACAAAAAAAGCAGAGGTTTTTATGAACAGGTCCAGTACAAGCTGGGACAGTTCATCGACCTCTGCTTTTTCTTTTTGGGATTTTTTAATAGCAATTCTGGCATGGGGTGAATCCCCGTGCCTTCGCCTTTTCTATGGGCATCTTCGTGGGGTTTTTCATGGAGCCGCAGTTGGGTTTGGAATGGTATCTGTGTCCCGTTCTCGGAACCCAGACCATCTCGCCCTGAGGTTCCGGCTGTGGTACAGGCGGGGTCGCTACGGAATCCGGCTTTGCAGGCTTTGGAGCAGGCTTCGGCTGTTCGGCAGGCTTTGATTGGTCGGTAGGCTTTGGCTGCTCGGAGGGTTTCGGCTTCGCGGCAGGTTTTGGCTGCGCGGAAGGCTTTGATTGGTCGGTAGGCTTCGGAGTGTGTTCCTCCTTGGGAAGATCGAGCAACACAGCGGCTTGCGGCGGTGCTTTTGCTTCAATGGAAGGCTGCGGCGCCGGCATGATCGGCGGTGCTTGTGCGCCTGTGCTTGGTGCGGCAAGGCAGCCCCCAAGGAACAGCACCGCCGCAAGGACCCCCTTGACCTTTTGGGAAGGAAGGAAGCGCTTCCAGCATTCCTGCACCCTTTTTACCGGAAGGAGCATCAAGCCTGTTAGAAGGAACAGGATGCTCGCAGCGCTTGGGAAAAACACAAGCATCCCCCCAAACGATAGGATCGAACATATCCACATCAAACTGTTTTTTGCGCCTTTCTTCATGGCGATCCGTCCTTTCTCTGTGAAACTGCTGTTTTATAGATTCATTCTATCTCTTTGCCTTTTTCTGTCAAACGGACGTGCACTTCATTTTGACGCAGGGTTCGAGGGGATTCGAGCTTTTTTTGACACGGTTCGATTGGATTCTCCATGGCATCGGGGCGGGATTTTGTCAGCTTTTCTATCAAAAGACTGCTTGGATTATGATTTTCTACAAATTTTTCCGGGAGGAAATCGCTTTCGTCTTTCTTTGCGCTATATTGGAAGAAACAATAAAATCAGTTGAATTCTGCGAAAAAAGTCACTATTCTTAAATAAGGCATATAAAGCAAACTATAATCAATCTGTACAACGGAAAGGGACAGGTGAAAACAGTATGGAATTGCTGCAATTACGCTATTTGTTGGAAGTAGCAAAAACCGAGCATATGACAAAGGCTGCCCAGAATCTGAATGTATCTCAGCCGGTACTGAGCAGGAGCATCACAAAGCTGGAAGAGGAGCTGGGGGTTCCCCTATTTGACCGGGTTGGGCGCGGCATCAAGCTCAATGACTGCGGAAAGCTGTTCCGCAAAAATATCAGCACGGTCATCAAGCTGCTGGATTATTCCATTCAGGAGGTTCAGAACTTTGAGAAAGACGGTGTCTATGAGATTGCCATTTGTGTTGCAGCAATTGCCGAGTTATCCACACATCTGATCTGCGATTTTGCCGAAAAGCATCCCAACATCGTCTTTTACTTGATACAGAATGAAACACATAAAAACTGGAATAAAGATGGAGAGTATGACCTTTTGATCACCTCCTCCTGGGTCGAGGACGAGTCCGTCAACAGCATCACCCTCTTTTCTGAGGAGATTGCGTTAGGCGTTTCCGTCAACAATCCTCTGAGCCAATACGACAGTATTTCGCTCAAACAGGTCGAAAATGAAAATTTTATCGATCGCCTCCCGGACAACAATTTCAGACACCTGACCGATTCCTTCTGCCGAAAGGTAGGGATCAAGCGCAACATCAGCATCGAATGTGACTCTCCCCAGATGCTGCTGTCGTTGATCGAGAGCGGGATGGGGGTAGGTTTTGTTGGCTGCAAGGCGGTCAGCAATGAGGGGATCAAGCTCCTGCACATCACCGACTTAAACTGCGAGCGCTTTATCGAGCTGCAATGGCGTGAAAATTACTATAAAAACAAAGGCGTCTTGGAGTTCATCGCATATGCACAAAAATATTTTGAAAATTATCGATGATTTTTCGATAAAAAGCACTGAAATTATGTATAAAAAGCAAACAAGCGTTTTATACATAATTCTGTTACAAATTTTTCACGATGTTCTATCGCAAATCAAATTGGTCTTTTAGAAAATGAATTCGCGTAAAAATGAATCTATTTTGACAAAATAATAGCTGATTGGCTATCAATTCGGTGCGATATATCTATTGGACAGATAAAAAACAGAATGATACTATGGGGAAGAATTCAGCAACAAAAAAAGGAGGAAATTTATAATGGAAGAAACAAACAAAAAAGCCGGGACAGGTACCATAAACTGTATGGTGGTTTCCCTGGTTATTTGTATCATTGCTGAAGCAATCGGTCCGCTCAAGTTTAGCGTTATGGGAATCGAAGTAAAAATCATGACCATGATCTGGGCAATTTTACTTGGTATTCTCCTCTCTCCGCATCTGCTTGGAAAAGTGATCCCCGCAATCAAAAAGCTGATCGGACAAAGAGAGATTGAGCGCGCACCGTTCCTGCTGTCTCTCGTACTGTATCCGCTTGGTATCATGTTCGGTATCAGCGCCGGCCCGAAAATCGGCGTTGTATTTGAATCCGGACTGGCATTGGTCCTTCAGGAGTTCGGTAACCTGGGTACCATGTTCATCGCACTTCCACTGGCTTTGTTCATCGGGTTGGGAAGAAGCTCTGTCGGCTCCACCTTCTCCCTGTGCCGCGATACTGCGCTGGGCATCATCGGTGATAAATACGGTTTACAGTCCTCAGAAGGCATCGGCACATTGGGTACTTATATCAGCGGAAGCGTTTTCGGCACATTATTCTACTCCTTTCTCGCTCCTGTCAGCTTGATGATCGGTTTTCATCCGTTTGCACTTGCGATGGCTTCCGGTATGGGAAGTGCCTCGATGATGCAGGCTGCTACAGCTGCTCTGGTCAATGCTGCACCGCAGTTTGAAGAAGAAATCCTCGCATATTCTGCTACAAGCGGCTTGCTGACCTCTGTCACCGGTGTTTACATGGAACTGTTTGTTGCACTTCCTCTGGCAAACTTCCTGTACAAGAAGCTGCATAAACCGATTGAAAACTTGAGAGTAAAAGTGTTTGGCAAAAAAGCGGAAGAAGAATCCTCAACTCAGGAAAGGGGCTAATCATACCATGAAAGAAACTGTATCCAATATTCTGGAGCAAATAAAAATCGTACTGTTTGTTTATGTCATTATTTGTGCAGTACAGATGTTTTCACTGCACACCCCGCTTAAGGAGCTGGTGATTGCAAGCGCAATCAGCTTTTTGATGGTGGTGCTGTCAATCGTCCTGAAAAACGTTGTAAAGCATCCAAACCTGCCCGGATTTGCGTGGGCAACCTTGATCTCCTTCTTCCTGACACTTCCCATTTCTCCCCTGTCCGATTTTATCGTGTCCACCGTTGGAAAACTGAACTTCGGTCTGGTTGGACTTCCTCTGCTGGCATTTGCCGGGATTTCCGTTGGAGAACAGCTTGGTGTTCTTAAAAAACTCAGTTGGAAGATCGTTATTGTTTCCTTTGTTGTAATGACTTCCACCTACTGGTTCTCTGCTCTGGTTTCTCAGATCATCCTGAGCGCAAAACAGCTCATTTAATCACCTAATATCATTTATTCAGTAAAGGAGCGATATGCCATGAATACGAAAGAATCCATGAAAAAAGCCATCGAAGCATCCGCTGCTTCCCACAAAGAAGAATTTGAGAAGGTTTCCTCCCATATTTTCAACAATCCGGAGCTGGCATTCACCGAGTTTAAGGGGCAGGAAGCACTGTGCACCCTGTTGGAAAACAACGGCTTTCAGGTAAAAAAAGGGATCGCCGGTTTGGAGACCTCATTTGAAGCTGTTTACGACACCGGAAAACCCGGCAAAAAAATTGCCTTTATGGCAGAGTATGATGCCCTTCCGGAGATCGGTCACGGATGCGGTCACAATATCATTGGTACAAGCTCCGCAGGTGCAGGCGTTGTACTGAAAGAAATCATGCAGGAAAATAATCTGGGCGGCGTTTTGAAGGTGATCGGCACCCCGGCAGAGGAACGCGTGGGCGGAAAGATCCTGATGCTGCGTGAAGGCGCTTTTGAGGGTCTGGATGCTGCAATGATCATGCATCCAACCGATGCCACCATTCCGGACGATATTTCTTTTGCCAGTGTCAATCTGGAATTTACATTCCAGGGCAAGCCAGCCCATGCAGCAGCATTCCCATGGAGAGGCGCAAACGCTTTGAGCGGTGTGATCCAGATGTTCAATGCTGTTGATGCAATGAGACTGCATTTTAAGGATTATACCCGCGTTCATGGCATCATCACCGAGGGCGGCACTGCACACAATACCATCACCGACCATGCCGTTTGTCTGTTCAATATTCGCGCACTGGAATTTGAATACTTGCAGGAAGTAATTAAAATCATCGAGGACTGTGCAAAGGGCGCTGCACTGTGTACCGGCACAACCGTGGAAATCCAGCAAAAGGATGAAATCACGAAGGAAGTACGAAACAATCAGAAGCTTGTTTCCTATTTCAGAAACAATATGGAGCTCATTCATGAGCCTTACATCGAGCGCGATCTGACACAGGGCATCGGCTCAACTGATGTTGGCAATGTGACGCACGAGATCCCTGCGATCCAGGCTTATATCGGCTTGAAGGAAGGAATCGCAACCCATACCAGAGAGTTCGCAAAAGCTGCCGGCGGCGAAGAAGGCAAGCGTGCGCTGCATACCGCTGTAAAACTTTTGGCAATGAGCGGTCTTGACGTTCTCTGTGAAGAATAGAGCAAAAGGGAGGACTCCGCAGTGGTTTTGAAACATTTGATGGAATTATATGATATTTTGGATCATGCAGAAGCATCCGGCGAGAAGGTAAAGGAATATCTCATCGGAATCGATCCTAACGCAGACGTGGAAACCTATCCGGTCAAGGGTGCCAAAGGATACACCGATATGGTTCGTGTTCGTGTTCCCGGAAAGAACGGAAAATCCAGCGGCGGAACAACACCGACGATCGGTCTGCTGGGAAGATTGGGCGGCATTGGTGCCCGTCCGGAGGTGACAGGCTTTGTTTCCGACGGTGACGGAGCATTGGCAGCCTTGAGTGCAGCAGCAGAGCTGCTCAGTATGCGGCAGAGAGGCGATGCTCTGAACGGGGACGTCTTTATCTCAACTCATGTTTGCCCCAATGCACCGACTCTGCCTCACAAGCCGGTTCCGTTTATGGATTCCCCGGTCAGCATGGCGGAGATGAATCGGGAGGAAGTGGACGATTCTCTGGACGCGATCCTCTGCGTTGACACTACAAAAGGCAATCGGATCTGCAACAAACGAGGGATCGCGGTTTCTCCAACGGTGAAGGAAGGTTACATCCTGCGCGTCAGCGAGGATATCCTCTCTGTAATGGAAATTGTAACCGGAGAGCTGCCATGCGTATTTGCCCTGTCCATGCAGGACATTACCCCATACGGCAATGGCTTGTACCATCTCAACAGCATTCTTCAGCCATCCACCGCAACCAAAGCACCGGTTGTTGGCGTGGCAATCACGACAGAAACCATCGTTCCGGGGTGCGCATCCGGCGCAACACACTTTAACGATGTAGAAACAGCAGCGCGTTTTATGCTCGAAACTGCAAAAGCATACGGCGAAGGACGATGCCGGTTTTATGATGAAAATGAGTACCAGAAGATCATTGCATTGTATGGTCCGATGGATCACATCCAAACTCTTGGCATGCACGAATCGCATCAAATCTAAATTGAAGCTTGGTATCCAAAAGAAGCGGTATCCGGGGAAACCCCGGATACCGCTTCTTTCCTATAAAATCAATGGCAGGAGATCAGATGAGGTATTCGCTTGCGGCATAGCCGATTTTTCCGCAGTATCCGACGACACTCCAGCCGTTTCCGATTTGGGAATAGACGATCACCTTGCTGCCGTTTGGCATGAGGGCGAGGCTTTCGGACTGCGTGGACGGGAACTTGCGCAGATGCAGGTTTGCGCCGCCCGTGTGGACGGTGGCGCGGCGAATGATCTGCGGTGCGACGCACGGGATTCCAAAATAAGCAGTGACCGCCTTTGCCAGCGCACCGGCGATTTCCGGGAGATTGCTGCGAATCCATTGGGCATCCTGCTCGTTGTCGTGGTAGCCCACCTCCACCAAAACAGAGGGCGCATTGACCTTGAGGACCTCCGCCAGTGTGTCGGTCGGGAGGATCTTCACAAGGGACGGGTCCGGGTAGATCTTCTTCATCTCCTGCGCCACGAACTCCGCCGCCTTCTTCGACCATTCGTTTTGTGGATTGTAGTACACCTCCACCCCGCGCACGGTCCCCTCTTTTCCTTCGCCTGCGGCGTTGGAATGAAGCGCAAGATGCAGGTCGAACTGCCCCGCGTTCGACTGCTGGATCACCTGCGAGAGGGTCTGGGTGTTGGGGTCGTTTCTTGTGTAGGAGATGCCGCTTGCGATGAGATACGGCACAAGGTCATCCGCCAAAAGGTTCATGTAGTATTCTTCGTTTCCCCCTCCGACGTATTTGTTGTATTCCTGCATGGAGGGACTGAGATAGAGATTTGGCATATGGCGTTCCTCCTTTTACTGTCTTGGCTGCGGACGCGGGGCGGGGTCTTTGTCGAAGGATGGGTTAAAGGCGTAGAAGTTCTTGCTGTCGAGGCGATCCTGCGTCAGTTGGAGCGCTTCACCGAAGCGCTGGTAATGCACGATCTCCCTTGCGCGCAGGAACTTGATGACATCGCGGACATCCGCATCGTCTACAAGGCGCAGGATGTTGTCGTAGGTGACGCGCGCCTTTTGCTCCGCAGCGAGGTCCTCGTTGAGATCGGCGATGATGTCGCCGGTCGACTGAAACGTCGATGCCGAGAACGGGACCCCGGATGCGGCAACGGGATAGATCCCGGTGGTGTGATCCACAAAATAGGTGTCGAACCCGCTGTCGATGATCTCCTTTTCGGTGAGATCGCGCGTGAGCTGGTAGACAATGGCGCAGATCATTTCTACATGCGCCAGTTCTTCTGTGCGTAGATGATATCTGTATCGAATAAAAAGGAGAGCAGCTTGTGAATAGGACAAGCTGCTCTCTTAAACTTTGTGTCTTTGCGGATGCGGTGTCTAAGGAATGTCCACAGTATCCTTGGCATCTTCGCTGTTTTCTGCCCGCTCCATTGCATCGATAAAATATCTCTGGAATTCATCCGGATCACAGGTGCGGACCTCGTGAAACAGGTATTCCTTGAATTTATGGGTATCATACAGCATTTTATACTGATGTGCGTTGCATCTAACGCCATTTGCAATTTTGGCTCTGCTTGCAGAGCTTTGAACTGCATTGCCTTGATCATTGGTATGGCAAACCAGGATATAGCAGATGTTGCTTCTGGAGAAATCGAGATCCGGAATGATCTTTAGCTCGATCAGCATAATCAGGCTGTCATAAATTTTTCGGAAGATGTCCTCTTTTTTCACCTGACCATTCTTAAATTCGATAAAGTACCAATCGTCGCCCGAAATATAAAGTGCATCGTTCGATTTTGGCGTCATGGACAAGTGTTTTCTTTTGCTGTACTCATTCGGGATGTTGTCAAAATGAATCACCTTGATCCTGCTCTGCGACAGGAACATTTTATTTTTATCATCATAGGATGCTGTTTTCATAGAGCAGATATTGTTTTTCAAAATAGGATGCAATTGGTCAATAATCTCCTGTTTCATACTGTCCCTCTACTCATTTTGTAATTCATAACGAAGTGTATCCAGAATGTCAAATGGAGCTGCCATCTTTTTATAGATTGCTTCCAAATCGTTTGTCACATTCTCCATTTTAACAGCGTCTTCATCCATGCAGGCTGAATAGTAATTGACTTTTGAATCGATCCCGTGCTTGATGGAATATAAATTGATCGCATCCAAGAAATACGGGCTGTGTGTTGTGACCAAAATTGACAGATCGAATTGTTTTTGCAGCAGCACGATCAGCTCTGCATAAATAAGCTGCCACTGTGGATGCAGATGGATCTCCGGCTCATCTAAGATCAGGACATCCTTCTCCCCAATCACACCATCCAACAGCCTTTGTATGATGAGGAATGATTTTAAGCCTGTGGAGAGATTTTGAATGGAAAGATTTTGGTTCATACCCTCCCGTTTTAGGTAAAACTCATCCGTTTGATCGCGAATAATCGTGCCCTGCACTACAGACTGCAGCAGATCATAGATGGCAGATTGTTTTTCTTTTGCCAAAACGCTGCCGATCACTCCATCTATGATATCGCTCTTTTCTCCTTTTCCTCGCAGCCATTTTGCTAAAGTCTGGTTCATCAGGCTGTCGTCGGAAAGATTCATGAAAAATGATTCCTGATTCATCTTATCTGCTACAAAGGGATCATCAATATAAATTGCCTTGTGCTCCAGTGCAATATCTGTACTAAAGCTCTCACATTCATTATTCATAAATGCCAGCTCGATCTGTTTATCCTTTATTTCCAGTTTTAATTCGGTGTCTGCGTCAGGATGGTTTACATGCTGAATTTGTTTGTGGAACACCTCTCGGAAATACCTTGATAAAATTTCACGAATGATTGGTGCATCCGGTAAATTCAAAATTTCCTGAATCGTTTGTGTAACTTCCTCCACAACGCCCTCTGTGTCTAACTGCTTGGCTTCCTCTTCTATATTGAATTCTTTGTACAGCAGGTTCAAGCTCTCTTGGACTGTGTTGCTGATATTCGCTTCTGTATACCCCGCATTTTTGCCCAGAAAATCTAATTTATCACCGATGCTTCTTGCCACCATCCAGGCAGATCGTTCCTGGTTTGGAATCAGACTGTATGCATTGTTTGAGAAATAATTCCTTATGATTTTTTGGCATTTATTGTGGATTTCCATTTTTCTTTGTTCTGCGATCCGGCTCTCAATTCCTGAAATTGCGTTAAACAGAGAAAATAAAATCTTACCGATGGTGCTTTTTCCGGTGTCGTTATCTCCTGCTATTACGGTGATCCCATCCACGACAATTTCAGCCGTTTTTATCTTTGCAAAATTATCAATGTACAATTTCATATAAAAACCTCTTTATTTGTTACACAATCAAAATCTTTCACAGGGTACGATTCTATATACTTTATACATAATAATACCATACAAAACAGTTCTTTTTCAATCATATCCTGTCTATGAATATATTTCTATATAAAATTGGCTCTTGGTTCATCCTTGATTTTTTCGCAATATAAATGATATAAAAAGCCAGAAAAATAATGATTTTTATCTGTATATTAACGGGCTGTATTACTGTAACGTCCTGAAGGATACTTCAAGCTGTTAAAAGAGGTTGAAATGGAGATTTATTTTAATCCTTTATCCGAATCTATTAAGAAATTTTTTAACTCATCCATAAACTTCCATATTTCTTTACCTGCATCATATGAGATTTTTGGTATTTCATCCAACGCAGCTGATATCCATGTTGCTTTATTATCTTTTCTTTCTACTCCATATTCTTCTAACCAAGATTCCAATTCACCAACTTTCACTATAAAAAGTCCAGCATTGGCACACATATTCCATAATGAATCGAAAGTTTCCTGAAGTTCTAAAGGAAGTGAAGCACGACCTTTTTCCTTAAATTCAGAAAGGTCATCTGAGCCTTCCCGAAGTTTTTTTAACTTTCTTCTAAAATTTTCTAATTTGTTTTCACATTCTTCTTCCGTAGATGATTCAGAAATCACACATTCATCAATAAGTTTTTGCGTTTTCTCTTTTAGTTCCTGTAAGATATCACGCTTATTTTTACCCTGGAAGTGCTCCATGATCTTCTCACGATCATCCAATATTTGTTTTTTCAAATCCTCATCTACTATTGTTTTGAGTATAGCACCAAATTCACTCTGATCTCTAATAACATCAGCATCGGCAATCATCGCAAACCTAATCCCCAACTTACGATATGGTTCTACAACTTTTTTAAGTGTTTGCTTATTGTGTGCATGAACAAAATGGATTTGGTCAGCTCCACCAATTTTTTGAAATAGTCGCTGGTAAAATACAGTGTCTGCATCTGCCTCTGTTGCAACTACTCCTTTATAGAACATTCCCTCTAAAACCCTTGACGAAGAAAGGAGAGGATTTGTGACGATTTTATGAAGCGTATCAGGGTCCAAAACATTCGTCTGTGTGTTACAATAAGAGCGATCAAGATGTACAATTACGGAATCCTGAGATGCACTGAGAAGTCCTCTCAAAAAATCAGCACTATGGGTAGCAATGAATATTTGCTGATTCTCATCCACCAGTTCCGAAATAATTTCGCCTAATCGCAAAGCCTGTGGCGGATGTAGGAATGCTTCTGGTTCATCTAACAGAATAATAGGCTTTTGGGTGGACACCATCGCTCCGATTATTCCCAATACACTCCTTAGTCCATCCCCTTGAGAATCAAGGGATTCAAATCTGGCAAGATACTTGTTTGCTTCCTGTGGATCGGTTGGTACAGATGAAAAGTCCTCCCCTACCTTAAATTCTAACAAGCCTAAATTATATGGATTCAAAAATACATCTATATTTAAGATCTTCTTGATACATTCTTTAACTTTTTGTACGGAATTGGAGTTAGATTGATATAACGCTTCTAATACATTTTTAGCTTCACGACTGTTCAAATTAGCTTCTACACTATGACTCTTCGATAGGTTTAGCCTATTATCAGTGTTTAAATAACTTACCAATCCTGCGCCTGTGATGGCACGAAATTCTTGTTTGTTTTCTTCCAAATAATGAGTAATTACATCTACCAGCTCTGTGTATTCTCGATATACAAATCCCACTGGATTTTCATCAAATGTAGGAGAAATGTGCTGAAATTGTACACCATGATCCCTTGTGGCTATTTTCATATCATAAGCCTGCTGCATCTCATCCCACGATTGCGGATAAGGCACCTCCAGCTCTTCTACAAAGACTCTATTATCATTTTTTCCTGTTATATATGCAAGTATATCTTTTAGAAGCTGTGTCTTCCCACAATTGTTTGCACCAATAAATACATTGATCCTCTTTGGCTCAAAAGATGAATCATGCTTGAAACAAATCTTATCAATTCGATATTTATAGTCTGTCTTGTCCATTCAAATGCTTCCTTTCTTTGCACATCCCACTGAATATATGTATCTGAATTATTTTCAGATTGTAATCCCAATGTATCTTTTATTTTACCACATTTCCTTTCCATAATCTACCATTGCTTTTTGAATACTTTTCTGTATCAGCAAACAGATATTCTCATTTTTCTCTCAAACAAAAACAGCCCCTCCCCAGCCGTATCCAGCTGAGGAGGGGCTTATGCTATCCCTTCTTTATTGTTTTTCTTCGTATTGCTGGCATATTTTCTCTTCGAATATTTTAGTGTCAATTTACTATACGTATTATACATGTTATAATAAAATTACAGGAAATGAGGTGAAGGAGGCACATACATGAAGATGATTTATATTCCTGTTGTTTTTTCTCCGGAAGAGAGTGGGTACTCTGCATTTGTACCGGATCTTGACGGATGCTTTTCTCAGGGTGAAACCCTTGACGAAACCGTAGAAATGGTCTGCGAGGCGATCGGACTCTATCTTGAAGACGTGAAGGAGCTTCCTTCCTTCTCCCATCCGAACGCACTCCGGTGCGAGGAAGGGCAGTTCGTCATGGCAGTACCGTTTGACCGTCTGGCGTATGAGCGCCGCCACAGCACCAAATCGGTGAAGAAAACACTCACCATCCCTTCCTGGCTCAACGAAGCAGCGGAGGAAGCGCACCTCAACTTTTCGGGAATCCTGCAATCCGCACTGAAACAACAGCTTGATATCAAGGACTAAGAAACAGCACCCGCTAAAAACGGGTGCTGTTTCTATCTCCTTCTCGACCATTTTTGATTGTTTTGTATATTATCAGATAATATTCTGCATGGGAAAATCATGAAATTTCATAAACTCACCTATTCCTATGATAAATTACAATAATTTTTCAATATAATCATTGCTTTTCAATCCAGATTAAATCCCACAACCGCCGCATCAATCAATCGTTGCTTCAATTCTCTTAGTTAAACGTTCTGGAATATCCTCTTCTCTTTCCCACATGATAGTATTTTTCTGAGCAATATCGAAATGCAATCTCACATCATGCCTGCAAAGCTGAATAACAGTTTTTCCTAATCCCATCGCATAGCCTTCTTCAAAGTATGCACCATTGTTTTCGTCTGTTAAATCAGCTACCACAAATTTGCTGTCCTTGATATATTTGAGCAGCTCAGGTGTAATAAGATTGTTATGCTGAACTTCGTCAATGAAAACTGCATTGTATCCAGCATCAGAAATGCCTTTTCGTATCATTTCACGACGTTTTTGGGTTTCATGGAAGCTCATAGCAACCAACACATTACGTCCACTCGAAGTATTTTTTTGCAATTCATCCACCCGTGCGTAGCCTTCCGGAGCCAATACGATAGAATGAAGGTTTGATCCTACAAATTCATTCGTATCGATATAGTGTTGATGTCTTAAGAATCCAAGCATGTAGTTCACTTCTTGAATATACTCCTTCTCATCTCTCTCCACCCACTGATTTTTTGTTGGTGACCAAACATCATTATCCATCCTTTGTTTATCAACAAACAGGACATTCAGCAAGAGATTCTTAGGCAGTGTTAATAATTGACCTACATGTTCTGTATGGGATGCAATATATAGAAGAATTTTATCCACCCGTTCTGCAAAGGTTTTAGGATACCAACTTTCAATAATCTCTGCATCCATATGTACCGGTTTCCCCGTATTGTCACTTTTGCTGTAAAATTCCTTGCTACATACCGTGTGGAACCTCTCTTCATATTTCTCTGTCCCTGAGGTATTCTTATAACAATGATACACCAGATAAGCAGCCAAATGGTTCCGATCCAGTTTCGAATCCTGTGATGGATATGCAAGCTCAAATCTTCCACATACAGGACATTTATAAAATTCAGTATATCCATCACACTGGTATAGTGCATCAGATGTACAAGCTGGACACCTTACGTTTTTCTCCACAAATCATCATCCTTTCGCATTTTCTGAATCCCATATTTTATCAATATATGTAAATGTGTGGGAATTATAGCACATAACAAGGGGATTTGCAATATGTTGTTACTCCCTACACACGCAAAACCGGGGCTGACCTAAAAAGGTCAGCCCCGGTTTCTTTCAGTATATCAGTCAGAATGATTCCATACGTCTGTATCTGCTCTATATTCAGTTCTCGCTATCCGGTACCTCAATGTACGTTCTGATATTTTCATTTGTGCCCCAGGCTCGTTTTGCCTCCTCAAGGGCAGCCTCAATCATATTGGCAATGTCCTTCTCCGTGAAAAGGAGCTTTAGGATCGCAGGAATCCTCTGATAGATCCAATCGGCAACAGCTGCAAATTTGAGCTCGCCTGTTCCGCCTCCGAACTGCTTTTCTGCCTGGACCACAAGGTTAAAGAGGATCTTTTTGAGGATCTTTGTTTCACCTCGTTTCACCAAAGCAGCTGCGAATCCCAGAAACGCCAGAATCACCAGAACACTGTCCCAATTTTGAAGCAAAAAATCAAGAATACTCATCTTTCATTCCTCCTATGAAATCAAAATCAAATCAGCAAGGGCAACTGCTGCAACAACCACACCATTGTAGACAAGAACCACACGATCCCTTTCTATTTCTTTGACTGTGTACTCACGTTCAAAAACATATCTGGCAAGGTTCTTTCCTCCGTATGTTTTCGTTCCCGGTTGCAATTTTACGGTACTTCCAACCTTGACTCTATTTCCTGCTCCGGTCGAAATGGAGGTCACGTCTGCTGCATCCACCCAGCCATAAACAGTGGACCCTCCGCCGATCTCTCTGACAAGATGATATGGATGCTTTGCACCCTTTGAAATCATAGTCACTTTTGCAAGTCCTGTCAGGCATTCAGAACCTGTTAATGTATTGGATGCTGTGTAGTGCTTCTTCCCGATGAAACGCACTCGATCACCAATCTGGAAGCGTTGTGGATGGTTCTGTGTGTTGTCCTCTGGTTTTGTGTCTATATCACCGTAAATAAGATAGGGAAGTTTGCCATGCTTCGTCCAGTTTCTGGTCGGATAGCCCGGTGTTACACCAATGTTTCCGACGGAAGTGATCTGCACGCAGTTCTTCCAGCTTGGGGTACATTCCACCGCTAAGCCATCCCCGATGTAGATCCCGATGTGTCCTTCGCACCACAGAGCTTCGCCTGGTACGATACTCCCAAAGTCCGTGGAAACATCGCGGCACACTGCAATCATGCCATTTGCCGTCAAATCTGGGACGCCGTTCACAGCATATCCTGCACCACCGAAGTTTTTGGAAGTATCCCCGTTCCAGCCCCACAAAACCCCCTTGATAAGGCATACGCAGTCAAAGCCAAAGGTTTCCCCGTTGGCTGCACGAATCATCGCTGCACGCTGCGGCTGCGTGTTGTATGGATGATGCTTGATGTACCGTTCCTTGTTCGCGCTGTTGAGCGGCGCTCCGAAGCACCCCATCACATACAGCGTTTTGTAGTTCTCTGTGATATCCTGCAATTTCTCTAAAAATTCGGAACTTTTCATGTTTTCTGCTCCTTTCTCCTTGTTATCATAAATTCTCCACATCCTGCGCCGTGTCTGGATGCATCTGCCTGATTTTCACAACATTTTCCGCCTTTGCCTTCCAGCTGTAGAATCCGATTACCGTTGCTGTAGGTGTGGCAACATAGGTCAGGAAAACCGAAAGCTGCATCGGGTCGAGGTAAACCGCCCGAATTCCAACCGCAAATCCTACAAAATAGGTGGTGAGGACTGCCAAAAGAACGATTTTTGAAAACTCAATCCTCCGACTACGCTTTTCCCCTCTGCTTTTGCAGAAGCGGCATCCGTAAAGCAGCAAAACCGCCGCGATCCCGCCCACTGCTCCGCCGATGCCGCTTACAAAATAGCTCATATCAATACCGCCTTTCATAAGAAATCGCGTTTCATCATTCGATCGTCGTATACGCGCTTGATGTTTGCAACGGCGTGTGTTGCGCGATTGTTTTTATAGTCCGGATTGTTTTTACAGTATTTTTCGTAGAAATCGATCTCACTCAGTACCTCGATGAATTCCTCCCGCGTGTGCGGGATGTCTCGCAGAAGCTCGTTATTGAATTGCAAAATCTTTGTACGGTGCAGATCTGCATTTCTCGCATCGTCCGTCTTGATATGATTGTCGAGGATCTTCCTTGTTTCTTCGAGCTTCTCCATCACATCCCCGTTGACAGCGTGACCGACCGCCTTTCCGATGGCTGTCCACGGATTCAGCTTGATGGGGGCTATCTGAATCAGCGTCAAAAGCAAAGCCGCAGTCCCTATGATCCCTCCACCGGACAGAAGTTCTGTTATCGTCACATCATTTTCCTCCTGTAAAAAATTCGTCCCCAATGCGCAGCGCATCGGGGACTTTGTTTTCCCATCCTATTCCTTCGGGGTCAGCATGGCGCAAAGTTCAGTGTATTCCTCCATCGTTAATCTGTCGTTCGCGAAAAATACGTCGAGCTTCTGCTGCAGTTCCTCGGTTCTGCCGTTGTCAATGAGAAGTTTGCAAAGATTGTAAGTAAAAGATTTCATAAGTCATGCTCCTGTTCTGTTTATAAATTTTTGAGATTTCCCATGTCGTTTTCAAACTGAAGGTTCAAAAGCGCCTCCGTCAGGGAAAGGACCTGCTCATTGAGCTGTTTGTTTTCTTCGGTCAGCTCCTGCACCGTTTTGGGCTTGTTTTTGATGCTTGTCTGCTTATGATGTACGCTCATTATTCAAAATTCCCCCCTGCCGATGCAATATAGCAATCCCCAACCGCACCGTTTCGGTTCACCTTGATCCGGAAGTTGAATCCCCAATCGCTTGCTGTTTTCGTTTTGTTTGTGAGAAAGAATTTATTCCCGCTCACCACTGCCTGCGTCACATCCTCCCAGGTCGGGGATGCATCGTTGCCGTTGTTGCAGACTTCAACGGTGAACAGTGCCTTGGCTGGGATCTGCCTTGTCACATTCATAATTGCCTTCTCGATCATACCATCGGCTGCAAGCGGTTTTGCGAGCGTTAATTCGATCTCCGTCTGGCTCTTTGCAAATGTGTAGGTTCGGGTCGCTGTGCCGCCGTAGTTGTCGGATGCGGTGATGGTGAGTGTATGGGAGCCGTTGCGCAGCCCCAGCCATTCCTCTGCTGTTACGTTGAAGGAGTAACTCTGTCCGCTCGTCGCCGTGTAGCTTCGTTTTTGTGTCTCGTCGATCTTCTCAACGACAGTGAGGGTCTGTCCGCTGTCCGAATCTGTGACGGTGTAGCTTTGTGCGAATGCCCCTGTTTTTGTTCCAAGATTTGCATCGCTCCCGCTGATGGTCGGCGGTGTGTTGTTGATGACGGTTCGGGTCTGGCTTGTGCGGTACTCCGACTGTGCATCGGCGCTGTCATATGCTTTGACACGGTATGCAACACTTTGCCAGCCCTTTGTGATGGTGTCAGTATAGCTGCGGTCGATGCCCTTATAGAGTCTCGTCCATACACCATTATTGTACTGACGTTCCAAAATATAGCCAGACAAGTTGTTGTCCGGATCACTCGATGACTCCCAGCTGACGGTCAATCGTTCTCCTCCGCGCACCGTTGTTGGAACGGTGATGGAGGGGGGCGTGGTGGGGGCGTTATTCCAGATGATCGTGTAGTAGCCCTGGCTGTCCGGAGAATCAGATACCAGGGTATCCAAGGGAAGATTGATGGCTGGGAGGATGCCGTAGCGGGAGTTGTACGCAAATTCGCCACCGCGACTCCCGTCTGAATCCACGAAGTACACGTAGTCCGACAATGAGGAACATGGAGAGCGCAGACAGTAGTACCATGACCGCGAAGGCCTTAGATTGGTATGGGTGTATTTACTGTGGGAAACTGCCTGGGCTGTAGGCTTGCGCTCTCTGCTGCTGTTGGAGTTGAACAAGGCCAGCACCGAACCCTCAGAGATCCCATTTTCTGCTCCAAGGCCTACCTCTGCCATAGACAGGAGGAACACCTTGTCCTGTACGGTCTCGCTACCGCCGCCGTCTGTGCTGGATTTTGCAACGACCAAGGTGGTCGTCATAAGAGCAGCCCGCATCTCCGGGCCGAAACCTGTGAGGAAGCCTGCCTGAGAATCGTACTCGTTGTAATTACTCCAGACATTGGCGTTGGATGGGGGGTTATCATTGTCGTGCTGGGCAGTATACCAGCCAGCACCAGCCTTATTAAGCCATTGCCGCAGGTTGCATAGGGCGTACCGGTTATTGCCGTAGTTCACACGGTCAGAGTTGCCGCCGCGCTCACTGGCGTCGAAGCAACAGATTTTCAGAATATTTTCAGATACCAGTGTGGTGCTATTAGCTGGATACCCACGGTGGTTCTTGTCTCCGATCTGCCATCCGATGGGGACGCCATAATATTTGGTCTTCACGTCTCTGACTTTCGCACCTACTGGAAGGCTGCTGATCTTCTTTGCCATTTCTTTTCACTCTCCTTTCCCGTCAGCACTCAATGCGCTGCTGCTCTTTGTTCCAGATACCCTTCACGAGCTTCACTCCGCTCAGGGAATCAAAGGAAACAAGGAACGGATTGCCCGTGATGTTGCTGAACAGTCCGTCCTCCACATGAGAAACACGACCCTCAAGTGTGGTGATGCGCTGCACGGCATCGGCGGCATCCGCTGCCGCTTTTTTTGCTGTAGCGGATGCCTCGTTCCATGCGGCGCGCTCATCCGCCGTGATATGAACAATCCTGTCCTCCTTGTGGGCAATCAGTCCGGTGATAGCAAGGTTGTTGTTTTCGGTCTGCGCCTCTGTGACATGAATGCTTTGGTCGCTGACATGGGCGTTGAAGTCGGTGAGATCTGCCTTCTGCCGAAACTGCTCCTCGTGTGCAGTCGGGGATTTATCGTGATCCTCAATATCTTGTTTTGTCGCGCCGATGATATTGGGATCAACGATAAATGTAATGACTCCGGTATTTGAAATCTGCATCTGCATCGTCATTTCAATTTCTCCCGCTGCACCGCTTGAAATAAGTACCTTTTCTGTATCCGGTGTATTGCAGATTGCAATCATGTTGCCTTCTTCATCATCCACCGACATCTCACGGATCGTCCACCCACCCACATCGGCAGGAATTTTTGCCACAATGTCGATCATATTCTTTGACTCTCGATTCACTGCAACCTTATTGATGGGTCCGCTCCAGCATTTGTGCCTAAGCTCCTTCATATCTGGGGTAGGCTGATAGTATGCACCGCCACCATCACCAACACAAAGAGTTGTCAGATTGATCTTCTTTCCCTCTGTGATCGCCTGGCGAATCAGGATCGTTCCGATATCGGTGACGATGGTCCCATACCTTCTTTCGTTGTCCGGCATTTTATCCCTCTTTTCTTGATTTTATTTTATGCTCCGTGCATTTCGTGCTCCGGCAGGGTATGTTGAGGATCATTTGTCATAGGACCGATCTCAAGTCGATGCGCAAATGCAGCAGTTCCTGCCACAAATACAGCAGCCTTCTGCGTTATCTTCGGCGGCGTGTACGGATAAATCTTGAGCCGTGTTCCAACGGAATGAATCGCACCGACCTGAACTGTTGCTCTCTCCTCCATCCGGTAGCTGATTGATTCGAGATGGGAGCGCAGATTTTTGTAAAACCGTATTCGCTCCAAAACTGCATCCTGCCGCTCTGCTGTGAGCCCTGATTCCGACACCCCGATAATAACACGAAACATATACGGATCTCCGCCGTACTCGAACCACTCCTCAATTCGCGTCCCTGGAAATACTGCACCCAACGCCGCTTCTACAGCATACTTTGTGCCTAATTTCCGATGGATCTTTACACTTTCCTTGATGGTGCGCCGCTTCGCTTCGATTGGATAGCTAAAGTCATACCAATCTATGTGCAGGTCATAAGCAATAATATCGAGGGTCCTCTCATCTAATTCATCGATTCGGGCATAGATGATATTCTTGCTGATTTGGTCTGCCGTGATATGAAGCTGCTCTGCAATCGACTGTGCAAGTGCAACCATTTTCGGGTCGTTTTTCAGTGCCGGCGGAAGGCATCGTGTAAAGTCGATAGAATAAATATCGTTATCATTCACCCTCTGCACCTCCGTTTGCGACGTTTTCCCCGCGGACCTGTGCCACTGCATTGTCGGGCACCGAAACAAACGCCGGGCTTCTGACCTCCACACGCTTCACTCCTGCCTGCTTGATGCGGTAAATGAGCTCTGACGGATCGATGTCCCTGCCCATTTTCTCGGACTGCCAGCGTTTGAATTCTAAAACCGCTTGGGCAACATTCTGTGAAACCGTGCTGTCGCTCAGGGCTCCGTCCGCTTTGGTGTAGTAGGTAAGGTCAATGTCATATGGAATCGTTTCCGGTGCCAAAACCTGTACCTTATCGGTCAGAGGGCGTACATCATCGGGAGTTAAGGCGTCCTGCACCTTTTTCAGGATCTCCTCGTTGGGCAGCTCTCCGCCTTTCATCAAGATACGCACATCCACCACACCGGGCGTGGGCGAGGTTGGTTTCACATCTGAGATGAGGCTGGATGCAGATTTTGCAAAATACGCATAGCCGCCCAGCGTTCCGGCTGTCGAAAAGGTTTCCATGCTTCCCCTCATACGCTCATAGAATGCAGCATCGCTTTCTGCATCTGCACCGCCGTCCGATTCGGACAGATTTTCTACGGAAGAATAGTACGGGAAAATATCAATGAGCTGATTGATCTGTCCGGGAAGGAACCCGTTTCCTTCTTCTCCTGCCGTCAGGCATTCCGCCTCGGCATCTCCTGTCACTTCCCCTGCCGGTATGGTGAGATCATGCAGCGTTTGGAATACCACTTTCCCGTCAACGGTCGCCCGTGTCCCTGCCGGAACAATGGTTGATTCCTTCAATGGGATCGACAGGGTAAAGCGCAGGACGGTCCTCGCCTTTTCGGGCTGCAAACGGCAGGTATCTTTGAACAGCTCCGCCAGAGAATCGAGGTACTCCCCCTCTGCATACCGCGGAATATTCTGTTTTGCGGAAAAATCAATGTTGACCCGCTCCTGAATGATGATGTCTGCGACCCACAGGATGAACAGGCGTACCGGGTCCGCCGGATACAGCCTGCGCCCTGTGAATCGTTCATACGACTGGATCAGTGCATTCACAAGCCGTTCGGTATCTGTGTCAACAAAGGAAATGTCGGGGTATCCTCTAATGTTCTGCGTCAATGATGTTCACCTCCACGATTGGGATGAGTGCGCCCGGATTTTTGCCCAGCTCAAATGTCACATTCAGGACTTCTGCCCTCGGCTCATCCCGCTCAACTGCATCCATGACCTCAGAAATCAGGATGGGCTGCGCCACTTGAATGGGCTTATCCACAAATCTCTGAAGCATTCCAAGTTTTCGGTCAAGAGGAACGGAAAACTGCGGCGTCGAAAGGATGACTGCGATATTCTGCAGCACCTCCTGTACCGTCGTTTTCGGTGCAAGATCGATGTTTGTAAGGCAATGACCTTTTATGATATAAGACACGCTTCTCCCTCCTTACCGGCTTGCATACGATTTCATCGTCACGCTGACCTTTGCTGCAAGCAGATTACCTCGGTTGTCGTACCGCTCCAATGAGCTCGACAGCTTTGTAATGACCCACCTTGTCCCATAGGCTTTCGGTCCGATGACAAGGCGGTGGCACTCCCCGCGGCGCAGCGCTCTTTGCAGCTTTGAAACTTCTTCCATCGGATTTACCCCTAAAAACGCCGAAAAGAGCATGGTGAAGTTTATCGTTTCCACCTCTGTTCCTGTGAACTCCAGCAGAGGAGCCTTGAGATGACGGTCGTGTGCTGCATACTTTGCTCCGCTGTCCCATTTGAGTCCGTCAAATGTTTTGATTTCTTTTCTTGAAACGGAAAAGACTATATCGCCCCAGCTTCCGATCAGAGCCATCGTTAGATCCCTCCGATCACAAAGCCGTCACCGTCCCCCGTTGGGAGATAAAGGCAGAGCACATAGTCGCCCGGCGACGGGAGCCACGGATTGATGGTGACTTTATGCTTGTGCTTTTCAAAGGCTTTTTCTCCGCTTCCGCCGCCCTGCTCCTCCGTTTCCTGCACAGCATCCTTTTTGGGGATGAACGGCTGGTTGCAAATGACCTTCAATGGACCGGAAACAAAGGTTTGTCCCTTGTCCCGATAGGTGACACGGGCAGTCCTGCTCTTGGGATCAACCGAAGAAACCCAGCCGGTGCGCACAATATTCTTAAATACGTTCTTTTCATCCATCAATACCCCTCCAATACACGGCGCAGCTTCAGATTTGTTTTGTATCCGCTTGAGGACACAGAATGTGTCGCCGTTTCGACGATGTACTTTCCGTCGAATGCGCCGTATCCTTCGACCTGTACTGTAACACCGGCGACAAGGCTTGCATCCCCCACAAGGTCAAATCCGGCGGTAAACTGCTGCCCGTTTTTCTCCCGCAGCCGCTTTTGGGCGATGATTTTCGCCTCTGCATCGCTCGAAACCTTTTCGTTGATCTCCAGCACCTGACCCGAGCCTTTGGATTCGCCGGGGATTTTGAATGTTTCATCGTAGGTCGTTTTTGCAATGGGGTCAGTATAGGTCACATGACAGCTGCTGTAGGCAGCATCCTGGAACTTTGTGTTGAAGCTGTACCGCAGCACATCTGCGGCTCCGTGCCGGATTCTTCGTACCGCGTCTTTTCCCTCATAGTCTGCAGCATCGAATAGAACGATCATCTTTGCTGTGACCTTGAGCGAAATTCCGGCTGCCTTGCAGAGCCTCTGTAAAAAGGTGATGTCTGATTCCTGCACCTGCTCTTTTCTCGGAAAAAGAGGGTCGAAGGACGATTCAAACATACACCTCAGTCCATTTTTCTTTGCGATCTCCTTTGCAATGGAAGAAAGGTTTATTTTCTCCCATGCCCTTGTTTTTTTCTGCGTGCGAATGGTCGAAGTATAGGGGATCGAGCCGCCCTTGATGGTCACTTTGGAGGGCGGTCCGCTCCCGTCTATGCTGTCGATTTGAAAGACACCGCAGTCGAGCACCCGATCTCTCCCGTCCGAATACCAGTTCTTTTGGATGATAACGGCAGCAAGCTCGGAGCCCTTCGATGCACAGGGCGTATTGAGCCAGTTCCCCAGCCATACGCCCTCGCGATCATCAAGCGTGAGCTGCAGATCATCTGCCTTGTCCTGCTCATTGTCCGTATAGGACAGGGACTGAAAATACCGATTGATGTCTGCGCTGATGTCTGTGCCGTCAAAGATGAGCTGCACCACCGTGTGCCTTGCATTCATACCGCAGTCCCTCTTTTCCACGGCGGAAGATTCGATGAGATCTGCGCCCTTGCATCCGGAACGTCAAGGGCAATGCCTGCTGGAAAAACAACGATTTTTCGGTACTGCGGATTTACTTTCATGATCTTGTCCATGTACGCTTCATCGCCCAATGTTTTGCAGGCAATCCCATCCCACATATCTCCGGCAATGGTAGTATATTTAGTCATATCTCTGCCGCCTTTCATCGTCACCCTTCTGTTTCATGCGGCTGTCAAACTCATTGAGAAGTTCTTCGTCGCGCCGATTCAGGATATCTTCGATATCCTGTGCCTGTGCATCGCTTCCCACATGAAAAACAGGCGCACTGTGGATCACGACACCTGCTGTCTGCTGCTGCGCCGCTGTTACTGACGGAGCAGACACCCCAACCGCATGAACTCCCGCAGTGGAAAGCGCTGCCTGCAGCAGCGGCAGGAGAGAAACAACTGTTGTCGCGCTCTGTGCGCTGCGTGCAGCATGGATATTTTGCAGGATCTGTCCGGTCTGTGCCGCGGTAAATACGGTGCGCCCCTTTGCATTGGTGATAAGCTCTGCACCCTGCTCCCCTGCTATGAAGGTATCTGGTGTATTCTGCGAACCCCGTGCAAACATCGGGATCGTTGGGATATTGACTCCCTTGCCGCCGATCCCCGGCACCCATTCCGGTATTTTGAGCTTATTGAGCCCACCGATGACACCGTTCATCATGCTGATGATCCCGTTGAGGATACCGCTTGCAATGCTTTTGATGGATTCCCATACCCCACTGAAAATGTTCTTCACGCCTTCCCAGACACGCGTCCAGTCGCCTGTGAAAACACCTGCAAACACATCAACCAGTCCTTTGATTGCTGACAATGCGCCGGAAATCACACCTGTTATCGTTTGAAGTCCCACGCCGATGATGCTCTGCACTGTTGGCATCACAAACTGAATCACCCCAACAATGGCTGTTGCGACGGTCTGGATCATGTTCCATGCTGTTTGGAGGACATCTGCGATCATGGGAGCCCACTCCGCAAACGCCTGTCCGATTTGCGGGAGCACTGTTCCGACAATGAATTGGAAAAGCTGCTCCACGATGGGGCGGATATTGCTATCTACAAATGCAATAAATCCCGAAAGGACATTCCAAACCGTATGCAGGACGGAAATGGCAGCATCGATTGCAGGAATGGCATTTTCACCGAACAGGTTTATGAGAAACTCTCTTGCGCCGCCCAGATTCCCGTCTGTGAAAATGTTTTTGATGGCATTTCCGATGTTGGTGACAGCGGATACCACTTTATCAAAAACAGCCAGTCCGCCTTCACCAAATACACGTCCGACAACCTCACGGACCTTATCGAGATTGTTTCGCAGAATCTGTATTGCAGAAATAATGAGGGTGATAACACCGACAACAGGAAGGACTTTTCCTAAGATTCCGCCAAACGGTCCCAGGATCGCTGTTCCCAGATGCTTGAGCGGACCAAGCAGGGGCGTCAAAAATCCTGTCATGCGCCCAAACCTGCTTGCGATTCTGGTGCCGATTCGCCCAAACGGACCTGCCATAATCATGCCTGCGGTTTTACTGAAAATTCCCGTGATGCTTCCCGCCATTCCGGTAAAAATCCGAGTGACAGGGGCAGAGATCCCCGTGAATGTATTTAGAAAGAGTCCTTTTACAGATCCTGCTGCTCTCATCAGACGGCTGCTGACCTTTGTACCAGAGAACATCGTTTTGAACGCACCGCTGACACCGCCTGCCGCGTGTGCAATGCCCTGAAAGTATCCTTTTATGCTTCCCGGACTTCCGAACAGGCTTTGGATTCCTCCCATTGCCTGAATTGCCTGGAGCTTTGTCCATGTTTTTCGGATCATAAGGATTCCGCTATAGACATCATGGAACGCCAGCTTTCCTACCAGAGCTGCTGTCTTGAGCCCAAAAAAGCCTGCGGACAGCTTGACAATCATGCTGAGAAGCTCGGGATTTTCCTGTCCCCACTCGGAAAACTTTGTCACCAGCTCCGACAATTTCTCCGCCCCGATTGTCACATAGGGCAGGAACGTATCACCAAGTACAATGCCCAGATTTCGGATGGAGTTTTTCGCACGTTCGATTTTGGCTTCCGGGGTATTGTTCATAATGTCAAAAGCCGCTTGTGCTGCCCCTGCTGCCTTGTACATCTGCAATGTTTTTGCAGTCAGGTTTTCTGCCTGCTCTCCGGTCAATGCCAGAACTGCGTTTTTCGCTTCGATCGAACCAAACAGTCCGGAGAAGGCGATCTCATCACCATTTACGGACTTTTTGAGCGCTTCAAGCGAGCCTTGCAGTCCCAAACTCTCCAGCATTGCTTTTCCGTTGGCAAATCCAAGCTTTGCCATCGCCTTCGACATCTGGCTTGTCGGCTGCAAGAAGCCCTGCAGCGTTCCACGCAGCTGCGTCGAAACCTCCGCAGTATTGCCGGTCACACCGGTGAGCGTTGCCATAACGCCGAATAATTCTTCTTCCTTGACCGTCAAAGTGGAGGCAAGCGGCACCACTTTTCCCATCGAAGCGGCAAGTTCCGGGAAGGTTGTCTGTCCCAATTTTGCGGTCATAAAGGCTAAATCCGCAGCCTTTTGCTGTGCTTTGGCAGATGTGTCGCCGTAGCCCTTTGTTACTGCGGAGAGCAGGTTGATTGCATCGGTGGTAGTAGCATTGCCAGCTTTCGCCGCCTTTGCCGCGATTTCAAGCTGCTTTGCGCTTTCTGCCGAATCGCCAAATGCGGATACGACCTGATACAGTCCATCTGTCAGGTTGCCCGTTGTGATACCGCTTTTGTTTGACAGCTTGAGAACATCCTGACTCAACTGCTGGATTCGAGGTTGGATCTCTCCGTCGAGCAGCGTTGCAACATTCGCCATCTCCTTATTGAATGCAACCGATTTTTTCACAGGACCTGCATAGATCATGGCACCCAGCGCAGCAACTGTTCCAATTGTTCCGGCAAGCTGCATCCTTGTTTTTGAAGCAGCTTCTGCATTCCTCTGCTGCTCCTGTGCAATGGCTGAGAGATTCTCCTGACTTTTCTTCATCCGGTCATAGCTCATGGACAACCGTTCATTTTCCTTTGTCAGACGGTTGGTGTCCACACCGGCATCCGACAGCTCATCCCCCAGTTTTTTGAGCTGCGCTTCCTGCTGTTCGATTTTGATGGTAGTCTGCTGAATCTGCCGGGCGGTGCGTTCCATTTTTTGACGCAGTGCTTCTGTTGGGCGTTCTGTCTGATCGATTTCCTTCTGTAAGTGGTCATGCTCCTGTATCAGGTGCTGGAGCTTATCTTTATTTGCTTGAAGGGCAGCAGACTGTCTTTGAAAGCCCTCAATTTTTCCCGAAAGTGTGTTGGTCTGAGAAATTTTATCCTGAAGCTGCTTTGTCACATCCACTGCACGGCTGAAGCTGCCAATGAAGTTGCTCCCCAGCGACGCCTGAAGCTTAAAAAGCAATTCAAATTCTTTTCTGCCTGCCAAATCCTCACCCCCTGTTCTCGTTCTGTGCCCGCTTCTGGTCCTCTGATGCAGCATCATTGATGTCTTTGATCCACACCATGATTTCTGCTGTTTTCATTTCAAGCCAAAACGGAATAGGGGTATTCGTTGCTTTGGAAAGGCGGTAGCATTCCCGCCTCCACCATTGTGCCGGGCGTTTTAATAGCCCGTACTTAACAAAAAATTGCGTGCTGCGTTGGTGATACGGTTAAAGTCCGATAATGGCATTGCCTCCAGCACATCACTCCCGATCCCCGCTGCCTTTGCCGCCAGCTTGCATTGCATGGTACGGGAAATTTCCGCAGTAAGGGCAAACTCGTTGTTCATCTGCATTTCCATATCAATGGCGAGCATATCTTTCCCGCTCAGGCGCTCAAAATCGAATGTGATTTCCTGATAGACTGTGCCGCCATACTCAAAAGGACGTTTGAATTTGTGGATATAAACACCCTCTGATTCTTCCAAAAGCGGAGCAGCCTCCTGTTCCTTCTGCGTATCAGCCACAGGCGGAGTATTTCCAAAATACTCCGTTACGTTTGATATCATATACTGATTTTCCGTTGCGTTTGTCATAACTGCTGCTTCATTCATGTCTTATTCCTCCAAAATCGATTCGTAAAAATTGTTGTAATAAAAAAGCACTCGGAACTATGCCTTTCCAAGTGCTTTGCGTACATCTGCAAGATAGTCAACGCCATTGATAAAGTAAATAAAATTGAGAATATCAACTTCAAGGACTTTCTCACCGTTGATGTAGGTTGCATAGTAGGTCACTGCATACTCTCCGGATGCTTCTGCTGACGATGCAGGGGCAAGCTTGCCCGGTGCAAATTTGATGGGATTGACAACCACCACATGCTTCACTGCGCTTTGAACATATTTGCCTGCGATGCTGTCCCAGGACTGCTGTGCTGCACGCAGATCAAGCTGGTGATTTCTCGGCTCTGTCAGCTTAACTGTATCCGATGTCACTGTTCTGAAATTCATGCTCATCTTCATCGCTTCAAGATGCCCTACATATGGATTGCTGAATGACCCAGAGATCCCTGCTCCCTTTACCTCCTCTGTAATCTGTGAAAGTTCAGGGAGGGTTACTTCTGCCATGCCGTAGAACTCAGTTGCGTTTTCATAAACCGCAAAATTTGTGATGCCGCTCTCGATTTTCATGTTCTCTCACCTCCTTAGTCTGTCAGTGCCGCTGCAACGTACTGTGCATCATATTCCAGAACAAAATCCAGCTCCTTGGCAGGGCTCGGCGGTGTCATATAGACATGAAAAACAGCCTTGCCTGCCATCAGTGCAGCAAGACTGTTTTCCTCCTCCCGAAACTCAACACGTCCGCCCAGCAGCTGCTCATCTGCAACCAGTCCGTTGAGCCAGATGTTCACAGAGTCCACAATGCTGTCGATCAGGCGGCGCGTCATTTTTTTATCGACCTTGCTCCAATAGGTCAGCACCAATGTATTTGCTACCCATCCAAACATACGGGACACACAAATAAAATAGTTCTTTACATCCGGATCGGCAGGAAAGCACGCAGTTTCATTGCCCCAAAGCACATACCCGCCGATGAAGTTGAGCGCAGTGACAATGCCGTTGCTGTTGAGGTAGTTTGCCTGCTGGAGGTCGAGCAATACCAGCGTACCGTCCGCAAGAACCGCCCGATCGATTTTCAAGGATTTGTTGGAAGGAGATTCCGCCGGGCAGCCTTTGTTGTCCGAATCGGTCAACGACATTCGCCCTGCCGTCTGGACCGATGCGTGAAAGACATGATCTCCCAAGCCGAACATGGGCCAGCACAGCACCTGTGTTTTTGCGTTGATGTTCTGTTTTTTCTTCCATGCCGGAACATCGGCATAATGCTTGAGCTCCTTTGTGTCTGCATCAATCAGTGCTTTTCCTTCAAAGACTCCGTTGATATTGGCAGCCTTTGCTGCCATTACTGCTGCAACCTCGGCTTTGTCCGACCATCCGGGGGCAAGGATCATATCGACCACGATCCCGTATTTCGGAAAAACTTTATCGACCAGTTCAAGACCCGAATACAATTTTGTCCGTGTGTCGAATCCGCCGATGATGTCAGCCTGTGTGACTGCGGATGGGTCCACTGCATCAAACGTGATCGTAAGTTCCCCTGTTTCCGTCGGGATTGTGGTTTCCTCCAGCACCTCAAGGATGAGGCTCTCCCCCTCATAGAACAAATCGAAGTCTGTTCCGACGGTGTAGGTGCTGACTTTCACAGTGTCCTTAAGCGCTTCCAGCGGCAAAAACACCTTACCATCAGTCAATGGGTAGTTTTTCTCCCCTACGCTCTTTTTGTGCTTTGCAGGGTCCAGCACGTTCACGAATGCAACAGGACCGATGCCATAGAGCTTAAATTGGGAATAGATCGCCTCACAGATGGGGTATTTTTCCCAGTCATCGCTGTACCCCAGCGCAGCAACGGCTTCTCCGTAGTTCATACAAAGCACAGGATCGTTTGCAGCTCCGCCGACAGTATGGATCGGAGCCGCCCCCACCACGAATGGGACTCCCGAATCAGCTTTTACAGGAGTTGTGACCGATGTATCCACCTGCCGTGCAGATACGCCATGATAAAATTCTGCCATCTTGTTTATACCTCCTTCGTACCACGCATTGCTGAAACAATGTCGCTATAATATTTGTGGGCAATGTTGCCCGGAGTCTTTACCTTGACAGAGAACGATGCCAGCTTTTCTGTGGGGACAATCAAATTTTTTATTTGCGGATACTCCTCCAACACATCAGAAAGATACTGTTTGATATCCTCAAATGTTCCTCGGAACACAGCATTTTCCTTGAGCCTTCCGCGTGGAAGGCTCGGTCCTGCATATACAAACAGGTCGTATTCTTTCATGCTCTCCTTGTCGTCCTCAGCGTTTTCCTCTGCAGCTGCACCTTTGCCTTCTTCCACTTGTGGGAGTGTATCGTTTTGGGTTTCTTCCTCAAGCCCCTGATTGTAATTTTCGAAGATCTCGATGATCTCTGCCTTTGTCATGTTGTCTTGAATCGGGATGTTGTTTGAGGCGGCAACCTCCAGTAATTCCGATTTTGACATAGTTTGTTTGTAGACTACTGCCATATTTTTTGTACCTCACTTTCGATTGTCGGTATGCTCCACACGGTCATCATTTCGCCCAGATAATAGGGTGCTGTGCTGTCCGGATAGACAAGCATTTCAAGGGGAGGCTTGAGCAGGAAACGCTCTCCAATGATGCCGTCGCGCAACAGGGCGCTGCGAATCCGCGTCAGAAGATTCAGCACGCACATACCTCCCTCCTCCCCATCCTCCGAATAGGTCGCAGCGACGATGCGCACCATGCAGGAGCTGCTTGGAGGTTCGCCTTCTTCCTGCTTATCTGTACCTTTGAGAAACTGCAAAAGGATATACGGAACCTGCATGGTTTCCGCATCCTTATTCGGAAGACGCATTTTGAAAACCTCCGCCGCCCGCTCCCTTGTTTTTCCGCTTTTTCGGTCTGCCCGAACCGGCAGCAGGATATCCTTTGTTTCATTTTGGAGGAACGCCTGCAATGCGTCCAAAAGCTCTAACGGTGTCATTGTCTATCCTCCGTACCCGTTGAGAATTCGGGTAATTTCATGTTCTATGCGCCGATCCACAACCTCCTGCGCTTTTTCTTCAACCTTTTCCAGCACAACACGGTTGGCAGCCATCTGTGCTGTAGAAAGTCCCATGCGCTCTTTGATTGGAAATCTTGCTGTTCCACGCCGTTCAAATATTCCGGTATGACCACTTTCCATTTTTGCGATGAACGCATGGACGAATGGGGTCCGGCTGCTGTCACGCAGCACTGCCGCAGAAACGCTCGCTCCCTGGGTCGGATGCGTTGGAAAGACGTTGAAGCGATATAAGGGAATTTTATATCCTGAAAACGTGATTTCTCCAACAATTCCCTCGCTGTCCTTTTTCACTCTGGAATGAATGGTCGTATCCGCACGCAGATTTTGCTTTGAGATTGCGTAAACGCTTGTGATTTCCTGGATCACCTGCGTTTTGACGGTACTGTTTCCTCTGCGGATGGCACTGAACAGCGCCTTCTCTGCACCGTTCGGAATCCCGGAAAGGATCTGGCTGACCCGCTCGATTTGTTCATTTTTAATTTCGATCATTCGCTCAACATCTCCAAATAAAGTACGATTTCTCCGGATTGTGAATGGACTTCCCTTATTGTAAAAAAGTCGTCGCCAATCTCCACCGATTCCCCTTTCCTTGGTGTCCTCTTTAGCACAGAAAGCGGAACATACAGCACCAAATCCACCAAAAACAGACCGTCCACATGATCGGAGGACATCTGTTTTCGGTTTTTTGCGCTGCTGTTGTCGAGAACAACGGGGGCTTTATACCGTGTACCGGAAATCCAAAACTCCAATTCGTCCGCATGTTCTGTGCTGTTATGGAAAACCGCCGTTAAATCGCGCTCCATCTGCGCCTTGAAGTTCATTACAGCACATGAGCAACAAACCAGCTGTTCACCTCATGCGGCACAGTCAGCGGCTTGCTGTTGATCTGAAGGAAGCGGCGGTCCGGTCGATGCTCGATCCATGTTTGCGGAACTTTGTCCCCCTCTACCGTAACAAAGCCCTTGCCATCCTCCGGAATGACGGTGACAGCACCGTAATAGATGGAATACTCGGCATCCGTGGAAAGCAGTGCCAGACTGTTATTTGGTACGAGAGGCTTTTCTTCCGGTGATTCCGGTGCAGTCCAGTCATCGAGATACCATTCGTTGCACTGATAGAGGTCAAGCCCCAGCTTGTGGATGGTTCCGATATAGGTTGCACCGTTCGGAAGCTCGCGCGGCTTGATGACCGCAAGATCGTATGCCTTCGTATCAAGCACTTCCCTGACCCTGGCATTTGCGAGAAAGGCATTTGCAGCGTCCCGTCCCATGACACAGATATTGCAGTTCACAAATCCCGTTTTCTGTACCGTTTCCCGCCAGCGTTCGAGATCCCCCAGCGGATCGGCATTCGCGCCATTCCATTTCAGATTTTCGGTCACAATGGTTTCCGTATTTGTAAAGCCAAAGTCGATCACTTCATTCAGTCCTTCGCCGATAATCGGGATCTGACCGGTGAAAATAGCGGTCGCTGCCATCCATTCTTCCCGTCGGGTAATCATTTCAAGAAGCTCCTTGAAATCTGCTGCCATCTTCTCTACTGCACGTTCCGCCGGGCTTTTTCCGCTGTAAGGGTTTTCTCCTGCCGAACGCTCCAGCAGGTCATCCACTGTTGTGACCTTATTTGGAGCAAGAAGAACAGGCGTATAGGATTTTGTCTGATAGCCGCTGTTCAGGATGGTTTTGCCGCCTGCTTTTGGATGAACGAATGGTGCCAGAGCACGGTTTCCCTTTTTGAAATCCACATCTACACTCTTTGAGGGAAACGTGATGCGGTTTCTAAAAAAGGTGTCACGGAAAAAGGTATGCACCGGCGGCATACGGGTGATGATTTTCCCCATCGTGCGAGGGGTATAGATATCGGTTTGAATGCTCATGCTATTCCTCCTTCTTTACTTCAAAAAGATTCCCAGCTTGCGAAAGGCTGGCTTGAGTACTTCGACGGTGACGCTTTCGGGCAGGGTCAGTGCCGATGCAAAAAATTCACCGGTCAGATAGCACACCACGCCGCCATCAGTCGAATCATCCGCAGCAATGCCGTATAGATCTGTCAGCCCGCCTGTGGTAGCTTCACTGATGCCTTCGGCAGTACAGATAACCGGCGTATGCTTTCGCACGGTCGAGCTCGTCTTCACTTTTCCTGTCTGTGTTACCACCGGAAATTCCCCTGCAAACAAATTGACCGGGGTGTTCTCCTCTGTTTTGACTTCATACATAGTTTTTTCCTCCTTATTTTGTGTCAGGGAACAGCTTGTCAATGATAGTGTCCATGGTATTCATGTCGCCTGGATCGACTGTTCCCTCTATTCCGGCGCACGCTCCAACCTTTCCTGCGCCGCTTTTTTCTTCATCCTCGCTGCGGTCGATGAGATACTGTCCGCCTTGTTTTTTCTGCTGTGCAACGATTGCTTTCGCAAGGTCACCCGCAGCGATGGGATTTGTAAACTTCGCCTCGTTTACAATCGACTCAAATCCGGGAAGTGCCACATCCTCAATATCCTGAATACGGCTTCGCTCTGTGCCCACTGCCTGATCCTCGATCTGTTTGACAAGATCTCCAAACGCAGCTCGCAGATCGTCCACAGTCCTGATATCCTCGATGCTTCTTGCGTTGCTCATTTTTTCTCGCTCCTTTTCACTTAAATTACTTACTGATTTATCTGAAAACTCGCCATTCACACAGCGGTTTAACAGCGATACCGGGAAATTGTTGAATCGATCGATATTGAGTGGGACGCTGTTTACAATCACCTTTCCCGTATTTTCTACAGTTGTTTTGGCATCCTCAAACATCAGTCTGTCGCAAAATCCAGCTTCGACTGCCTGTTTGCCGTCATACCATGTTTCTGCTGCCATGATTGCAGCGATTTCGTCGGCAGATTTGCCCGTCTTGAGGGCATATCCGTTTACGATGGACTGCTTGATTATTTTCAGTTCATCCGTCAGTTTCACAAGGTCGGCTTCCTTGAAATAGCCCCTCAGCCCCATCGCCGGATCGTGTGCCATAAATACACCGTTTCCCGGAATCTCAATGATGTCACCTGCCATCGCAACGATGGTTGCCGCAGATGCCGCCCAGCCGTCGATCTTGACAATGATTTTTGCCGGATGATCTTTGAGGCGTGTGTAAATCGCATTTGCAGCGAATACATCACCGCCGCCGCTGTTGATTCGCACGATGATTTCGGGGACATTCCCCAGCGCAGACAGCTCGTCGGAGAACTGGCGCGGCGTGATTTCGTCCCCCCACCACGTTTCGGATGCAATCTCTCCATAAAGAATAAGCTGTGGCGCAGCATCCTCGGATGCATTGCGAAAGCTCCAAAAGTGTTTATTTTTCGGTGGAGTCTGTGTCATGATCTCTTACCTCCTGTAACAGTTTTTCTTCCCTCTTGAGCTGTGCCGCGTTGCGGTAGAAGTCAGAGCCGTTCATTTCCATCGCTTCTCGGTCACGGGTGGAAAATCCGTTTTGCACTCGCTTTTCTGCTGCCTCCACCTCTTGGACCGGATTCAGGAGCCCCTGCGCCGGTCCGTTCCATTCGGCACCCAAAAATGCTTTGCGCCGGATTGGGTCAGCAAAAAAGCCGGGCGCAGGGATTCTTCCCTTTGCCACGGCTTCTGCGAACCATTCTTCATAGATGGGCTGGCAAAAATCGTTTGCAAGCCATGTCCGATACATCCGAAACATCTTCCACGCCTCCAGCAATGCGCCACGGGATGCGCTGTAGGATGCGGTGAAGTGTTTCACCAGCAGTTCGTATGGAATTTCAAGGGCTGCACCGATTTGTCGGCATATCGAAACAACAAACCCATCAAATGCAGTGTTCGGTCTGCCTGGGTTCATATCATGCGCCTTTTCCCCTTTGTTCAGATCGACGATTGCACCGGGAGCAAGCTCGATAGAGGTGTCGTCCTCAGCGTCCACCTGTTCTTCCTCCGGTATGATACCGCTCAGGACGGAATCGCTTGAGACAGAATCCTTTTCGATAAAGACTGTAAACATTCCAGAAACGACAGCTGCTACAAGTTCGGCATCCGTATAGCGCCCCAGCTGCTTGAGTGCTTCGATAACAGGAGCAAGGAACGGCACACCGCGCCGCTGTCCGATTCGTTCCCGATTCATAATATGGATGACATTGCGCCGCCCGGTCTTTTCGCCCCATGCCTGCACTCTCGTCCATACGCTTTCGGTCATATCGCAGGATAAGGGATGGTGGCTGCTGATATGATAAGCAATCACCTCACCGTCGTCGTTCGTTTCCACGCCACCAATGATATGGGGGTCTGTGCTCGTGTTTGGGTTGCTCAATCGGTCGGCTTCGATCAGGCAGATCCGAAGATCATACGGCATATTCACACGCTTTGTGATTGGCAGTGTTGCAATCACATCGCCGCTCATCAGCCAGTTGAGAAACGCAAGCTGCTGCAGCTCATAGAAATTGTCGAGCCGTTCCAGATCACACGCCGGAGAGTCTGCCCACAATGCAAACTCCCGCTCGATTTTACTTTCCAGGCTGCGTGCTTCCTCCTCTTTGATCCCCAAAACCTCATAATCGATTTGACTTTTGAGTCTGAGCCCAGAGCCGACAACATTGGTACGGCACGTTTTGAGCGCACCGGTGGCAAGGGGAACCCCCATATAAAGGTCGCGGCAGCGTTCCCGAAGGACACAGAGGTTTTCCTCGATGTCCTCATGCGCCGATCCGCTGCCATAGATCCACCCGATCAGCGATTTCTTTGTGCGGGATGCGCCGTAATTTCCATAGCCGCTGTCGATGATCTTCAGCTTTCTTCGGGCAGCTGCCCGCTTCATTGCCGTTTGCGGAGCAACCGCTGCGATTACCCGCTCCAATACATTCAATGTCGTTTACCTCCATTCTCACAGATCACGAAAAACAGCACGGCGCACACGGTTTCGTCCGCCGCACCTGCTGATGTTCTCCAATCTCGCAACCTCGTTTTTCCAATAATCAATGCGCTGCCCGATTTCGGATAGGTCTGCCTTTGTCAAGCTGCGTGATCCGATGGTATAGCTTTGATGCGTTGTGACCTCCAATTCGGCAGTCAGCCATGCATTCAGATGATACTGCGCTGTTTCAAGTGGTGTTTTTGGCTGTTCCATTTAGAGAATCCCTCCATTCGTTCTGGATCGTCTGCCTCGCTTTCTCGGCGGTGCAGGCGGCTCTTTCTGCTCCTGCCTTTTGAGCACCGGATCAAGAATCTCAAACGCAGCCGTTGCATAATTTCGGATATCCAGCGGCTCATTGCGCTTGTACTTTTCGTCTTTGAGTATCCAGGCATACTGTGCCCTTCCCTTTTTGTAGGTCATGACCCTCTTTTCGGAGGTCAGTCCCCGAAAATATTCCTGCGTGTACCCCCTGTCCTTCTCTTTTGGGAAGTGGCAGTAGTTTGCCCCCTCCTCTTTTACTGCCAAACTCTGATATAAATGAGCTTTCCCTGTGTCAACCCCGATCGTAAACAACGGTGTTTTTGCGCTGTTCGACTTTGTTGGGCGGTTAAAATACGGTACATCTGCGCCGCCTTTTCCCTTGATTGCAAACACAAGCCGAAATGTGCGGTCTTTGCAGAATTGGTAAACCTCATTGGTAAAATGCCCACCGGAGTCGATGCAGGTACAGGCGATTTTGAGGTGCCGTCCATCCGCTGTTATGAAGGTCTGTGAGAGGAAAGCATCGAGATCCTCCCAAACTTTTTTCAGCTTGAGATCTCCATAAATCACCTGATAGCGGATGCCCCAGCTTTCCTTCTCAACACCCCATCCGACAACCTCTGCTTCAAACCGATCGTCCTGCACATCGACCCCTGCGGTCAGGACAATCACCTCCTCGGGCACCTCGCAGTTATACTTCTCCCGACGTCGGAAAAGATCCTCGGTTTCAAGCTGCTCACCCTCCTGCTCCCAAACCTCTCCCATTTCGGTATTGGTCCATGCTTTGAGCAGTTCGATGTTGCCCTTTTTCTTTTCTTCGTTTGCAACAAGGAACTTTTCAACGATTTCCCGCCACTCCACAAACAGAGAGGCAAGCGCATTCAGATGAAAGCCCCGAACCTTCCGATTTGGATGCTTTGCGATAAATTTTCCTTTTTTGGACTGCTCCTTCCATTCCGTTTCACCGGATACTGCGCCGCACGTCGGGCAGGCACAGCCGATGTTGTCCAGATCCTCCTTATCAAAGACGATGTTTGCCCATGCAAGCGGAGTAAATGCGCCGCAAACGGGACAAGGCACATTCCATTCCTCCTGTGTGCTGTGTTCAAATTCCACTGCGATTCGTGAGGTTTCCTTCGTCGTCGGAGTGCTTACGCACACTTCCTTCTTGTTCCAAAAGGTTGCAAGCCGCTTTCCGGCAAGCATGAGAGGATCTCCCTCCTTTCCTGCCGTCCCAGGGTAGCGGTCGATCTCATCTGCCAGCAAGATCCGAATCGGACGGGACGCAAGAGAGGACGGGGAATTGGCACCCACCATCGTGACATGACCGCCCGGAAAAGTCTTTTGCAGGATCGTATTCCCGCTGTTTCGGCTCTTATCGTTGACCTTATCGCGCAGCACAGGCGTATCACGCAGCATGGGGGAAAGTCGGTCTTTGCTGAAGCTTTCCGCCATTTGGATCGTAGGGTGCATCACCATGATCGGCGATGGGTCGTAGTGCATATAGTAGCCAATGGGATTCAGAATGAGCGCATCCGTCTTGCCAATCTGTGACGCTGACATGATAATGATTTTTTGAACGTGCATATCGCAAACTGCGTCCATAATTTCCCTTTGGTATGGTGCTTTGGATGTCCTCCAGCGTCCTGGCTCTGCGGACGACTCAGAGGATAGTCGGCGGTATTCATCCGCCCACTGTGATATTGTCATATCGGGAGGAGGTGCCAGCACAGAGAAAATCCGCTCAAATAAATCAGCGGTCGATTTTTTCATGCTCACCATTCCTTTCTTCGAATACAGTATTGAAATCGGACAGCTCCATCAATGCCTCGTCGATTTGCTCCTTCATCAAAGCAAAAATTTCTGCTTTGTCTGTTTTTTTACAGAGTAACGGGGTTAGCTTGGAGGGAATTGCCATCAGCCTCGATTTGAAGTTTACCAGCATATCCGTCATCACGCTTTCGATGTCCTGCGCTGTATGGAGCGTCTTTTCCTTGAGCTGAAGCTCGTATTCCTCGTTTTTTCGTTTTGCCCGAATCAGCTTCGCCCGCTCTGTGTTGTAATCGATCGATTCCTCTGCTTCGGGATTTCGTCTGCGCAGGTAATTGATGTAACGATGGTTTGTATCAATCAGGTCATACAAGCCGGGGCGAACCTCCACGATTACTTTTTCATCACGCAGCTGGCGCACACGGCGTTCGGATACATCCAAAAATCGCGCAACCGCCTTGGAATCGTAAAGCCTCACACTGATCTCCTCCTTGCTCCGTCCTGAAATAACACCCCCCTATAAAAAAATTCCGGTAAATCCGGAAGCGATGAAAAAAAATTGATAGCTAACGATACTCTGGGCGTCACCGAACCCGCAGGACTCCTGCTCTGCCGGAAGAACCTATCGAAGCAGAGCCTCGATGTCCTCACTGTCTTCGTTTTGGTCGATGATCTCCCCCGAATCCGGATCAATGTCATAAACACCGGATAGTTTCTGTTTTGCAAGATGATATTTGCGCTCCTCAAGGTGGATGCGTCGGCTCTCCATTTGGTATGCTTTGATGGAATCAAGCAGCTTGATGATCCTCCCATGAATTTTGTTGAGCTGCGCCTCCAGCTTCATCGTTCGTTCAAATGCGCTTGCCCTGATAACGGACTTCATCTTGATTTTGTCATCCTCCTGTTTATCGGCTGCGCTGTGTGCTCTGTCATCCCTTGGCACACGCATTTCAACAACACGGTCAACATACAGTGCAGCAGGATCTGCGTGTTCGATCGATTCGATCTTTGCTTGCAGATCCACTTCCTTTGCCAGAAGCAGCTGCAGCTGAGTGAGCATATTTGTTTCTGTATTCAGAGTGATACTTTCGATGTATTCTCTCTGTTCCTGCGGCAGATCGGTGAGGAGCACAGTGGAGTATGCACCATGCGTCTGTGCATTTTTGTTTTTGGGAGGAGCACCGGCACCAGCTGCGTTTTTGTTTCCCGGCTGACCACCGCGTTTGCGTGGCTGCTTGCTTTCTTCCAGAGCAACAGTCCAGTTATCAAGGCTTTTCCATTTGCGGATCTGTTCCGGCTTCACACCAACTTTCTCTGCAAGCTCGCGGGCGTTCATCGTGCCGCCCGAATCGATCCAGATTTGCCGTGCTTTATCCCGCTCCGGTTTTCTTTCACGCGCCATGCGGCCGTCCCCCCTTCGTTTGTTTTTCATTTCTTGCCGCGCCTCAATGGTCGGAAGTGTATAAAAAAACAGACCATGATTAAAACATGATCTGTTTTGATGTCTGAAATATTACATTGTTTCATTGGTGTCGATTCTCTTTCACAATACCTATTATAGCAGAAAAAGCAGGCAATGGGTGGCAATCTTAACTCTTTGGAAAACAAAACTCTGAAATCCGTTTATTATGGGAAAACCGCTCTCCCAATTCATCCAGCGCACTGTCACGGATATTGCGGCACTGGCGCTGACTGTAATTTAACTGTACCGAAATCCGTTCCCATTGTAAACCGTCTATGTAGAACGCTACAATCACTGCTTTTTTCTGATAATTCAATCGGCACAGCTCTGAGAAGATTTCTTCCTTGATTTGCACTGTTTTTCGGTTTTCCCTCTGTATGCTTCCAATCGTATTCACAACGGAGGGAGGAATGTTGAGCACCAGCTGCTCCACCGGACTCGAAGCACTGCCCCTTCCACGGGGCATACCGTCCATGTTGACAGCTTTTAGTGTGATGTAATACTGATCCTTTAGATTCTTTATGATCTGCTCATTGAGCCTGACCGATTCATCTGCATCCCGATAAAACCGCAAAATTGCAATGACCTTTTCCCGCTCCACCGCCATTCCTCCTATTACTCTGTTTGTTTATTCTTCTGACAACTCAATAAAAATTCCGTATTCATCCCCAGTATAGAGCAGCCTGCCTGCCTTTAAGTCCTCCAACTGCTCCCTTGTGATTTTGAGAAAACGATTGCCGCAGTTTGATTTCTTATCTGTTATTTCGCTGCGTTCAATGGTGCAAAACACATCTGCAAAAAATATTGTTTCGCCCATATCGTGAACTTCATCCGATGAAGAATTTTGACGCACCTGCTCTTTTTCTGCCTTCGGCAGGAGGTTTTCGGCTTCCTCTGTATCCTGCTGCTTCACTTCAACCACATCTCCTTTTGTACATTGCGCTGTATCCGTGGGCGGCTCTGAGCGCTGCTGCTCATTTTCTGTTTGCTCACTCTGTACAGTTGAAAGGACCGGAGCGGGCGGAGCTTTTCGCTCCCGTGCCGCCTTGATGGAGATCTCTCCGCTTTTCTGATACTCCATAAACGCTGCCTGCTGTTCCTCTTTCGAAAGTCCGGATAATTCGTAGGCAGTCGAAACATTGATGTGGTCCTCTTTGACTTCCTCCGTAAATTCCGGACAAAGGTTTCGGATGATGGCATCATAACGCCCGATTTGGGTAGTGCTTGTGTGGAGCACTTTTGCAATAAAATCCCGTGTTCCATCTGCCTGAACCTCTGTGCCGCCAAAGACTGTCGCAGCGATCTGCTGCAAGGCTGCTGCATATTTGGGGCTTGTCCTTGCTTTTTTCAGGACCTCGCGCAGGTACCGCACCTCTTGTATTTTGTCCCACGCTGTCTTTTCTCTCTGGGAATTTGTAACGATCAGTATGAGCCCATCCCGAATCTGCTCATCCTCCGCCGCTTCCTCGCTGGGCTCAACGTCGCACATGACAAACTCATATTGCATCTTTCCCTCCTCCACCAGCGCAAGCGACGCGAGGCGCCGGCGGTGTCCGGAAATGATTTTGTACTTTCCGCCCCCAAGAGGAACAACGACAAGGTTCTGCAATACTTTTCCTGCAATTTCGATTGCTGTTTTAAGTTCGTCAATTTCCTTCATAGAGTAGAAATTTTCTTCTGACGGTACAAGGTCAAAAATACTGATTTTACGCAGCTCACCTTCCCTGCGATGCTTGCTTCTTTCGCCATCCGCTGCGGCTTTTGATGCGTCACTCAGGATCTGATTCAGGTTAAACTTGCCTTTTGGCATGACAGAATCCCCTTTCTGTCCGATTCGGACAAATATCTCGGTGGTACTTTTCCATTACTTTGCCTGCTCCAAATACTCCTGAACAAATGCAATATAGTCTACGGCAGCGCCGCTGCGTCGGCTGTATTCTGCAATGGGCGAGCGGGAGAACGTGCTTTCTGTAACCTTTTCCGAATATCGGATATGCGTATCAAAGACAGGGTATTCCGGATGAGATTTCAGCCACTCCTCCCCCTGCTGATCCGCATCGGTTCTCTGGAAGCAGGTAATCAGACAGCCTGCAATCCGCAGTCTTGGGTTGAGATCATCCCGTGTATCCTCAATCTGCTCTTTCAGCTCTGCCAATCCGTCAAATGCATATTTATCGATCTTGATTGGAATGATAACATCATCGGATGCGGCAAGTGCATTGATCGTCGATATGTTGATATCCGGTGCATTGTCGATAATACAATAATCGTATTCATTCGCAACCTGTTCCAGCGCAGTTTGCAGCCGTGTCTGCTGCGGTCTGGTGCTGTCCATCATTACTTCAAGATTGGCACGAATGAGCGTCATATTTGCCGGCACCACATCGATATTCTTAAAGCGTGTTCTGCGAATGATCTCATGCAAATCGATCCTGCGGGCGGTCATGACTTCTGAAAGACTCTTTTCCTCATAGGAATGAACATCGAATGCTTTGGAGGTGTTCCCCTGTTTATCGTTATCCACGAGAAGAACACGTTTGTTGTGAAAGGTTGCAAGAACATGTGCCATGTTGTCGGCGGTCAGTGTTTTGGCAACTCCGCCTTTTAAGTTGATAATTGATATTATTTTCATCGTGTAAACCTCCTATGAATCTACGTCTTCTCACGATTCTTTCTTTGTTCTTTTGCAAGAAAATTCCATCGCTCTATCGCCGCTGCTTCTGATGATTCGTGCCATCGATCTGATGTGAAGAACGGGCAGACAGAATTTCTGCATACTACTGTAAAACCCATTGCCATTTCTCCTTCCTGCACAGCATCCTCCAAATCGATCTTTGTTTTGAGAATCATGGGAGCATGTGTTTCACAAATGGGGCAAGGCTCCAACTCCTTCTTTTGAAGCATGAAAAGATCACTCCTCTTCCTCAGCCCATATGCAGCCTTCGCAGCCTTTAAACTCTCCTGTGCCGATTGGACAAGGCTCATTGTCTGCCCATTCCGGTTTATTGCATCGATATCTCATTTGCTTTTCCTCCCGTTCCATTTTTCTTGTCTTCCTCCACTCCTCGCGGATGCTGCGGCACAGCACCACAAGGCACCCGCCTGCGATCATGGCACACACCATGAAGGGGAGCAGGGGCGAAATTCCGTGGCTTGAGAGCCATCGGAGCATCGATTCGATCATGCGATCACTCCTTTCTTTCGTACTCTCTGAGCTTTCGTGCCAGAACATCCCGCTCCACAGTCATCTGGCGAAGCTCCTCCTGCTGGAGTTCCATCTGCTCCAGCAGCTGGGCTGCCTGCTCTAAAAGCGCTCCCTTGCTCCTTGATTGGATGGAGCGCAGCTTTTTGATGATATCCTGATACATGGCTTATTCCTCCTTGAATTTGAATCCTATTTTTTTGGCTTTGCTTTTGGGAAGATATTGATTACAGTTATCTGCCGGACAGCCTCGAAGCTCTCCGGTAATCAAACTATAGCCGCAGTAGCTGTAGCTGCTTTTCTCTTTTGCGCATCCCTGGCGAAAAAAGCAATCCTTCTTTTTACATAAAACCATCATTTTCTCCCTCCCCATCACACTGCTTTGCTCTGTTCGAGCTCCCCATTTAGATATTTTATAAGCAGCTCCATCGCTGCCTCGCAGGAATAGCAGACCCCGGTCATATACCCCCGCTTCATAAGATCATGGAGCCATCGGGACTGGTTCTCGGACACTCTGCCATCTTCACGCTTCATCTCGATATAAAGCCCGTGGCAGCCGCACCGCGCCACCGGAAGGCAGAGATCCGGCACCCCTGCCTTGACGCCCTCCGCCCGAAACCGCGCCGCCTCGCTTTTGGAGCGCTTGCCCCCGTTCGGGATGTGGTACAGCAGCTGAAGCTCCGGATACCGCCCGCTCTGAAACTCTGCCCAGCGAAACAGCGCCTGCTGCTCGCTGCTCTCAGTTGTCATGATCTTCATCGACTTCCTCCTTTGGTGTCACGGCGCGGATCAGCCTGTCGCACGGCTTTGCGCACGTTGGAAGATAAGGGCAGCGGCGGCAGTGTTTGAGCATCGCCTGATAGGAGCTCAGCCCCTCGCCGCCTGTGTTTTCCTTCATGGGATCACATCCTTTCAAGGATTTTTCCGCACAGGTTTCGGATCGCGGTTTTGAGCTTTTCCGCAAATTCCTCCTGCCCCTTTTGGGACAGCTCGACGGAAAGCGAAAGCATTCGATTGAAGCTCTCCTGAAGCTGCCCAAGCACAAATTTTGCCTCCAACATCGCCTCGCTGCCTGCCGATTCCATACGCTTGGCGATTTGCTCCTTCTCCTGCTGTGCCTTCTCAAGCTGCGCCCGAAGCTCCTCCATCCTTTGAAGCTGCTGCGTCCTCGCCCTTTCCTCCGCCTCGGCGGTGATCTGATCGAGCGTCTGCTGGTCCGGCTCCTGTCTTGAATGCTCGAGCTCCATGATCTGCTCCTGCAATTTCTTCACTTTCTCGTCCGCTTTTTTGCAGGCATCCTGCGCCTTTTTTAGCTCTGCCGACGCTTTCTTCGCCTCGCTAAGCTCCTGCTCCATCCCCCTGACCCGAAGATTGAGGGAATCGTTTTCCGTTGTCAGCCTGCTGACCTTCGCCATCTCGTCCCCTGCCAGCTTTTGATACTTCTGCCGCTCCCCGATTGCCTTGTCGAGCTCCTCCTGTGCGTCCTTTGCCTCCTTGATCGCTGCCTGAAGCTCCCTCGTGCTCATGGAATCGACCGGATTTTCCCGAAGGAACTGCTCCCGCTCCTCCCTTGGCAGGACAAGGAGCGCCACTGCCTTCGAGTAGGACAATTCCTCGATGTCCCTGGAGTTTGCCTTCTCGAACAGGCTCTGCTGCTCGCTGCCGTACTCCCGAAAAACTGCCATCAGGTTGTTGGCTGTGGACTGCGAATAGCTGACGTTTTCCTCAAGCCACCGCTCCCACTCGCCGTGTTTGACCAGCTCCTTTGCCTCGCACAGGCGTCTGCCGATCTCCATTGCATTGGCAAGGACGGTTTCCTTTGTTTTCTGATTGATGTAATTGATCTCTGCGGCAATGATTTCGGGCGTGCGCACCCCCTGCGCCTCCCTGACCTGTTTGATGATTTCATTCATGCTGCGTTTTCCTCCTTCGATTTTGAAGTTTTTGTACGCTTGAGGTTCGTTTCGAACTTCTCAACAAACGCCATCACATCATCCTGCGGCGCTTGATTCCTGCTTGCTTTGATCTGGATGCGCTTTCCTCCCCGATACTCTGCGGTGACAAGCGGAAGCTCCGGCTCATCTCTGCGGCGGATCAATAAAATATCCGTCTTACCCTCTGCGTACCGCTCGGCATATCTGCCGACGCAGTGGTGGAGGAAGGCTCCCTCTGCGGTCAGCTCCCCGCTGCTTTGCGCCGGTCGGATCAGGAATTCTCCCTCCGCAAAGCAGTACCGCTCCCGGAGCTTTTCCAAGCGTTTGGAGATTTGTGCATCGAGCTTCGGGTTATTCTTTGCGCTGACACGCTGCATCGTTTCGTTGTGGGCTTTCATCAGATCGGGCGGCATGAGGTGGTATGGGTCCTTGAGGTCATACCCCAATTCCCTGCACTCGCTGAGATAGTCCCTCCATGAGAGAATGAGGTCGTCTACAGACTCCCCCGGATGTTTCTTTCGCTGCTTTATGAGGTATTGAAACGCCTGATTCACACCGGTAAAGCCCGACAGCTTCAAAAACTCCTCCTTTCGGGAGATGCACTCGCTCAGCCTGTTCTGCTCCTGTGTCATCCATTTCCCTTCTTTGCGCAGCTTCTTGAACAGGAGCAGCCCAAAGGCTCCAACCTTCAATTTCTTTGCGGCAGCAAGCTCCTCCTTGTTCATCCCCAGCACCTCCTTGAGATTTTTCCCCCGAAAGTGAATTGCCTGTTTGATGTATCGAGTATTGAGAACAAACTCATTGACCCATTCCTCCAGTCCCAGCTTGTCCAGCAGCTCCACACTGGGATACTCCGTCAAAAGGCAGGCAGCCCGGATGCTGTTCATGCGGGAAAAGACGGATTCTCCGTATCGAAGCCGTGTTTTCAGAATGGATTCGAGTACGGAACCATCCTCGCAGAAGGAAAAGGGAAGGTACGGCTTTCTCGTTTCCTGCCACTGATTCCACGGGCCGCCAAACTTCCAATACCTCGCCTCGTTGCGGACGGTGTCGAGATAGTACCGTGCAGCGGGACTTGCTTTCGTCCGATAGGGAGCACACCGATAGCTCCTTGTGACATACAGCATATCGATGTAGAGGATGCCGTCCCGCTCGCTTGCAACGGCAAGATAATCGCCCTTGTACAAATTTTTGCGTCCAAGGTGAGCCTTCTTCGGGTGCAGGATGGAGTGACAGTGCGGGCACTCGATCAGCTCCTGCTCGTCTGGGTGCTCCGCTTCACACGGCTCATGGGTGGGCTGATGATCTAAGCCGAATGTGCTCCCGCAGGCGGAGCATTCTCCGATGTAGGGAGCTTCGATGCCAAGCTCCCGCTCCATTCCCGGGTGCAGACCTCCCTTTTTTGCCTTGTGGAAAAAGCAGTATTTGCTGTCCTTCCAGACACTGTCCTCCAAACGTGTGATGGCACAGGAGGGAAGTTCCTGCCACTGCGCAAAGATGGATTCCCGCCGTTCCTGCTTCATGCGCCCGGTTTTTGCTCGCTGCTCTTCCGCCCAATACCGCTGATGCCGCAGGAGGATCTCATCGGTCGAGCCGTCCTCTCCGCACCACTCCTGTCCTGCCTTCTCTGCTGCCTTTGTTATGGGCAGGAACCAAGCACTCCTCCATCGCTCACGGGGAGTCATCCCAATATATTCCAATCTCCCGGTTGTCCAGCGCTGCTTTTCGATGTTATAGTTGAGCCATTTTTCCCCTTCATGGAAGATCCGCCAGCTTGCCTGCTGCGTGTTCGGGTCAAAGAGGGTCATGGACAGGAGCTTCCCGTCCAGCTCAAGCCGTGCATCGTAGTACCAGTCGATTTTATTGGAGCTTTTGGGGGACAAATCCTCCTTTGTGAACGTTGGGAGCGGGAGCTGTAACAATTCCTTCTTCTTCATGACAGTCCCCTCCTAAAAGAGATCTTCCAGCTCGTAGCTGAGAAAATCATCGGTCCCAAGCGTCTGGGCTTTTGGTGCGGCAGCAGCTTCGGGCTTGTTCTCATAGCGAAGTCCGAAATACTCTGCGATCCATCCGTAGACCACCTTATCCTCCACAGCAGCAAAGCTCTGACCTTTTGCCCGCTCTCTGGCTTTGCTGTATATCGCCTTGATGCAGCCGTCGAGCGTCTTGTCCCGCTCGAAGATCACTCCGTTTGCTCCAAGCTGCCCCTCTACAAACTCCCCGATCACCTTTGCCATCGGATGATTGCTTTTTTCGATTTGCGCTTTCAGTTTTTGCATGGTTGTGTCCCTCGTTTCGTAAATTGTTATTCCAGATATTTTCTACTGTGCCCACCTTCCCGGACCTTTCCTTGGTGGGTTTTTAAGTAATTTATCTCTGTATTTACTCTTAAACAGCGAACCGATTGCTTTGCTTTCTATATCATATACTCTGTTGCGCTCCTCCTCCGCTGCATCATATGCCCATTGCACTGGACATTCGCTGCATTCGGAACAGCCGATCTTTCCGCATTCCTCGCAAACCGGACGGTCAATTTTTATCATGATGATCCATCTCTTTTCTTTCCAAAATGCGCTGCTCCCAGCGTTCCAGTTTCCGTGTCAGTAGATCAGGATCAGGAAATACGATACACTTTGATTTCAACAGATCCATGCAAAGACGAACATCTGTGATTTCCTCACACAAATTGACTTTTGCAGTATCCCAATCTACCGGTGTTGGATTGTTTCCTCTTAGAATCCTTGCCATTTTTAGAGCAGCATGTGACATTTCTGCCCCTTCCTCTGCAAGCTGCTCTAAAACAGCAGCCAATCCGATTTCATTGATAATATCCATTGCCCTTATCCCTCCACTCCAAACTCCACATACTGACGGATTTTGTTTACTGTAGAAGGACCGATTCCGGCAATCTTCCCGCTCGCTAAATCCTGTATCAGCTGTTCCACTGAATTTCCCCGACTCTCGATTTCACACACAAAGTCGTACAGCTGCTGATCGGTCATTTTACGGACCTTCACTGCAAACTCGTGCACCTCTTTTTCTGCTTGTGTTCTTCTGCAACTGCGTTTTGCCATCGTTTTGCTCCTTTCTTAATAAAAGCCTTTTGGCTTGCATATACTGATAGAAGTTCTGCCTCTTGTCCCTTTTCGGACAGTGGACACATATTTATTCTTTTTTTCGCAGCTTGAGATAGATCGACCAGCCTGTAACGTCGTTGTATTCGTATGTAACACCATAATCTTCGTCGGTCAGGGTCCAGCCTGGATATTTCTTTTCCCAGAACTCTCTTCCTGGACGTTCACGGGCAATTTTTTCGATCTGTCGATGGTTGTATCTCCCGTCATTTGTTCTGCTGTATGGCTTGTCCAGATTTTGAGAAGAACACCACCGTTTTTTCCCGTTCGGCTGCTTTGCAAGGTAGGAACAAAGTGCAGCAATCCCGTTTTCATCGGTCTGCAATCTGTCTGCATTGATATATCCGATTCTGTCCTTGCAAATCTGTCTTCGATATGCTGCGTCTGCTTTCCACTTTTTCCAATTGACACGGGTCTTTGTCCACATTGCTTCCACAAGTTCACGGTCAAGTCCCCCGTTCATAATGATATGATGGTGGATTCTGGTGGGCTTTTCCCCGTCTTTTCCTGTATGGTAGGAATGCACAAGGATGTATTTTATCGGCTCCAATCCCTCTTTCTCCCTGCGATACTGAATCCTGCGCAGATAGTTTCCGGCTTCCTTTTCCGCTTCCTCAATGCTTTGAGGCAAATTCTTTTTGCTGTATGTAAGCGTTACATGAAACGCCTCATCATCACCTGCGAAATTCAGATTCCCAAGCTGTATCAGATATCGACGTGCGTTTTTATCATTGAGATTCTTCTGCTTAGGCTCTGATTCCCTCACTTTTTTCGAACGCTTACCACGCCGGGAAGCCGTCTTTTGTGTATCGGTATAGGAGAAAATATCAACCTCTCTATACTGATTTCCGCAGTAAATTTTCTTTTCCCGAATAAAACTTCTCATTTTGCTTCACCCTCTGTTTTGGTGATGAAGCGAGCTTGTCCTTTTCTCTTTTATGTCCCATCAGGCAGAGAAGCTCTGCGATCTCTCCCCTTCTTTCCTGTCAACCGATAAAATAGAATGGGGAGCAGTTCTTCGCTGAAATGATAATACCCATTACAAGCCCGCCATGCCGCTCAAAAACGGCACTGTTGTTTGACTTTTCCGCCATTCTGTGATATACTTGTCCTGTTGATAATGATGTATTTTCATCGGCGGAAGCCGCTCTGTATTTGTTCTGTGAAAACAAGTACAGAGCGGTTTTCTCTGTTTATATGCTTTTATAACCCACGACCTGCCTTTCTGTGGATCTCATATTCCGAACAGTATCGGCAGCATCTGCACCTCCAGCACACAGCTTTTTGGCTCTTGCTGCCGGCTGTGCGCGAAATATCGTATTTCCCTGCTGCCTTCAGTGCAAGAAAGCAGGACAGACAGAACTGACGCTTCATGGTACATACCTCCCTCCCAGCAGTGCTGCTGCTGCCTTTTTTACTTCCTCAAGGCGGCGTGCCCGCTCCTCATCCGTTAAAATCGGACGGTACACACGGATCACTGCCTTCTCATCCTCAATCACTCTGTCTAAGTAGTAAGTATCCTGTTGTTTCATAGGTAAACACCCTCCTTTTCTATCAGTTTATGGGTGTACTGCTTGTCTGCTTGCCTGTTTGACCCCTGACAAATGTGATACAATCAGATTGAAAGGGGGTGATTTTATGCCATACCATCGTTACTTAGTTGACGCAAGCCATCTTTGCAAAGAGGATCGTGATAATGTGTACGACTTCCTCAAAAGCTACTCTGACCTGCACTCTTCAAATCCTTCCAATCCTGCCGTATTTGAAGTATTTTTTCAGTGTAGCGAACTGGAGTTATTGAACAGTCCGATCCTTGCAAAATGTAGGGTACAAAAAATCTAATCAAAATAGTATGTTACCCTAACAGCTGGAAGTTCCGGGGAATTCTCAATAATAACTTGGAACTTCTCTTTGTCTGCTAATGGCTCTGTAATTTTGAACAATGCCATTGTCATAAAATCAAACTTTGCCTTGTTTAACCCAATAATCAAATCAGGCTTTTGTTTTTTTGATCCTGCATCCATCCCTCTCACCTCTTTTCCCGCTTCGCTGGGCTATGCGCCCAGTTTCTTCTCTGCATCAACCATAAGTTCAATGCCTTTCATCATGTAGAAAAGCTTTTCACGTTCTGCATCTGGAAGTTTGCGAAGAATTTTTGCCATTTCCTGTGCATCATACCTTTTTCCTTCTGCCGAATCTCGAAGCATACACTCATTTTTTAACATCGTTTTCACCTCCGAAAGATCGTACTATATTTCGTTTGCGTTATTATAATATCTCATATGTAATAAATTGTCAAGACAAATTGAAAATAATATATTGCAAATGCGATATTATTGTGTTATATTATAACTGTCATTTGGAAGGAGGTGTTCTATTTGAATATCAACGAACGTGTGCGAGAAGTGCGCAGTGCCTTAGGATTGACACAAAAAGAATTTGGTCAGAAAATAACTCTCGCTCAAACATATCTTTCACAGATAGAAAAGGGAGATCGAGACGTCACTGAGAAAATCCGAAAACTTCTCTGTCTACAATTCAATGTAAATGAGGAATGGCTTCTTACTGGAAATGGTTCTATGTTCCTTGAGGATGATAATTCTTTGTTGTCGCAGCTTTCCATACAATACAATCTGGATGAATTCAGCCGACGCTTTATTCAAACATTTATACAGCTGCCAGCTTCTCATCGAGAGGTCATCAAGGATTTTGCAGCTTCTCTTTTTGATGATGCTGATTCTAAGAACAGCAGTTCCAATTTGGAAGAAGTCCAAAAAAAGAAATTTATGCAAATGGCAGAAGATCAATACAATGAAGAAAAAACACCGGAGTTACAAGTGTCTTCTGTGAAAGAATCCGACGTGGGTTAAAAGCATGGCATGGTGTCCTTTAAAATAAAAAGACCGCCGCAAATGAGACGGTAAAAAATATTGCAATAAAAAACCGCCCTCAGGCTCCTACCCCTGAAAGCGGTCTATGTCGGAAAATATCTCGTCCTATTTCCTCCATAAAAACATTATACAATATTGTAAAATATTGTCAACTAAAGGAGGAATATTCTATGAAATGCCCGAAATGCTCAACTGAATACGAAGGCAGCTCCTGCCCAAATTGCGGTGCTGCTGCACAGCCTACTGAATCCTATCCGGAACACCCCGAAAACAAGCCCAAAAAGAAAGGGTGTCTTTCCGGAGTTTTAACCTTCATTCTTGTTATACTTATTATATCTGCGATTGGTTCGTGTACAACGGACGATTCTGAATCCGCAGATCAGCCAACATCCACTCCCCCCGCCCAGACCACGGAGGAAAACAGCCCAGCCGAAGCTGAAACAGAAAAGAACTCCGAAACCGAAGAAGTAAAATTAGAGGAGAAACAGCTCTCAGAAGAAGAAAAGACTGCTATCCGTGAAATCGATCGCCAAATTTATGAGCTCATCGTCCATTCGGAAACAATCAACACCAATCTTAAAATAGCAATCGACTCTGCTGCCCAAGGGCAATTCAATGTGCTTGATCTATACGATCTCATTAAGGACGGTCAGAACAATCAGTCTGCCATATACAGCAGTCTTTTGAGTTTGAAGGATGATACCAACAAGGACTATATTTACGCTGCTCAATCCTATGTTTCGAACAGCAAGGAAATCGCAAGCAAGCTCCTGAAATACTTAGATAAAAATGAAATAAAATACCTGTCTGAAGCAAAGGAACGCATCGAGAAAACAGATTCCTATGTTCTCACCGTTGTGACTGCACGAATGAAATATTTATCTGATATGGGCTTCTCAGATGAAGAAATCGTACAGATCCTTGGTGAATCAGCCGACCAAGATGCAAACTAAATAAAAAGGTCGCCCGGCGTTACCAGCACCGGACGGCGAACGCCAACAGCCATAAAAAAACCGCTCTCAGGCTCCTACCCCTGAAAGCGGTCGATGTCGGAAATTTTTGTCCTATTTCCTCGATAAAAATATTATATGATATTCTAATGTAGAATATTGTCGATTTAAGGAGGACTTGAGAAATGAACGAATCTTATTTTGACGGCGGCTTGCTGCAGCTGATTGGATGGCATCTGCTGGGTGTACTCATCACGATCTGTACCTTGGGTATCTGTTATCCTTGGGCTGTGTGCATGGTTTACAGCTGGGAAACCAGACATACCGTTGTGAATGGTCATCGTCTGTCCTTTGATGGAACCGCCGCTCAGCTTTTTGGAAACTGGGTCAAATGGTTTTTACTTACTATTATCACATTTGGTATCTATGGATTCTGGGTTAGCATTGCCCTGAAAAAATGGAAAACCAAACACACACATTTTGCAGATTAATGGTATCAGCCTATAAAGCAAACAAAATAAAAAAGCCCCCGCTCCTGCGCCAACAGGAATGAGGACCTTTTTCTCAGCTACTTACTAAATAAAGCAAGTAATACTGTCTTCGCACATAGTATTATATCACTTTTTTAGTAGGCTTGCAACCGCATACTCAGAAAGGTGGTCTAACTATGTACAAACCCTTGGAATTAAACTTTGCACCCGATGAGGTGCTTGTATATCTGCGAAAATCCCGCTCCGATGATCCCAACCTCACAGTGGCAGAAGTGCTGTCACGGCACGAGTCCATGCTCGATGAATGGGCGGAAAAAAACCTCGGCGCACGCGTCCCCGATCAGAACAAATACCGTGAAGTCGTGTCCGGTGAAACCATCGACGACCGCCCCGAAATTTGCAGGCTGCTCGCGAAGGTGGAGTCCCCCCAATACAAGGCGGTGCTTGTGGTGGAGGTGCAGCGTCTGTCCCGTGGGGATCTCGAAGATGCAGGAAGGCTCATGAAGCTCCTGCGCTACACCAACACCATCGTCATCACGCCGATGAAGGCGTATGATCTGAGTGACGAATACGATCGAGATTTCTTCGAGCGAGAGCTCAAGCGCGGCAATGAATTTCTCGAATACCTCAAAAAGATCATGGGCAGAGGAAGGCTCCTGTCCTTACAGCAGGGGAACTTCGTCGGCAACACGCCGCCCTACGGCTACGACAAGGCGACCGTCCTCGACGGGAAAAAGAAATGCCCCACTCTCAAGATCAACGAGGAGCAGGCGCAGGTGGTTCGGATGGTGTTCGAGCTGTACGTCCATCAGAATATGGGCACCACCAACATCGCCCACCGCCTCAACGAGCTGAATATCCATCCCCTGCACGGAAAATACTGGACACAGAACAGCATCCGCTCGATGCTGCGCAACGTCCACTACACCGGAAAGGTCCGTTGGAACGGGCGCAAAACCGTCACTGTTGTGGAAAACGGCGAGGTCGTCAAGAAGCGTCCGCAGGCAGCGGCGGAGGATCTGCTCATCTACGAGGGAAAGCATGAGGCAATCATTTCGCAGGAGCTTTTTCAGGCTGCCGCCGAGCGCTACGGGACCTGTCCGAGAGTTCAAAGCACAAAGGAGCTGCGAAACCCTCTGTCGGGTCTTTTATATTGCAGCTGCGGCAAAGCCATGACGCTGCGCATCTACAAGGATAAAAACGGGCGTGAGCGTTCCGCTCCTCGCCTGCTGTGCGGCGGACAGTCCTTCTGTCATGTTCCGTCGTGTACCTATGACGAAATGGTCGAACGTGTCGAGGAGGTCCTGCGGCAGAGCATCCTCGACTTCGAGCTTGAGATCAAGCGCTCCGACGACGAACTTCGGCAGATGAACCTCATCCAGATCAAACGGCTGGAGCAGAAGATTTCGGAGCTTCGGAAGAAGGAAGTCAGCCAGTGGGAAAAATACTCGGAGGAAGGGATGCCCAAGGAGATTTTCGAGCAGCTCAACGAAAAGGTGCTGGCGGACATCCGCCGCACGGAGGAAGCCATCGAAACGGCGAAAAAGCTTCTCCCGTCCGTCGAGGAATACGAGGAGCGGCTGGTGCGCTTTCGGGATGCGCTTTCTGCCCTCGAAAATCCGAACGAATCTCCGGCACAGAAAAACCGGCTCCTCAAGACCTGCATCGAGCGCATCGATTACTACCGCGAAAAGGGTGAGCTTCTGACCCGCTCCACCGCCGGAGCAGGTCAAAAGCTCCATGTCGGTGCCAACTGGGAGATGTCCCCGATCCACATCGACGTGAAGCTGAAGCTATAGTGTATAGCTTTGCTGCGCCAGTTCTTCTGTTCCGATATCGGTGAGCAGACCCTTTACCTCGTTGTAGGGCATCGTGTAGCGCTGGCTGAGATAGCGCGTTGCCGCACCAAGCTCCCCGTCCGGACCGCCGAACTGCGTCATGATGAGCTTTGCCATTGCGGGGTTTGGTCGTGTGATCTTGACAGGATATTGCAGCTTTTTATCATAACTCCACATGTTCTATTCCTCCCTTTCCCATGGCCATGGTCCTGCGACCCAGTCCCACGTTTCCCCCGTTACCTCATACTGATTGAGGTTCACCGGTCCAAAGCGCTCCGTCAGCTCCTCGGTCAGCTCCTCCTTGAGCTTGTTGTATTTATTAAAGTATGCGATGCCCTCCTTATTGGTCGGGTGAGTATCGAGGAACAGGTTTGCCTCGTGTACGGCAAAGGATGCGATTTGAAGCTGACGCATCAGCTCCTGACGGCTCATATTTTCTTTAATCACGGGGAGCTGCCTCCTCTCCGATGAATGGTTTGTCAAGCTGTGCAAAGATGGTTCCCCGCTCCATGCCAAGCTCGGCGGGATAGAGGCTGTTCCACTGCTGCATTGCAATGTATGCCATTGCAAGCGAGATGGGCTGCTTTGTAAACACGCTGCATCCCGAATCGAAGATCCGCATTTCTTCCATTGTTTCTGACTCCTTCCAAATTGATTTGATGGAGAAGCTCCATAGTTTCAGAGTATGAGGATGTACCGCTTGTGTGCATGAGGGCAGGCTGCCATAAAAACGCATTCTCTCCCCCAAAATGAAAAAAGAGGGGCTGTTTCCCACGGGAAACAGTCCCTCCTGCATTTTTTTGAGCTAAGAATGTTTTCTTCTGAGAAAACTGATGACGGAAAAGGTGAGCCCTGTGACGGAGGTCACTGCTCCCACAACGCCCAGCACAAATCCTGCAATATTCAGTCCGCGGCATGCTTTCATCGTTTCGCCTTCCTTTCTTCTGAGTTTTTTTCAGTATAGCACAGCACAGAAGGTGTGTAAATCACATAGACTGAGAATAATTCTGCTTCGTTTGACATAATTTATCCTTATACCATGCTATAATCGCTCTTTGTGTGATAAATTTGATTGAGATACAGGAGGTCCTTTGTTATGAATCTAAAACATCATCCGCAGGTCGCAGCCTTTTTGCACCAGCTCAGCTGCTCTTCTTCCGATACGGATACGCTGCGCTGCCCCGTCTGCGGTCAGCCCATTTCTGTCACGTCCCGGCACGGCAGGACGTGTGCCGCCATCTGCTCGCACTGCGATTTTCACGCGCAGGTCCCGCGCTCCCGCATTTCTTCCTGATGTTTTCCGTTCTTATCCCAAAAAGGGAGCGCATCGCTGTTCGATGCGCTCCCTTTGCTGCTTTGGGGAATCGGATGTTTTGTTCTATTGGGCGTGACCCACGACAAATTCCCCTGCCTCTTCGCTTTCTTCCAACACAGTGAACGTCTTTCCGTCCTCATTCAGACTCAGCTTATATCCATACACCGCTTCTTTTCCGTCGTGGGTGTAGCGATAGCCTGTAATAAAGACGGGCGGATCGTCCGTGATAAAGCCGCCGGATGTCTGTTCGATCTGGTACTCGGTGATGCCTTTTTCCGCAAGCATTGATTCAAACAGCTGCTGCGTATAGGCTTCTGCCTCTACGCTGAGGTCATACGCCTGCTGCATCCCTGCGTTGATCCCGTCGTTCTGACCGATTTTTGCAGCGCATCCGGAAAGACTCAGCGCCATGAGGAGGGCTGCCAATTTTGTCATCTTCATAGTGATCCGTCCTTTCTGTTCGGCGGTTTTGAATGTTCCGAAGCCTTTGTACCCTTAACCCTTCAGATACTGAAGGGGATTTACGTGCTGGTTGTTTTTGCGCACCTCAAAGTGCAGGTGCGGACCGGTGGACCATCCGGTGGAGCCGACCTTTGCGATTGGGGAACCCTTCGCCACGGTCTGCCCCTCGGAAACGAGGATGGCACTGCAATGTCCGTACAGGGAAACCATGCCGCCGCCGTGGTCGATCATCACATATTTTCCGTAGCCCTTGCCCGGAACGACTGCGGTATTCACCTTCGCCACCGTACCGGAGTTTGCCGCCACGATGGTCTGCCCGTTGACGCCGGAGCCGGTGATGTCAAGCCCTGTATGGAAGTCCTTGCCGTTCCAGCGCGGACCGTAGTACGAGGAGATGGTGGAATAGCCCGGAAGCGGCCACATCATCACGCCGCCGACGTATTCGCCCTGGCTGTTGATCTGTGCAAAGATGGCATCCATTTCTGCCTGAAGTTCCTTGCTCTTCTTCTGGTTTGCGGCAAGGTCGGAGAGGAACTCCTTCTCCAGCAGTGCAATGTCTGCGATTTTATTCTGTGTATTTGCAATATCTTTCTGGAAGTTCGCCTTTTCTTCCTCGAGCTGATTGATGGAGGTTTCCAGCTCCTTCTTGTTGTCCTCCAGCTCGGCAAGCGCCTGCTCCACTTCCTCCTTGTCCTCGTTGAGCGAGCGGATCAGCTCGTTGTCGTGATCGGCAACGCTCTCGATCGTTTTCATCGAAACAAGGGAATCGTAATAGTTATCGGCTCCCAGCACAACGGAGATCGGCTTGATGTCGCCGTACATATACGACGCGCGCACGCGCTCCAAAAAGAGCTGGTAGTTCTCCTCGATGGACTGCTGAAGCTCCCTGATGCGCTCCTCGGTCAGCTGGATCTGATCCTTGAGCAGGACCACCTTTTCGTCCAGCACGCCGATCTGTGCTACAGCATTGTTGAGCTTGCCGTCAAGGGTATTTTTGATGGCGACCTGCTTTTCCTTTTCGCTTTTTGCGTTGTTGATGCTCTGCTGGATCTTCTTGCGCTCGTCGGCAAGCTCCTTGCTGATCTGCTGAAGCTCCTCAAGGCGCTCTTTGTTTTCGGCGTCGCTGTTTTTCTGCGGGTCAGCAGGCGTGTTGTTCTGCGTCTTGGGGGTGTCCTCGTCGGTTTTTCCCCCGCCGAAGCTCTGCGTTGCGTCGAGGTTGGTTCCGTGTGTGCCGTGTGCATACGCCGGCATCCCGGAGCCGCTGAGGAGCATGACGCACAGCACCAGCGCCAGCGCCGCTCTTCTTGTTGTTTTTTTCATCCTGTTTCTTCCTTTCCGACGGTGCCTATACTCTCAGATGCTTGCGGACAAATACGATACTGCCCACCATGCCGATCCCGGCGCCCATCGTCATGAAGGTACCCAGCATGAACAATGCAACATCTTCAAATTGGATCAGGTTATCTGCTGCGATTTCCAGCCAGCTGGACGTGTTTTCCGCCACCATCTGGATGGCATACGCATAGCCGCCCCACAACAGCCCGAATGCCATCAAAGCCGCAAGCACCCCGATCAGGATGCCCTCGATGATAAACGGGAGGCGGATAAAGGTGTCGGTTGCACCTACTAATTTCATAATGTAAATCTCTTTGCTGCGTGCATAGACGGTGATTTTGATGGTATTTGCAATAATCATCACCGATACTACAATAAGTATTATCACTACAATGAACCCGACGGAGGTGACCGCATTTTCGATGTCGGTCAAAATGGTTGCTTCCTTATACGGTGCATTGTAATCCTCGATCCCCTCCACCTTTGCGATCTCGTCGCAGGTGCTCAGCAGCTTGTCCGCTGTGATATCAAGGAGCTTGATGCGGTAGCTGTTGGGCAGCGGGTTGTCCTCCGCGCTCAGTCCGTCCAGCAGTCCGCCCCATTTTTCCTTATCCTGCTCGATTTTGAGTCCTTCCTCTTTGGACACATAGGTGACGGATTCGATGTTATCGAGCTGATGGATCTTTACCCCTACTTCCTCCACTTCCTGGTCGGAAAGGTCGTCCTCCAAAAAGACCACGACCTCGTTTTCCTGCCCTGCAACGCCCACGATGTTGCGCACGTTGAGCGAGAGCAGCGCGGCGCTGCCGATGAGCATCAGGCACGCCACCAATACGCCGATGGATGCCACAGACATCAGGCGATTGCTGTAAATGTTGGTAAAACCGGTTTTCATCAGATAGCCAAAACTGCTACCTTTCATAGAACGACCCCCATTCGCTTCCGTCGGATACAATATTGCCGTGGTTGATCGTGATCACTCGGCGGTCGAACCGGGACACCAGATTGTGGGCATGGGTGACCATGACCACCGTTGTACCGCATTTGTTGATTTCGTTGAGCAGCTCGAGGATCTCAAGGGAGAGCTCCGGGTCGATGTTGCCGGTTGGCTCGTCCGCGATGAGAAGGGACGGATTGTTGACAAGCGCCCTTGCCAGCGCCACGCGCTGCTGCTCGCCGCCGGAGAGCTGCTCCGGATAGCTTCTTGCTTTGGCAGCAAGCCCCACCAGATTGAGGATATAGGGCACCCGCTGACGAATGAAGCGGTTTGCAACATTTGTCACGCGAAGGGCAAATGCCACGTTGTCATATACTGTCATTTTTGGAATCAGCCGAAAATCCTGAAACACGACGCCCAATGAGCGGCGGAACTGGGAGATCTGTCTGCGCTTGATCTTGTTGAGGTCATAGCCATTGACCTCGATGGAGCCTTTGGTGCACACCTCTTCGCGAAGCAGCAGCTTGATGAAGGTGCTTTTTCCCGCTCCGGATGGTCCCACCACAAAGACAAATTCTCCTTTGTCGATTTTCAGGTTGACGTCCTTTAACGCCTCGGTCCCGTTTTTATAGACCTTGGATACATTCGTAAATTCAATCACGAGAGAACCCCCACCTTATCTTCCTTGTACACTCAAACGGGCAACGCCGCACCGGGGTGCGGACGCTGCCTGTTTTCTTTAATATTTCACAGGATTTGCTGTCAGATATTTTTTCACCATCAAAGCAACCTTAAAGACGATCGCGTGGTCAAATTCACGCAGATCGAGCCCCGTGAGCTTTTTGATCTTCTCCAAACGGTACACCAGCGTATTGCGGTGTACAAACAGCTTTCTCGAGGTTTCGGAAACGTTGAGGTTGTTTTCAAAGAACTTTTGGATGGTGAAGAGTGTTTCCCTGTCGAGGGAATCGATGGAGCCCTTCTTAAAGACCTCCTTGAGGAACATTTCGCACAGCGTGGTCGGCAGCTGGTAAATCAGGCGCGCGATGCCGAGGTTGTTGTAGCTGACGATGGATTTTTCGGTATCGAATACCTTTCCCACCTCCAGAGCGACCTGTGCCTCCTTAAAGGATTTTGGCAGCTCCTTGACGCCGGAAACCATGGTGCCGATGCCCACAACCACGCGGGTATAGAACTCGCTGCCCAGGGTATCGACGATGGAGCGCGCGAGCTTTTCGATGTCCTTGCTGCTGATCCCTGCTTTTACCTCCTTGATCAGGACGATATCCTTTTCGGAGATGTTGAAGACAAAGTCCTTCTGCTTGTCCGGGAAGAGATTTTGGATGACATCAAACGCCGAAATATCGTTTGCCGAAACGACGCGCACCAAAAGCGCAACGCGGGTCACATCGGTGTTGAAGTGCAGCTCGCGCGCTTTTACATAGATATCGCCCGGAAGGATATTTTCGAGAATGACGTTTTTGATAAAGTTGTTCCGATCGTATTTTTCATCGTAATACTGCTTGATGCTGGAGAAGGAGATGGAAAGAATATTGCAGAATTTTGCTGCCATCTCGTCGGAGCCTTCCACAAAAACGGCGTAATCGGGTTTTTCTCTTGTCCCAAACGGCTTGTAGGTATAGCCGTCACGCACAAAAATATCCGTATTTTCACCCAGATCCAGCACCAGATATTCATTGGTTTCACCGATTCTGGTTAGATCGCTGCATGAAATCGTGACAGCAGAGCTATCAACTACGCCGATAACTCGGTCAATGGAATCACGCATCTGGTGTACAATTCCCTGAAACAATCTGTTCGACATAAACAATCCCCTCTTCTTTTTGTCTAATATAGTCAAATTCATTCTTTGCCTGTGCAGGAACCAACTATCTTTATTTTACATAACTTTTAATCAAAATGCAATATAAAATTCGGTGTAACTTGTTGATTTTCAATCATTTTTTCAAATATTTTATTTTCAATGTAAAAAACCTCCAAATACGACAAAGTTTTACCGTCATTTTTCTTTGTATAGTGTGTCCAAAGAGCTTTCAAATCTTTCTAAAATATCGGCATTATGACTGTATTGTAGAAATTGGGGTTCCTCCCATGCAGCAAAGGGCAGCCGGGGTTGCCCCGCCTGCCCTTTTTTTCTAATGTCCTGCAAGATTATAAACCGGGATGCCGCTTTTTTGTGCGAGGTCCACGGTGAAATAGGTCCCGCCGCCCGATTTTCTGAGATAGCAGATGCAGCTGCTGCTCTCCTGCACAAGGCGCCGGTTGCGCATATGCATGCAGCCCCGCAGGTGCTCCTCGCAGATATATTCGACGCGGTCTGCCTGTGCAAGGATGCGCTCGTAGGTATCGCGCGAGGTGCGGCTCCAGCGGTCCGCCTGATCCTTGCACGGCAAAATGAGCCACAGCCGGATCTGCGGATATTTTTTCTTGAGGTCGAGCACCGTGATTTCTGCCACGGTATCAAAGCCCAGCGCGCCGCCCGCCGCAAACCAGCAGTACCCCTTTTTGATGTGCTGCTCCACTGCCTTTTCCAGGGCGATGCGGATCGCCGGGAGCTTTCCCGCCTCGAGGGCGCGGTGCCCCGTGAAACAGCAGGTATTCTCCTTGCATGATTCTTTCATGCTGCATGGTTCTTCCATGCTGCATGGCTCCTCCATGATCTTCCCCTCCCGATGTCCGCCGGCATCTATACGGAATATTTCACCTTTTCACATTCCTGACGGCATTTTTCGTAAAACAGGCTGAACAGATGCTCGCCGATGGTTGCAATTTCCCAATCGTTTGGCTCCCCGTAGAGGTGCGCCAGTGTAAAGCCCATGTTGCTTGCGACCTGCTCCTGCGGCTTGCGGTAATAGGAGAGCTGATAGAAGGTATCTGCCCGCGACGCAGAAAGCGCCTCATACGCTCCGGGGATGTCCTCGTTGATCACATCGCGGAAATACGACAGCGAGATCTGCGACAGGATCGAATCCGGCGCACATTCGCGGATGGTCTGCTCTGCAACAAAGATATAGAGGATCTTGATGTGGTCAATGAGCATCCAATCCTCGCCGTGTCCCTCGATTGCCGGGATATCCTCCACCACCATGTTGGCAAGGCAGCAGCCCAGCGTCCGCGCCTTTTCGACGTTGCCGTTTGCCTTATGGCTGAGATAGCGCTGCGCCTCTTCCTCTGTTTCTGCCTGATCCGATGGCTTGGTCTGGATGCCGAAGGCTGGGGCAATCTTGATGTCTTCCTCGCCGCCCGGTTCTAAAAAGGGCTGTTTGTTCTGCCCCAATCCCATATGCTGCATCTCCTTTTGCTTGTTTTTCGATAGCGATCTTTCTTCTGATTATATCAAATTTATCAAATATTGACAAGATATTCCCGCTTGTTTTCCGCAAAATCTCCTACAGCTCTTCGGCTGCGCGATAGAGCGCGCGAAGCTCCGCATCGCTTGTGGTACAGGTCCCCAGCGGATCGACCTTTTTGGAATCGTAGCAGCCGTGAAAATCGCTGCCGCCCGTGGTGAGCAGACCGTACTGCGCTGCGATTTCCCGGATCGCCTCGCGGTCCTGCGGCGTGTTGCGCGGATGGGTAAGCTCCACGCCCTGGAGCAGCTTTTTCTTTGCAAGCTCCCGCAGAAGCTCGACGGAGTGGTACACGCTCGGATGCGCCATCACCGCGATGCCCCGTGCGCGGTGCACCGCGTCCAGCACCTCATAAACGGAAGGATACTCGATCGGCACAAAGCAGGATTTCTCCGAATCGCGGCGGAACAGCTCGTGGTAAAGCTCTCCGTATGCCATGATGTCGTAGCCCATGTCGATGAGCACCTGCATGATATGCACGCGGAAGATCGATGCGCTCTTCGAGAGGTAGCGATCGAGGTGTTCCTGCGGCAGCGGGTAATATTTTCGCACCTTTTCGATCATTTGTTCCCCTGCCTCACGCCGGCGCTGCGCCATCGTTTCAAACAGCGGCTCGAGGTGGCGGACTTCCTTGGGCAGATAGCACAGGATGTGTACCCGGCGCCCCGTGGCAGGGTCCATGCTCGAAAGCTCCACCCCCGGAAGGATCGTCAGCCCGCTCCCTTCGGCGAGCTTTTGCGCCTCGGGCACACCCATCATGGTGTCGTGGTCGGTGATGGCAAGAACATCAATCCCCTCTGCTTTTGCAAAGCAGACAACGTCCCGTACCTCGGCAGAGCTGTCCGAGCATCGGGTATGACAATGCAGATCTCCTATCATAATACATCCTCCTTCGATCCGGTCCCTGTGATTTGTGATCGTGCGCAGCTTCTATCCATATTGTATCCTCTGCGCTCCTTCGATATGATACCATATTTTTGTGCCATCCGTCCACCGTCCGCAAAAGTTTTTGCCCTGCCCGCTTAACATCGCCCCGAATTTTTGCTATAATAAAGCTGCCTGAAAAGAAAATTAAAGAAGGAAGAGATCCATGAAATATCAAATCGATTACCGCACCTTTGCGGGCATTTTCGCGGTCCCGACGCAGCTTCGCCCGCTGCTGCGCACGTGCAGCGGCACGGCGCTCAAGGTGCTTTTGTGCATCCTGAGCGCACCGAACGAGCCCATCACGTCCTCCTATCTCTGCGCCCAGCTCGGCTTTGCGCCCGATGACATCGAGGAATCGCTCGAATACTGGGTGAAAAACGGTCTGCTGTCAAAATCGGGGGATTTCCCGCAGGAATCGCTCGAACAGCTCACGGTCGCGCCCGTTTCTCCGCCTGCCGCTGCGCCCCGCAAGGTGCGGCGCATCACCACCAAAAAGACGCTCACCGTCCCGGAGATCGCGCGCCTTTCGCAGGAGGACCCCAACATCAGTGCGCTTTTGAGCGAGGCGCAGAACCTTCTGGGGCGCGCGCTCTCCTCTCCTGAAACGGAAACGCTGTGCTCCTTTTATTCCTACGACCACCTCTCGCCGGAATATCTGCTCCTTGTGCTGGCATACTGCATCGAGCGCCAAAAGACGAGCTTTCGCTACCTTGAAAAGGTAGTCTCCACGATGCTCGAAAAGGAGATCGACACCTACGAAAAGGCAGAAGCCTACCTTGCAAGGGAGGCGGAGCACCGGACAAACGAAGGGGCGGTGCGCGCCGCCTTCGGCATCCACGACCGCGCCCTCACCGCACAGGAGAAAAAATACATCGCCGCCTGGTTCGACGAATTTCACTTTGACATTTCGATGGTGCGCCTTGCCTACGAGCGCACCATCGACAACATCGGGAAGCTCTCCTTCCCCTATACAAACTCCATCCTCGTCAGCTGGCACAGCAAGGGCATCACGAACACGCGGGAGGCATCGCTTGAAACGATGGCACAGCGCGGCTGCGAAACGCCCGACGGCAAAAAGGACAAGTCCACCAGCTCCTCCATCGACATGGACGAGCTGGAATACTACCTCAACCACGGCACCAAGCCGCAATGATCCCCTTTGGAAAGGATGATGACCCGATGGGATTCCCAAAACCGATTTACAATAAGGCACACGCCATCCTCTCATCGCGCCGCCAGCGCGCGCGCGAACAGGGTGCGGCACAAAAGGAGGCGATCTACTCCGCCATCCCCGAGATCGAGCGCATCGACCGCCAGCTTGCCCAGACGGGCATGGCGACCATCGCCGCCGTCGCCGCACGTCCCGACGACCTTGAACGCGTGATCTCGGAGCTCAAGGCGAAGAACCTCTCCCTGCAAACGCGGCGGGACTTTCTGCTCGAATCCGCCGGTGTTCCGCGCTCCTACCTCGACCCGCCCTATACCTGCGCGCGCTGCGAGGATACGGGGTATGTAAGCAACCGCCGCTGCACCTGTCTTGAAAAGCTCCTGCGCGAGATCGCTTCCAAGGAGCTTGGCAGCATGGATGCGTCACAGTTTCGCTTTTCCAATTTTTCGCTCGATTTTTACAGCACCACACCGCTGCCCACCACAGGCATCGTGCCGCAGGAGCAGATGGCATCCATCAAAAACTACTGCATCGAATATGCCAAGAGCTTTCGCCCCCAAACGAGCGAGAGCCTGCTCTTCATGGGCGGCACGGGGCTTGGCAAGACGCATCTGAGCCTTGCCATCGCAGGACAGGTCATCGATTCGGGCTGCGGCGTCATCTATGCATCGATGCAAAACCTCCTTGCGCGCCTTGAGAGCGAGCATTTTTCGAGCAGCTACAGCAGCGAGGATTCCCCCGATGACCAGAGCTACCGCTCGATGGTGATGGAAACGGATCTTCTCATTCTCGACGACCTTGGCACGGAATTCCTCAACCAGTTTGTGGTGTCCTCCATCTATAACCTCATCAACACGCGGCTCATCCAGCATAAGCCCACCATCATCAGCACGAACCTTTTGCTCCCCGAAATCAGCAAGCGCTATTCGGAGCGCCTTGTTTCCCGTCTGTTCGGCGGCTACCGCCGCCTTGCCTTTGTGGGAAAGGATATCCGCATTCAGAACAATCTCATGAGTTAGCGCCCCCCTTTTTGGGAATAACAAAACGGATGGTATCAAAATGATACCATCCGTTTTTACTGCATCGGGTCATAGGGCAGGCGATGCCCCCGAACATACTGTAGAATGAGCACCGCAAAAAATCCGACGATGTACAGGGTACTCAAAAGTGTGGCGATAAGATACTTCCTGCGCTGGGAGGCGGCGTAGCTCTCGGCGGTGTGTTCGGGGTCTACCGTGATGTAGCGTCCGTTCTCCTTGAGCGCCAGAACGCGCTGGCTGAGTGCCTTCTTTTCGCGGAGGACCTTCTGCGCAGGCGATTTGGTGGAATACTCCACCTCGATTTTATAGCCGTCCGATGATGCATATTCGAGCACATAGACGGTCTTGATGGGGTTGTTGCGCTGGTCGCGCGGGATGCCGCTGCGGTTTTTGCGCGGCGACGGATAGACGTGCTTCGGGATAAATTGGAGCACACCCTTGTCCTCATATTCGTCTGCCGAATGGAGCTTCAGCAGTCCCTGCACCCCGGCAAGCCATACCGCCGCCGATAAGATGAGCAGGAAGATCGCTCCAAGCTCCAGTGCTATCTTTTTGTCCATAGAATCCCCCCGTTCTTTGAGCTGCCTGTTCGCTTTGCACACCCTGAGATGCACTCTGTTTTCCATCGGATGCACAACAACTTACATCTCGCTTGTGGTGAATGTGCGCGGTCGAAAGGCTGCTGCACCTCTGATTGCCCCAATCCAATCGGTCATCCGTCGCTTTCCGATAAGCCCCAAATGCACAAAACCAACCCAACAACCAAAATAACAATTCCTACGATGTGCAGCTTACCATAACTCACAAGGGTGACGTTTGGCATAGAAGCTACCACGCTGTTCACAATATAGTTTGTGCAAATCACAAGCATACCGCAAATGGCTGCACCAACGCCTAAAATCAGCTTTTTCATTTCTCTCCCCCCATTTCCCGTGCAGTATCTTAATTGGAGCTTTGCCAGAATGCGAAGGGTGCAGTTTACTCATCTGCCCCTTGCTGTCTTGGGTGGGGATCACAGCTGCTGCACCCAGTCGATCCTTGGGTCGCGCTGTGCGGTGCGGATGAAGTATTCCACTGCTCTCACGCCTGCCTTGATGTCCTTGATGGCGGTGAACTTTTCGATTGGGGACTGGCCGCCCGATTCGATCGGGGCGTAGCGCTCCCGATACAAAAGATCGTCGTTCTCGAGGTACTCGGCATAATCGGGATTGTAGGAATAGCAGATCGTTTCCCCCCCATCAAAGCAGTATCCGAGAGAGAGCCACTCACCGTCCGACACCACCTCAAGGAAATCCTCCTCCCCGTCAGAATCGAGGAACAGATAGAGATCGACCCCCTCCCGGATGTCGCAGAGCATCTGTGCAATCACGTCCTCCGTGATCTCTTCGTCGCGGTATAAGCCGCCGAAGGAATAATATTCTGCATATTTGATTTTGACGGATTTGCTGTCGTATTCGGGGGGCGTATCTTTCTTTGGAATGATCTGATAGCTCATACTGTTCTCCCTTTCGTGTGCAAACTGAGATTTTGTTGTGCTTATTGTACCATAGGAAGCGGGGAATTTCCACTCTTTTTGTGGGATTCCGACGTCAAACGGCTCGTTGTGTGCAGGATGATTGCGGTGCGGAGGGATTTTATCGATTGTTCCTAAAATTTCGTCAAAATAGCTTATTTTATGCTCACAATATCATCACCCTCCGATGTTAATTTTCTGTTTACAAAAGTGGAGTGAAATGGTATAATTTAACATGATATCGGAGGGATCGTCTGCAAAGGTCTGACTGCCAAGGAGAGAACAGGGATAGCTCTCAAACTGCACTTTGACCCAGCATACGCCTGATATTGGAACCCGTCACCTCAAACAGAAGCTCCACGCTGTTTCGGTACGGATCTGCAAGTGTGCCATCGGGTCCGACGGCACTTCAGACTAACTTTAGGAGGAATTTTTCATGACACAAGAAAAGAAAGTCTTTCAGCTCTTCCACATGCCCTGGTATTACTTCGCGATTTTTTCTGTCATTGTCCTTACTGCCACGATGCTGGGCGTTCTCCCTTCCGGCATGGCAGGATGTCTTGCCTTTATGATCGTATTCGGCACCCTGCTCAGTGAGCTGGGCGACCGTCTGCCCATTGTGCGCTCCTACCTCGGCGGCGGCGCCATCGTTGTCATCTTCGGCATGGGCTTTTTGCGGTATGTCAACTTCTTCGGTGTGTTCGACCTGTTCACCAAGGCGAATGCCGACGGCGTGCTTTACACACAGGTGCTGATGCAGAACATCGAAGCCTTCTTCAAGCCGACGGGCGCATTCCTTGACTTTTATATTGCTGCCCTCATCACAGGCTCCATCCTCGGGATGAACCGCAAGCTCCTCATCAAGGCTGCTGCGCGCTACTTCCCCGCCATCCTCGGCGCAGTTGTGCTTGCCTTCGGACTTGCCTTTGTAGGGGGCGCTGTCACCGGATTCGGCGGAGTGCGTGCGCTGCTGCTGATCGCTTTGCCCATCATGGGCGGCGGCATGGGCGCAGGTGCCGTGCCTCTGAGCAAAATCTTTGAATCTGCCGGAACCATGACGGCGGAGGAAGCCATCTCCATCATGAACCCCGCCGTTGCCATCGGCAACGCCACCTCCATCGTGCTTGCCGGCATCCTTGTCAAGATCATCACCAGCAAAAAGCTCAACGGTCAGGGCAAGCTGATGGTTGCAGGAACTGCGGATGCCTCCGAGGTGGAGATCACCCCCGAAATGCAGGCAAAGCGCGATAAAATCTCCCTTGTCAACATGGGCATCGGGCTGTTTGTTTCCACTTCCTTCTTCGCCTTCGGCTACATTGCGTCCAAGCTGTGGAAAATGCTGGTTCCTTCTGTCAACATCCACGCTTACGCCTGGATGATCATTGCAGTAGCTCTGTGCAAGATCCTCGATCTTCTGCCGGAACCCATCGAGATCGCCTGCTATCAGTGGTTCCAGTTCATCATGAAAAACCTCACCGCCACCCTCCTTGTCGGCATCGGTCTTTGCTATCTGAGCCTTCAGGTGGTAATCGAATCCTTCAGCCTCACCTACCTGCTGCTTTGTCTGCTCACCTGCCTGGGTGCTGTTGTGGGCGCAGGACTGATGGGCAAGCTGGTCGGCTTTTATCCGGTGGAATCCGGCATCACCGCGGGGCTTTGCATGGCAAACATGGGCGGTACCGGTGACGTTGCCGTTCTTTCCGCGGCAGACCGCATGGAGCTGATGCCGTTTGCACAGATTTCCTCCCGTCTTGGCGGCTCCATCATCCTCATCATCGGCAGTCTCATGCTCTCCCTCCTGGGCGGTATGCTCTAATGTCCCAGTGTATCCACTGCAAGGAAGATGCAAGCTATCACTTTCGTGTTCTTTGCGTTCAGACCCTGCCCATCCGCGATCTCAGTGGAGAGCGCCGCGTTCAGGCGCTGGGGCTTTTCCACGATTTTTCCGTCTGTCAACGCTGCGCCAAGGCGCAGCTTGAGGCGGCGCTGCACCCCGCAAAAACATGCGTGAAGAAAATCCTGCCCTTTGGCATCGTTTTGCTGCTGGGCGCTGCGATGACTGTTTTGTTTCGCAGCGAGCCGCCTGCTTTGCAGCTTTGCGGCTATGCGGGGATATTCTGCGGCATCACAGGGCTTATCTATACAGTGCGCACGATCCATACCGTCAAACAGGAGTACAGCGCATTGAGCCCGGACGCTGCACTTGCACGGGCGGCGTGGAACTGTTTTCTCACCTATGCGCCCAAAAAGGACGGGGAAAACGACCTCACCTATCTTCCGGTCAGCGAGGAAACTCTGCGTCTTAAAAAGGATGAGCTGATGCTCCGGTACGACCTGCTCCCTGCCGTTGCACAAAAGGCATGGGACCTCCTGCACCGTGCGCAGGAGGAAGATTCTCCAACATAGCACAAAAAAATCCGACACCCAAGCGGTGTCGGATTTTTTTTACAGTTCGTCTGCCTGAAAGCAGTCGTAGAGCTGTTTTTTGTACTGGCTCTCTCTGCCGTCGTAGCTGAGGTTCAGGTTCCAGTCGATGGCGTAGGGTCCTTTTTGCAGGGCGCGAAACGCATCGAATCTCTTTGCTGCTTCGCTCAGGGTACGGATGCGGAACAGATTGCCCGGATAGGTGGAGAGGAAGCGCTCAAAGCAGCGAAGATAGTCCATCATCAGCTGATCCCACCCGTGGTAGTGCCGCTGGAGCAGGGTGCTGATCTCGATATACAGCTCGTCCATCTCGGCGCGGGTGATCCACTCCTGCTGGAAGAACATCCCGGCAAGGAGGTTTGCGCTGCACAGGTCCCATGCCATCTGGGGATTCGGGTGTCCCAGCGAGGATTTTGCGATCAGCTCGCGCACGACGCGCAGTCCGTCCTCCTTCGTTTCGATGTGCCACAGCTCCGAGAGGACGCCGCGGATCTTGCTGCGCTGCGCCGCGCGGCGGTGACAGCACCCCATCACGATCCAGCCCTCGGAAAAGCGCAGGCACTTTGAAAAGAGCGCATACGTTCCTGCCGCCCAAAGCTCCAGATCGTTCTGTGCAAGCATCACGTCGCGCTTGCCACTGAGGGCAGGCGCGATGCGTCCGCGCCGCGTCCCGAACAAGCGCATCAGGATGAAGGCGAGGAAGTAAACGATCGCAATCAGCCTGCCCCGCCACTTATCTGTCACCCTTTCTCTGCCATACATCGGGGCATAGTCGCCCATCATGTCGATGTAAAATTCTGCGGTGTCCGCCTGCTCCACGCGGTAGCGGTAGGGCTCGTCGGAATAGTCTTCGTTCCAGCGCTTCCACTGTCCGATCGGGAGGATGGCAAGGCGCTGCGGCTCCTTGACGTATTGGACCGCGTCCTTATGGATGCGCGCAATGACCAGCTCCTCGCTGGGCAGCCGGACCAGCTGATAATTTTTGCCGTGGATGACCATTCCCGACATGGAATACTGTTCCGGCAGGATCATCGTGAAGGTTTCGTTCTGCTCCATCTCCGCGATGCTTTGGACGATGGGGACGTCCTCTCCGGCAGGGCTGCCGATGTCGTGCTCGCCCTGTTTGAGGGTCTTTGCATAGAGGTCGTACAGGCTGTCCTCCACCAAAATGCAGAGCAGCCCTGCCAAAAGTGACAAAAGCACCGCCTTGATGCAGGTGGTGCCGAAGCGGTGCTCCTGCCCCATTCCGTTTTTGCTGTCGTATCGTACTGCTCTCATGGCTCTGCCCTTCTGTCGGTGTTATTTTTGCAGCTTCTGCTGTGCTTTTTCGTTGAAGCGGTCGGTATGGATGATGACGCGCTCATGGGTGCCTTCACCGATCACGCCGCATTCGTCCTCTGCCTTAACGAAAAATTCCAGCTTTCTGCCGTCCACCTCGGTGAGGGTGACGGTAGCAGTTACCTTCATCCCCGCCGGAGTTGCCGCAACGTGGGAAACGTTGATGGAGGTGCCGACGGTGGTGTCGCCCTCGGGCAGCTCGTCCTGCACGCAGGCTGCTGCTGTTTTTTCGATGAGTGCGATCATCATTGGGGTGGCGAACACGTTTACCATGCCGCTGCCGACCTCACTTGCAAGCTGGCTGTCGGTGACGATTTCTGTGATGCTGAAAATTTTTCCGGTTGTCATATTCTGTTCCTCCTATGCTGTTTAGCGTCCTGTTTCGTTTTTCCATTCGATGTATTCATCAAAGGTACAGCTGCGGTCGATGATGCCCTCAGGTGTGATCTCAATGATGCGGTTTGCGATGGTCTGGATAAACTCGTGGTCGTGGGAGGTGAAAAGCACGTTGCTCTTAAACTCCGTCAGACCGTTGTTCACCGCGGTGATGGATTCGAGGTCGAGGTGGTTGGTCGGCTGGTCGAGCAGCAGCACGTTGGAGCCGAAGAGCATCATGCGCGACAGCATACAGCGCACCTTCTCGCCGCCGGAGAGCACCTTCACCGGCTTATACACATCGTCGCCCGAAAAGAGCATCCTGCCCAAAAATCCGCGCAGGTATGTTTCGGTGACGTCCTTCGAATACTGCGCCAGCCACTGCCAGATGGGGAGGTCGCAGTTGTTGAAGTATTCGGAGTTATCCTTCGGGAAGTAGGAGCGCGAGGTGCTGACGCCCCATTTGTAGGAGCCGCTGTCCGGTTCGAGCTCCTCTGCCAGGATCTTAAAGAGCGTTGTCTGCGCGATCTCGTTTTCTCCGATGAAGGCGATCTTGTCGCCGCGGTTGACGGTAAAGGAGATGTTGTTGAGCACCTTTACGCCGTCCACCGTTTTGCTGAGGTTTTCCACCGTGAGGACGTCCTTGCCGATCTCGCGGTCCATCGTGAAGCCAACGTATGGATATTTTCTCGAAGAAGCCGGCAGCTCCTCCACGGAGAGCTTTTCGATCAGCTTGCGGCGCGAGGTCGCCTGCTTGGACTTCGATTTGTTTGCGGCAAAGCGCGCAATGAAGTTTTGCAGCTCCTTGATTTTTTCGTCGGCTTTGCGCTTTTGGTCGGTGAGCATGCGCTGCATGAGGCGGCTCGACTCGTACCAGAAGTCGTAGTTTCCGACGTACATTTTGATTTTGTTGTAGTCGATGTCCACGATGTGGGTGCAGACATTATTGAGGAAGTGGCGGTCATGCGACACGATGATGACGGTGCCCTGATAGTCCATGAGAAAGTCCTCGAGCCACGCAATGGAATTGAGGTCGAGGTGGTTGGTCGGCTCGTCGAGCAGGATGATATCCGGCTGACCGAACAGCGCCTGCGCCAGAAGGATCTTTACCTTCTCCTTGTCGCCCATGCTGCCCATCTGCTCATACAAAACATTTGCATCGAGTCCCAGACCCTTTAGGAGCTTGCTGATCTCCGTTTCGATCTCCCAGCCGTTGAGCTCGGCAAATTCTGCCTCCAGTGCGGCAGCCTTTTCGCCGTCCTCGTCGGAAAAATCTTCTTTTTCGTACAGAGCATCCTTTTCCAGCATGATCTGATACAGGCGCGGATTGCCCTGAATGATGGTATCGAGCACGGAAAACTCGTCGTAGGCAAAGTGGTCCTGCTTGAGGACGGACATCCGCTCGTTGTCCGGGATGATAACTTCGCCGCGGCTTGGCTCCAGCTCCCCGGAAAGGATCTTCAAAAAGGTGGATTTTCCTGCGCCGTTTGCACCGATCACGCCGTAGCATTCCTGTGCGCTGAACTTCAGGTTTACATCCGAAAACAGCTTCGACCCGTTAAAGTCTAATCCAACGTCATTTACGATAATCATTTGTACCCTCCAAGTATACGGTAATAATCCCCTTCAGTATACCATAGATCGGCGCAGGAAGGAACCTTTTTCCCGCTTTTTTCTCAAGAAAAGAAAAATCCCGCTCCCCGTTTTTCAAAGGGAGCAGGATTTTTCGTTATTCGCAAAGCTCGGTGAGGCTTGTGCGCAGGCGGCGCAGGATGCGCTTTTCCAGACGCGAAATGTACGACTGGGAGATGCCGATGATGTCTGCCACCTCCTTCTGCGTGTGCTCGCGCCCGCCCCGAAAGCCAAAGCGCAGCTCCATGATGACGCGCTCGCGGTCGTTGAGCTCGCTCACCGCCTGACGCACCATGCTGCGCTCGGCATCGTTTTCCATCTCGCGCCCCACGGTGTCGCTCTCGGTGCCCAGCACGTCGGACAGGAGCAGCTCGTTGCCGTCCCAGTCGATGTTGAGCGGCTCGTCAAGGGAAACCTCGTGGCGGCGGTTCTGGTTTTTGCGCAGGTGCATGAGGATCTCGTTTTCGATGCAGCGCGAGGCATAGGTCGCGAGCTTGATCTTCTTTTCGGGGCAGAAGGTGTTGACCGCCTTGATGAGCCCGATCGTCCCGATGGAGATGAGGTCCTCCACGTTGATGCCCGTCGATTCAAACTTCTTTGCGATGTATACGACAAGGCGCAGATTATGTACGATCAGCTCCTGCTTTGCCCATTCGTCGTGCTCTCCAAGCTTTACGAAGATGACCTCCTCCTCGCTGTGGGTCAGCGGCGGGGGCAGCGTTTCGGGTCCGTTGATGTAATAGATCGTCCGCTGATGCTTCCAAAACCATTTCCAGTAAAGCTCCTGCACCCATTCCTTTATTTTTCGCAGCATAACATAACACCCGACCTTTCTCGTTTTGTATCCATCATTTCCCCGCTCAACAGCATCTGATACTGCCCTGTTCCGATGGGATCGCGGCTGATCGCCACATAAAACTGCTCGATCTCAAGCTCCGTATCCCCCCGGCGCAGGAGAAGGCGTTCCCCCTGCACCGCCGCGAGGACGCCGCCGTTTTCCACGCCCTGATACGGGATGAGGCGCACCCCCATCGCGGGGAGCTTTTCCATGTCAGAGAATAGCTCCCCATCCCTTAGAAGCCCCTGTAACGGCGGCGGCAGTGCGGGGCACAGCGTTTCGTACCCGACAATCAGGACCGGATAGCCGCTGAACGGCTCTCTGAGGTGGTTGCCGCTGTCCACAAGTCCCCGGCAGGAGATCGTTTTGTCAAACAGCTTCAGCGTCACGTCGTAGACGAGCGGCTGGGGCGAATGTTCAAACAAAAAGCGCCGCAGCAGATACATCAGCACAAACCCGAGCGTGATGTTCAAAACAAGCACGAGCGGCGAGAGGTGAAAATACACCACCCCGTTTGCACACAGCAGCCGCCCCGGTCCCAGCGACAGGCGCAGCATCAGCATCGCGCCCCCGTAGAGGAACGTGACGCCAAACAGCGCCGCGCACCCGTGGAAAAACCGCCGCCAGCCGCCCCAGCGGTCTGCGATGCGTACCATCAGCGCACAGGACAGGAGCTTGCACAAAAGCTCTGCCGTGCGCGAAAAGACCGGCAGAAAGAGCGTCAGCGAAAAAAGCGAACCCACCGCCGCCGCAAGGAGGATCCTTTGCCGGTGCGGCTTGCGGTGGCACAAAAGCTGCATGCTTAAAATCAGAAAATAATCCACGATAAAATTTAACAGGATGAGCACATCCACATAGACCTGCTGCCCTCTCATGGCTTATCCCTCCCCTTCCTGTTTTATTATAGAGCGAAGGGGGGCGTTCTTCCTGTCGAAGGCGCACCTTTTTTTCTGTCGAATCCTTTGTACCCAAGTTCCCTGCTTTCGCATAGGATAATGGAAAGGGCATCTGCCCTTAATTTATGAGAATCGGAGTGATCGAAATGGCATGTAACTGCAACTCGTCCCAAAACTCCTGCTCCTGTGAGAGCAACTGCTTTGTTGACAACCGACCCGACTGCTGCAACGGCGAGCCCGTCTGCCCCATGAATCCGGAGCCGCGCGACGACCGCCGTCTGGAGCTGTGCTGCGACAGCTCCGGCTGCTGCGGACTCTACCCCAAAAAGTGCCGCAACCCGTTCTGGCCCTCGTTTGCAAAACCCTCGTGGCTGTGCTGTCACGACCTCTACAACCGTTAAGGGGCAGGAAAAAAGGCAGGTGGGAACACCTGCCTTTTTTCTGTATTGAAATTTTGGAAAAGCGGCTCCCCTTCTGCCTTGAAAATTTGCGAAAAATGCCCTACAATGAAACTCATCCGAAGAAATGGAGGGAGGGTCTGCCATGAAGGACTGCGAAAGGATCGGACAAGCTGCGCTCGATGACCTGAGCGCTCTCATCGAAGAAATCAGGAAAACCGACGGCTGTGAGGTCTATCCGCCGAACGGACTCCCGACGGTCGCCGGGGAGGATCACCGCCCGCCCGACGATGTCATGGAATTTTATACACTCTGCGGCGGAATGGGGCTGTACTTAACATCCGATTACCCGATTTATCTCGTTCCCGCCGAGGACTTCGTATCGGCGAACCCCGTCATCGTGGGCGATTCCTGCCCCGATGACATCAGTGATTGGTGGTACCTTGCGGCGGACGACCGCAGCGGGCAGTACATCACGATCGATCTCTCCCCCGAACGGGCGGGACGATGCTACGACAGCTTCTGGGATCGGCACGGACTGGTCGGGGATTGTCCCGTCATCGCCAAAAGCTTCACCGAATTGCTGTACCGCCTTTTTCACAATGGGGGAGATTCCTGGTATTGGCTCCGGGACGATTTTGCGTCCTATGGGGATGCCTACGATGATGTTTTGTGAGTGGATGCCTGATAGATCAAAAGCTGGAGGACAAGCGCGATCACGCTGACGAAAAGCAGCATCGAATACGGGAGCAAAGGCTTAAAATACCAGCTCCACCGCTCCCCTGCAAAGAGCAGGATGCACACAGCACAAACGGCAAAGGAGCACACATTCCCCAGAAGGAGGACTCCGAGTTTTTTTGCCTTGATGCAGCTGCGGCACAGCAGCCCCATGCAGACGATCATGAGCGCATAAAGCAGCATACTGCCGTATTGGACATCGCCGTACATTGCGAGAAATGCATATGGTACACAGTACCCCAGCAGGATTTTGTTGTTTTTCATTGTGGCATTCCTCCTGTCTGATTTGTCCGCTGATTTTTGCCCCGTCGCCGTCTGCTACCAGCCGTAGGGATAGCCGATCGTGCGCAGGAAGTCTGCCATCTGCCAATCCTCCCCTGTGCCGAACTTGTCGTCGGGGTAGGCTTTGGGAAATTCGCCGCTGTCAAGAAGTTCCTCGTCCCACGGGACAAGGTAGCGCTCGATGCGGGAGGGTTCCACGTTAAAATACCGCGCGATCACTTCGCTTTGTCCGCGAAGCTCCTCCCGCTCCTTCTCGGAAACCTCCCCGAAATAGTCGGGTATCGGGTCGAAGGCATCCACCCGCTCGCCGCGGTCGTAAAAGTAATACCCCCAGAAGTCGCCGTCGTAGATGTAGCACAACAGGGCAGGACAGCTAAGATCCTCGGAAACCGCCTGCGGTACGTTGTGGTATCCGCAGCAGTGCTCGTTGAGGAACACCTTCACCCCGCCGCCGCATTCCTGATAGCTGCACTGGCTGAGATCAAGGCTCCATTTCGGAAAGCGCTCCCCCATTGTCTGGAGTGATTTTCTCACGTCCTGTTCTTTTGCGTTCTGCACGATGAGTACATTCAAAAATAGTCCCATGCTGATACCTCCCATAAAATTTTTCTGTGGTGATGATCTCCATTGCGGTCATTATAGCACATATTTTTTCTAAATACACCCATTCTCCGACCGATCCCGAAGCGATCGAACCATAACAACGAAGGAGTACGATATGAAACCATACGACAGCGCGCTTGTGAAAGCGTTTGCAACAGCCTTGCGAAGTTCCTTTGCTTCGCTGAGAGCGACCTGCGACGAGCAGTTTTATTACTATGCGTTTGTCTTTGATGAAGGACTGCGCCCCTATCCCTCTGCGTGGTCCTATGAAGCGCTGGAACGCTCCGTCGTGGAGCACAAGATCACATCGGAGGAGCGTGTCTGGTGGAAATGGGATTATTCCGACTCCCCCTACGCCGTGTACGGATACGATGCATTTTTCGGTGAGGCGGACACCCTGCTGGACAAGCGCGCCGAAGGATGTTCCATAGACGAGCTTTACGACACGGAATGGGAAATTCGCATCGCTTCAATGGAGGAAGCCATGAGAATCCTCGACAGGGAAAATTTTTTCGCAAGCCCCGCCGAGCGCAGCCGTGTGGTCATCAATGTGGAATGTGCACCGCCTGATGGCTTTGAATCCGAGCGGGCGCAGCGCCTCAACCCCATGTGTCCGCTGCTGCTTGAATATCTAAACTGCTGCGAGTAGGATTTTCTGCAAAAAACATCCCATCCGCGTCGCGAAGGACACGGATGGGATGCTTTGTTATGTTATTCTGCTTTTATGGTTTCGAGTGCTTTGTCGATGAGCTTCGACCAGGCCTTTTTGTTTCGTGCGCCGACGTAGGCTACGTCCACCTGTTTGCCTTCGCTGTCCACAAAAATCGTGGTCGGAACGCCGGTGATCTGCCCCATCACGTTATAGAACATCTCGCCGGTGGGCAGGATGTGCAGATAGTCTGCGCCTGTTTTCTCGATGATCTTTTTTGCCTCGGCAATCGCGGAATCGGAGGGCTTGCCCTGCTGATCCACGCCGTCCCCGACAAGTCCGATGATCTGTACGCCCTTTTCGGCATATTCTTCGGAAAGCTCCTTGAGCTCCGGCATCTCGGAGATGCACGGTCCGCAGAAGGTTCCCCATACGTTGATGACGGTCAGGTCATAGTCTTCAAAGATGCTCTGGGTCACTTCGTTTCCGTCAAGATCGGTAACGGTAAACTCCTCAAACGGACCCTTCGCCTGCGGGGTTTCCTCCTGCTCCTGCTCCTGCTGCGTTTCCTGCACAGCGGGGGGAGGTTCGGGTGTTTGTGTATTGTTTGGTTCTTCCTTGGTGCCGCACGCTGTCATCGACAGAAGAAGCATCGCAAGGAGCAAGGGCATTGTGTATCGTGTTCGGGATTTCATGGATGCACCGTCCTTTTTTCGAGATTTGCTTTTTAGTATATCGTGTTTTGGCGCAAATGTCTACTGTTTTAGTTGCCAAGAAACGCGGCGAACGCCCCCGCTCTCCCTTGTATAAAACGATGAAATTTCTTTCTTTTTTATGAATAAAGTTGATATAATTTTTCTCTGCCGCGCTTGCCGACCTCCGCCACGGCTTTTAGCTCCTTGAGCGTCGCGAGCGTGCGCTGCGCCCACGTCGGGGAGCGGTGCGCCGCCTTGGCAAGCTCCTTTTTGGTGAATGCCCCTTCCATCGGGGGCAAAAGCGCGGCGTAGTCCTTTGGGGTTTGCAGCGTCACGATCTGCCCTAACCCGAGCGGCACCTGCTGATACCGGGACGCGCCGCGCTTTTTGTCGCGGCTCCAGCCGTTGAGCAGGCGGTATTCCTCCATGTCCATGAGCCATACCGCAAGCGTGAGATTTTCGTGCTTGAGCACCGTGCGAATCCAGTAAAGCTCGTAGAACACATCGAGCGCCTGTCCCGCCTTTGGGGAGCGCCTTTTACAGCTCACCTCGCCGCTCTCCCCGTCCACCCAGCAGATCCACTTGTGCCATGCCACGGGATGGACGACCGTCACCCGCCCCGTTTGCAGGAAGGCGCCGAGCTTTTTGCTCAGGCTGCGAAAGTTCCGCGTCTGCACCTCCACGATGCCCTGCGGCGTCACCACGTCCGCCACAAAGGAGCCGATGCGGATCTCGTGGTAGGTGTCGTTTGGCTCGATGGTGTACTTGACAGCGCAGTGGACCTGCTTTTCGCCCAGCGTCCCGATGCCCTTTCGGGACGTTTTTTCCCGCGCCGCAAGGATCGCCTGCTCCCAGCGCTCCTGCATCGATTGCTCCATACGTTCCCTCCTGATTGGGATTTATTTTTTCTGCTGCGCCAAAATCGCGTCGTTGAGGTCGTTGAGGTAGACCCAACGCTCCATCTTCTGCGCAAGCTCCGATTCGAGCTGCGCCTTCTCGTCCATCAGCTCCTGCAAGCGCACAAAGTCCGCGGAGGACTGCGCCATCTCGCGGTCGGCGTTCTCGATTTTTTCTTCGAGCTGTGCGATCACATCGTCGATCGTTTCAAACTCGCGCTCCTCCTTGTAGGTGAACTTGAGCTTCTGCTCGTGGGCGGGACGCTCCGTGCGCGGCGCGCTCTGCTTTTCGCGCTGCTTCTTTTCTTCCTTATATTGGGAGATGTAGTCCGTATATCCCCCGTTATACTGCACGATTCTTCCGTCGCCCTGATAGACGAACACATGCTCGACCACCTTGTCGAGGAAGTAGCGGTCGTGCGATACCACGATGACAGCTCCGGGGAAGGTTTCGAGATAATCTTCGAGGATCGTGAGCGTCTGGATGTCGAGGTCGTTGGTCGGCTCGTCGAGGAGGAGGACGTTGGGCGATTCCATCAGGATGCCAAGGAGGTAGAGCCTGCGCCGCTCGCCGCCGGAGAGCCGCCCGATGGCGGTATATTGCAGCGTGGAATCAAAGAGGAACGTTTCCATGAGCTGCGCCGCCGTGAGCGTACCGTTGGAGGTTTCCACCTCCAAGGCGATGTCCTTGAGGTAATCGATGGCGCGCGCATTGGGGTCCATCTCCTCCCACTCCTGCGAAAAATAGCCGAGGCGGATGGTTTCTCCCAGGGTGATGGTTCCGCTGTCGGGGGCGATCTTTCCTGCGATCATGCGCAGGAGCGTCGATTTTCCGCAGCCATTGGGACCCAGGATGCCAAGCCGGTCGGTGCGCAGGAGATGGTAAGAAAAATCGCGGATGAGGGTGCGCTCCCCATACGATTTGCAGACGTTTTCAAGCTCCACCGTCTTTTTGCCCATGCGCGACATGGTGGCAGTGATTTCCAGCTTGCTCTGCTCGGCGATTTCGGGGATGCTGCTGAGCTCCTCGAATCGCTCCACGCGAAAGCGCGCCTTTGTGCCGCGCGCCCGTGCGCCGCGCTGAATCCATTCAAGCTCCTTGCGCAGAAGGCTCTGACGCTTGCGCTGAGTGGCAAGCTCCATCTCCTGACGCTGGCTTTTGAGCTCGAGATATTTGGAGTAGTTGGCAGGATAGCTGTAGAGCTTCCCGCCTTCGAGCTCCACGATCTTGTTTGCCACGCGCTCCAAGAAGTAGCGGTCGTGCGTCACCATGAAGATCGCGCCCGGATAGGCGGCAAGATAGCCCTCGAGCCAATCCACCATGGAGCTGTCGATGTGGTTCGTCGGCTCGTCGAGGATGAGCAGCTCCGACTCTGCCGCCAGCGCCGCCGCCATTGCGACGCGCTTTTTCTGTCCGCCGGAAAGATTGCTGATCTTCTGGCTGTAATCGTCGAACCCCAGCTTTGTCAAAAGCGTTTTCGCTTCAAATTCCTTCGTGTCGCGCTGCCCTGCCGACACACCGGAAAGCACCTGCTCCAAAACGGTGAGGTCCTCGTTAAAGACGGGGTTCTGCGGCAGATAGCCGATACGAACCCCCTTGCCCACGGCGATGGAGCCGCTCTCCGCTTCCTCCGCGCCGGCTAAGATTTTGAGGAAGGTCGATTTGCCCGTTCCGTTGACACCGATGAGCCCGATCTTGTCGCCCTCGCTGATGCAAAGCCCCACCTTGTCAAGGAGGATCTTTTCACTGTAGCTTTTGCTGATTCCTTCTGCATTTAATACTATCACAACTGCTCTCCTATTCGCCTGTTCTCTGCTTCATGATCTCATCAAAAATTGCCGCTGCCGTCTGCGCCTTGCTCATCATCGGCAGGGCGTGTGCTCCCTTCTTTGTTACGAGCGTCACCACGTTGGTGTCGCCCCCGAAGCCCGCTCCCTGCGTTGTGAGGGAGTTTGCCACGATGAGGTCGGCGTGTTTTTTCTCCAGTTTTTTGCGCGCATTGTCCAAAAGGTCCTGCGTTTCCATCGCAAAGCCGCACAAAAACTGATCGGGGCGTCTGCGCGCTCCGAGTGCGCCGAGGATGTCCCTTGTGCGCGTGAGCGTGAGCGTCAGCTCGTCGTCCGATTTTTTGAGCTTCTGCTGCGAAACCTCCTTCGGGCGGTAATCCGCAACGGCTGCCGCCTTGACGAGGATGTCCTGCGCCTCAAAGCGTTCCATCACAGCATCGTACATCTCCTGCGCTGTCGTGACGGGGACGACCTCCACAAAGGGCGGCGGCGCAAGGCTTGTCCTGCCGCTGATAAGCGTCACCTGTGCGCCGCGCAGCATCGCATTCTCTGCAAGGGCATAGCCCATCTTCCCTGTGGAGTGGTTCGTGAGAAAGCGCACGGGGTCAAGCGGCTCGATGGTGGGTCCTGCTGTCACAAGCACGCGCAGCCCCTGCATATCCTTTGGAAAGGCGATCTCGCGCAGGATATGCTCATACAGCTCCTGTACCTCCGGCATCTTCCCCATGCCGCTGTCGCCGCAGGCAAGATGACCGCACGCCGGTGTGATGACCTTCATCCCGTAGCCGCGCAGCAGCTCGAGATTGTGCTGCACGATGGGATTTTCGTACATATTGGTGTTCATGGCAGGAGCCACGAGCTTCGGGCATTTGCAGGCTAAGAGCGTTGTCGTGAGCATATCGTCCGCGATGCCGTTTGCCATCTTGCCGATAATGTTCGCCGTGGCAGGAGCCACCAGCACCACATCCGCCTGCTTTGCGAGGGAAACGTGCTCCACCTGAAACTCGAAGTTGCGGTCGAAGGTATCGATCAAACATTTATGCCCCGTGAGCGTTTCAAAGGCGGTGGGGTGGATGAAGTTTGTGGCGTTGCGCGTCATCAGCACATGGACCTGTGCGTGCTGCTTGACGAGCATACTGGCAAGATTCGGGAGCTTATAGGCGGCGATCCCTCCGCTGACCCCCAAAAGCACGGTTTTTCCCTTGAGCATATGAAAATCTCTCCTTTTCGGCATAAAATACGGTCGTGCGTGCAGAAGCCGCACTCGAAAAAACGGCGTATGATGCCATTATAGCACAATTTTTCCTGCGAAAAAACCCCATCTGCGCAGGATGCGGCAAATGGGGTTTGATACCGGGTCAGGGCGGTTAGCCGATGGAACGTGCCAGCTCTGCGCCGAGTTCTTTTGCTTTTTGAAGGTCCTCTGCGGTCGGGACAAACTGCACCTTGCATTCGCCCACCACGTTCATTTTGAGGGATTCAAGACGCTGTTTTACGTTCGGGATGCCCTCGCCGCTCCAGCCGTAGGAGCCAAATACCACGCACGGCTTTTTGGCGCAGTTGATGGTATCGACTCCGGCAAGCAGCATCCATACGGGCGGAACTGCGTCGCGGTTGATGGTCGGGGTGCCCACTGCAAAGGCGGTGCTTGCGTTGAGCTGCCCGTGCAGCTCTCCCATGTCATGCTCGATGATGTCATAGCACGGCACCTCTGCCTGCGGCAGCACGGAGAGGATGCCCTCCTTGATGGACTCTGCCATCTGCTTTGTATTGCTGTATGCAGAGCAGTAGAACACCGGGATGCTCGGATGCTCCTTGACAATCGGTGCGCTCCACTGGGTGTAGAGCTTGAGCACTTCGTCGAGGCGTCCGCCCTCTCTTCGTGTGAGAACAGGACCGTGGCTTGTGCAAACCATATCGAAGTCGAGGGTCTTGAGCTTGTCGAGTCCCTTGACTACATACGGTGCAAACGGACCGAAGATGGCATCATAGTAGAGCTTGAGCGCGGTGTCGTATGCCTTCGGGTATGCGATGCAGGTATCGAAGGTGTACGGCTCGCAGTAGTGGCAGCCCAAAAAGTCGCAGGTGAACACCATCTTGTCCTCGGGCAGATAGGTGAACATGGAGTCGGGCCAGTGCAGAAACGGAGCCGCCGCAAACTGCAGCGTCTTGCCGCCGAGGTCGAGGGTCTCGCCGTCCTTCGCCTTGAGGATGTCGAGCGGAAGATTGGTGATGTTTTTAAGGTAGGTAGCACCGACTGCGGAAGCGACTACTTTCGCCTTTGGCAGATGTGCGAGCAGTCCTGCCAGCGCGCCGGAATGGTCTGGCTCGTTGTGGTTGAGGATGACATAGTCGATGTCCGCAGGATCGCACACCTCGCGGATATTTTCCAGGTACGAGTCCATGAATTCATCGTGGCTCGATTCGATCAGCGCGATCTTGTCTTCCCCTTTGACAAGATAAGAATTATAGCTTGTCCCCGAATCGGTCTTCATGACAATGTCAAACACTCTCATATTGGGGTTCAAGATCCCGACGGAATAAACGCCTTCGCTCAGTTTTACAGATGGCATATTCAGCACCCTCCAATTTCTGTTTTATTTTGTACTACTCTATATTAAAACGATTTGGGACATTTTGCAAATGGTTCCCGACGATTTTTCCTTCTCTAAATATACCATATAAGTCTACAATATGCAAGATATAATTCAAAAAAATTTATCTTCTGCATGGCTGTCCTCCATTTTGATGCGGATGGCTTGCGCTTTGGGTGCTCCGGGATGCATCCCAAGGCATCGGTCAATGCAAAAATGCGGGGTTTTTGCCCCTTTTTCTCCCGCGCGAAAAAATTTTAAATCGTTCTTCCCATTTATGCCCCAATGTGGTATAGTAGACCTATGCGAACAAGCGTTCTTTACTTTTATCCTTTTTGGGAGGTGGTTTCATGCCCGATACCTTTGAGCTTGTTTCCTCTTATCAGCCCACGGGCGACCAGCCGCAGGCAATCGATGCGCTGGCGCAGGGCATCCTGCGCGGCGACCGCGAGCAGACCCTGATGGGGGTCACCGGCTCCGGCAAGACGTTCACGATGGCAAACGTGATCGCCAAGGTGAACCGTCCCACGCTGGTGCTTGCCCACAACAAAACGCTCGCCGCACAGCTTTGCAGTGAGTTCAAGGAGTTTTTCCCCCACAATGCGGTGGAATATTTTGTGTCGTACTACGACTACTACCAGCCGGAGGCGTACATCGCCAACACCGACACCTACATCGAAAAGGACAGCTCCATCAATGAGGAGATCGAGCGCCTGCGCCACTCTGCGACCTCTGCCCTGTCGGAGCGGCGCGATGTCATCATCGTGGCGAGTGTATCGTGCATCTATTCGCTGGGCGACCCGATCGATTACCGCAACATGGTCATCTCTTTGCGCACCGGCATGGAAAAAGACCGCGACAGCCTGATGCAGAAGCTCGTGGAGATCCAGTACGAGCGCAACGACATCAACTTCATCCGCAACAAGTTCCGCGTACACGGGGACGTGGTGGAGATCTTCCCTGCCTATTCGGGAGAAACCGCCATCCGGGTGGAATTTTTCGGGGACGAGATCGAGCGCATCTGCGAATTCAACCCCCTGACGGGCGAGGTGAAGAACGTCGTCAACCATGTGGCGATCTATCCGGCATCCCACTACATCGTGCCGCGCGACAAGATGCAGGCAGCACTTGTGGAGATCCGCAATGAGATGGACGCGCAGGTAGCGTGGTTCAAATCGCAGGGCAAGCTCATCGAGGCGCAGCGCATCGCGGAGCGCACCAACTACGATATGGAAATGCTGACGGAGATCGGCTTCTGCAAGGGCATCGAAAACTATTCGCGCGTCCTCTCGGGGCGCGAGCCGGGCAGCTGCCCCTACACACTGCTTGACTACTTCCCCGATGATTTTGTCCTCTTTGTGGATGAATCGCACGTCACGCTGCCGCAGGTGCGCGGGATGTACGGCGGCGATCAGGCGCGCAAAAAGAGCCTTGTGGAATACGGCTTTCGCCTGCCGTCTGCCTACGACAACCGCCCGCTCAACTTTGACGAATTTTACGGAAAACTCAATCAGGTCATCTTCGTCAGCGCAACGCCGGGCGAGCTGGAGCAGGAGCGCAGCACCCAGATCGTCGAGCAGATCATCCGTCCGACCGGACTGCTCGATCCGGAGATCGAGGTGCGCCCCGTCGACGGTCAGGTGGACGACCTCTTGTCCGAAATCAACGCACGAACCGCGAAGAAGGAGCGCGTCCTCATCACGACGCTCACCAAGAAGATGGCGGAGGACCTCACCTCCTACTTTGACAACATGGGTGTGCGGGTGCGCTATATGCACCACGACGTCGATACGATGGAGCGCATGGAGATCATCCGCGACCTGCGCCTTGGGGAGTTCGATGTCTTAGTGGGCATCAACCTGCTGCGTGAGGGGCTGGATATTCCGGAGGTGTCGCTCGTTGCCATCCTCGATGCGGACAAGGAGGGCTTCCTGCGCTCCGAAACGTCCCTCATCCAGACCATCGGACGCGCGGCGCGAAACGCCGGCGGCAAGGTCATCCTCTATGCGGACAGCGTGACGCGCTCGATGGAACGCGCCATCGAAGTCACCTACCGCCGCCGCGAGCTTCAGATGGCGTACAACGAGGCGCACGGCATCACCCCGACCACCATACAGAAGGGCGTGCGCGAAATCCTTGAGATCAGCTCGCGCGACTCTGTGGAAAAACACAGCGAGCGCCGCATGAACGCCTCAGAGCTCAAAGCGACCATCGACCAGCTCACGCTCGAAATGCACAACGCCGCGAAGCTCCTCGAATTTGAACACGCCGCCTACCTGCGCGACAAGATCAAAAAACTCAAGGAGTCCTACAGCATCAATCCGAACGTAGAAAAAGTGATCGGAAAACGAAAACGATAAAAGGAGGTCCCACCTATTGTCACTCGATAAAATCGTAATACACGGCGCAAGGGAGCACAATCTCAAAAACGTCGATCTCGAAATCCCGCGCGACAAGATGATCGTCTTTACGGGGCTTTCCGGCTCCGGAAAGTCGTCCCTTGCCTTTGATACCATCTTTGCCGACGGGCAAAGACGCTATATGGAAAGTCTTTCGTCCTATGCGCGCCAGTTTTTGGGGCAGATGGAAAAGCCCGATGTGGACGACATCCAGGGGCTTTCCCCTGCTATCTCCATCGACCAGAAAACCACCTCGAAAAACCCGCGTTCCACCGTCGGCACGGTGACGGAAATCTATGACTATCTGCGCCTGCTCTATGCGCGCGTCGGCGTTCCGCACTGTCCCATCTGCGGCAGAGAGATCCGCCAGCAGACGGTCGATCAGATGGTGGACAAGGTGATGGAGCTGCCCCTTCGCACAAAAATCCAGGTTCTGGCACCCATCGTGCGCGGCAAAAAGGGACAGTATGTCAAGGAGCTTGACCGTGCCAAGCGCTCCGGCTATGTGCGCGCGCGCATCGACGGCATCCTGTACGATCTGAGCGAGGAAATCAAGCTCGATAAAAACAAAAAGCACACCATCGAAATCGTGGTGGACCGCCTTGTCATCAAGGAGGACCTTCACTCGCGCCTTGCCGATTCGCTCGAAACGGCGATGACCCTCACGGGCGGACTTGTCGTCATTGATGTCATCGACGGTGAGGAGCTGATGTTCTCCCAAAACTACGCCTGCCCCGAGCACAACATCAGCATCGAGGAGCTTTCGCCGCGGATGTTCTCCTTCAACAACCCCTTCGGTGCGTGTGAAAAATGCACGGGGCTCGGCACGTTTATGCGCATCGACCCCGACCGCGTCATCCCCGACAAGTCCCTCTCCATCGCACAGGGAGCCATCAAGGCAAGCGGATGGTACTACGCCGAGGGCGGCATCGCGCAGATGTATTTCCAAAGCCTTGCAGAGCATTACGGCTTTTCGCTCGATACCCCCATCAAGGAGCTGCCCGAATCCATCGTGAAGATTTTGCTCTACGGCACGAACGGCGAAAAAATCAAGATGCGCCGCGAAACGGACTCTGCCAAAACAGAGTATGAAACCGACTTCGAGGGCGTTGCCAACAACCTCGAGCGGCGCTTTCGCGAAACGAACAGCAACTGGATGCGCGAGGAGATCAGCAACGCGATGAGCTCCATCGACTGCCCCGAATGCCACGGCGCGCGCCTCAAAAAGGAGAGCCTTGCCGTCACCGTCGGAGGGAAAAACATCCACGAGCTGTGCGGACTTTCCATCGTGAAGCTGATGGAATTTTTCGACGCGCTCACGCTCTCCGAAAAGGAGGAGCGCATCGCGCACTCCATCCTCAAGGAGATTCGGGAGCGCTTGAGCTTCCTCAAAAACGTGGGGCTTGAGTACCTCACGCTCGGGCGCTCCGCCGGAACGCTTTCGGGCGGCGAGAGCCAGCGCATCCGCCTTGCAACGCAGATCGGGTCGTCCCTGATGGGCGTGGTGTACATCCTCGACGAGCCGAGCATCGGACTGCACCAGCGCGACAACGACAAGCTGATCGCCGCGCTCCAGCGCCTGCGCGACCTTGGGAACACCCTCATTGTCGTGGAGCACGACGAGGACACCATGCGCGCCGCCGATTACATCGTGGACATCGGACCGGGCGCAGGCGTGCACGGCGGCGAAGTGGTCTGCGCCGGAACGTGTCAGGAGATCGAAGCGTGTGATTGCTCCATCACGGGGCAGTACCTGAGCGGACGCAAAAAAATCCCTGTTCCGGCACAGCGCCGCCGCGGAAACGGAAAATTTCTCGAGGTGCTGGGTGCCAAGGAAAACAACCTGCAAAACATCAGCGTCAAGTTCCCGCTCGGCACGTTCTGCGTGGTGACGGGGGTATCCGGTTCGGGAAAATCGTCCCTCATCAACGAGATCCTCTACAAGGGGCTTGCCGCCGAGCTCAACGGCTCGAAGGAGCGCCCCGGAAAGTTCCGCGAAATCCGCGGCATCGAGCATCTTGACAAGGTCATCGACATCAACCAGTCCCCCATCGGCAGGACGCCGCGCTCCAACCCCGCCACCTATACGGGCGTATTCACCGACATCCGCCAAATCTTTGCGGAAACGCAGGAGGCGAAAAAGCGCGGCTACGGTCCGGGAAGGTTCTCCTTCAACGTCAAGGGCGGTCGGTGTGAGGCGTGCGAGGGCGGCGGCATTTTGCAGATCGAGATGCACTTTCTGCCCGACATCTTTGTCCCATGCGAAGTGTGCAAGGGACAGCGCTACAACCGCGAAACGCTCGAAGTCAAATACAAGGACAAGTCCATCTACGACGTCCTCGAAATGACCGTGGAGGAAGCGCTCATCTTCTTTGAAAACCTGCCGAAGATTCGCCGCAAGCTCCAGACGCTCTACGACGTGGGACTTGGGTATGTAAAGCTCGGTCAGTCGGGGACGACGCTCTCCGGCGGCGAAGCACAGCGCGTGAAGCTCGCGGCAGAGCTTTCCAAAAAGCCGACGGGCAAGACCGTCTACATCCTCGACGAGCCGACCACGGGACTGCACACCGCCGACGTGCATCAGCTCATCGGCGTTCTCCAGACGCTTGTGGAGGGCGGCAACACCGTCATCATCATCGAGCACAACCTCGACGTCATCAAGACGGCGGACTATCTCATCGACCTCGGACCCGAGGGCGGCGACCGCGGCGGAACGATCGTTGCCTGCGGCACCCCCGAGGAGATCGCCGCCTGCGAAGCGTCCTACACAGGACACTACCTCAAAAAGATGCTCTCATAGGCGCAGGAACACGCTTCCTGCCGCGCCCGGCAAAGGGTTTGAGGAGCTTTTCTGTTTTTCGTTTCCAAAAGCGGCAGCTCAGCGCGAGCTGCCGTTTTTTGCGCCGATGCGCGCGGCAAGCGCATGCACCTGCTCCAAAATGGGGAGATTTTCCTGCACGGGGAGGTGGTCGGTGTCCCTTGCGTGGAGGATCGTTTCACACTCCGCCCCCATGCAGTGCAGAAGGCGGCGGCACATCCGGTGCGCATCGTCGGCAGGACGGGTACAGCCCCCGACGAGGATCGCCGCGCCGTGCCGCGTTTTTTGGCGCAGGAGCGCTTCGCCGCGCTTTTGCTGCGCCATCCAGAACGGCTGCAATCGGCTTGCCGTCTGCAAGAGCGAGCCGCTCACCTCGTCAAAATGAATGGGCGAACACAGGACGATCCAGTCCGCCTCCTGAATCCACCCGTACACCGGCTCCATCCCGTCGCGGATGCAGCAGCCGGGGTGCTCCCAGCAAAAGCGGCAGTCCGTACAGGGGGAAATGTTCTCCCGATACGTGTTTACAATGTGGATTTCCCCGTCAAGTTCCCGCGTCAGCTCCCCGATGAGATACGCAGTATCCCCCTTCTCCCGCGGCGATGCATTAAAAATCAAAACCATTCCAAAGCCCTCCCTGTCCTCTTCTTAAAAATCAGTATAAGCACCAAAACCGCTCCTGTCAACGCGGGGCGAAATTCATGGTTTTTTCAGGAAATTGCATCGGCTTTCTTGTCGAGCGGGCGTTGTTGTGGTATGATTTTGTCAGACGGATTGGAGGTTTTACGGATGATTGCTTTTATCTCACCGGCAAAAAAAATGCGTCCCACCACGATGGACACCATCACCCCGACGCAGCCGCTCTTTCTCTCGCAGGCCGCTGCGCTTGCCGATGTGCTGCGCCAGCTTGCGCCGTGGCAGCTCGAATCCACGATGAAGCTCAATGCACAACTTGCCCTCGATGTGTTTGGGCAGTTTCAGGAGTTTGACGCTTCGCGCGCCGGCACGCCTGCGCTGCTCACCTATGACGGGCTGCAATATAAAAATCTCGATGCCAGGACCCTCTCCCGCGAGGAGCTTTTGTGGGCGCAGGACCACGCCGCCATTTTAAGCGGACTGTACGGCTTTCTGCGCCCGCTCGACGGGGTGCTCCCCTATCGGCTCGAAATGCAGTACCCCGTCCCCTTCGACGGAAAAACGCTCTACAAGCTCTGGGGCGACCGCCTGTACCGCGCGCTCTTTCAAAAAGGGGAGGTCGTGCTCGATCTGGCATCGAAGGAATATTCAAAGGCGGTAACGCCGTATCTCACAGGGCACGACCGCATGATCTCGTGCGAATTCCTTGTCCCAAAGGGCAAAAAGCTGCGCGCACTTGCCACCGAATCAAAGATGGCGCGCGGACAGATGCTACGCTATCTCATCAAGAACAAAATCGACGACCCCGCAGAGCTTATGCACTTTTCGTGGAACGGATACTGCTTTGCGCCCGCTTCGTCCACCGATTCGCACTATGTCTTTGTCAAGACCCCGTTGGGAGGTGAGCTTTCTTGAACGAGCTCAAACAGCTTTCGCTCATGGAGCTGATGCAGACGTGGCAGGCGCTCCTTTTGGGGGACAGCCCCGACTATCCTGCCGGGCTCCCCTACCTGCGCGAGGCGGTGCGCCGCGGCGATGCCTACAGCGCCTATGCGCTCGGATGCTGCTATGAAAACGGGCTTGGCATCCGCAGGAACCTCAAAAAAGCGGTGGAATATTACACCATCGCCGCCGCAAAGGGCGATGCCAACGGGCAGTGCTCGCTGGCGTGGTGCTATAAAAACGGCATCGGGGTCGAGCCCGACAAGCAGAAAACCGCCTTCTGGTATACAAAGGCGGCGCAGCGCGGCCATGCGCGCGCGATGAACAACCTCGGACTGTGCTACGAAAACGGCATCGGGGTCAAGCAGAGCCTCCCGATGGCGGCAGACCTCTACCTGCGCTCCTTCCTGCGCGGCTATGCGCTGGGCGGCTCCAACTTCGGCGGCTGCCTTTTGGACGGCATCGGGGTGGAGCAGGATGTAAAGCGCGCCATCGCGCTGTTTCGCTGGGCGGCGCGCAAGGAGTGTCCCGAGGCGATGCACCGCCTTGGCTGGTGCTATTACCGGGGGCAGGGTGTAACGCAGGACTACCACAGTATGTTCCTCTGCTACGAGCGCGCGGCAAAGCTTGGCTACCACAAGGCACAAAGCGACCTTGGCTGGTGCTATCAGTGCGGATACGGCACCAAAAAGGATCTCGCCCTCGCCTTCGCGTGGTATCTCAAGGCGGCAAAGCAGGGCTATGCTCCGGCACAGTGCTATGTGGGCTGGGCGTATTACAGCGGCAGCGGCACAAAGAAAAACCTCCGGCAGGCAGTCCATTGGTACACGCTGGCAGCCGAGCAGGATCATGCGCCCGCGCTGTTTAACCTCGGGCTGTGCTTCTACAACGGCTGGGGCGTCGAGCAGGATGACGAAAAAGCCTTCGAGCTTGTCCGCCGTGCCGCCGAACAGAACGAAGCCCCGGCGCAGTGTCACCTCGGCTGGTGCTACCGCATCGGGCGCGGCGTCAGGAAGGACCTCAAGGAATCGCTGTCCTGGTACCGCCGCGCGGCAGCAAACGGCGATGTCAGCGCCATGTTTAACCTTGGGGTGTTCCACCAGTGCGGATTTGCCACCCCGATAAACTACGAGCTTGCGGTGTTCTGGCTCACGAAGGCGCAGGAGGAAGGACACGTCGGCGCCGCCGTCAACCTCGGGGAATGCTATCGCCTTGGCACCGGGGTCAAAAAGAACATCAAAAAGGCGGTTGCGCTGTATCAGGATGCGGCACAGCGCGGGAATGCCGTCGCGTGGCACAACCTTGCACAATGCTATGAAGCGGGGCATGGCGTCCCCAAAAGCGCGGAAAAAGCAGGGAGCTGCTATCAAAAAGCCTCCGACCTTGGCTACAGCGGAGCCACGCTCCTGCTGGCACAGCGCGCCGAACACACAGACCCCGACAAAGCAATGCAGCTGTGCCGCCTTGCGATGGAGCAGGACGACATCCTCAAAGAAAAGCACTACCACACCGCTCAAAAGCTCCTTCAAAAGCTCGAGGACGAGCGCAGCAAACAATAACCAAATAGCACACAACGGGTGGACCTTTCTAAGAAGGTCCGCCCGTTTTTGTTTATTGCTGCTCGATGGTAAGGTCGATGCAGCGGCAGCCTATTGTGCCGCTGATGTGCCATCTTATGGGGTCGGGCGGGACGGGGACGTCCCCGTTCGGGAAAACGGTCGGTGCATCGTTGAGCGTTGTCATCTCCACCTTCTGTGCACATGGGTAGAGGGTATTGAGGTCCACCTCGTTTTCCACGCCGTCCACGCGCCCGCTCCAGCTGTACTGGACGAGCTTGACCGCGCCTTCGTAGGGGAGCTTGCCGGGATTTGCAAGCCATGTGGGGTATGCTCTGAGCGCCGGACTGCTGAGAAAGCGCTTAAAGTAATCGATGCTCGCATAAAGGAGCATCTCCTTCTCCTCATAGAGCTGCGGTCGATCGTGCTTTGCTGCGCCTTGTGCAAAGGCGCTCACGATATTGCAGGCATCATTGGGTGTGACCTTCGCTCCGTCCCAGTTGACCCCCTCATGCTCCACATCGAGCGCCGCGCCGAGTTCGAGCGTCAGCCCCTCGATGCACTTGCCGAACCATTCCCCCTCCCTTGCGCCCTCCGATGCGCTTGCCGCGCGCAGGAAGTGGTATGCCCCCACCCGAAGCCCCGCCTCGAGTGCCTTTTTGTAGTTTGGAAGGAACTTCGGGGCAAGGTAGCTGTCCCCTTCCGTACATTTGAGCAGCACCCCTGTGATCCCCGCTGCCTTCACCTTCTTAAAATCGATTTCGCCCTGATAGCCGCTTGCATCAATGACATATTGTTTCACTGGCAACATTCCTCCTTATCCGGTTGTTGTGTTTGGGCCGCCCTCCTTTTGGCTGCATCAGCTCTTGGGAAGGCTCCCTTCTTTCAGAGTATGGGAGCGGACGAAGCGGTGTGCCTGCTGTGCGATCCCGATGGGAAAAATCAGGCGCCCGCTCCCCCCTCAGCCTTAGATCGGGAACGCCACGATGTAGGTGTCGCCGTACGGCAGCACAAACACGCGCATCCCATAGCTTAGGTTCAGCGTCTGGTTATAGGCATAGAGCCTTCGGCTTGGGGATTTTTCCCCGTCAAAGGTCAGCTGGATGCCGGAGGGGTTTACCCGATACACCGTCGCGATCTTCCCCTCTCTGCGCTGCCCCTCGTGCAGCGATTCCTGTTCCTGATACGTTGTTAGGATCATATCATCACCCTCTTTGCGGTATGGGTCATCGTGCCGCCGTATCCCAGCACCATTTCCCATGCTGTTTCCTGAAATATGCCGTGCAGGTGCGGATGCTCCACCGCCACAAGCTCCCCGATGCCGTGGATGCGGTTTGCCGTCTGAAAGCGCACCGTTTCGGTGCAGAGCATGCTCTCAAAGCGCACCATGTCCACATAGTCCTGAAGCGCCTGACGCGACGCGATGTTGTCAAGCTGCAGGATGGGCGCCATCAGCCGTCCGAGGTTCACGGTGGAGATGGGGCTTCGGATGTCGTCGTTCTCCGATGTTGCCACAAGCGCACGCTGCGCTCCCGGAAGGCTCACCATCGCCACAAACACGTTTTTTGCGTCGAAGATGTCCCAGCTTTTGATGCAGTCCTCCTTGAGGACCGAAAGCTCGTCGGCGCAGTAATGATGCTGACAGGTCTGCGCCTGCGGCGGGCGGCAGCGCGTGATGCGCGCATAGCCGCGGCTGTCGAACCACAGGCTGGAAAAGCTCATCTCCGAAAGCAGGGTGTTGATGATGGTGAGCGTTTCCTCCCCGATCTCCCACTCGCGGTATGTCTGCAAATTTGCGTCAAACACTTCGGCATCGATGCGTGTGATGCCGCATTCTGTCAGCAGCATCTCGATCACCTCAAGATATTTTCTCTGTATGCCAAAGCCGCGGCGCGTTTCCTGCCGCTGACGCTTGATAAGATAGGTCTGGTCGTATGCTTCGAGCTCCCAAAGCTCCTGTCCTCTGCTGCACCGCGTCTGGCAGGTGGTGACGACAAACTCCCCAATGCTCTGCTCCTGCCCGTCGAGGACGAGCGCTGCCTGAATGTGGTCGTGCAGAAGGTCCACCCCCTCGCGCGATGAAAACGTGCCGCGCAGCGCCATCTTGATCTGGGCATCGTATGCCATCGTGACGCGCGCAGGATTCACCGCATAAAGCTCAAGGTCGCGGCGCACGATGCCGTCGCGCACTACATAAAATCGGCTGTCCTGTTCCATCAGGCTCCCTCCCCTTGTGTCGGTTTCTTCTGCCCCTCGGTGCAGGATTCCACGATTTCAAACTGCACTTCGATGTACTGCCCGTTGTGGGAGGAATGAAGCTGCTGCAGCGTCCCCTTTGCAAAGTCGCCGCGTACGTCCTTATAAAGCACCGTTGTGCCCGAAAGTGCTTCCATGCGGCTGAGGGTCTGCTGCTGTGTGCGCCGAAGCGAAAAGGCAAAGCGATGCACCACCTCGCGCTGTCCCGACGGATATGCCACGGGCTCACGGCGCCCGACGTAGTATTCATAGTGGATGAGGCTGAGCACGGTGCGCTGATGCTCCGGCGGCGCATGGTATCTGCCGCTCAGGGAGAGCCAGTTGCCGCTTTCGTCCCCAAGGGCAGCGTGCTCCACCGTCGGCGCACAGCGCACTGTGGTGCTTTTTGTGTAGTATCCGTCCTTGTCGATGCCATAAAGCTCGTATTGGCATGTGCCGACGCTCTCCCAGTCGGTGTAGGTGAAGCCTCCGTCCAGCACCGCGATCCTGCTCCCGTCGCGGTAAAGCTCCATCTTCGGAAAGCTGCGCTCCCAATGGAGCTCCACGCCGTTTTGTATGCTGTGCGCAAGCAGCAGGAGCTCCTTTTGCGAATAGTTTTTTGTCACCACCGTATGCTCTGCCCACGGGCTCCACAGGCTGTAGCTGTTCTGGACGCGCACCTGCACGAGATGCTCCCCGTCCTCAAGGCGTGTGTCCCACAGCAGGCTCTGCCCCGTGCCGTAGACGGTGCGCGTGCGGGTGCGGTCGATGCGCACCTCGGCGCACAGCTGCCCCTCCCCGCTCCATCGGATCTGCGGCAGCGGGCTCTCCCCCACCGACACGATCTGCGGCTTCGGCGGTGCGCTGTACGAGTTGATGCTCACCGCCTCGCTCCACTCTCCAGCCACGTTGTTTGTATTGTAGGTGCGCACACGCCACTGAAGCAGCCCCGCCGGGAGGGTCCCCGCCGCAATCGTGCAGCGCGTTTCCCTCGTGTTCACAGTGGCAAGGGTATTCCACGAGCCTGCGTTGTCGGTGCTGTACTGCAATTCGCTTTTGGTGGGTCGGGTGCCGGTTGCGATGATATGCTCCCAGACAAACTCATTGTCGCAGCTGCCGTCCACCACCACGCGCTTTGGCGACACGATGCGTACCGTGCTCTTGGAATCGTTGTTCGTGGTCGCATGAAACCACTGGTCTGATTTTCCGCTCACGTTGTCATCCGTTGTGATGACCACCTGCCAGTCGAAGGAATCCGCCGTGATCTGCCCCTTGGGGAGGACGACCTTCGTTTCGTTCGTGAGGTTGATCGTGTGGACCTGGCTGTTCCCCTGCTGCTTCCAGCGCAGGACGGCGCTTTTCTGACAGGGCATCTCGATGATCCTGCCGCTCACGCTCCCTGTCACGTTGTACAGCCCCTCAAAGCTCGCCCTTCTCGTATTGACACCAAAGCTCCACGACAGGGTGATGTCCTCCGTCTTATCGACAAAGCAGCCGCTGGGGTACGGGTCCTTCGCGAAGGGGACGATGTCCTCTGCCCAAACCTCCCAGTAGGGCGGATTGCTCCCCTTCATGCCGGAAAAGACAAGCTCCCCATGCGATTGATAGCGCGTGTCGCGGTACAGGTTTGAGCCTGTGGTGCCGCAGTCCACGTAGACGGGGGTGGGGCTGATGTAGTTATACTGGTTGAGCTTGATGTTACTCAGCAGCGGAAGCCCTGGGGGAAGGGTGGAAATATCGTGTCCAAACCTTGCAGGACTGCTGACCGAGCCGCCCTTCTTGAGCCATGCACAATAGCTCAGTGCTCTGCCGCTTGGGAGATTGCCGCTGTGCTGCTCGCTTTTTCGCAGCACGTAGAGATACGGCCCCACGATGAACTGCTGCTTCTTGCGGTATTGGATGCGCTTGTCGTCATACGTATAGTGTACGGCGCGTCCGTCCTGCGGGATATCCGCTCCTGCGTTAAAATACCCCTTGCTTGCAACAAAATCATACCGGGTGAAGATGCGCTCCTCAACCATTGCGGGGTTATCGTTGTGCATCCAGCTGTCGGTCTTTGGGCTGTATGCGTTGGTGCTGTCCGCCGAAAGGCGGTAGTGCAGCTTCGGGAGCGGCTCAAGCGTCTGCTCCCTGTTTTGTGTTTGCATTTGCATCGCACTCCTTTCTCTTATTATTTGATCCGCGGCAGATACCCCATGCGCAGGGACTGCCGCTCCATCTCCATGCGCTCTTGGATCTTCACAAATTCCTCAAGGTTCCCGATGGTGAAGTGATACTGCCTGCGGTCGATGTAGACGGGGGATATCCCCTGTGCGAGGGGGGATTGCTGCATCGGCTGAGGGGCGGTGCGCTCCCCCGCTTTCCCCGATGCAATCGGTGCACGGCGTACTGTCTGCCCTTCGGTGATGCCCTCTGCAATCGGCGCACGGCGTACCGTCTGCCCTTCGGTGATGCCCTCTGGAATCGGCGCACGGCGCACCGTCTGCCCTTCTGTGATGCCCTCCGCAATCGGCGCACGGCGTATTGGCTGCCCTTTGTTGATGCCCTCCGGAATCGGTGCACGGCGCACCGTCTGCCCTTTGTCGATGCCTTCCGCAATCGGCGCACGGCGCATTGGCTGCCCTTCTGCCGCCGATCCCGGCGGGAGGGCGCAGCGCACTGTGCGCACCACATGACAAAGCTGCTTTGTCACCTGCTCCTGCAAGGGATGCTTTGGATGTTCTGCCATGCTGCTCCCTCCCTTACTGCGCCCATGCGTCATACACGTCTTCGAGGGAGTCTTCTCCTGCATCCTCTGCGCCCTCCTCAAGCAGCTGCTCAAACAGATAGGTGCAAAGCTGCAAATGCTCCCTCGTGTTGACGGGGCGGTTTTGGAAGATTTCCCAATACCCGTTTTCCCCAAGGGCGGTCTGCAAAAACTGGCGCGCACTCAGGAGCAAAAGCCCATTTGCTTCCAGGATCTCCTGCCCCGCCCTTTGCACCTGCTCCGCCTTTGGAGCATCGCACAAAAGCAGCGCCTGTGCGCGCTCATACTGTCCTTGCAGGCTCATGATCTGTGCATAGAGGCGCAGCAGACCATCGAGGTATCCGCGGTCGAGCGCACTCAGCTCAAACTCCCTGCCGCAGATAGAGAGGGAAACCTTTTTCTGAAACTCAAATCCGCTCATGCTCCCCCTCCTATCCTGCCGGGGTAAACTGCACCTGACCTTCGTTTACGGTGACGGTGCCGCGCTGGATCTTGCTTGAGATATGCAGCGTAAAGGCGATGCTCTGGCGGTCAAACGCCGCGCCCGAGCCATAGTCCGAGATGGAGATGGTCGCCGTGCCGCGGCGGGCATTCGGTTTTCCGACGATGGAGCTGTCATAATCGAGGAATCCCACGCTGCGGTTTTCAAGGCTCTCCAGGAGCTCATCGAGCACATGGTCCTGTGCCTCGTCGCCCACACAGCGGTGTCCCGTAAACGAAACGGAAAGCGACTGTGTGGCAGATTCCTGCTGGGCGCGCCCCTCGCCGTCCATGTAGTAAAATTCCACGGTTTCCTCCGTGATGCTGTTGCGCCGGCTCTGGATGCCGGCAGCGATCGGCAGCCACTGCGGGGATGGGTCGTCTGGATTTTTGCAGATCATCATCCTGCGCTGCCAGTTTTTTGGATAAGTCTTACTCAATAACTTCCCTTCTTTCTTCGTAATACAATAAAAGCTGCATATGATAGGTGCCGCAAACGCTGTCCTCGTCCATGCGGCTCAGGGCAGCGTTTTGGCTTTCGATGCGCTCTGCCTGCTTTCCCTTGGGGAGCGCTGGCAGGATGCCCGAAAGCTGCCGCTGCGACAGCCAGTCGCACAGCGTTTGCAGGCTTGTGATGTTTTCCCGGCGCTCGCCGTCGTCGCAGGCAAAGCGGCGCACCGCCAGCGAAAAGCGATGGCAGCGCAGCTCGCTGCCATCCCAGTATTGCTCGATGACGGCTTCTCCCCCGTCATAGAGCGCCCAGTTTTCCTCATCGGCGGTAAATTCGAGGTGACTTTCCTGCTTTGTGAGGACTGGGCACTGCATGAGATATTGCTGCATCGCTTCGATCAGTGTCATCTCGTTCCTCCTTTTTCTGCGGGAGCAAAATCTGCCCCCCGAACTTTTTTCGATGCACCCTAATATCCGCGCACGCGGATGTGGTCGCTTCTCAGCCCGAATCTTCGGTCGGACACAGCGCGCACCGTGAAGTGCGTCCCCGCGCCGCGCTCAAGCTCGGAGGGGCGCAGGAGGGTGCTGTTCCCTTCCCCAAGGAGGAAGTGATCCCCCACGGCGATACCGCCTGCGCCCTGAGGCTCGGGGTAATCCTCGGGGAGATTTTCCCGCGGGATCGTCAGGAATACCTCGCGCTTGAGCCGCTCGCCCTGATCGATGAGCGCACCCTTCGTGCTGCCGTTCCTACCGCGCTGGTCGGTGGAGGCGCGGATCTGCGCCTCCTGCCACGATGCCCCCGTGATCTTTCTCCCCGTGCCGTCTTGCTTGCGGTACCACATCACGGTGCAGTCTGCCCCGATCATCCGTTCACCCCCCGGTACAAGAGCCCCGTTCCGTTGAGATACGGGAAAACGGCGCCGTGCAGGATATGGTAGAGGGAGGGTGCGCCGCCTGTGCGGTAAGCGATGGTGACATCGCCGTTTGTTTCGCGCAGGACGTCGCCGTGTGCTTCGCGCTCCCACAGGGCATCCGCCGCCGCACAGCAGGCAAAGGACAGCGCCTCGGTGTGCTCTGCACGCAGTGCAGTGTCCCGGCACGTCAGCGCATCGACGGCGCCGCTTGCCTTATAAAGCAAGCGCGCGCGCTGCGCCATCGGGACCTTGCTGCCGCCGTATTCCTGTTCGTAAAACTGCAAAAGTCCGTCCATCGTTTTCCTCCGCCGGCTTACGCCTTGGTGTGGACAAAAATGCCCTTCGCCTTGTTTTCGTAGACGTTCACAAGCCCATATGCGCGGAAGAAGAAGCGCCATGCATCGGCCTTCTGGTTTTCTTCGGGGCGGATGACCTTGTTGACGGTGTGCTTCGGGTACTGGATGACCGCATCCTTGTGGACGATCATGAAGTCGATCTCTTTTGCGGCGGCACCTTTTTTGAAGCCGCCCGCGGTCTGGTCGCTGCCGCCGGAGAGCAGTTCCACGGCGGTGTAGAAGCGGCTCTGCGGAACGAGGATGATGTCCTCAAAGCGGCTCAGGACCGCCTTGCTCTTGGTTTCGTCGAGGTCGAGCACCATGCCGTATACAGCAGGGGTGATAAAGAGGTAGCGTCCGTCGCACGGGACCTCCTCCTCGTCCATGCGGTTGATGCCCTTACGCAAAGCGGCGATGACTGCCGCACCGTCCGCCAACGCACCGGCATCCTTCACAGCACCGGTGGCGGAAGCGTAGGTCGCAAAGCGGAACGCATCCATCTCCGGCACGGTTTTGGTGCGGATGAATTCGCTTGAGAGCTTGCCGAAGGCAAGACCTGCGGTTTCCTCGTTGTCCATCGCATCGACGGAGAAGGCACGGCCGCGGTCGTAGTTGAATTTGACGGTTTCGTTCGTGAGGGTGACGCTGCCGTCCACATAGCCGCCGTTGCGGTCGTAGTTTGCAAGCCCGTCCATGTCGATTTTCGGGATGATGAGCTCGTTGGCATTTGCGCCCACGCTGGTGAGGGTGCTGTCGCCGTCGAGCACAGAGGTGAGGGACGCATTTTTATAGACCTCGTCCAGAAGGTCGATGTACTTTTTGAATACGCTGATGTTGTTTGCCATAGTCACATTTCTCCTTTGTTTTTGTTGTTGTGGTTGATGTCAGGGGAAGCTGCCGTTTTTGTAGTTCACCGCACTTTCACGCTCTCCCACGAAACTTTCGTACCGTGCCAAGGATGAAGCCACGCTTCATCCTTGTGGTAGTAACAGTGCTACAGCACTGTTACTGTGTGCTTCCGTACCGAGCCGAGAACGAAGCTGCGCTTCGTTCTCGTAGTAGTTCACCGCTTCGCATAGACTCTCATATCATATCAAGAACAAAGCACAGCTTTGTTCTTGTGGTACTAACAGCACTTTGTGCTGTTAGTACGGGAGTCCCATGATCCTCCGTGCCGCCTTCTCCCTGTGGGACGGGGATTTTCTCCCCACCGGCACAAAGCGCGGAAGCTCCCGCTCCGGCTCGAACAAAAAGGCGGTGGCTTCGTCCTCGCTCATCGCATTGAGCTGCTCGCGCAGCCCCACGATCTCCCCGCCCTCAAGCGAGATTTTGGAACGGTCGAGCAGCGCCCGGATGACGCCGCCGCGGGTGATGCTTCGCGCTCTAAATTCCGCCTCGATCGCTTCGCTCAGGGCTTCCTCCTCCTGATTTTTGAGCTTCTCCTCCTGCATCGCGTCGAGCTGCGCTCTCAGAGTGTCCAGCTCCTCCTGCGCCTGCATGAGGGTCTGCCGCTGCTCCTCGGTCCATTCGAGGGGCTGTTCCTGCATCCATGTCAATAGATCCATTGTCTTCTCCTTTCGTTTGATGCAGCATCGCTGCCGCATCCTCTTCGGTTGTCTTAAAATACCACGCAAGCAGCAGCTCCGGACGCATCCCAAGCTCCACAAGCTGCCGCCTGCGCTCAAACTCGGTTGCGGTGTCCTCGAACACGCTGTCACCGAATTCCACACAAAGCTCCCACTTCCCCGACGGGGCAAGGCGATAGAGCGAGAGCATCGCATCGATTGCCGCCGCAAGGTCTTTGAGGGCTTCCTTCCCCTGCTGCTGCATCTCGTGGACGGTGTAGTACGTCTTGCGGTCCTTGGAGAGGACCTCCGTCGCCGTGATCGCCTTGCCCCCCTCGTCGAGGGAAAATGTCCCCGGAGAAACGCCCGTCTGCAATTCGTACAATCGCAGCAGCTCGTGGATGCCCTCCCGATACTGTGCCTCCCGAATGGCGGGGGTGTAGTCCCCGAAGGGTGCGCCCTCCGTGCCAAAGTCGAGCGGAAGGTACACATCCGCCGCCCCCTCCTCCTGCGGAAGGATTGCCGAGCCGTCGGCGCGCAGACGCAGAGCATCTTCCCGAAGGATGAGCTTGCGCCGTGCGGACGAAAACTCGAAGCGGTAGTCGCCGTAGAGTCGGTCGAGGTCGCGCAGGGTGGAAACTGCCGACGCATACAGCGACACCGGCTGTGCGGAGCCGTCCACCGTGTTGGCAAACGGCATCCGCAATACCGCAAAGAGCGGAGCTTCCACATGCTCTGCCTTCACATGGGGGACAAGCTCGCGCCACGCGGGGATGTCATAGAGGGAAACGGGTTTCCCCGGCGCGCCGTTTTCATCCTCGAATGCCTGCTGAAGGATCTCATAGCCCCCGTCCTTTGTGGGGCGGTGGGTTTCGAGCCGCAGATAGTCCCGCTCCCCGAAGCGCCGATGCTCGAGGAACACCGCCGCCGTCACGCGCCCGTCGGGGGATTGCTCGATGGGGTAAAATTCGTCGGCACGAAGCCACTCCACCGAGATGTTCCCATCCGCCACATAGGGCTTCCACACCACGCATCCCCCCGCCATCGCCTGCTGCATCGCCGCCGAAAACTGGGGCAGGACCTGACGCTCCATCACCTCCCCGATGCGCGCGGCACGGGCAGAGCCGCGGCACTGCACACTCAGCTCTGCGCAGGTCAGGCGCGTCAGATACCGCGTGGCAGCGCTTGCGAGGTTGAGCGTGTCGGGGTGCTTGGGCGTTGCCCAGTCGGGTCTGCCGCTGAAAATATCCTCCCATTGGGCGATCGCCTCCTGCATCTCGCTGCTTCTGAGGTCCTCGTGTTCCGCGGGGGGAAGCGGTTTTTTCTTGTTCCAAAACTGCACCATATCACATTCCTTTCGTCATCCGTGCAGGCGATTTTGTCGAAACGGCTTCTGCCAAATGCGCTCCAGACCGTAGCGCGCCGCGTCGATGGCGTGGTTGTCCCGGTCGGGAAAGCCGCTGACGGTATCGCCGGACTGATTTTTTTCAAATTCATACTGGGTAAATTCCGCTGCGGCACGCGGACAGCGTTCGGGGTCGATGACGATCTCGCGCAAGGAGGCAAGCCACTTCATCGAGTAATCGACGCTCCCCGGACCCTTCATCGCCGGATGGACGTCCAGTCCCCGTGCGCGCAGGTCGCTGGAGGATTTGATGCCCTCGCCGCCGCTGTCCGCCGTGATGCGGTGCTGCGCCCCGACGCCGTGCTGGCGCAAAAGCTCCGCGATGCGCTCGTTGGAGAGCTTGTTGCCGCTCACCTCATCGAGCACAAAGAGTCGCTGCTCCTGCGCAAGATACGCCATCTCAAGGTAGCAAAACGGGTCGGGATACCAGCCCCAGTCGATGCCGCGGTAGCGCCAGTCAAGGCGGCTGCGCTCCTCCTCCCCGATGCTTCGCACCGTCACGTTGGAAAAGACCTGACCGCCCGTGCCGTTGGATACCCCAAGGTATTCGTGCTCGTAGGCGTGGACGTTCTTTTCCCTCAAAAACTGCGCATCCTCCAAAAAACGCCGTCCGAGCCATTGGGGCGGCACATCGAGGTAGGAGCTTTTGTAGCAGATCCTTCCCTCCTTTTCGCCCGCGACCGCGCGGTTGACCCAGTGGGACGCGCTCTGCGGCGGGTTAAAGGTCTTAAATACGAGGGAATAATCGCCGCCGCGCAGGACGGACTGCTCCACGCTGCGGATTTCCTCCGGACCCGAAAACTGGTCAAGCTCCTCAAACCACAGCAGCCCGATGTGTCCAAAGGGTGCTTTGATGGACTTGATCTTTCCGGGGTCGTCCATGCCGAAGAAGTAGATTTTCTGTCCTGTCGGCAGGTAGGAAATTTCCATCGGGGAAACGGTCATCTTGAATTGATGGCTTAGTCCCAGCGTAAGGATCGCCCACTGCATCTGCGCATAGACGGAGGTGCGCAGGCGGTTTTCGCGCTTACGCAGCACCACGCCGTGCACCTTGGGGTGACGGATGAGCTGAAGCAGCAGCTCAATGGAAGCAAAGCTGCTCTTGCACGAGCCGCGCCCCCCGTAGAGGACGGCTTCGGTGCAGCGCTCCTCCCAGATCGCGCGGTGCACGGGGCGAAACGCCGGCGCGATGCACTCGCTAAGTCTGCACATCGTCAACGATGACCACCTCCTTTGTGCTGCCGCTGTCCTCGCCCACCATCGCGATCACCTCGCGGATGGCGTTGAGGTTTCCGCCCTTTGCAAGCTCGAGCAGCGCAAGGGCAATCGCCATGCCGTTGTCCTGCCCCTCGGGGAGAAATTCCCGCGGCTCTGTCAAAAGCCACGTCAAACGCTCCCGAATGGTCGAAAAATTTTGCAGCTCTTTTGTTGTTACTCCACATCCATCCGCTCCTTTCGTGTTGTTTTGTGGATTTTGCGATGCCCCTATCCTACCATGAGGATCGCCGCACTTCATCCGCGTTTTTTTCACGCCCCCCAAAAAACAAAATGCCCCCGCGCTGCGCGCAGGGGCAAAAAAAGGCTGGCACATTGTGCCAGCCTTAGCTTGGTATCATAGCTTTTTATATCCAGTACAGCACCCTGTGCTGTATTTGTGGCAGTTGATACGACAGCCTTCCGAACCATATCAAGTACAGAACTCTGCGCTGTACTTGTGGCAGTTGATGCGACAGCCTTCCGAACCATATCCAATACAGCACTCTGTGCTGTACTTGTGGCAGTTGATACGACAGCCTTCCGAACCATATCAAATACAGCACCCTGTGCTGTACTTATGGCAGTTCGCGCTTCACGCGCGAACTGCGCTTTACCGCAGACTGCTGTTGTGCTCCGACAGCAGATCGGTCTTGATGCTCCACAGCTTTTCGGACAGATCGACGTAGTAGGTGTGCGGATTCTCAAAGCGCTTCACCTCGTCCCAGAGGCTCTCCACCTGCTCGGCGCAGTAGGTGCGGATGTCCTCTAAGGACGGCTTTTCGTAGACGCATTTCCCCTTCTCGAAGATGGGGACGAGCAGTTCCCTTGCCCACACGTTTTCGAGCGTCTTTTTCTTCCAGGTCGCAAGCGGGTCGAAGATCGTGATGGTGATGGGCTTTTTCGTGTAAAGCTCCTCGTCCGCCACGCAGATATAGTCCGCCTCCGCCTTGCCGCTCTCCGCATTGTAGAAGCGGTAGAGCCGCTTGAAGCAGGGGTTCGTGATTTTCTCAAGGCTCTCGCTCACCTTGATTTTCGGGATGTACACGCCGTCCTTTTCCACCGCCACGAGCTTATACACACCGCCGAACACGGGGTCCGATTTGCTGGTGATGAGCCGCTCCCCGATGCCGAAGCTGTCAAGCCTTGCGCCCTGCTGTGCAAGGTCGCGGATGAGGTACTCGTCGAGGGAGTTCGATGCCACGATCTGCACATCCTCATACCCCGCATCATCGAGCATCTTGCGCACCTTTTTCGAGAGGTAGGCGATGTCGCCGCTGTCGATGCGGACACCCTTCGGACGCAGCCCCTTGGGGACGATCACCTCGTCAAACACCTTGATGGCGTTGGGCGTACCCGATTTGAGGACGTTGTAGGTGTCGATGAGGAGGGTGCAGTTTTCGGGGTAGATTTCGGCATACTTGCGAAATGCCTCCAGCTCGCTGTCAAAGAGCTGGACCCAGCTGTGCGCCATCGTTCCGGCGGCAGGGATGCCGTAGTCGCGGTCGGCAATGGCGCAGGCGGTGGCGTCGCAGCCGCCGATGTAGGCTGCGCGCGCGCCGAAGATGGCGGCGTCGTAGCTCTGGGCGCGGCGCGAGCCGAATTCCATGATGCTCCTGCCCTGTGCGGCGCGCACCATGCGGTTTGCCTTGGTGGCAACGAGCGACTGGTGGTTGATGGTCAATAGGACCATCGTTTCCACAAGCTGTGCCTGAATGACAGGACCTCTCACGGTGACGATCGGCTCATTCGGGAACATCGGGGTCCCCTCCTTCATCGCCCACACGTCGCACTCGAAGTGAAAATCCGCGAGATATTCGAGGAATTTTTCGTTGAAGATTTTTTTGGAGCGAAAATACGCAATATCCTCCGGCGTAAAGTGCAGGTTTTTGAGGTAATCGATCAGCTGTTCGAGTCCTGCAAAGAGGGCGAAGCCTCCCTCGTCCGGCACGCGGCGGAAGAACATATCAAACACCGCAATGCGATCGCCCAGCCCGTTGAGGAAATAGCCGTTCGACATCGTGAACTCATAATAATCGGTGAGCATCGTGAGGTTGCGTTCTTCTTTCCAGTTAAATTCCATAAAAAGCACTCTCCTTTGGCTTGATTCCTATCGTCCTTCGTTTGGACTTCCGTGGTCATATCCGGGATAGCCTCTCCAATCGGGGATGCACCCGCTGTAAACGCCGTCGTACCAGCTTTGCACGGCATCAACTGCCGCATCGCACGACTGCTCCAGCAGATCGAAGAAGCTGTCGGTCCGGGGGTTGTCCTCGTCATACAGCGCCGCCCACATCCCGTGCTTTTCGTTGAGCACATCGCGCTCCACCTTAGCACGGCGCACATGGGCGCTTGCGGTATTCGGATGACAGACGAGGCGCTCCGTGCGCTCTGCAATGGGCAGAAGGAGTCCCGTGCGGTCAAGCGCCAGACGCACCAGGCGGTGGCAGTCGCGAAAACAGAGCATCAGATCCTTGGTGGAATATTCCTCCCCCAGAGCATCCCAAACCACATGGCGCAGCATCCGCCCGATGGCGGCGCGCTCCTGCACGGTGCACAGCGGACGAAAGATTTTATATTCCTTGACGCAAACGCCGCTGAGGATGGGACACAGCGCCGTATCGATGTCACTTTCGATGCGAAAATGGATGCCGCGCCATTCCTTTGGGGGGAGGTAGTTTTTTCCGCGCTCCTGCAAAAAATAGATGTAGGGATGCGCTGTCATATCGAGGATATAGTGGCACAGATACCCCAGAAAGTATGAAAGCAGCACCTCCTCCGTCCCCGGCTCACTGCGCTTTTTTGCGCGGATATACCGTGCAAACGCTTCCATCTGTTCGGGGATCTTCTGTTTATGCAGGCGGCTGCCCACCTTGGGGAGGGGGCTCCGGCGGTAAATATCGTCGCGGAAAAAGAGCAGGTCGGGTCCCTGCAAGCCCCAGTAAAAGGGGGCAGGATGCGCCTCGATCAAAAGGCGCTGTTTTTGGGGCAGATTTTTTTTCACAAGCTCGCCGAACAGGGCGTGCGTTACAAAAGCAGGCATGAAGATCCCTCCGATCCGATTGGGTGAATGTTATAAAAACAGATCGACTGCAACTTTTACTAAGAGCAGCGACATGGTAGCAAGCAGGATGGGGCGCACGATTTTTGCGCCGTTTTTGATGGCAAGCCCCGAGCCGATCCAGTTGCCCAGCACGGCAGCGGCGGCGCAGGGGATGGCGATTTTGAAATCGATTTTTCCGTTCATGACGAAGGTGGCAAGCGCACCCACGCCGGACGCAAAGTTCACGACCTTGGTGGTGCCGCAGGCATCGGTCGTTTTCATGTGAAGGACGGTGGTGAACGCGAGGGTGTAGAAGGTTCCGGCGGCAGGACCGAAAAAGCCGTCGTACCAGCCGATGACAAGCCCGATGCCGACAGTGAGCAGCAGCTCCTGCTTTTTCGTGAGGTGCTGCTCCTGCGGGGCATCGAGGTCTTTTTTGCGCAGGACAACAACGGCGATGAGCGGGACGGCAAGGAGCATCAGATATTGTAAGTACCGCTCGTCGAGGAGCAGCGCCATCCTTGCGCCGATCGTCGAGCCGAAGATCGCCAGAACGGACGCAGTCAGCGCGATCTTCCAGCGGATGCTGCCGCTTTTCATAAAGCGTCCGACGGCGAACAGCGTCCCCGTGGACGCCGCAAACTTGTTTGTCCCAAGGGCAGCGTGCGGCGGGATGCCGAACGCATAATATGCCGGCAGCGCAATGAGCGCACCGCCCCCGGCGATGGCATCGATGAACGCTGCAAGGAAAATGAGTCCCAACAACACAATGAACATGATCTTTCTCTCCCAAACTACCAAAATCCACACGTAACACTTCACGCCAAGGGCGTGAAGTGTCAAGCACAAACTCCCGTTTTATGCCAAGGATGACCTCTGCGTCATCCTCGTTGTATTTCATGCCCTGCATGAAATACGTCCGAGCCGAGAAGGCGCAAGCCTTCTCGTTACATCAGAGCTTTGCACAAGATATCCCGTACCAACTCCCGTTCCAAGCCGAAGATGCATGAAATGCATCTTCGTTGCATCAGAACTTATTGTTCACGCTTTGCGCGAACAATAAGTTCTGATGTCTCGTTCCCCGCTTCCCCGCGCCAGACGGCATCCAGCAGCGTCCGAAGCATCTTTCCCACTGCTTCGCCGCGCGAAACTCCGAGCTTCAAAAGATCATCGCCGCTGATTCGAAGCTCCCGCACGGAAAACGGGAGATCCTCCTGCGCGATTTTTTCGCATACATCCCACAGCTCTTGACGGTCGAGCAAACAGAGCAGCATCCTTGCATCCTCCCAGCGCGTCCCATCGGGAAGGGAAGCCAGCCAAGGAAGAACGTGACCACGTTCTTCCTTGGCTTTACGAGATGATAAGGCATCTCGTAGGGATACCTTGGCGCCTCGGCTCGGCAAGGAATTTTCTGCAATGCTGTCACGTTCTTCCTTGGCTTCACAGGACGAGTCGGCATCCTGTGATGATGCCTTAGCATCCTGTAGAGGTGCGCCGACATCCTGTAACGTCGCCTTATCATCCCGGCTTGGGAACTGGCTTTCCTCAACACTGTCACGTTCTTCCTTGACTTTGCACAGCGCATCCGCACTCTGCCACAGTCCGTGGATGCGCTGCATCTGCGCCCTGGAAAGGCGCAGGCGCAAGAGCGCCGCTTCGCGCTGCGGATGCTCGCGCAGCAGCGCCATCAAGCGTATCAGAGCATCACAGGGGAGCTGCGGCAGCTTCTCAAGGGTTGTTTCCGAACACGCAAAGTCCTCCCAGCCGCCCCCGATGCCGCACAGCACCGCAGAAAACTGCCTCAGCACCGCCGCGCACGCATTTGCGCACAACAGGCGGCAAAGCTCCTGCCAGATGCGCTCGCCCGAGAGCCTTTGCATCCCCGCAAAGCAGCTTCGCATCGCGGCGGCGGTATCCTCCTCGATGGAAAATCCAAGGCAGGCGGCAAAGCGCAGTCCGCGCAAAATCCGCAGGTAATCCTCCGCAAAGCGCCGCGGCGCATCCCCCACGGTGCGCAGACGGCGCGCCGCAAGATCTGCAAGACCGCAGAATTCATCGCGCAGACCGCGCTGCGGATGATACGCCAGCGCATTGATGGTGTAGTCGCGCCGCGCAAGGTCGCTTCTCAGGTCGGGGGCATGCTGCACGCAGGACGGATGCCTGCCGTCGCCGCCCGTTTCCGTGCGAAACATCGTGATCTCGTACCATCTTCCGCGATACTCCACCGTCATTGTGCCGTGCTTTTCCCCGACCGAGAGGACGGTGCAGTCCGAACATATTTCGGCAATCGTCTGCGGATCGGCGGCGGTCGTCAAATCCCAGTCGGTGGGCTGCTTATGCAGCAGCATGTCGCGCACGCAGCCGCCGACTGCCCATGTTTCATATCCTGCCGCCTCCAGACGCGCAATGAGGTCGCCCGCGTCCGCGTTCCATGCGCTGTGAAACAGCTCCATCTTAGCCCTCTTTTTCGAGCAGATAGGTGGCTTCGAGGTCGGCAAGGTGGAGCTTCACCGCCAGCGGATACCGCTCGTATGCCTGACTGATGGCGTGGCTGCCCCCGCGTGCCGAATCGTCAAATCCGCCCATATGCCAGCGGATGGCAACCGCCTCCGACGGCTTGAGCCGCAAAAACCGCTCGATCAAAAAGACCGATTTTTCCCCGTGGCCATACGGATATTCGTCCTCGATGGTGTAGTAGGGCTGCGGCTCCCAGCGGCCCGTTTCGGGGTTTTTGACGTTGCGGCAGCTCAGTTTATAAAACTGCGCCTTGCACACATCGTGCAGCAGTCCGCACAGGGCAAAGCTCTCCTCGCTGTCCACGGCGGGGTCGAAGTGCTTTTCGCGCATCACCTTGTAGACGTTGAGGCTGTGCTCCACCAGTCCGTTTTCGTGCGCACAGTGGTACCGGGTGCTCGCAGGCGCGATGAAAAAGTCGGTCTTTTCGAGCCATTCCAAAAGCCGGTCGGCACCCTCCCGTGTGATATTTTCCTTAAAGATGCGCTCAAATTCTGCTTTGTAATTCAAATTGCATCCCTCTTTCTTCTGAAATCTGTAGGATTAGTATAGCACAAATCGGTGCAGAATAGGGAATTTTTGAAAATTTTTTCTTTGTAGGATGTTGCAGGAACAGCCGGAGGATTTGTTGCTTTTTTGTAGGATTTGTGCTATATTGAATCCATTCCCCAAAACGGGGCGATCCGATCGAAAAGCGAGGTGTTTTTATGAAAAAATTCATCCCTCTGCTTCTGGCCCTGTGCCTGATGCTCTGTGCCTGCACACAGCAGCCTGCGAAGCCCGAAGCGCAGACCCCAAGCGAGCCGCCGTCCTCCGAGCCTGAGAACGCCGCCCTCCCCTCCCAGCAGGAGCTCGAGGCACTCCTGCGCGACAGCGAGCAGCTCGAAGCGCATCCGCTTGCGGTTTTCCCGAGCGACAGCGGCATGGAGAACACCGAGGTGGTCGGGGACTTCATAGAGCACGTAAAAAACGGCGAAAACGCCTACTTTGTCGGAATCGCACCCACCGGAGCCGTTCCCACGAGCTTTGCTGTTTCCTACGACGCCGATGCCAAGACCTGCACCTATCTTTCCTTTTTCCGCACGAACAAGAAGGAGGAGAAGTCGCGCCGCGAGATCACGCAGCTGAGCGACTGCGAGCTGTTCTGGAATTTTTCGGACGGGAAGGAGATCAGCCTCTCTATCCCGAAAACGGGCATCACCTACGCGGAAAAGAAGGAGCTTTCGGACTATGTGCCGGGCGAGGACCTCGGAACGGTCACGGCAGCCGACGCGGTAAAATCCGTGCAGAAGATCGTTCCGGCGGTGGGCGGTGCCCTGTTTGGCAGCCTGTTCGGCATCGTCTACGACCTCCCCGCCTCTCCGTTATATCTTGAGCAGGAGCCGGAGATCGTCGGCGGATACGAGATTTTGGGCGAGAGGTACTATAAGGTGCTCGTGCACCATTCCTTTGAGGACTACTACATGGTGAGCGCCCAGACCCCCGACCGCCTGCTCTACATCGAGGAGGTCAACGGTTCACTCGTCCCCGTCGCACTCAGAGCCCCTGTTACGCCAAAGGCGTAACTTATTGAGAAACAGCCATCGATCCAATCCGAGAAGGCGGAATTTCACAAAAAGAGGACAGCGAAACGCTGTCCTCTTTTTTCTGACGATTTTTCCGAATCGTTCCTTTTTCATGCCCCTTCCCGCTTCGCGTGAAGGGTGTGCTGTGCTGTGTCGAACCGAGCCGAGGATGACCTCTGCGTCATCCTCGTTACGGCTCCCGCTCCGCAGAAACGCTGTGTCTCCCGAACTATGCCGAGAAGGCATTCTGCCTTCTCGTTACCCTTCACGCTTCGCGTGAAGGGTGTGCTCTGCACCAACCACCGAACCGAGCCGAGGATGACCCCTGCGTCATCCTCGTTGCAGCTCCCGCTCCGCGGGAGCCGTGCCGAACATAAAGTCCGAAAACTTGATTTCGAGCTTCTGCTCCGGGATGGAGATGGAGAGGAGGTTCTTCGTGTCGCGCGCGATGCGCAGATAAAATGTGCCCGAAGCGGCAGGACCCTCCACCACGAACTGCTCCTTGTCAAGCGAAAACTTGAGCCCGTTCGGGGTGAGGACAGCGCTTAAAACCCGCACGATCTGCTTTGCCACCGAGGAATCAAAGAGCTGATCCATCGTGAACCGCCCCGAGATCCCCTTGTAGGTGAGCTTCACCCACTCGTCCTGCGTTTCCACCACAAGCCCCTCGACGGACTTCGGGGAGAGGAACTCGATCGACATGGTTCCGGGGGCAGATTGGTCGAACCTTGCCGTTGCCTCCACCTCCCCCGAGCGGATCTCCAGCGTCGCCGTATAGCCGCTTTGAAGCTGCTGCACGGTTTCCTCATGCACCTCCTGCGGATCTTTGGAGGGTGCGCTGCATGCGCACAGCAAAACGGTGACAGATAATACGGCGGCGATCAGACGAATACGAAGCATCAGGCTTCCTCCTTTGTTTGATGGATTATTTTAAGATTTCTTTTAGGTCGAGCAGGATGTCGTCCGGCTGCATGTAGGTTTTCCCAAGGCGTTCGGCGCAGCGGTCGGCAGCCGCTCCGTGCAGGCAAACGCCCGCCTTCGCCGCATCCCATGCGCTCATGCCCTGCGAGAGAAAGGACGAGATCATCCCGGTGAGCACGTCGCCGCTCCCTGCCTTGGCAAGTCCAGGGTTGCCTGTCGTGTTGATGGCGATGTGACCCTGCGGGTCTGCAAGGATGGTGTTTGCGCCCTTGAGCACCACGATGACGCCGTGTTCCTTTGCAAATTCCACGGCAGAGCCGATGGGCCGGCGCAGGATATCGTTGGCATGGACCTTGCAAAGGCTTGCCATTTCGCCTGCATGCGGCGTGATGATCAGCTCACAGGTGCGCTCCTTTAGGATATCTATGTCGCGGGAGAGGTTATTTATTCCGTCTGCATCGAGCACAACGGGACATTTTGCCGTGTGCAGGACGTTGTAGAGCAGGGTGCGCTGGCGCTCCCCCTGTCCGAGTCCGCAGCCGATCGCCACAGCGGACGCACCGCCGAGGATGGGGCGCACGTCGAGGTCGTCCCCAAGGAATTTGAAGGTGGACTGGATGAGCTGCCCTGCAATGATGGGGTAAACGTCGCGCGGGGTCACGGTGACAAGGTAGCCTGCACCGCTGCGCAGCGCGCCCCTGCCGCTGAGGATGGCAGCGCCCGCCATGCCAAAGCTCCCCGCAAAGTTGACAAGCCGCCCCGTCGAGGTCTTGTGGGCATTGATCGGCTTTTTGGGGATGGTATCGAGCACCTGCGCCTCCTCAAGCGAGGTGACAAGCGGCTCGATGTTCTCGTGGGCAGCATACGGGATGCCGATATCCGCCACCACGATCCTTCCGAGCTTCGAGATGATCTTGCTGAGCAGGTGGACGGGCTTTGCGCTGTCGAATACGATGGTAAAATCGGCATTGACGGCGTTTTCGCTCACCTCTCCCGTATCGCAGCCGATGCCGCTTGGCACATCGAGGGAAAAGACGAGCGCGGGCGAATCGTTGATGAGCTGTGCTGCCGCCTGATGCAGCTCACTCAGCTCCCCGTGAAAGCCGCTGCCGTACATGGCATCCACCACCACGTCCACCATGTTCATCACCTGCTCGATCTGCAAATGCTGGCTTGCAAAGGGCAGGACAGGGATGGAAAGATCGAGCACCTGCTGATACATCAGGCGCGCCTCGGGACCCTGCGGCTCGCCCTCCATGAGCACCACGACAACGCGCGCCCCCATCGTCATGAGGTGGCGCGCCGCCACAAAGCCATCGCCGCCGTTGTTGCCCTTTCCGCAGAAAACGACCACCTTCTGCCCGTCCACCTGATGCAGCGTCTGGCGGATATACTGCGCCGCCTGCCGTCCGGCGTTCTCCATCATGGCGCGGTAGGACATGTTGAGGTCGTTGGCGTTGTGTTCTATTTGTTTCATCTGACTCGATGTTACGATCATGGTGTTTCCTCCCTTTGGGGCATCCTGTCTGCCGTTGTGTTTTCTTGCGATTCGATCTTTTGGGGGATGCAGCCTTCCCAACGCATCCCATCCTATCATATAGTTTTCAGTATATCATAATTCGGCGGACAAATGGAGGGTTTTTTTGAGAAAAATTTCTGACGCAGCAGCGCGCATCCGCTCGCCTTTTCCCCTTTTTTGGGAAAAATCCCGCTCTGCTTTGTCAAAACGCGGATGCACCCGGTCGGGGTCGGCGTCCTTCGTGATTATTTTGTTCTATTTTAATAAATACACAAAATAAAAACATAAAAAATATACAAGATAGTCTACTTTTGCTATAGTTTTTTCCTTCTAATTGGAGTATAATTTCTTCCTTGTTCGGAGGAGATTTTCACCGGACAAAATAACTGATTAAGAATGTGAGATGAAACAAGATGGAATCCTATACTTTTTTACTTTTGCTTGCGCTCATCCTGATCTCGACAAAGGTTTTCGGACTTTTGACCGAAAAGATCCATATGCCGCAGGTGGTGGGTGCACTGCTGGCAGGCATCATCCTCGGGCCCAGTGGATTCGGCGTTTTGAACAGCACAGATTTTCTCGTAAAAACCGCTGAGATCGGTGTGATCATGGTGATGTTCCTCGCAGGCATCGACACCGATTTACAGGAAATGAAAAAAACGGGATTTCAGGCGTGTGTCGTTGCGACGATCGGCGTGATCGTTCCGCTCATTTTGTGCGGCGGGACCTACTACTTCTTCTTTGCCGATTCGTTCACCATCCAAAATGTCCTCAAATCCTCGTTTGTGGGACTTGTCTTTGCTGCCACCTCGGTGGGCATCACGGTGGAGACCCTCAACGAGCTCGGAAAGCTCAAAACACGCGTCGGCACAACGCTGCTTGCTGCTGCACTCATTGACGATATCCTCGGCATCATCGCCCTGTCCGTCCTGACGGGCTTCTGCTCCGGGGAAGGCAATCCGGGACTTGTCCTGCTGAAAATTGCCCTGTTCTTTGTCTTTACCCTTGTTGTGGGATTCTTGATGATGCACCTGTTCCGCTACATCTCAAAGGAACACTGGCACAGCCGCCGCGTCGCGATCTGGGCGCTGGCGTTCTGCCTTTTGATGTCCTACTGCGCCGAGGAGATTTTCGGTGTTGCAGACATCACCGGCGCATTCTTTGCCGGACTCATCCTGTGCAACGTCACAAAATCGCGTAAATTCGTCGCAAAGAAAATGGTCGTTACCTCGTACATGCTCTTCACCCCGGTCTTTTTTGCAAGCATCGGCATGAGGACAAACCTGCGCACCATGAACCCGCATATCATGGCGTTTGCTCTGGTGCTGTTTGTCACCGCTGTCATCTCCAAGATCATCGGCTGCGGCGGCGCCGGAAAAATGACAAAAATGTCCTCGCATGAGGCACTCATCTGCGGCATCGGCATGGTGTCGCGAAGCGAGGTTTCCCTCATGGTGGCACAGAAGGGCATCGATGCAGGAATGATCGATCCTGCCATCCTCCCTGCCATCGTGCTGAGTATCATCTGCACCGCGCTCGTCACCCCGATCCTGCTCAAGCTGGCAATCAGCCACGGACCTGAGCTGCACTGATCCTGCAAAAAATCTTTTGATTCGCATACAACGGATAAGGAAGTAATCAGAAAATACGCACTCATCAGGGGCAATCTTTGGATTGCCCCTGATTTTTATATCCTGCCAAATGTAAGACTGGATTTTGCAAAAAAGCTCCCTCCCTTTCCCAACCGATCCTCTAAACATAGCTGGCAAATTCGGCAGGCCATGATATAATAGTGAAGCGTAACGCGTTCGCTAAATCAAAATATCACTTAACAGATAAAAAGGAGGAACATCCATGAAAAAACGGCTGAAGCAATTACTTTCTGCAATGCAAATCGCATCCGGCGGGGATGCTGCCTTGTATGAGTTTGGATTGCAGAAGGACAAGCACTATGATGTGCTTGTCGTTGCTCCCGGATGGAAGCCAACAAAAATTATAAAAAGAGAAGATATTCAGGTAACCTGCACCATGGAACATAGCTATCTTTCCGGCTATGAGGTGACTGCCTATGATAAGTCTATTGCCTGGATTCAGTGCTCATCCGGTGCCAGCTCTACGATTGATGAATTATTAGCCTGTGCAGAGCTGAATTTTGATAAACTGGTTTTTGTTGGAGCGGTTGGTGCGCTGACAGCGGATATTGACCTTGGGGATTTATGTACACCAAAATGGAGCATTGCAGGCAATCTGACCAATGGCTATTTGGAGGAAGATCTAACCCAATATGTACCGTTTCAGAAGGTGTATCCCAACGATCCCCATTTTGTGGAGCAGGTTTTTCAGCTTGCTCAGGATATGGGATATTCCATGAGGAAGGAGCCTGTTTTTTGTACCGATTCTATCCTCTGCGAATATTCCCATCTGGATTTTATCAAAAGCTTTGGGTCAAAACTGATTGAAATGGAAACAAGTTCTTTCTACCGGATGGCAGAGCTTATGGAAAAACCAGCCGTTGCACTGTTGGCAGTATCGGATAATTCGGCTACCGGTGATCCTTTGCTCGCTCGCACGCCGGAGCAGAAGATAAAATACGATCGGTGCCGAAAAGAAGTAATCCCTGAACTCCTGTTCAAAATAGCACAGATGTCAGTTTAACCCCGATAAAATGTTATCCGAATTTTGATTTTCTCAACACTTAATTTTGGGGAAGGTGTCTGCATCATCCTATCGAGCATGCCGCTTATACTCCTGAAACCTCCCGAAAAAAAGAACAGCAGGTGCCGGCGTATCAACCACGCCGGCACCTGCTGTTCTTCATGGGGTCTGCCGATTCCCGTCAGGCTTTTTTCGTTACAAGAACGACAGAAGCGCCCCGTCGATCACCCCGACGAGGAAAAACAAAACGATTCCCTTTAAAAAGGAAACAAAATGGTTTTTGGGGTCGCGGTAGCGCTGCGCCTCATGCTCCGTCCCCACAAAGCGCACGCGCCTTGTGTGCCGCCACCACAGCAGATCGACCACAAAAAAGTCGAATAGATTGAGCAGCTCCCCCATCCAAAACACCGTCCGAAAATTTTTGAGAAATCCCTCCTCGCGCACGAAACAACACGTGAAAAGCAGCACAATCGTGTAAAGCAGCAGATTCGAGCAAAACCGTGATGTCCCCGACGGCATCCCCACCTTCGGTCCCAGAATCGGGTCCGATCTCACCCACCGCTGGATCTCGTCGGGATACGACGAGAGGTTGCGCAGGTTTCGCTCGTCGGTTCCGGTCGCAAGCACGCAGATTCCCCAAAACACCAGACACAGCACAATCGTTTCCGTCCAAAAAAGCATCTTCAAACACCCCTTTTTCCGGGCGGCCGCGGAATGCAGCGGTTCACCCTCCTGCAATAGTCAAGATATTGCTCCCCATAGCGCTGCGCGAGCCATTTTTCCTCGGTATGCTTTACCATCACCGTCATCAGCACATAGTACACGGGGCACAGGAGCAGCAGCAAAAGGTTGCCGGACAAGAGCAGCAGCCCCCACATCGCGAACATGATGGCGGTGTAGATGGGGTTTCGCACCCATCGGTATGCGCCGCTTGTGACAAGCTCGTTTTGGCGGATGTGCTGTGCGAGCTTCTGTGCAAAGACCGCATTGAACCACAAAAGCGCCGCAGAAACCACAAGCACCGCAGCAATCGCCGCGGGAACCGCTGCCATCGACGCCGGGAGCTGCACACGCGGCAAGAGATTTTGATGCTCCAGCACCAATGCTGCCGCAGTCAGTCCAAAGAGGCTCCCCGCATAAAACGGTCCCACGCCGTATTGGGACAGGGGCTTATTCTTTTCCATCGAACCACCTCTCGATCCTATAGTTAGTGTAAGCTAACCACAGGATAGCACATTCTCCCAAAAATTTCAATCCAACCCCGAAATTTTCCTCCTCCCCCATCATAGCAGAAAAAGGCATCACAGCCTAAGCTGTGATGCCTTTTTTTCGGGCGGTTTATGCGCCTTTTTTCTTTTTCAGGATGAAGAATACAATGCACAAGCCCACTGCCAGTGCCGCACCGACCCCGATCAGAACAGGGCTGATGCTGCCGGATTCGCTCGGCTGCTGTGCGTCAGCCGGTTGCGCTTTGGATGCATCGGTGTCCTCTTTGGAATCTTCCTTCTTGGAATCCTCTTTGGAAGGCTCCTCTTCCTTAGAAGGTTCGTCCTTCTTCTCAGACTCGTCCTCCTTCTTCTCGTCCGAAGCTGCCGGATTCTGCACGGACGGAGCCTGTGCAGACGGAGCCTGTGCGGACGGGGTCACAGAGCCTGTGATCGGCTGCTGCACCGGGGTATTCGCCGCGGTATCCTTCTCCGCATTCGGGAAGAGGCTTGCGAGCTTCGACAGTCGGTAGGAGCTTACGCTTTCCTTGAGCGCTTTTCCTGCCGGAATGAGAATGTCGTCGCCCTTCCAGCTGATTTTCAGCGAAACATCGCTGTGTTTGCGCAGAGCATCCATGACAAAGGACGGCATTCTTGTGTATTTTCCTGCCTTCGCCTTGATGACCTCGCCGGATTTCGCATTGCGGATTTCGCGCGCGACATCCTTCCAGAATCTCTGCTCCTCGCGGCTGTCATCGTCATCATCATCGTCGTCGTCGCGGTGGCTGCTTGTGCTGCCGCCGCCGGACGAGGTCGGGATGAGCTTCCAGCTGATGGCAAACGGGGTGGTGGTCACGTTGTGGAGCACCAGTCCGTTTTCTGTTTTGTACGTGGTAGGAAGCTCGAACTCTCCGTTGTTTTTCAGATGCACCACGGTGAAGTCGTACTGCTTGTAATTGTTTACGGCTGTTGGGTACGGGATAATGATGCTCACCGGTGTATCGTGGTCGTCCACGCCGTTGATCTCAAGCTGAATGTCCGTTACCACGGTCTGATTCTTTGTGGCATCCGCACCGAACTCCTTGAGCTTCTTGAGCATTGCTTCCTCGAGCTTTTCGGGAGTATCTGCAATCGCTTTGATTTCTGCGGAGTAGGAATTGAATTCATCCTTGATGGAATTTTCCACGATCTTGAGGGTATCATCGTCCTGACCGATCACGCCGGGGGTCTTAGGCTTTGTGATCTCGGCGGTCAGCTCTACCGTCGGGAGCTCGTACTTCCATGCATCCGCGCCATCGAGCGCACCCTCGAGCGTCACGGTAACTTTTTTGCCTGCACCGACCTCTGCATTTTCAAACTTGGCATCCTTGTACGCAAGGGTACCGGCTGTCACCACGTCGGAGCCGATGGCACCTGCAATTTTGATGGTGCCGGTCACTTCGGCAGCTGTGGTATTGTTGTATACCTTGTCTTTCGCCGCAAGTCCTGTTACCTTGAGCGCATCAGACTTTGTGATTTCAAAGGCTGCGCTGGCGCTGCCCTTGTGGTTCACGTCCTCGTAAACCGCCGTTACGGTGTACTTGCCGGGGTCGGTCGGTTTTGCGGAATCTTGGTAAGCCTGTCCGTTGGCATTTTCGCCCTGATAGGAGAAGCTCCAGGTCGGGTTGGTCTGCGGGTGCGAATCCTGCGGTTTCACGCTTGTGACCTCGTTGGCAGGAGTGTCCCCGTATTTCCAATTTGCGAGCTGAACGTCCACGTTGATCGGCTCCTTGTCCATCACGATGACGGTCAAGGTGGTCTGTACCGCGTTGTAATTTCCGCCTTCTGGGGTGAAGGTCACGTCATACACTGCCTTCTTGCCCGAATCCTGCTGAGTCAAGCCCGATCTCAGCGCAAATGTGAGAGTATCTGCCCCTGTGGATGGCTTCACTGCGAGGATCAGATCATCGCCGCTTGCGGAAGCTGCGGTCCACGTTCCCGGAACGTGGATGCCAAAGTCAGCAGCATTGACGGTGTGGGAATCGGTGTTGTTGTAGCGAACCAGTTTTTCTGCCGCAGCAGCAGTCAAATCTGCCTTTGTGATTTCAAAGGATTCGTTCTTTACTGCTCCAACCTTGTAATCCTTGTTGGACAGCTCCACCGTGATGGTGTATCTGCCGACATTCTGCGGTTTTGCGGAATCGTTGTTGTAGCGCAGCACATACTCGGTGCGGTCGCCCGGCAGGAGCGCCGCCGATGCGGTGTGCTGGTATTCCTTGCCGTATTGTACCGTGTTCAAACCGGAGATCGTGACATCGACCGGCTTTGCGGTGATGGTTCCGGTCACTTCCGGATAGGTAACGGCGTAGTTGTCGAGGTCTGCGCCTGTTTTTTCGCCCAGCACGATTTTCTTGCCTGCTCCAACATGAGCGTCCTCATATCGGCTGCCCTTGACGGTGACAGGCTTGCCCTCCACCGTGAACTGAAGGTCGGCAGCTGCGTTCGAGCCATCGTATTCCTTGGTGATATCGTTTGTCACAAGAACAGCCACAGCCGACTTCGCAGCGATGCTGGATGTTACCTTTACTGTGCCGCTTGTGAGGTTGTAGTTTCTTGCGGTTGCAGTATCGTTGAGTGCAATCGTGAGCGTTGCGTCCTTGTCCTGATGAACATTTTCGCTGAAGTAAGTGCCGCTTACGGTGTAATCTCCTGACTTGAGGCTCTCGCCACTGACAAGACCCGTAAAGGCAACGCCCGAAATGGCATTCGCAGAAACGTCAGAATTGCCATCGTAGGACTTCGGTGCCACTTTGAGGTTCGTTTTGTCTACAGAGATATCCTTTTTCCCGATGGTCAGGGTGATGGTTTTTTCGCCGTAGTGGGTATCGCTCTCGTAGCGAGCCGTCACGCTGTACTTTCCTGCCGCGGTCGGAGCCTGCTCGCTTGCGGGGTAGTTTGTTCCGTCCACGCCGCTGTAGCTGTAGCTCCATGTGCCGCCCGATGCTGTGGTGGTGGCATCCGGAGTGTAGCGTTCGCCGTAGGTGATGGTTTTATTTGCAAAGGTGATTGGAGCATCCTGCTTTTTCACCACATGGATGGTGATTTGTGCATTTTTCCCGCCGATTGCCGCGGTCAAGGTGCAGTCTGCTGCGGTCGCCCCGCTCTGTACGGTAACGGTGCCATCCTGTGCCGTGATTTTGCCGTTCCCGCCGGTGAAGCTCCATGCCACAGTACCCGGCATTTCTTCACCGTACTGGTCGAATACCTTCGCCGTATAGGTTCTGGTGGAATTTCCGCTTGTCGGGATGACGATGGTATCGCGCTCGAGCTCAACGCCGTCCTTGAGGATTTTCACCGATTGGGCGGCGGAAGCATCCTTGTCGATGGTGATGCTCTTGGTATTGGAAACACCCGGAACATCCGCTTTTACGGTGACGCTTCCAGCCACTGCTTTATTTGTCACAGTGAGGACATTTCCGCTGAGGGAAACGCCTGCGGGGGCATCCCCCTCGATGCTCCATGTCACATTGCTGAGCGCGGTGGTGGAACCGTCGTCATATACACCCTCTGCAGAGAGCGTGGAGGTCGCCGCAGCCTGTGATACAGTCGGGACCTTGATGGGGTCAGCGGTCGCTGTGATATTCAAGGAAGTCAGCTTTTTGATTTTGAAGGTCGCTGTCTTGGTACCTTCGTAGTTGCCCCTGCCTGTGATGGTGACGGTATGGGTCCCTGAATTGGTTTGCGTATTGCCGCTGACGGTGTAGTCCTGATTTACCGCCAGAGTTTTTCCTGCAACCACCACGGATTTGACCGCCGCAGTCTTTGGTGTTCCGTCAAAGATAAATTCGCTCGGCTCCAAGGTGATTACCGCATCCGAGCTGATGTTTTTCGGGGAAATGGTGTATTCTGCGGTTTTGCTGCCCTGATAGGTGCCTGCTCCGTTCACGGTGAGGGTGTAGCGTCCTGCATTGATGCTGTCGGGGTAGGTGACGGTGTAGTCGTCATTCAGACGAAGCTCCTTCCCGCCCAGCTCGACACGAACGGTCGGCTTCTTTGCGGTGCCATCGTAGACATAGCTTCCTGTTACAGTCACAATCGCTTTTTCGAGATTGGTTTCCTGCGGCGGCTGCGGTGGCAGTGGAGTACTACCGTCTTGGATGATGAGTTTTGTTTCGAGCACATGCTCCTGACCATCCGCCATATTCTCACCGGGGATGGTGATTTTGATGTTGTAGGTTTGCACCTTCAGTGCGCCATAGTAGTTGCCTGCAATATTCAGTTTTTCCTGACCGTCTTCAAGCAGAAATTTCAACCATTTGATCTCACTGCTTAAAGGGCTTGAATACGAAGGCTTATAGATATAAACGCCCTTTGTATTGGTTGGATTTATGTTGGTGCCATTGACCGTGATTTGAGCCTCTACTTTATTGAGCACATCGGTCGGGCTGCCGTCCGCATAGGTGACAGTCACCGGAAGGCTGACAGAGGACTGGCTGTTCATCGTGAAGCTCGGCTCTATTTTGATGTTTTTGATTTTGATTGGATCGTTGTTCTCCCCCGGTACACGCCAGTTTCCGTTTCCGTCGTTTGCAAACGGCGGTGCAGGCACATTGTTTTTCATCGGGAGCAGCTCGAAGGAATCGTTCTTCGACCCCGGTGCCTTGATGTAGATCTGCCCTGTACTTGGGGACTTATCCGATTGCCCCCCGAAAACGCTGCCGAATGCAAGCTGTGTTTTCCCGATTACTTCGCCGCTGATGTTCAGGCACTGATTCAAGCCCAGTACCAGGATTCCACCGCCTGTGAATGTGTCGATGGCAAGCTCGGATGCAGAAAGGTTTGCAAGGCTCAGCTGTGCGCCGCTTTGCACTGTGAGGGATGTTACCCCTGTGAGGTCACAGTTCTGGTTCATCTGAAGATTACCGGACGCAACATCCAGCGAATCGATCTTACTCAGATTGAGGCTGTTGTTGGGGTATCCGTTGCTGTCGCCTTTGTAGACAACGGCTGCATTCTTCCCGCCGCCTGTTTCGCCGTTCACAATACCTGACGCAGACTGATTGAGCGTGATTGTTACCGCGCCGCTGACGCTGTATCTTCGATCTGCCTTCGGTGCAGGCGTTTTATTTCCACCGAACCAGTCGTCCGATACCTTACCCTCCATCGCACCGGAGGCATAAATCTCTCCCATCTTTCCGGCACTTGCTTCCAAGATAATGGTTGCATCGCCCGAATAGGTGTCTGCGTCGAGATCTCCGTATGGTATGATGTTGCCGGCGTAGATGTTGTTGAGGGACGTGCCGTTTTGCACGATGACCGTACCGTTTGATCCTGCCCTTGCGGAAAAGCCCTTCGCGCCGCCGCAAAAGATGTGAACGTCCTGTGCCGTCTGGGTATTGCCCTGACCTTTGAGGAGCGTTACGCCGTCGAGCGTCAGGGTATGCCCGTTTGCCATGATGGCGTTGCGCCAGCCGTTTCCAAAGAGCAGCTCAACATCCTTCAGGACAAGGTCATCGCTCAGGATCATGCCCCCTGCCCGAAGCTCGATGTAGCCGTTTTGGATGGTGACTCTTTTCGGGACGATCCAAGGGTCTCCTCCCTTGCCCTGTCTATCGTTGACAAAGCCTTTACCGCCGTTTAGGTCGATAACATCGCCGTCGTTTACTCTATTTGATGCGATGAATTCATCAAGTCCCATATTGCTCGGCAGAGTGACCGTCCCCGCCCTTTCCTGCAAGGGCGCGATCAAACCGTCCGGAACATCCTGCGGCGGAACTTCTTCTGCCACCGGGGGAGCATCGGGGTTTTCCCCTTCCGGCGCCGGAGGTGCATCGGGGTCTGTCCCCTCCTGCTGGTCCGGGTTCACGCCTTCCTGCTCAGTGGAGTTGTTCCCCTCCTCGGGAATCGTCCCTTCCTGCTGAGCGGGGTCCTTCTCCTCTTCGGGAGTTGTCCCCTCCTGCTGAGTGGGGTCCTTCTCCCCTTCGGGCAAGGCGGGCGTTTCGGGTGCGGTCGCTTCATCCTGCCCAGTCGAGTTTTGCGAATCAGTTTGTGGTGTCTGATTATTCTCTATTGGGGGATTTTGCTGGGATTGTTCGCTTTGCTGTGCAGGTGTTGGGTTTGCAGCTTCTGTATCTGCAAGCGCAGTCAGCGGGAGCTGACCCAAACACAAAAGAAGCGCGACAACGCCGCTGAAAATTCGTTTTTTCATATAATCCTCCTGTTGATGCTTCAATACTGCCTGATTGTGCCCCGGATACCGCACGGCATTCAGGGCATGATTTAACCTTATTATACCAAATCAGTCCTCAAAAGTCCATAGAAAAATGAGTTTTTCTTCAAATTTTCCTGCAAAAATCTGCGCAAACCCGGTCGAATCTGCCCTATTTTGCGTAAAATGGGAATATTTACCTTAGAATTCCTGCATCCTCGGCGGCACGCTTTTTGGGACGTGACATAGGATAGGGCTGTGGGACTTCCCCACCACGATCATTCAGAAGGAGGCAACCGAAATGTCCATCTCCAACCCAAACAAAACCGTCCGCAGCCCCATTATGAGCTGCACCGGAACCAACACCGTCACCCTCAGCTTCGATGCTGCGCCCGAGCTGAGCACAAACCCTGCCGACATCGTCCTCATCATGGACCGCTCCGGCAGCATGGGAGGCGCACCCCTTGCGGCGGCAAAGTCCGCTGCAAAGCAGCTCGTCGATACCGTCGCAAAGGCAAGCGGCAGCGCTGACGGCTCCGCCATGCTCAACGGCAGCCGTCTTGGGATCGTCAGCTTTGCCGACACCGCAACCGCCGATCTTGGGCTCACCGGCGACGTGGCAGCGCTCGGCACCGCCATCGATGCACTCACCGCCGGAGGCTCCACCAACCACAAGGCGGCATTTGAATCGGGCGAAGCGATGCTCCTGCCCTCCGCCTCCCCCCGCCGCATCGTCATCATGTTCACCGACGGCGTCACGACCACAGGCGGCGATCCGGTCCCTGTGACCCAGAGCATCAAGGCATCCGGAATGGAAATCTACTGCATCGGTCTTACCACGACCCCCGCTCCCCTCATCCTGTGGGCATCCGCTCCTGCCAGCACCTACGTTGCCCTTGCCGCAGACACCACGCAGCTCGACGAGGCGTTTTCCAAGGTGGCAGGCGAGGTGGTGCTTGCCGGTGCACTCGATATGAAGATCGAGGAAGTGCTCAACCCCGATTTTAAGATCGTCGGCATCGATCCCCCGTCTCACGGCACCGCCGTCCTCATCGACCCGCAGAAGCTCGAATGGACTGCGCCCGCGGTCGGAGCAGCCGGAGCTGAAACCGCGACCTTGAGCTTTGAGATCCTGCACATCGGCACAGACGGGGGCGTCAAGGCGGTCAACGACTCCATCACCTATTCGGACCGTCAGGGCAATTCCCTCACCTTCCCCGACCCGCAGGTGGAGGTCATCTGCACGAGCATTGAGATCATCGAACCCTGCCCCGAGCCCGAAAACTTCACCATCCTGGGCTGTCAGGACACCGTCATCACCGCATCGCAAGATGCGCTCCTCAGCGGTCTGGGGCGCATCGTCCAGATCGATACCCTTGTGAAAAACGTCTGCCCCAATAAGCGTGTCGCTGTGGCAGTTGTCCTGTCCGAGCTGGACGCACAGAGCGTAGAACACCCCCGCGGGCTCAAAACCGTGCTGATCCCGGCTCAGGGCGGAACCTCCTGTCAGGACATCCAGCTCAAGTGCATCACCTTTGTCCTCCCCGAAGCGTTAGACGAGATCGGCAGACCCGACAGCATCTGCAATCCGCGCAGATTCTCCGTGCGTGTGTTCGCAAACTATATCGATACTGACTTTGTCTGCTGCGACGCTCAAACCACCGTTTTCTAACCGTTTTCCCCAATCCGTACAGCAAAAAAAGCCGACGTCCTGTGACGTCGGCTTTTGTATTGGCTTCCTTATTATATAGGAATCTTATTTGAGCATCGACAAGAGCTCGCGGATGTTCTTCTTGCCAAACGAGATGGTTTCGTCGTTGATGACAAGGCAAGGCACGCTCATGACCTGATATTTTTCCCGCAGGTCGGGGAAATGGTTGAGGTCGTAGACCTGTGCCTTCACATCGGGATGCTCTGCCGCGATGCGCTGTGCTGCTGTCACAAGCTCGGGGCACATGGTGCACGAGAGGGAAACCAAAACCTTGAGATCGATCGGCTGGTTGAGCGCCGCGATGGCTGCTTTGCTTTCCTCGTCGATGGCCTGTCCCGGACCGGCAGCGTTATACAGTCCGAGGACGAACGAGGTAAACTCGTGTCCCCCCGGAACGCCGTGGAACGCAAGTCCCGTCCACGCGCCGTCCTTGCGGCATACCTTCACGCACGGCAGGTGATCCGCTTCGTCCGCGCCGCCCAGCTCCAGATCGAGCTTGTCGGTGAGCGAAACCATCTCCTCCATGTAGCGGTGCAGCTCCTCGGAGATCGGTGTGTTGTCAAGGCACAGGCGCAGGGTCAGCGGCTGCTGCATCCGGTCAAACACCGTATGGAGCTGCGCGAGCATATCCCCTGTGAACAGTCCGCCCTCACCGGCACTCTCCGCGTGAGCTTCGGGCTGCTCCTGCGGCGCGCTCTCAGCGACCTTTGGACGCAGACCCGTTTTGCGCTGCATCGCAGCGGCAAGGCGCTCCAACTCCGTTGCGGCAAGCGCGCCGTCCCCAACTGCGGTAACGACCTGACGAAGCGGCTTCTGGCACACATCGCCGGCAGCATACAGTCCGTCCACGCTCGTTTTCTGGCTGCGGTCGGTCAGGACATACCCATGCTCGTCACATTCGGCAAGTCCCTTGACAAGGGCAGTTTCCGGCTCGTATCCTGCAAAGACAAAGACGCCGAGGTTCTCCCCTTCGCCCGCCGAATATTCGATCACTTCGCCCGTTTTGAGGCTGCGGTAGCGGATGGAGCGCAGGGCGCTGTCCCCCGATACCGATTCCACCTGCACATTTGTCAGGACGGTGATTTTCTCGTGATTTCGTGCGGCATCTGCGGCAGACTGCGCGCAGGTGAAGTCGTCACCGCGCACAAGGATGGTCACATGGCGGGCATATTTTGTCAGGAACACGCCCTCCTCCGCAGCGGCAAAGCCTCCGCCGATGACAAAGACATCCTTCCCGGTGAAAAATTCGCCATCGCAGGTGGCGCAGTACGCAACGCCGCGCCCGCGGAAATCGCTCTCGCCCGTAAAGCCGATCTGTCTTGGGTGTGCACCCGTCGCCAGCAGAACGCCGAAGCACGAGATGTCACCGCGGTTCGTCTTGACGGTTTTGACGTCGCCTTCCATCTGAAGCTCCGTCACTTCCCCAAGCAGGAATTCCGCTCCGAAGCTCTCCGCCTGACGGCGCATCGTTTCGGTGAGGGAGGAGCCGTCCGTTCTGGCAACGCCGGGGTAGTTCACCACCTCAGATGTGATCGTGATCTGACCGCCGAAGTGCTCCTTCTCCACCACGACCACGCGATAGCGCGCCCGTGCAAGATACAGTGCGGCGGTCAGTCCTGCCGGACCGCCGCCAATCACTGCCACATCGTATAAGTTTTCCATAGGCTCACGCACCTGATTAGAGCTGACCTACAAGATCAAGGCTTGGCTTGAGGGTTTCTGCACCCGGCTGCCATTTTGCAGGGCAAACCTGATCGCCGTGCTGTGCAACAAACTGGCTTGCCTGTACACGGCGCAGCAGCTCGTCCGCATTGCGTCCTACGTTGCCTGCAATTACCTCGTAAGCTACGATTTTGCCCTCTGGGTTCACAATGAAGCTGCCGCGCTCTGCAAGGCCGTCTGCTTCGATGTAAACTTCAAAATCCTTTGCAAGTGCGTGGGTTGGGTCAGCAAGCATTGGATACTGGAGCTTCTGAATGCGCTCGGAGGTATCGTGCCATGCTTTGTGTACAAAGTGTGTATCACAGGAAACAGAGTAGATCTCGCAGCCGATGGCTTTGAATTTGTCGTACAAATTGGACAGATCCTCAAGCTCGGTTGGGCACACAAAGGTGAAGTCGGCTGGATAGAAGAAGAACACGCTCCATTTGCCAAGTACATCCTGTTTTGTTACGGTAGAGAATTCACCGTTCTGGTAGGACTGTACGGAAAAATCAGAAATTTCTTTTTGAATCAGGGACATAAAAAAATACCTCCATTACATAAAGTTAAGTAGTTAGCTCTTACTAACTTACGCGCTCATTATACCGTATCCTTTTTCACCTGTCAAGGGGGGAGCACACCCCCGAAAAATGGGAGAAAACGGCAGAAAAAACGCCAAAAAACCGCGATATCATGCGGATTTTCGCCGTTTTCTCTTTTCGGGCAGCGCGCAAAATGCCTACAAATTCAGTATAAATTTTTTGTGAACAGCGCGCCGCCCCAGTGTCCCGAACGGCTATTTTGCACCGTCCTTGTTGATGTTGCTGTGGCTCTCCTTGAGCTGTGCCAGCATTTCCTTGAGGAAATTCGGCAGCTCTCCGCCGAGCTTTCCGTAGTTTTCGATGAGGGAGAGTCCCTCCCGTGCGATGTAAAAGAAGATGATCCCGGTGCGGCAGTACGGCTCGCTCAGGGGCAATACCCCGTCGAGCACCACCCCCACTGCCACAAGGCTCAGCACCACCAGCTTGTTGATGCCGCCCCAGAATGCCACGGTGCTGTCAAGCTCCTTGTTTTTCATCGCTGCCAAAACGCCCAGAACAAAATCCATCCCCATAAAGAGCAAGAGCCCCTTGAGCGGCTTGTCCCAGCCGCCGAAAAGCGCCATCGCCCCGGTACCGATCAGCGATACCGCGCCGCTCAGGGCAGCGCCGCGGACGCCGTAGTTCCATAATAGCTCCATACTGCCTCCTATCGTCGAATCATCGCCATGCAGTGCCCGGCAGCGCAAACGCTTCGACCGTGCCGCACGGTTTGCCTGTCCCGATGAACGCATCGGGACTTCGGTATCGATTCCCTGTAAAAATTTCCATCCATGTCCTCCTTTTTTGTATCCGTCCTGTTCTCTTTGCTCTGCTCTGCTCTGCGCGCAGAGCATCTTCGCCCCCCGCTCAAAATTTTCGAACACAGCAGGGGTCTGTCCCCGGTCCTCCCTCCTTCCTCATGATTTCCTGCCCTATCATAACAGGAGGAGAGCCTGCCTTCATCCGCGTTTTTTTCACATGGAGAAATTTGTGCTCCCCCATTGCGTTCCCCCCTGTGCCGTGTGGTATAATGGTAGGGATACAAATTATAAAATCATAGGTGAATCGAATGAAATTTACAAAAACATCTGCCAATCTCTGCCTGCTTCTCATCTCGTTTTTGTGGGGGACCGGCTTTATCGTGACAAAGATCGCCCTCGACGGCGGCGTGACGCCGGGGTTCATCAACTTTTCGCGCGGATTCCTGTTCGTCCTGCTGGCGTACCTGTGCTTTCACAGGCGCATCCACGCCATGTCGCGCAGCGATTTTAAAATCGGGCTGATTGCGGGGCTCATCAATCTGGGCGGGTACCTCACCCAGACGATCGGGGTGCAGTACACGACGCCCTCCAACAACGCCTTCATCTGTGCAAACTATGTGATCTTCGTCCCGTTTCTTGCGTGGCTGATGTACAAAAAGCCGCTGGAAGGCAAGAGCTTTGTCTGCATTGCCGGCTGCATCGGCGGTATGGCGATCCTGTCGGGCGTTTTGGAAACGCAGTTTATCTTAAACCTGGGGGATGTCTATTCCCTTGTCAGCGCGCTGTTTTACGCACTGTCCATCACCTATCTGTGCTATGGCTGCAAGGAGAGCGACCCCACGGTGGTTGCCTTTTTGCTGGCGGCGGTGCAGGCGGTGGGCGGACTGCTCTACTTCCTTCTTGCGGAGAGCGGCTCAATGCAGAACGTCGACTGGTCCGCGATGATCCTTCCTCTGCTGTATATGGGGGTGCTCTGCTCCTTCCTCGCGCAGACCTTCCAGGTGATCGTCCAGCGGTACACGAGCGCGACGACCGCCGGACTCATCATGATGCTCGAGAGCGTGTTCGGCAGCATCTTTTCCATCGTGTGGGGCTTTGAGGAATTCACCCCGCGCCTTGCCATCGGCGGCGGTGTCATCCTACTGTTTCTGGTGATTTCGCAGGTGGATCTCAAAACCCTCCTGCGCCCCAAAGCCGAGTAAATCAAAACCACCCCGCCCCCAAAAGTTTCAGGGGACGGGGTGGTTTTTAGATCAGTTCCATTTTTGCAAAGCGTCTTGTTTCATCGTTCTCTATCTCAGCGAGGGTCGTGTCCTTTCGGATCGCATCGATGATCTCGTTGAGCTGTGCAGCATCGTTTCCCAATAGATGCACCTGGATAAACGGTCTATCATCCGGACGATAATAGAGGTCAAAATCGCCTGAGTGCCATTCGATCAAAAGGGTCAGATCGGACATCGGGCTAAACGCGATGTAGCGTGAAAAGAAGGTGTGGTCATCGTTAGAACAGTCGAAATCCTCGTCAGGAAATTCCTTCTGACGGCTGAACCACGCTTCTTCGAGATAAAATTGGGCTTCCAATGTTTCCAAAAAGGAAGTATAAGCGGAAAACGGAATCTCCTCGTTCCACCATTCCACGGGGCAGTATGCACGAAAACGCGCAGAAAACATAGAGTCCGAACCCGAAGCGGAGAAGGACTTCCATTTTTTGCGCTTCATCGGTTCGCTGTGATCCTCGATCCAATGGATGGCTTTGAGATATTCGCAGTAAGCAAGCTGCTTTGGAAACGTGTCATAGCAGATCACACACGATCCGTGTGACAGCACGATTTCATCCTCGTTTTGCGGATTGAGCGTAAATGCAAATCCTTTGGAGTCACTAACTTTATCGGGAAAAAGATACCACAAAAAAGAGGACGTCAGCTCCGTTGCAAAATACGATCTTCTGATTTTTTCCATGCATTTTTCGGGACTCTGTGCCATATCGCCTGTTTTGAAATGGCAAAATTCCCAGTTCCAGTCGTCAAAATAATTTAGGTCCGCGATATATTGCAGCAGCAGCGCCCCATCGTTGGCTCCCATCTCCTGCAAATACAGCCTGTAAACCTCCGGGAGCTGTTTTCCGAAATCCTGCTCCACCATCTGCTCGAGCTTTTGAATATTTTCCTCTGAGGAAGGCTTCAAATTCTGCACCCATTCCGGGTCAAACAGCGAAATACAGTGCTTGAGATTGCAAAACAATTCCTCGTAGGAATCGGGGAAATCAAGAAATACCGAGCGAAACCGATACTTCAAGGCTCTCGCCAGCTTCTGATTGCTCACAGGATCACCTCATTTCTTCGATTTTCATGCGCTGCAAGGCGCTGATATATTGTGCGACTATCACGTAATTTTTCGTCGATGCCCCGAAAGGCGCACAGCTCATCCCAGAGCATGCTGCTCCCCTCGACCATATAAAAATAGCCAACCCCCAAAGGGGTCGGCTGTTTTGGCGGAGAGAGTGGGATTCCTTTTTTGCGAAAAAGCCGGTCGGGGTCAAACCGTCCACCGGACGGTTTTCTACACCCTCCCATCGAATCCCACCATGATAAAATAGCCAACCCCCAAGGGGTCGGCTGAATTGGCGGAGAGAGTGGGATTCGAACCCACGGTTCTCGCGAATCACTAGTTTTCAAGACTAGCTCCTTAAACCACTCGGACATCTCTCCAGAAATACGATACAAGTTTATCATAACAGCATACACTTGTCAAGGAATATTTTCGAGCGGATCGGACGAAGAATAATTTTAATTTTTGCGCAAAACCACTTGACAGAATGCGCCGAAGCAAGTATAATGTAAAAGCTGACTCGAATCAGCGCAACAGAATATGGAGAGATGGCTGAGCTGGTCTAAGGCGCACGACTGGAAATCGTGTAAGGACTTAAACTCCTTCAAGGGTTCGAATCCCTTTCTCTCCGCCACAAAAAGGAAGTACCGATCGGTACTTCCTTTTTTGCGTTCCCCGCAGTTATTTCGCCTGCTTTTACCGCGATGGTGGTTTTTTGCTTATCAATCTTTGAAGGTTTGTACGCAAGGTTCATACATTCTGCTGAAGCGGGGGTTTTTGGTTTTCAATCTTTGAAGGTTTTCTGCAAGATTTCGCCTTCATAACTTATATTTTTTCGTAGTTCCTACGAGGGGGCGACCCCATTCTTTAAGTGAGTAAAGAATGGGGGAAGAAACTCATCTAAGGGCGGGCGCTGCCCCCCTTAG
>JAHHTZ010000004.1 GCA_020024285.1 Oscillospiraceae bacterium | reverse complement strand
CTTCTGCAACTTTGAGGGAAGGAACTTCACCTGTCAGTGCTACGTTTGTCAGTGTACCGTCATCAGGTGCTACTGTCAGGTTGTAGGTCTTTGTTACACCTGTTTTGCCAGTCTGAGCAACAGCAATTGTTACTACATAGCTTCCTGGTTCAAGCTGTTTACTAATAGAAAGAGCGGTAGGATTTGCTGAATCGTCTACCTTAAAAGCATCATTAACATCTTCAGCATCGTTCTTTCTTGCAGTCACGGTAGTTGAAACTGTTTCAGTTGCAGTAGTGTCACCTTCAACTTTAAGAGCAAGGTCTGCAACTTTTTTATCTGCTATAGCCTCTGATTTTTTAAGTGTGTTGCCTGTGGTGGCATCAGTTACTGTCAAATCTGTTACATCGCCTGCTTGTGCTGCCAACACCACTACATCAGCAGGTGTAGCTTTTGCGTTTGCTTTGTAATCCTGTGCCATAGCTGGTGCTGCCATGCTTGCGAGCATGGAAACGGTGATCAGCACAGAAAGAGATTTTTTCATGTCCATTCTTTGCTTCCTCCTTATTATTTCTGTACATTCGATGTACAGAATCCTTTGTTAAGATATTGGAAAATTCAACAAAAACCTGCTGAATTTCCCATATACTTGCACCAACAGTATATATATATATATATATATATCTGTCAAGGGCTTTTTTGAAAAAAGAAAACGAAAGGCAAAACTTTGACATATTGCATAATTTATATCTAAAATATTGTCGCAATATTTCAAAAATACAACAAATTTTCTGCTGAATCGAGTCGATTCGCTCCTATGCCATCGCGGAGAAAAACCGTGCAAAACGGGGCAGAGCTCCCTCATCTGCGGTGCAAAAAAATATGCACTCCCGCCATCGATGTCTTGACAATCTGCCTATTCTATGATTAAATATTCAGCGAATGTTTTCTTATATAAGTTCACGATTGGGTGAATGTTTCTACAAACTACCGCAAATAGTTTTGCTATAAGATGACGCTTTGGGCGCATCATGGCAGGCTGTTTGCGGCTTTTTCTTTGCAAGGAGGATGTATTTTATGGATGAAAATAAAATTTTGGGGGAACAGCCCATCCCAAAGCTGCTGCTTAAATTTTCCGTTCCGTGTGTCACGGGGCTTTTGATTGGCGCATTGTACAACATTGTCGACCAGATCTTTATCGGAAACAGCAGCCTTGGCTACCTCGGAAATGCGGCGACCGGCATTTCCTTCCCCGTCATCTGCATTGCCAATGCGTTTGCATGGTGCGTGGGGGACGGCGCTGCGTCGTATCTTAGCATCTGCTCGGGACGGCAGGACACCGAAAGTGCGCACAAGTGCGTCGGCACAGGACTGAGCACCACCCTGCTCATCAGCTTGGTGCTCAGCGCCGTGTGCCTGCTCTTTTGCAGACCGCTGATGGTGCTGTTCGGCGCTTCGGACGCAACACTGACGATGGCGTGTGATTATTTTACGATCATCGCCCTGTTTTTCCCGGCGTATCTGATGTTCAATGTCATGAACGGCATCATCCGCGCGGACGGCAGCCCCACCTATGCGATGATCGCCATATGTTCCGGTGCGGTGCTCAACATCATCCTCGACCCCATCTGCATCTTTGTATTCGACTGGGGCATCAAGGGCGCAGCGATTGCAACCGTTGTGGGACAGGCGGCTTCGTTTGCGGTCAGCGCGGTATATTTTCTCAAGCCGAAGAGCTTTCGCTTGAGCAAAAGCAGCTTTCGGATCAACACCGCCATGCTGCGAAACCTCATCGTTTTGGGCGGCTCCACCTTCATCATCCAGATCTCTATGGTCGTGATGACCCTCCTGAGCAACATCACACTGGCAAAATACGGCGCGCTGTCTGTCTACGGAAGCGACATCCCGCTCTCCGTGTTCAGCATCCAGACAAAGGTGTATACCATCGTCAGCAACATTGCAGTGGGCATTGCGCTGGGCGGTCAGCCTATCCTCGGCTACAACTACGGAGCCAAAAAAATGGACCGCGTAAAACAGACCTATTTTATCATCCTGCTCTCCTCCCTGAGCGTGGGCATCGCGGCGACTCTCGTGTTCGAATGCTGTCCGCAGGTGGTCATCGGGATTTTCGGCAAGCAGAATGAGCTGTACATGGACTTTGCCATCAAGAGCTTCCGCATCTTTTTGGGCTTGAGCTTCGTGACCTGCTTCATCAAGATTTCCTCGATTTTCTTCCAGTCCATCGGCAGGGCGGTGCAGTCGATGGTGGCCTCGGTCATCCGCGATCTGTTCTGCTTTACATTCTTTACCCTTGTGCTGTGCAGGACCTTGGAGCTGCGCGAAGCTGGCAGCGGCATTTACGGCATCCTGTTTGCAGCTCCTCTGTCGGACCTTGTGGCAGGCAGCGTCATCACCGTGCTCACCGTCCTTTTCTTCCGAAGGCTCAAAGCATCCGCAGATGATGCACAGACCCCGGTTTCCATCTGCGAAACGCACCCCGGCACCATCGTCACCATCGCGCGTCAGCACGGCACGCGCGGCAAGCAGATTGGGGAGATGGTTGCAAAACGGCTCAATATCCCGTTTTATGATAAGGAATTGACCGCCCTTGTTGCACAGGAGAGCGGACTGGCAAAAGAGTTTATCCAAGAGGACTACGATGACCCGTCCGATGTGCTGCACCGGCTGTATCTCAGCACCCATGTGGGGCGGCAGGGCATCATCGCGCAGGAAAAGGTGATCCGAAAAATCGCAGATGCCGGAGCCTGCGTCATCGTGGGGCGTGCAGCCGACCACGTTCTGCGCCATTATCCGAACGTGGTACGCATTTTCATCCACGCGACGAGCGAATTGCGCATCGAAAATATCCGAACCATGTACGGGGATTCCTACGAGCAAGCCCGGCAGCACATGCTGCACTCCGACGAATCAAGAGCCAGCTACTACCGCAACACATCGGGCGGTGAGTGGCAGAGCATGGAAAATTATGACCTGTGCCTCGATGCATCCATCGGAAAGGAAGCGACTGTTCAAATGATCGTCAGCTACATCGAAAAAAGGGATGCGGCAAAACAGACCGCTGAAAAAAAATAAGCAAAGGAGCCAAACTTCGGTTCGGCTCCTTTGCTTTATCAGATAGAAAGTCAATTTGATTTTGGGGTAGAATAATCGAGGATCTGCCCCATGAGGAGGGGGTATCTGCGTTCAAGGGCATCAAAATCCATGGCATCGCTGTAGATGCGCTCCAGATCATCGTGGATGCTGCGCGATTCGCGCAGGAGCAGGATCGCCTGCTTCAAAAGCTCGCGCGCAGCTTTGCGGTCGAAGGAAAGGCGGCGCTTGCGTGTTTCCAAAATGGATTCGTCCATGAAGCGTTTGGCATGGATGCTGCGCTGTGCACCGGCGTGCTCCATCGGATGGTAGCGGTTGGAGGTGAGAAAGCCGATCCCTGCACTCGGAATCAGGAGGTGGTCGATTTTGGTGTCGGGGTCCATAGGGCACATACAGGTGATGACATCATGCCCCAATTCGAGCGCATAGGTGCGGATCGCCGCAAGCAGTACCGGAGCCACAATGCCGATTTCGTCCTCGATGCGATAGAGCCGACGGCACAGCAGGGACGGGGTTTCCTCAAGCGCATAGATCCCGCCGGAGTGGATGGTGGTGAGAAAGCGGTGCTTTTCGCTCCCTTTTTCGGGCAGTCCCTTCTTGCGCAGATTCTTTTCTGCAAAGCGATAGGCATACCCTTCGATCTTCTTGAGATCAACCGCGCCGCGCGTGATGCGCCGCGAATTTGCAAGAAAGGTGTGGGCTGCGCTCAGATAGTCTGTGGCAAGCGAGCTGCACCTTGGCAAAGCGGCATACAGCGCCTCGATCTCCTCCCGATTTTTTTGAAGCTCCACCCCGTCAAGATAATCTCCGAGCGATACGATGGTCTGGCGCACCGCCGGGATCTTTGGCTCCCGCGCATGGGGCGGGGTGGCATCCATCAGGGAGATGCCGCGCTCCGGCAGGATCACAGCGTCAAGAGAATCGGGGTCGGAGGAGCAGGGGTCAAGCTCCATTTGGGTGGATGAGGGAGCAAATGCGCCGGCAATGCGCTTGAGCAGGGAGGATTTTCCCGTTCCGGGACCGCCCTTGATCAAAAATGTGTGCCATGGTTCTGCACTGGGCTCCAGTTCGTCAAAAAAAGAAACAAAGCCGCGCGGCGTGTTTGCTCCGAGAAAAAAACGTGGAATATTGGTTTCGCTCATGATAGAACCTCCTTGTTTTCTGCTGATAAGTAAATTTTACTTCAATATCAGTATATCCACAAGAGAGGGCGGGCGTTCATATCACAAAAAGAGAAAAAATCTTCATCCTCCATTATAAAAGAAGATACAAAATCGCCAGCAAAAGGGTATAGTCGGCGCCGTCGTTGTATAAGACCAGCAGCACGGCAAACAGGATCAGGCGGTCCTGATCGATGCCGAGTGCCTGCAGTGCTTGGCTGATTTTCCCGGAGGGAGCGAGGGACTGCTCCGGCGCATAAGCTTCCCTCTGTCCGTTTGAGGGCGCGTTGCCCTGATCTTCGGGGGCAGCCTGTGCCGGGGACTGCAGCGCAGAAGACGCAGCAGGCGGATGGAGGGGCTTTGGGATGGCGGAGTTGCTCTGGCGCAGCCGCTCGTCAGAGCGTCGCTGCATCTCGCGCACACGCTCCATCGCATCCTTTTGCATTGCGATCAGGTCGTTGGCAGAATAGTTGTTTGAATTGCTCCACTTCATCCGTTGCCACCACCCGAACCGAAGAGCCCCGATTCCTTGAGCAGCGGCAGCATCTGGATGAGCTGCATGATCTTCACAGCATCATCCACCTTTTTCTGACGCGCAGGGGAAAGGTGGGGACGCAGCGAGCGCAGAAGATCCACGTTTTTGCTGCCCGAAGCGAAGGCGGACATGGCTTTTTGTATCTGCATCATCATGTTGAGATCGATGGGCGGGGCGGACGGTGCCGAGGATTGGGACGGCTGTCCCAATCCAAGCTGACTGAGCATCCCCATGATCTGATTGGTGTCGATCCCGGAAGCGGGACCTTGCTCCGACGGCGGTGCGGCAGCGGGGGTCGGGGAAGGCGGCGCAGGAGCATTCCCCAACCCCAAAGCAGAAGCTACCGCCTGGATCTGCTGCATCCCCTCTTTGCTGTTGAGCAGGTTGTTGATTTGACTGCTTAGATCCTCCATAATGCCTCCTTTCCCCATGCGTTACCCGTTAACGGCTTTTGAAAGAACGTAAAAGCTGCTGCATCTGCGGAGAGTTCATCACCTGCTGAAGCTGTTTTGGGTCTTTTAAAAGCTGCTGGAGCTGCTGCACCGATTCGCTGCCCATGCTCTGTGAAAGCTGCTGGAAATTTCCCGATTGCAGCTGCTGCTTGAGCACATGAGGGTCGGTGTTGAGCTGACGGCTCAGGGTATTGAGAAGTTGTTCTGCCTGTGATTCAGAAAGATGGATGGGGTTTTGCATGGTAATCACCGCCTGTGTATATTTTGTCCTCTGTGTTTTTTTGAGAAGACTAATACCATCGTATTCGATGCGGTGGAAAAAGTTTCATAATTTTTACAGAATCTTCTTTGATTTGGCGATAAAAAAGGGTACATGGAACAGCCTTCTGTGGTATACTGAAACAGCAGGCCTGATTTGATACCATGCACGGGATCGTGCAAAGGGGGTGACATTTTGTCAGGAAAAACCACCAACTGCGAAAGCTGTGTTCACTATATATACGATGATGAGTGGGAATGTTATTGCTGTGAAGTCAATCTGGATGAAGACGAGATGGGACGCTTTTTGGCAGGAACAAACGACAGCTGCTCCTATTACCAGCTGTATGACGAATATAAAATGGTACGCCGACAAAATTAAACGGCACAAACAGAAAGGCGGAGAGAAGAATGAGAATCGTTGTATTTTCAGATTCACATGGAATCACAACAGCGATGGAGGCTGCCATCGAACAGCAGAAAAATGCAAAGCTGTTCATCCATCTTGGGGATGGTCTTGAGGAGTTTCGCCGTTTGATGAAAAGCTATCCCAATAAAGAATACTGGTGCGTGCGCGGAAACTGCGACTATTCCTCCACAGAGGAAAGCACAGCCGTTTCCTGGGTGAAGGATGTCAAGATCCTCTTTACCCACGGGCACCACTGGAACGTAAAATATGACCTTGATGAGCTCAAGGAAGAAGCCCTCGATAAGCAGGTGCAGATCCTCCTCTACGGGCATACGCACTGTTCTCATATATCGTATGAGGACGGAATCTACATCATGAACCCCGGCAGCATCTCCTGCCCGCGCGATGTCAGCTGCCCCACCTATGGGATCATCGACATCAGCGGCAAAAATATCGTCTGCAACATCGTGCGCATGGAGGATTTTCGCGGATGGTAGAGAAAAATAAAAATTTTGAGAAATTCGAAATTTATACTTGACAAGTAGAGTTTTTTAGTATACAATTAAGACAACAAATCAGGAATAATTCCTGATTAAGATTAAAGGAGGAACCACACATGGTAAAAAGCTTTTATATATGCCCAGTCTGTAAGAAACTCGTTCAGGTAGAGGAAGAAGCAGGAGGAAAACTCTTCTGCTGCGGAAAACTAATGGAGGAAGTGAAAGCAAACTCCACCGATGCAGCGGTTGAAAAACACGTTCCGGAAGTAACCGTAGAAGGCAGCAAAATTTCTGTAGCAGTAGGCAGCGTTGCACATCCAATGACAGAGGAACACCTCATCACCTGGATCTACCTCGACACTCAAAACGGCGGTCAGTTCCACTACCTCAAAGCAAACGAGGAGCCAAAAGCACAGTTTATGCTTGCAGAAGGCGACAAAGCAAATGCAGTATACGCATACTGCAACCTGCACGGCCTGTGGGTAAAAGAGCTCTAATTGAAAAAATAAAATCACCGGTATCCTCAAAATATCGGTGATTTTTTGTGTGTTTTAAGAATGGACGGACAGGGCAAAGAGCAGTATACTGAAAAAAAGCCCGAAGGAGGACGGCACATGGAATGCATTTTGAATACACAGCAGGAGCGCTGCCGCATCGAACTTTATAACGAATACCTCGAACAGATCCCGAAGCTCTTAAAACAGCTTGAAACGGTGGAAAAAATGTATGAGAAGGCGCTGATGGAGGAAACACTCCTGCGCAAAAAGGATAGGGATAATCACAGCGTCCGGCTCTATGCACAGCGCATCGAATCGATCAAAAAACAGTGCGAAGAGCGCAGCGCAGATCTGCGCGAGCAGTGCCGCCTTGTGATGGAGCTAAAACACCAGATGGAGCAGGAAAGTGCCGTTCTGCGTGTGCTGGGCGCAAAATAGGTCGAAAGATTTTTACGCTCTCAAGCCCAATCGCTACTTGATTTTTGAAAAAAAGAGTGTTATACTCAATCTTGTTCCTTATCTGGGTGTGGCGCAGCTGGTAGCGCGCTACCTTGGGGTGGTAGAGGCCGTGGGTTCAAGTCCCGTCACTCAGACCATAGGAAATCGGCTGTTTTGATACAGCCGATCCATTATGCAGGCGTAGTTTAGTGGTAAAACATCAGCTTCCCAAGCTGAGGTTGCGAGTTCGATTCTCGTCGCCTGCTCCAAACATATTTGCGGGTTTAGCTCATCTGGTAGAGCGCCACCTTGCCAAGGTGGAGGTAGCGAGTTCGAGCCTCGTAACCCGCTCCAATCTTTGTGGGTGATCTGCCCTTTTTCAAGATGCACAGAACAAAACGTAGTCTATGGGAATGATCCATTCAGGACGTTTAAAAGTTCTGTGTTTTTTGCTTTTTGGGTGGGGGCGGCGCAAGGAAGAAGGCTGTTAAAACGAAAGGAAGAGTGGAATGAAAAAACTGTATGAGGGAAAAACAAAAGACGTATTTGAATTGGAAAACGGCAATGTCCTTCTCAAGTTCAAAGACGACTGCACTGGAAAAGACGGCAAGTTTGACCCAGGTGAAAACGCGGTTGGCCTGACCATTGAAGGCATCGGCCGCCAGAACCTGAGAACCTCTGTTCTCTATTTTGAGCTGCTCAAAAAAGCAGGCATCAAAACCCACTATGTGAGCGCAAACGTGGAAGATGCAACCATGGAAGTGCTTCCGGCAACCGTATTCGGTCATGGTCTTGAAGTGATCTGCCGCCTGCGCGCAACCGGCAGCTTCATCCGCCGTTACGGTGATTACATCGCAGACGGAACCGTTCTGGAAGGTGGATACGTTGAAACCACTCTGAAAAACGATGAAAAAGGCGATCCGCTCATCACTTCCGAAGGTCTTGCTGCACTGGGTATCATGACTCAGGAGATGTTCAACAGCATGAAAGAGCAGACCCTGAAAATCACACGCATCGTTGCAGACGATCTGGCAAAAAAAGGCATGGAGCTGTACGACATCAAATTTGAATTTGGTTACAACAACGGCGAAGTGATCCTCATTGACGAGATCGCAAGCGGCAATATGCGTGTATACAAAGACGGCAAAATCGTAGACCCGATGGAATTGACCGCACTCATTCTGGAGGGAAAATAGGATCGGGATTCCCCCGTCCTTTCCACAAATTCCCGCATCGGCTGCGGAAATATCAGCATCAAAAGTCAGGGCAGATTGCCCTGACTTTTTTTGTGCCCTCTTCCTGCAAAAGAGTTTTTCTGCCATCCTGAACGCACCCCCGTTTCATTATCCGGCTTATTTTAAGATGTTATATCAAAATCGAATAAAATTCTTTTCATTTGTTGAAAAATATGATATACTCAGCTTACTGATTCAGATTCTTGAAGATAGACTCTGAAACGATACCATAGCCAGATCAAAACCAATCAGGAAGGAAGAATATTGATGGAAGAAAGAAGCACTGTTGTTCTCAAGGATCTGAGAAAAATCGTCCTTGATGAAGACGAAGGGTGTCTGCATATGCTCTCGGCGGAGGAGCAGGAAGAGTTTTCGATCGAATATACAGATGACAACTACGGGGGAGGCTCCCTCATGCTTTCCCCATCCGAAAAATATCTGCTGTTCTCCTGCTACTCCGGGGAAAGTGAGGAGGCATTTTTCCTCTATGAGATCGAGGAGGATCTGCTCAACCTTGTGTACGAGAGCGGGTATTCCTACGGGGAGCAGGGGGAGTATGTTTTTTCCAAGGATGAGCGATTTTTGGTTCAGACCGTGCGGCTGGGCTCCTGGTGTGAGGATACAGAGGAAGAAGATGAGGACGGCGAGCGCTTCTATGAATTTGGGGAGCTCAATGTGCTCGACCTTAAAACGCGTCAATTTGAGCGTCACACCCTTCATGTCTACCCCGGCGAGGACTGGGAGGAAGAAGTGACCGACGACGGCGATTTCTTCTGCACGAAATTCGGTGATGATGCAGTAGAGGTTTTGCTTCCATGGGGAGAGGAGAGCTTCACACGCCCTCTCGATGAAATTTTAGTCATCAAATAGGAACTTATGAAAAAACAGGAGGAGCGCTTTGACGCTCCTCCTGTTTTTTGATACCACGATCCCATAAAAAATACCCTCCGTTTCGGGAGGGCAAAAGATTTTTTATTCTGCTGCGATTGCTTCGATTTCAACGAGAGCATCCTTTGGCAGTTTTCCAACCTGGAAAGCAGCGCGAGCAGGGCAATCTTCGGTGAAGAATTCTGCATAAACATTGTTCATAGCAGCAAAGTCGTCCATATTTTTCATCAAAACGGTGGTTTTTACCACGTTTTTCATAGAAAGACCGGCAGCTTCAAGAATGTTCTGAATATTGGTCAAAGATTGTCTGGTCTGGCATTCGATGCAGTCACCAGCAAATGCGCCGGTTGCAGGATCGATTGGGAGCTGACCGGAAACAAATACCATGTTTCCAACCTGTACTGCCTGGGAGTATGGACCGATTGCGCCTGGTGCTTTTTCTGTTGCGATAATCTTTTTCATGTCAATCACATTCCTTTGTCAAAATTTTCGGAAATCATCTTTCCAACATCATTTTAGCACACTTGTATACATCTCCGCAACCCATTGTGATGACCAAATCGTTGGGCTGCGCATGTTTTACAACATAGTCTGCGATTTCGGGAAATTCCGGGAACCACACAGCGCCAGGGATCTTGTCGCGGAGGTCCTTTGCGTAAATGTTGTAGGTGTTCTTTTCGCGGCTGCCCATGATCTCCGAGAGGACAACGTGGTCGGCAAGGGCGAGTACCCGCGCAAAATCATCGAGCAGAAGGGAGGTCCTTGAGTAGGTGAACGGCTGGTGTACTGCCCAGATCTTCCGAAAGTTCATCTCCTTTGCTGCAAGCAGCGTTGCCTCGATCTCTGCCGGGTGGTGGGCATAGTCGTCCGCGATGGTGATGCCGTGGACCCTGCCGAGAATCTCGAAGCGGCGGTGCACGCCGCGGAAGGTATCCGCCGCAGCAATCGCCTTCGCTTGATCTGCACCGCTTTCCACAGCGGCGATGATGGCAGCAATCGAGTTGAGGACGTTGTGTCCTCCGGGGATGGAGAGTGCCACGCGGTCGATCTTGGTTGCGTGGTGCATCAGGTCATAGCTGCACCGTCCGCCCTCATGATGGACGATGTTCTGCGGATAGTAGTCGCACTCCGGGGAATTTCCGTAGGTGATGAGCTTCGGGAGCGGGAGCCCTTCAAGCGCCTTGCGCACGTTGGGGTCGTCGCCGTGCGCGATCACCGCTTTTTTTGCCATGGAAGCAAATTTTCGGAAGGAGGCGATGATGTTGTCGAGCGTCTTGAAGTAATCGAGGTGGTCGGCATCGATGTTGAGGATGACAGCGATGTCGGGGTCGAGTTGGAGGAAGGTGTCCACAAATTCGCACGCCTCGCACACCATCACCTCGGAGGAGCCGAGCCTTCCGCTGCCGCCGAGCGATTCCACCTTGCCGCCGATGACAGCGGATGGGTCCATCCCGCTTTCCAGCAAGATCTGGGTGAGCATCGCGGAGGTGGTCGTTTTGCCGTGGGTGCCGCAGACGCAGATGCAGTCATCAAACCAGCTTGTGACCATCCCAAGCAGGATGCTGCGCTCGATGCAGGGCACACCGCTTGCTTTGGCGGCAATCAGCTCGGGGTTATCGTCCATGATGGCAGCGGTGTGCACGATGAGGTCCGCCCCCTCGATGTTTTCTGCTCTTTGCCCCATCTGGATGGGGATGCCCATTTTTTCGCGCTCAAAGTCGATCGTGTCGCCGGGGTTGTTGTCCGAGCCGGTGATGTAGTACCCCATCGAATGGAGGATCTGCACCAGCGGAAACATTCCGGAACCGCCGATCCCGATGAAATGAATATGCTTTTTATCCTTTAAAAGGGGAGAATCGTTCTTCATGGTTTGTTCCACCGTTTCTCCGCACAATGTAGTTTTGCACAATCTCCCGGTGCGGTCGGGGATAAGATAGACTGATTATAGTATATTGCAAAACGGCGCCAAAATAAACAGTTTTTTGGAAAAAACGCTCTGCCCTGTGAAATTTTGTACGATGTTTGCATACTCTCAAGGGAAAAGGAACAGAATAATTTCAGAAAACACCGTGGAAATACAGGAGGAGGACACAAATGAACATTACCGACATCCGCATCCGAAAAACATACGAAGAAGCTCGTTTGAAGGCACTGGTTTCCGTAACTGTGGACAGCGATCTTGCGGTCCACGACATCAAGGTGATCCAGGGTCCGCAGCGGCTGTTTGTCGCCATGCCGAGCCGACGGGACGAAAACGGGACCTTTCGGGACATCGCCCACCCCATCACGACGCAGGGACGTGAAAAAATGGAGCAGGCGATCTTGCAGGCATATGAGGAGCATCTCGCACAGCAGGAAAACGAATCGCTGTAGCGCAGGAAAAAAGGGTGAATCGAAAGATTCACCCTTTTTTGCCCCCTAAGCCCGAAATTTTCCACCAAAGGAGGAAAGAACGGTGCAGAATCTGCATAGGATGAAGGGAGAATCAAAAGATGGGGGGAATCCGATGAAAAAAACGATTCAAACCGCGGCGGTGATCGGCGGCGATCTGCGTCAGGTGTACGCAGCAAACGCCCTGTCCCAAAGAAAAATCGAGGTTTTGGCACTCGGCTTTTCGGGGGAGCTGCCGCTTTCACCGTCGGTGAAGCTCTGCCAAAGTGAGGAGGAGCTGCAAGGGGCTGACCTTGCAGTATTTCCGCTTGGCATCACAGGGGAGAAGGACACGGTCCGCACACCGCTTGGGATGCAGAGCGTGAGCTTTTCAAAATGCCTTCGTGCGCTTGAGAAGGGGGCGTTCCTTGTGGGGGGAAAAATCTCCGCACAGGAAGCAGAGCAGGCGCAGGAGCTTCACAGAAACATCCGCGACTACTTAAAAGAAGAAAAAATGGCAGTCCTCAACGCCGTCCCCACTGCGGAAGGCGCATTGGAGCTTGCCATGCACGAGCTGCCCTGCACCCTCTGGAAGAGCCGCTGCCTTGTGACGGGCTACGGAAGGATCGGGAGAATCCTGGCACAGCGGCTCAAAGGCTTGGGGGCACAGGTGACCGTCGCCGCACGCAGACAGGATGCGCTCGCGTGGGCACAGGCAGAAGGGTATGAGATCGTCCCGATTGGGGAGATGGAGGAGATTTTGGTGCACCAACAGGTGGTGTTCAACACGATCCCTGCGATGGTGCTCGGACGTGAGCAGCTGCGCTGCCTGAGAAAAGACTGCCTCATCATCGACCTTGCATCGAAGCCGGGCGGCGTGGACTGGGAAGGCGCAGCAAAATTGGGGCTTTCTGCCCATCTTGCGCTTGCCCTTCCCGGAAAGGCGGCACCGCAGACCGCGGGGGAGATCATCGCAGAAACCGTTTTAGACATGATAAGTGAGGAGCAGTGACTGATATGGAAAAAATTCGTGTAGGCTTTGCGCTGACGGGATCGTTTTGCACCTTCTCTAAGGCGATGGAGCAGTTTGATGCAATGATCGAGGAGGGCTGGGACGTCACCCCCATCATGAGCGACCATGCGTATTCGATGGACACCCGCTTCGGAAAGGCGGAGGACTTCATCCGTCATATGGAGGAAACAAGCGGCCATTCCGTCATCCATACGATCACAGAGGCAGAGCCCATCGGACCGCAGAAGATGTTCGACGTGCTGGTGGTTGCGCCCTGCACGGGCAACACGATGGGAAAGGTGGCAAACGGCATCAACGATACTCCGGTGACGATGGCGATCAAGTCGCACATCCGCAACAGCCGCCCCGTGGTGATTGCAGTTTCCACCAACGATGCGCTGGCTGCTGCCGCCAAACACATCGGTGCACTGCTCAATCAGCGCAATCTCTATTTTGTTCCGATGCGTCAGGATGCCCCGAATGCAAAGCCGCGCTCCGTTGTGGCAGATTTTGAGGACCTCATCCCGACCGTGCGCGCGGCGCTGGACGGTGAGCAGGTGCAGCCCATCCTGAAATAACAGCAGGGGAGAGAAAAGGAGTGTTTTCGGAAAAAAGAATTTTCCGGAAAACTCCTTCTTTCGTCCCCGTTTTGTGATATAATAAGCAATATGTTTTCGATCCATACAAACGCAGCTGCCGTTTTGTGATATAATAAAAGAACAGGCAGGAAACTTGCCTGACGGCGACAACAGAAAGGCGGAAAAAAGCCAATGACAATAAAAAATCAACTCTCGTTCCATGCGATGCTCGATGCCCTTGAGAAAGAAGGGATCGTGGCAGAGTATTCCTGCCCCAAGGAACTCCTTGAGCATGTGTTTACAAATCTCTCTTACAATTCAAAGGAAGTCTGCGAGAATACGCTCTTTATCTGCAAGGGGATGGTGTTTAAGGAAGAATATCTTCTCAACGCAATCAAAGACGGAGCCTGCGCCTATCTGTCGCAGGAGCGGTATGAGGGGGCAAAGGTCCCTTATGTGCGCGTCACCAATATCCGCAGAGCGATGGCAGTGGTGTCGAACCTCTTTTACGGACAGGCTTTTCGTGAGATGACGCTCATCGGGCTGACCGGCACAAAGGGGAAAACAAGCACCACCTATTTCCTCAAAAATATCCTCGACCGTTACTACAAGCAGCGCACCGCAGTCCTCTCCACGGTGGAAGTCTATACCGGTGTGGAGGATCACGATGCGCATTTGACAACGCCCGAATCCCCCGACCTGCACAAATATTTTGCGCAGACCCGCGACAGCGGCATCCCTGTTTTGACGATGGAGGTTTCCTCCCAGGCGTACAAGATGGATCGGGTGTACGGGGTCGATTTTGACATCGGGCTCTTTTTGAACTTCGGGGAGGACCACATCGGTCCGATGGAGCATGAGGACATCGAAGACTACTTCAACTGCAAATTGCAGCTGATGAAGCACTGCAAAACCATCGTCATCAACCGCAACACCGACCGCTTTGAGCAGGTGTATGAGGCGGCACGATCGCATGCCGAGCGGGTGATCCTGTGCGGAACGGACGATTCCTGCGACTATTGGGTGAGCGACATCCAGAAGGAGAAGGTCGGCTTCACGTTCACGATCCACGGGAAGGACGGCTATCAAAAACGCTTTGCCATCTCGATGGCAGGGCGCTTCAATGCGGAAAATGCGCTTGCAGCATTCTGCATCGCGAAGGTTCTGGGCGCAGACGATGAGTCGATTGCACAGGGGCTTTTTGCAAGTCAGGTGCGCGGACGCATGAACGTATTTGAAAACGAAAAAATCACCGTCATCGTCGATTTTGCACACAATTATCTGAGCCTTTCAAAGCTCTTTGAATCCATCAAAGAGGACTATCCAAACCGCCGTGTCGTTGTGGTCGTGGGCAGTCAGGGCGGAAAATCGTACGGACGCCGCCGCGAGATCGGGACGCTGACGGGGCGGTATGCCGATTATGCATACCTTACCGCAGACGATCCGCAGTTTGAATCCGTAACGGAAATCTGCAAGGAGATCGCCTCCTATATGGAGCCGTATCATACCCCATATGAAATTATCGAGGACCGCAAAACGGCGGTGGAAACAGCCATCCTGAAGGCGCATGAGGGGGACGTTGTCCTCCTTGCCGCAAAGGGAGAGGAAGTGTATCTGAAAATCCGCGGACAGTTTGTGGATTACGAATCCGATCTGGCAATCGCCAAACGCTGTCTGAACATTACACAATGAGGTGAAGATCATGCCAATTCTTGATAAAAACGATGCTGCCAAGGTGCAGGCATACGAACAGTTTGTACAGACAAGTCCCTATGCAAACGCCACGCAGGACCTTGCATGGAGTAAAGTGAAGTCCGAATGGGCAAACGAGCAGGTCTATGTGGAGCGCGGCGGCGAGATCGTGGCTGCGATGTCCCTTTTGATCCGCCGTGTCTTCGGAAAGGCATCGATGATCTACGCGACGCGCGGTCCGATCTGCGATGTTTCCGATACGGCACTGGTGCAGGAGCTTGTTTCCTGTGTCGATGAAATCGCAAAAAAATACAGTGCCTTCATGCTGCGCTTCGATCCGGAGGTCCCGCGCAATGCGCAGCTTGAGGCGGAGTATGCAAAGCTTGGGTACCTTGTGCGCAACGATGACTGCGACAAGTTCGATATCATCCAGCCGCGGTACAATATGATCCTCAACATCGGCGGCTATACCTTTGACGAGCTGATGACCCACTTCAGCGAAAAAACACGCTACAACATCCGCCTTTCTGCACGAAAGGGCGTGACGGTGCGCCATTCACGGGAGGAAGAGGACTTAAAGACCTTCTATGAGCTGTATAAGATCACCGCAGTCCGCGATAAGATCGGCTTTCGCCCTTATGAATACTTTGTCAAAATGCTCCACGCATTCCCGGAGCATCAGCTGAGAATCTACCTTGCCGAGCATGAGGGTCAAGCGCTTTCCGGCGCTATCTGCATCCAGTACGGCAAAAAAACATGGTATATCTACGGCGCAAGCTCCAACGAAAAGCGCAACCTGATGCCAAACTATGCAATGCAGGCGGAGATGATCCGCTGGGGCATCGAGGGCGGATCGGAAATCTACGATTTTGGCGGCGTATTTGTCCTCAACAAGGAAAACGGACTCTTTAAGTTTAAGGAGGGCTTCTGCCGTCAGGAGGGCGCAACCGAATTTATCGGGGAATTCGATAAGGTGTATAACCGCTTCTTCTACACGGGATTCACCAAGGTGGTACCGCAGGTACAGCGTCTGCGCTCCAAGACAACGAAGGCAAAGGAGCGCAAAATCGAGGAGGAGCAGCGCAGACTCAAGGAAGAGCTGGATGCAAAGCGCGGCGCAGTGAAGCAATAGCACAGGAGAGGAAGGGAAAACATATGGCAGTTACAATGGAATCCTTCGGGATCGGAAAAGATGGGCAGGAGGCTGTCCTCTATACCATCACAAACCATAGCGGTGCAAGGGTGAAGGTGACAAACTACGGCTGTGCCGTGGTGTCGATCGAGGTGCCAGATCGAAACGGCAAGCTCGTGGATGTGGCGCTGGGCTGCCCCGACCTTGCAGGGTATGAGCAGCAGACGGCTGCGCTCGGAGGGGTTCCGGGACGCCACGCCAACCGCATCGAGGGCGGAAGATTCACCCTCAATGAAACAGAGTATTCCCTTTGCATCAACAACGGACCAAACCACCTGCACGGCGGAAAGGAAGGCTTTCATCAGAAATTCTGGAACCACAGCTGGCAGGGGGATCAGGTGGTGTTCTCGCGCCTGAGCCCCGACGGGGAGGAGGGCTACCCTGGCAATCTGATGGTGCGCGTTGCGTATTCCTTCGATGACGACAACCAGCTTCTCATCGAATACGATGCCCTGTCGGATGCGGACACGGTGATCAACCTCACAAACCACACCTATTTTAACCTGAGCGGGGAAGACAGCGGCTCGGTGCTTCACCAGCAGCTCAAGCTCTACAGCACCTCCTTCACCGAAAATGACGAAAACTGCCTGCCCACCGGAACGATCCTCCCTGTCGCAGACACTCCGTTTGATTTTACACAGTGGAAGGAGATCGGCAAAGAGATCGGGGAGGAGAACATCCAGCTTCACAACGGGAACGGCTATGACCACAACTTTATTTTGGAGCAGGAGGGTGAATTCACACTCTGTGCCGAAGCATATTCCCCCGACACCGATATCCACATGGCAATGTACACAACACAGCCGGGCGTTCAGCTTTATACGGCAAACTTCATTCAGGACAGCAATGTCAAATCAAAAAGCGGCAAGCCCTACGAAAAACACGCAGGATTTTGTCTGGAGGCGCAGCATTGGCCCAATGCGATGGCGCATAAAACATTCCCGACCGTTGTCCTGCGCGCCGGAGAGCGGTACCAGCATGTGACAGCGTATGAGTTTTCTCTCGGAAAATAAAAGACAGCAAAAGAGCCTTCGCTTCTCAGAAGCGAAGGCTCTTTTTTCGGGGCGGAACGCTGCCCTAATCCCACAGATTTTTGAGATATTGGGGATAGTTGACACCCATGAGGCGGATCAAGACAGAATAGATCAAAAGAAAGAGAGAAACCGTAAAGGCGAAGGACAAAAGCGGCAGGACGTGATTTTGTGTGAGGAGGTAAAAAATCGGGCGCACCAGGAGGATGGCGACAGCACTGGAAAGGAGCGGGATGATGACCCAGTTGTACCAGCGCAGCACAAGACCCGTATAACGGCGCACCCAGATCAGGGAAATCACGACCCCCAGCAGGAAGGAGAGCAGCTCTCCGCACAGATATCCCCAGATGCCAAGGCGCAGCACGCCGCCCACAAAAACAGTGAGGCAGACCCCGAAGCTGTTTGCCCCGACTGCAAGGATCGCCGAGCGCTTTTGCTGTCCGATGCCCTCCAATATGCTCTCGCAGATGACATAGTAGAAGCTCAACAGGGCGATGCCCGACAAAGGAAGAAGATGAGCGGCAGCCCTTGGGGTGTGGTAAAGCAGCTGGGTGAGATACTCCCCAAAGCAGAGCAAAACCGTAAGGGACGGGATGCCGAGCAGCCCGGTTACATGCAGCGCCTTCGCCGCCTTTCGGCGGATCTCCTGCGGATGATTGAGGGAATGCGCGGCGGTGAAGCGCGGGGTAAGCACCGTAACAAGCGGCGAGAGGATGGCACAGGGGAGCATGAGCATCGGCAGGGTCATGCCGGAGAGGATGCCGAACTGCTCCATCGCGTCCTCCATCGAGAGCCCCGAATGCACAAGCGTGCGCGGGATCAAAACCGTATTGGCAGCGGAGAGGATGCGGCTGATGAGCGTCGAGAGCGAAACAGGCAGCGCCATCGAAGCAAGGTCCGAGAGGATGACGCGGCGCGGCACGTCATCGCGTCCGGTCAGAGAGCGGCGATGGACGCGGTATACCCCTGTGAGGAACGTGGCAGAAACGATCTCACTCACGACCATTCCAAAGACGATGAGCGCAGCACAGGAGCTGACATCCAGCCCCGGAAAGAGAAAAAACAGCACGAGGACTGCCCCGATGCGCAGCAGCATCTCCATGATTTCGGAGATCATCGGCGCAGCAGTGCAGGAGATGCCGTAAAAATACGCCTTGTGTACGTTTTCAAACCCCGTCAGCAGCAGACAGGGGATGAGCAAAATGAGTGCCTTGCAGGTATCGGGATCACCGAGGATCACCTCGGAAAACCACTCCCGAAACAGTCCGAAGGGCAGCGCCAGCAGCGAAAAGAGCGACAGAAAAAGTGTGAGAGAAATGGAGATCAGGCGTGGGATGGAGCGTGCGCTGCCGATGGCTTCATACTTTGCGGCAATGCGCGAAACGGAAAAGGCGATCCCTGTCAGTGTGCAGGAGAGCACCACGTTATAGGCGGACAGCACAAGCCCGTGGACTGCCACCACCTGAGCGCCCGCCAGCCTTCCGAGCAGGATGCGGTATAAAAATCCAAGCAGCTGGAGGATCACCGAGGAAACGGCAAGACGTGCCGAATGATATAAAACGGAATTTTGATGAAGTCCCATGCGGTTTTTTTCCTCCTCTGCGCCTGTAAACAGGATGATCTACTGTCCTAATTTATGGAAGGAAGCATGGAAAAAGAACTGTAAAAGGATTTTTCTGGGGACAAATCCTTTTATGTGAAAAATTATTAGAGAAATTACAAAAAAATTCGACAAAAGTTATAATTTAATTAGGTATAATCATGCGGTTGTCAAGGGATGATCTGTGTGATACAATAAAAGAAAGCTTTCTCCTGCCTTTTGTGTGGTGAGGCGCAGAAGACAGATAAAAGCACCATATTAGGAAGAGGTAATGTATATGAGCAAAGAAAAGAAAGTTCATGTCAAAAGAAAACCAACGTTTCTTGAAGCGTTGATCCCAATCATTGCAATGCTTGTCATCCTGACACTCGGCAAAGGCGTGTTTGGACTGAGCACCGAGCCGCTGCTGATCCTCGTTGCCGGCATTGCAGCTTTGGTAGCATTCCGTGTGGGCTGCACATGGGATGAAATGATGGATGAAATCTGCCAGAAAATCGCAAAAGGTATGCCTGCGATCCTTATTTTGATCGTGGTTGGCGCACTGGTTGGCACCTGGATGACCTCCGGTACCATCCCGATGATGATCTACTACGGCGTACAGATCATCAGCCCGTCCTGGATGCTGATCACATCCTTCCTCATTACGGCAATCGTTTCCATCGCAACCGGTACTTCCTGGGGTTCCGTTGCAACAATGGGTGTTGCCCTGATGGGTATCGCCTCCGCGCTGGGCGTTTCTCTGCCTGCTACCGCAGGTGCTGTAATCGCCGGTTCTTACTTCGGCGATAAGATCTCTCCGCTGTCCGATACGACAAACCTTGCCCCGATCGCAGCAGGAAGCACCCTGTATGAGCACATCGGGCATATGTTCTGGACAACGGTTCCGGCAGCGGCTGTTTCCCTTGTGGTTTACGGCATCGTGGGACTCAATGCAGATGTTTCTGCCGGGGTAGAATCCGAGGCAGTTACGACCCTGATGACCCAGCTTGACTCCATGTACAGCTGGAACATCCTCCTCATCCTTCCGGTCCTCATCGTGCTTGCAGGCTCTCTGATGAAAAAGCCGACCATCCCGGTCATGCTCCTTTCCAGCCTTGTTGCAGGCGTGGAAGGATTTATCTTCCAGGGCATCGGAGTAAAGGATATCCTCACAAGTACCGTGGGCGGATTCAATATTTCGATGATCCACCGTGCAGGCTTTGACCCTGCAAATGCCGCAGAAAGCGTGACAAAGCTGCTCAACCGCGGCGGTATGAACAGCATCATGGGCACCACCCTGCTTGTATTCTGCGCATTCTGCTTTGCAGGCATTATGAGCCGCGCCGGCTGTCTTGATGTGATCCTCAAGAAGATCCTGTCCGTTACAAAGAGCACCGGTTCCCTCATACTGGCAACCGTATCCTCCTGCATCGTGATGGCGCTTACCACAGGTAACTCCTACCTGTCCATCCTGATCCCAGGCGAAATGTTCCGCGACGCTTATGCAGAGCGCGGACTCAAGGCGAAAAACCTCTCCCGTACCCTTGAGGATGCGGGTACCGTATTTGTTCCGCTCGTTCCATGGTCGGCAGCAGGTGCATACATGGTTTCCTGCCTCGGAGTGGAAACACTTGCCTATGCTCCGTGGGCGATCCTGTGCTACATGGGCTTTGTATTTGCGATTTTCTATGGCTTTACAGGCATCGGCATCGCAAAGATGACCCCGGAAGAAATCGAAGCCTATCAGGCAGAAAAAGCAAAAAAACAAAACGAACTGGCAGAATAAGCCGAAAAACAGCACACATCCCCATTTTGGGGGTGTGTGCTTTTTTTGTCACAAAAAGTTCAAAAAGCGTTGATGACAGGGTAAAAATTGTGCAAAATATGGTTTGACTTTGGCAATAAAGTACGATATACTGAAGTTGTTGCAATGAAGTGCCCTGTGCAAACGGGGAGAATAGGAAATTGTGTGAAAATCACAAACGGGCCCGCCGCTGTAACCGGGGAGCTGCTTCATAAGTCACTGGGAAACTGGGAAGGCGAAGCGCAAATGCATTGATCCGGGAGTCAGAAGACCTGCTTGATTGTAAAAGGTGCAGACAGCACCTTCAGTGAATACGTTTTTTCGTGGATCAAGAAAAAACGCGTTGAATAAGCAATTACGGGACAATAGGAAGAGTATTTACTTTCCGATTGTCTTTTTTTGTTGCAAAAATAGGGAATCATGCTGTTTGATCCGATAAAATTGCATAAGGTTCCCGATGGCTTTGGTTATCGGGAAGAGTTCATGAAGTATAAGTTTCAGCTGCATTGTGCAGATGTGTAATGAGGCAATCGAGTGAGAATCTCGGGCAGTGCCGCTACTGTGTGGTCGGTTTCAGGAAAATCGACCGAGCCAGGAGCGCCTCTCTTATTATGGACGCTGGATTTTGCTCAGCGAGCACTGGGCAGAAGGCACACAGACAAGCTCTGTGTTTTGAACATAAAGGGGAGGTTGCTTTTTTGAATAGGCAGCTTTTGTTTTGTGTTTCACTTCTGTCAGTTTCTCGCGGGCGGTTTCGTTCAGATTGCAATACCGTTCTTGTGAGAAAGAACGGTATTTTTTTGTTCCCAAAACGCAGAGTCACAGAGGAACCGAGATGCAGTAAACCGAAAACCTATTATATGGTCGTTCAACAGAACATGAGGAGGAAAAGAAAATGAAGAAAAAAATCTTGTCGCTCTTTCTGACAGCCAGCCTGATCTTATCAGGGCAGGCTGGGTGGATCCTGCAGGCAGCTGCACAGGATGCGCTGTCCGATCCGGCACCTGCTGTCCAGGAGGAACAGGAGCAGATCGCAGACGAGCAGACCGCAGACACACAGCAGGACAGTGCATCAGGGGAAGCACAAACGGAGGAATCTTTGGAAGAATCGCTCCCCGACCTGCCGCAAGACGAATCCCAGCAGGATGCTCCATCCGAGCAAATCGGCACAAACGTGGGGACGCGGCTTCCTTCCGCTGACAAAGCGCAGACGCAGCCGACCGCGGTGAGTGAGGAGCCTCCGTTCTGGGCGTCCATCGACAGTGAAGAAACCACGATCAACACAATCAAAGGTGTGTCCTGTGGTGCAAGCTCTCAAGAGGTGCTCACTTATGAAATCGTCATTCCACAAGGGGTAACCGCAAAAGAGGTGACGGTCGAGGGACTCGCAGACGAGTGGAGCTGCATCAAAAACAGCTGCACCGGCGATGCGACAAAAGCAAACAATGAATATGGCTACTGGGAGCCGGAAATCCTGCCAAACGGCGAATATTACCATATGGTAAATGGAGATCAGGTATTCCACATTGCCTTTCAGTCGGAGGACGCTGCATCAGAGCCAAGCGAGGTAGAGCTTGAGCTTGATGTATCAGTCAACAGCAAGGTGGTTACAGTAAACAAAATCGAGAACACCACCTGTGATGGAGTCCATAAAAGTGTAACGGTTTATGAAATCGTCATTCCGCAGGGTACAACCGCGAAAAACGCGATAGTCGATGGACTCACCAACGACTGGAGCTGCATCAAAAACAGCTGCACCGCAGATGCAACACAAGCAAACAATGAATATGGCTACTGGGAGCCGGAAATCCTGCCAAACGGCGAATATTACCACATGGTAAATGGAGATCAGGTATTCCACATTGTCTTTCGGTCGGAGGGTTCCACCTCACAGCCAAGCGATGCAGAACCTCCGTTCGATGCATCAGCCAACAGCAAAGTACTCAAGGTAAACAAAATCGAAGACAAGCTCTGTGAAGCAAATTACAACAATGTACCGGTGTATCAAATCGTCATTCCGGCAGATACAACCGCTAAGGAGATCATGATCGACGGACTCACCGGTTGGAGCTACACCAAAAACGGATGCACCGGAGGTGCAGACGCAAAAATCGGGGAGGAAGGCTGGGCAGCTGCGATCCTTCCGCGCAGAGGACATTACCATGTGACAAACAAAAACGAGATTTTCCACATCGTGTTCGATTTTGAGGGAGAAGAAATCGTTCCAGATGCAGTTCCGATCCCGTTTACAGCAAAAGCAGGAGAAACCGACCTCACTGTTTCAGAGCTTCCGACAGAGGGAAAATACCCTGCCTGCTCCTTGAAGCACATCTACGAAATCACAGTACCATCCGATCTCAAGGACGAAACGATCGTTTTGAATAACCTCAAAGGCTTTTATTACCGTCAGGTAAAGAGCGATAAATCCTGCTATGGGGGCACAACCCCAATCGCAGACAAGATGGAAGTAAAGCGCAGCGACTTTGGATATCATGTTTTGGACAACAACAATGTTTCCCAGAATCCCGAATACAAAAATTTCCACGTTGTCTTTAAGGTGGAGGAAGCTCTGCCACTGCCGCCGCAGCCACCGCAGTCCGATGCTCCGTTTACTGCAAAAGCAGAAAATGAATATCTGAAGATCGTCAAAAAACCGGGAGCTGCTCATTCGAAAAAGGATCTTTATACTGTGATGATCCCGATTGCAATGGCAGATAGGGCAATTGCAATCGAAGGGCTTCGCGGATTTCACTACAGTAAAAATACTTTAATAGGCTCTCTGGAAGAAATTACAGAGAATACATGGACCATTACAGCCAAGGAAGGCGACTGGTACAAACTTCAGAATTTTAATTCAAATTTAATCTTTGAAATCAACTTCAACATCGAAAAAGAGCCGGAACCAGAGCCCGATCAGGAAGTTCCGGCAGCCGATGCCCCGTTTACAGCAGAATTTGGGGGCAAAAATCTTTCCATCTTCAAGGTTCTGAAACCGGATGGCTTTGAAGGCACAGCCTGTCAGAAAAACACATACCGCATCCGTGTCCCGGAGTCCGGCAGAGGGAAGGATATTTCCGTCAAAGGACTGGAAGGCAGCAAATACGCAAAAGACCAGTGTGACGACAGCGCACTGAGTAATATTTCGGCAGACTGGAAGGTGACAGCAGCCGAAAAAACCTTCTATCATGTTGTAACAGCAGCGGGCGCTGTCCTGCACATCGAATTCACCTTCGTTGCGGACGAGGAAAAGCTCGAGCCGATGCCTCCGGCAGACCCCACCATCCCAAGCGATTTTGAAAACGACCTCTGGCTCCAGTATGACTTTAAGGAAATGAAGGTGGGCGAAACCGCGGATATTTACCCGCGCCGTGTTCCGCAGCTCATCGACAGTGCAATCTCAAACAATGTAACAAGACCTGTTTTCCACTTCGAAGTCCTCTACGGCAGCTCCATCGAGCTCAGCGGGGAACAGAGCCGCGATAAAGTACAGGCAAAAGCTGTGAAAAACGGAACCACCATCGTGGCAGTTACCTATGATGCGGAGGATTCGGCAGGTGCATCCAGCCGCGTGAACACCGCTTATGTTGTATACGATGTCAACGATACCCCGGCAGAAATCGAAATCACCACCGATATCTCCAAATGGCGCTCCTACGATACCATCTATTTTACCGAGGGGGATTCTGTTGCCCTCCCGATGACAGTACAGGCGCCGGGAGCAGAAAAAATCGAAGTGACCTGCAACGGTCATGTTCTCGAAGGCTCGAACGGAGAGTATACCCTACCGCTTGAAAATAAAAGCAACATCATCGGCATCAAAGCAACCGACCGTGACGGTAGAACAAAGAGCCGCTACCAGGTGATCGATGCCAGAAAAATCGAAATCATCCTCGAAAATGTCAACGACCCCAATCACCCGGTTCGCAACAACGGCGAACCCTTCCAGGTCAACGACAAGGTGCGCGTGAGCTTCCGCGGCATTACGATTCCAGTTTATAAGCTGGCAAGCATCTATAACCCATGCTTTGGCGGTCACGACGATCTCAACCAAAAGGATACCTGGCCTTCCAGCGTAGTATATCAGAACAAAGAGCTTGGAAATAAACAGGGAGAGCTGCACGGCTTCTGCCACCAGTGGGACCTTGCAACAAGCAACTCCTTTGTTGTCACCCTTAAGGAGGAGAAAACCTACCTCTTTGAAGGCGGTCACATCAAGTGCAACTGGTGGGGCTCTCCGCTTGGAAGCGACAAGGATGCTTATGGAAAGGGCGACCCGAACTTTGCCGCCCCGATCCTCAGTGACAACTTCAGCACACTGCCTGACTTTGAGATCCATGTCGGAAAGAGCGACACTGTAAAACAGACAGAAGAAAAAATCGCAGCCATCGGCACAGTGACCCTCGACAAGGAGCAGCTCATCCGCGACGCAAGAGCCGCTTATGAAAAGCTCAGTGACGGGGAAAAACCATTTGTAAAAAATTATGATACCCTGATTGCAGCAGAGAAGAAGTTCAACGAAATTAAGGACCCAAACAATGCGGCGGCTATCAATGCGGTGATCGATCAGATTCACAGCATCAAGGAGGTTACACTCCAGAAGGAAGGGATCATCAAGGCAGCACGCAAGGCTTACGAGGACCTTCCTCAGAAGCTCAAAGAAAAGGTTACTAACCTCAAAGACCTCGAAGCTGCCGAAAAACGACTGGAAGAGCTTCAGAAGGAGAATGCAGATTCTGACAAAAAGGTACAGGATGTAAAAGAAAAGATCGCTGCCATCGATCAGGTCATCACCCTGCAAAGCGAAAAAGCGATCACAGAGGCACGCAAAGCCTACGAAACACTCAGCGAGCAGGAAAAATTAAAAATCAGCGCCAAGGAGTACGAAATCCTTGTCAATGCAGAGCAGCAGCTCAAGGATTTGCAGGCGGCAAAGCTTGTGGACGACAAGATCGCAGCCATCGGCGTTGTGACCCTCAAGAGCAAGATCGCCATTAAAAATGCGCGCGAAGCATACGAACATCTGAGCACAGAGCAGAAAAAGCTCGTCAAAAACCTTGACATCCTCGTAAAAGCGGAGAAACGCTTGGCAGAGCTTGAAAAATCGGGCAGCAGCCAGGTGGATTGGGTCATGGACCTCATCGATTCCATCGGTAAAGTTACCCTCGACAGCGAGGATGACATCAAAAAGGCACGTTCCTACTACAACCGACTCAAACCGCAGGAAAAAGACCTTGTGAAAAACTACAGCAAGCTCCTCAAAGCAGAGCGCGAGCTCAAACAGCTCAAGGAACAGGGCGGCAAGCAGGCAGGTGTTGTGATCGACAAAATCAAACAGATCGGCACCACCATCACCCTCAGCAGCGAATCCCTGATCCAGTCGGCAAGAAGAGCCTACGATGCACTCAGCGATGCACAGAAAAAGCTCGTGACCAACCTGCAAACACTCCTTGACGCAGAAAAAGCACTCAAGCAGCTGAAATCGCAGAGCGCACCATCCAAAATGGCTGCACCGGCACCAAACGCCGCTTCCTATGCGCACATGGTTACCGCTCCCGCAGCTCAGGCAGTTTCTTTGGATTCTGCCAGCGCATCACAGATCAATCAGGTGATCAACCAGCTGCCGATGACGGGAGATGCGATCTCCCCAATGGCAGAGCGCACCATCATGGAGCTGTTCCGCGAATACAGCGCAATGAGCGAGGCAGAGCGCGCACAGGTCGACTATGAATCGCTGGAGCGCAGCATGCAGGCTCTGGCAGAAATCAACCAGCAGGATGCACGTTCCGGCATCACCATCTCCAATACAGAATGGTTTGTAAAGCTCGATGTTTCTCAAAGTCCTGATCTTGAGGTCCTTTCTGACCTTCAGGAGAAGGTCGGAAGCAGTGAAGTGCTCGGACTGTGGGACATCACCCCAGTCGATATCTTCACAGGGGACAAGTACCATCCGCAGGATGCCATCCAGGTTTCCCTGCCGCTCAATCAGGCGGACACCACCAATCTGTGCATCGTCCACTACGATGACGAGGGCAACATCGAATACATCAAGCCTCAGATCCTCGGCTCCAACGCCCTCTTTGAAACAAAAGAGTTTTCAAACTATGCTGTGGTACGCTATGAGGACGGCAATTCTCCATTCGACCTCAACAGCAAGCTGACAGCTTCCACAGGGGAGCTTCATCGCAAGCAAAAGAGTACAGACAGCGCAGACAAAAACGTTTTCCTGATTGCGGCAGTTGCTCTTTTGATCATTCAAAGCTTGATGATCCTGTGCCTGCTTGCACTCACCCTGCCGATCATCAAGGAGTATTACTTCAAAAACAAAAGAGGAAGAAACATTGAAAAGTAAAAATCTCATCCTAAATACCGTGATGGTGCTTGCGGCAATCGGTATCCTTTTGGGCGGTATCTTCTTTGTCACCAATCTCAAAAGCGGCGGCTCGGCGGCGGAGGGTCAGACCTTCGCCACGGTTGCCGACACAACAGGCACAGTCAAGATCCAGCGCAAGGGCATCGGCTACACGCTCGAGCTGGAAACGCTCATCATCGCGGACGATGTCATCACAACGCTCACAAAGGCACAGGCAACGCTGAATCTTTCGGACAGCTCCCGGATGACACTCGACGAAAACACGAAGCTTTCCACCGCGCAGGCAGAAGGAAAAAAGGAATATCTCCTCGATGAGGGGAGCGTTTATGTGGAATACAGCGCAAAATCTCCCGTCAGCCTGCGCTATCAGGGCGGACAGATCCGTGCAGAAGACGCTGCATTCTCCCTCAAGCTCTACGAAAACGTGCCAAACCTCTATGTGCTCGACGGCTCCGTTTTTGTTTCGTCTGATGAGGACGACACGGAAATGGAAGTGAGCACCGGGGAAAGCCTCTTTGTCGGGTCGGATGGTGCGTTTAATAAAGGAAGCTTTGAGGCGCAGTCCCTGAGCGGATTTGACCTGAGCTGCGCCGCCCGCTCCGAGCGGGAAGCGCTCCAAAGCGAAAGCGCCACCTTTGAAGCAGTCATCGCACAGCGCGAGGAATATACCCGTCAGGCACTTCTCAAAAAGGTAAACGAAGCGCCGAAACAGCCACAGCAGGAAAAGAAGGAACCCATCGTCATGGAAAATCCTCCTGCTGCCGAGCTGCCTGCCGCCCAGCCGCCGGCCGAGCAGCCCTCCGCTGCCCAGCAGCCAGGCTCCATCCAGATCGAGCAGAAGGATTCCGGCAAAAACGAGCCAAGCAAGGACGCAGACCGCAGCGACGAGCCCTCCGACAAGCAGACCATGACTGCCACGATCTCCATCGATTGCAGCACGATTTTAGACAATATGGATCAGCTCAAACCGTCCAAGAGCGGCTATGTTCCCGGCGACGGCATGATCCTTTACCCGATCGAGGTGGAATTTACCGAGGGCGAAACTGCCTTCGACGTGCTCAAACGTGTATGCAGCAGCGCGGATATTCAGCTTGAATACAGCTGGAATGCAGGATTTGGCAGCAACTACATTGAGGGCATCAACCACCTGTACGAGTTCGACTGCGGCGATGGCTCCGGCTGGATGTACCATGTCAACGGCTGGTATCCGGACCGCGGAGTGTCGGTGTATGAGCTGAGCGACGGGGACTACATCGAATTTCGCTACACCTGCTCGCTCGGCGTGGACCTCGGCGCACGCGTTTAGCTTTGACGTCAAAGGAGCATTGCTTATGCAGCGTAAGGACCACTTCAACCGCTTTCATCCCATCGTCACCGTTACGTTTTTGATGATGGCTCTCTTTTGGGGAATGGTGCTGACCCATCCGATCTATTTGATTGTGTCAGCACTGTGCTCCCTTCTGACAGCGCTGCTGCTGGAAAAAAACACAACAAAAAGGCTGGGATATTTTATCCCGGCATTTTTTGCAATATCGCTTATCAATCCGCTGTTCAATCCGCGCGGTGATACGGTGCTGTTCACCTATCTGGGCGGCAGAGCATACACCCTTGAGGCGCTTTTGTACGGCATGGTGCTTGCGTTCCTCTTTTTCACGGTGGCAAACTGGTTTGTCTGCTACAATGCGCTCGTTTCATCCGATCAGTTTCTCTATCTGTTTGGGGCGTGTTTTCCGGCGGTTTCGCTGCTCATTTCGATGATCTTAAAATTCATCCCGGAATACGAGAGAAAGCTGCACGCCATTTCGGCGGCGCGCAGCTGTGTCGGAAAGGGGACACAGGGCAGCTCGCGAAGGGAGCAGATCAAAAACGGCACGATGATGGTGTCGGCGCTCACCTCGCTTGCGCTGGAAAATTCCCTCACGACAACGGATTCGATGAAAAGCCGCGGATACGGCTTAAAGGGGCGCACGTCCTTTTCGTCCTACCACTTTACGAGGCGCGACCTTTGGAGCGAGGTGCTTTTGATTGCGCTTTGCACGGTGATGGTGACCTGCTGGGTCAAGGGGGCAGCAGCTTCTGAATTTATCCCGACCATCGTTTTGGCACAGCGCAGCACCGTCTTTTACATCGGCATCACAGCCTACCTTGTGCTGCTGATTTTGCCAACAGTTTATATCATATTTGAGGAGATAAAATGGAACATTTTAAGATCCAAAATTTAAGTTTTCGCTATCCGCAGTCCGCACGGCAGGCGCTCGACCATGTGGAGCTTGGCATCGAACAGGGGGAGTATATCACCGTCTGCGGCAGGAGCGGCAGCGGAAAATCGACCCTGCTCCTTCAGCTCAAAAGTGCGCTTGCACCCTACGGAGAAATCGAGGGGGACATCCTCTTTCGGGGCAAGCCCCTCAAGGAGTGGGATCTTCGCACCCAGTCCTCGGAGATCGGCTTTGTGATGCAGAACCCCGACGACCAGATCGTCACAGACAAGGTGTGGCACGAGCTGGCGTTCGGACTCGAAAATCTCGGGACCGATCAAAAGACCATCCGCCTGCGTGTTGCAGAGATGGCAAACTATTTCGGGATCGAGGGGTGGTTTCACCGCAGCGTGTCGGAGCTGTCCGGCGGACAAAAGCAGCTGCTCAACCTCGCTTCCGTGATGGCGATGCAGCCCTCCGTCATCATCCTCGATGAGCCGACCTCCCAGCTCGACCCGATTGCCGCTGCTGATTTTCTCAATACCGTCAAGAAAATAAACCTTGAGCTTGGCACCACCGTCATCATCACGGAGCACCGTCTCGAAAATATTTTCCACTGTTCCGACCGCGTTGTGGTGATGGAAAACGGGGCAGTGGTCGCGTGCGACAAGCCGGAGCGCATCGGCGCACTCCTGCGTGAACAGCACTGTGATATTTTCTATGCGCTGCCCTCTCCGGTGCAGATCTTCTACGGCGTGCAGGACAGCGGATTTTGTCCGCTGACAGTGCGTGAAGGGCGCAGCTGGCTGACACAGCGGTACGAAAACCGCCCCGTCACGGTGGATCATGTGGAGGAAGAGGAGCTTCCTGACGACCGGGAAATCGCCGTCGAGCTGCGCGAAGTGTGGTTTCGGTATGAAAAAGAGGGCAGGGACATCCTGCGCGGGCTCTCCCTCAAGGTGCCAAAGGGACAGCTCTTTGCCGTGGTGGGCGGCAACGGTGCCGGAAAATCCACCATGCTCAAGACCATCTGCGGTATCAACACCCCCTACAGCGGCAAGGTGCTGCTCGATGGGAAGGAGCTGAAAAAGTACAAAAAAGGCGAGCTTTTCCGCGGAAATCTCGCGATGCTCCCGCAGGACCCGCGCTCCCTCTTCGTCTGCAAGACGGTGGAGGAGGATCTGATGGAGATGCTGGACGAAGGAATTTCGGAGGAAGAAAAGAAGGCGCGGATCGCGCAGGCGGTGCAGGACACGGAGTGCGAAGGATTTTTGCAGACGCATCCCTTCGACCTTTCGGGCGGAGAGCAGCAGCGCGCCGCCCTTGCAAAGGTGCTTTTGACCGACCCGAAGATCCTGCTTCTCGATGAACCGACAAAGGGCATCGATGGATTTTTGAAGGAAAAGCTCGCGCAGGTGCTCAAGCGATTGACAGCGCAGGGAGTTACCATCGTGATGGTGTCGCACGATGTGGAGTTCTGCGCAAAATATGCTGACAGCATTTCGATGTTTTTTGACAGCTCCATCCTGACGACCACAACGCCGCGAAAATTCTTTTCGGGCAACAGCTTCTACACCACGGCGGCAAACCGGATGAGCCGCCACCTGTTTCAAAATGCCATTACCAACGAGGATGTGATCAAACTGTGTCAAATAAATTAAGCGGAAAAACGCTGTTGAGCGGCGCGCTCCTTGTCCTGACCCTGCCGATCCTGACGATCCTGGTGCGCTATATGGGACCGAGAAAATACTATGTTCTCAGCGTAATCATGGCTCTCATCGCGCTTGGAGCCTTCTTCCTTTCCTTTGAAAACCGACGCCCTCAGGCGAGAGAGCTCATCATCATTGCCGTGATGAGTGCCATCGCGGCGGTTGCGCGCACCGCCTTTATCTGGGTGCCGTTCTTTAAGCCGCTCGCTGCCGTCATCATCATCACCGGCGCAGCGCTCGGCGCACAGGCAGGCTTTTTGTGCGGCGCACTCAGCTGCCTTGTGTCAAACTTTATCTTCGGGCAGGGACCGTGGACCCCGTGGCAGATGCTGGCGTTTGGGCTGTGCGGATTTGTTTCGGGGCTTTTGTTCTATCATCATCAGGAACGCTGCACCAAGAAGATCCTTGCGGTTTACGGAGTTGCTGTCATCCTCTTGCTGACCGGTCCGGTGCTCGACCTGAGCGGTCTGCTCTCTCGGGCACAGCTCCCCGACGGAGCGGCGATCCTCGCTGTTTTGGCGGCAGGCTTGCAGGTCAATCTGATTCAGGCTGCGGCAACGGCGATCTTTTTGTGGATCGCGGCAGAGCCGATGCTCAAAAAGCTCTGGCGCATCAAAACGAAGTACGGGATGATGGAATGATATGAAATTTGAAGAATACCATCCGATGATCCTCTTTCTGTTTTTTGCAGCGGTGTTTTGGAGTACGATCGCCTTTTCGCACCCGGTGTTCCTCCTTATTTCCCTTGGGGCGAGCTTTCTGTACAGCGTCTATCTCAAAAAGGGGAGAGCCCTTTTGTTTAACGTGGTCCAGTGCCTTCTCTGGGCGGTTTATCCCTTTGTATACGCCTCCTACAATCACTTTGGCGTCACCAACGTCTACGTCAATTTTATCGGCAATCAGATCACCATAGAATCGTTCTTATACGGGGCATCGCTTGCCGTGCGCGGCGCATCGCTGGTGATGTGGCTGGAATGTCTGTATCAGGTGTTTTCCTCCGACAAGGTGGGGTATCTTCTGGGACGGGTGTCCGCCCGTCTTGCCCTGTACTTTGCAATTTTGCTGCGCACCGTTCCGCAGGTGTGCCAAAAATGGAGGGAAGTCTGCCGCGCGCGCGAGGGCATCGGGAAAAAAATCTCAGGCGGCTCTTTGGGAAAGAACCTAAAAAACACCTGCGCTGTTGTATCGGTGGTCCTTGCGTGGACACTGGAGCAGTTTGTGGAAAAATCAAAGTCGATGAACAGCCGCGGATATGCACTGCGTGGGAAAACCGCATTTTCCATCTATCGCTTTGACAACCGCGACCGCACCATCGTCCTTTGGATGTTCCTGCTTTTTACGATCGTCCTAAGCGGTCATGCGCTGGAGCAGACAAGGATCGTCTTTGCACCGCAGATCATATTCAACCCCATCAGTGCAGTTACCTGCATTTTTTATGCAGGGTACGGGCTGTTTTGCCTGTTCCCGATGATGCTCGAACGGTGGGGTTTTTATCGCCTTCGCCGTGCGCTTCAAACGACGAAGGCATTTGAGCAAAACGACCAACCGATCCGCCAAGGGAGGCAGCACGATGCATAACACGGCACATAGAACGATCTATCTTTCCCAGCTCGAAGATTTTGAGGAGCAAAAGCGCCTCATGCAAACGTATCAGGTGGGGTTTGAAACGTATGAATTTTCGATGTCCCATTCTCTCGATGACTTGCAGAAGAGCATCGAACGCTTTGCAAAAGAGATGGCAGAGGGCGGTTTCTACGGGCTTTCCTTCCATGGACCGTTTCTCGATCTCAATACTGCCGCTTATGATTCCAAAATCCGCAGGGCGACGATGGAGCGGTATGAGGAGTGCTATCGGGCGGCAAAAGCCCTAAACGCAAAACGCATCGTCTACCACAGCTGCTTTTGTCCGCAGGTCTACTGGGAGGAGTCGTGGATGAAAAATTCCCTTTCCTTCTGGAAAGAATTTTTGCAGGAGAAGGACGATTCCATCAAGATCCACATGGAAAACCTCTACGACCCCGATTTTACCCCCTTGGGGAGGATGGTGGAGGAGGTGGAGCATCCAGCGTTCTCCCTGTGCGTGGATGTGGCACACGCCAATGTGTTTTCCCGTCTGCCGATCGAAGCGTGGCTTGAGGGGCTGCGCGGCAAGGTGGGACATTTTCATTTGAGCAACAACGATGGGACCGCCGACCGCCACTGCGCCCTCGACGAAGGGACGCTCGATATGGAGCATGTATCACAGCTTCTCAACCGATGGTACCCCGATGCTTCCTGTACGCTCGAAATCAGCAGCACAGTGCAGGCAGAGCATTCCCTGCGTCTTCTCGATTCCCTCAAGCTGCGGTAAGAAAAAACAGAAAAAAGCAGACGATTTTATAATCGTCTGCTTTTTTTCTGCCCCCGAATGCGAAAACAGGGCAAAATTCTCGCAGTTTACAGGAAAAGAAACCGCCGGTTGACAAATTGTATCGTCCCGATTGGTGGCGTACCGCAGCAAAACATGGTAAACTGATGGCAGAACAAGACGAACATACAGGAGAAAAACGTTTATGATTTTTGCAGATAAGCTGATCGAGCTGCGCAAGAAAAGCGGATGGTCACAGGAGGAACTGGCAGAGCAGATGCAGGTGACACGGCAGTCGGTTTCGAAGTGGGAGGGGGCGCAGTCCATCCCCGACCTTGAAAAAATAATCCGGCTGTCGGAGCTGTTCGGCGTCAGCACCGACTATCTTCTCAAGGATGACATCGACATCGAGGAAAAAATCTCCTGCGTCAAAGAGGAGACGAACCGGTATACTGTTTCGATGGAGGAGGCAAATGCGTTTCTCCGTGCGAAATCCGAAACAGCGAAGCCGATGGCACTGGGAGTCTTTTTGTGCATCCTTTGTCCGGTTCCGCTCCTGCTTCTCGGAGGGATGAGCGAGGTTCCAAAATATCATTTATCAGAAAATGCAGCAGGCGGTGTCGGCATGATCGTGATGCTGCTCCTTGTATGCATCGCGGTGGGGCTTTTTATCCTGTGCGACAGCAAGACAAGCTCCTACGCTCATTTGGAAAAGGAAGTCTTTGAAACGGCGTATGGCGTCGAGGGGATGGTAAAGGACCGAAAGGAAGCGTACAAGAGCACCTACTATCGGAACAACATCATCGGGACCTGTGCCTGCATCCTTTCGGTGGTTCCGCTGTTCTGCGGTGCTATTTTCCATGAGGACGACGATTTTTTGATACTTAGGATGCTCTCGCTTGGATTTGTCATTGTATCGCTCGGGGTTGCCTGCATGGTCTACAGCGGCGTGATCTGGGGCGGATTTCAGATACTGCTTCAGGAGGGGGAGTATTCCGTCCGCAAAAAAGGCAGACCGCAGATCATTGCAGTGGTTTCCACCGTCTACTGGCTGACGATCACAGCGATCTACCTCGTTTACAGCCTTTTCACTGCGAACTGGGGGTACAGCTGGATCATCTGGGTGGGCGCCGGCGTGATGTATCCCGCTATTTTGTCGGTGCTGGAGCTGCTTGTCAAACGAAAATAAAAAAGAGCCTCTTTCCGCTTTGTGCGGAAAGAGGCTCTTTTTGACAAAAAACTACTGATAGTCGTCGCCGGTCATGTAGTTATGGAATGCGGTGTTGCAGAATCTTGTTACAGGCTCTACCTTCAAGCCGCCGCTCAATTTTTCAAGCTCCGGAATGATGGTGTCCTTGTCCTCGGTCAGGCAGAACGGGTGGATGGAGTAATCCCCGTTGTGGATCACGCAGTCCACGATCTCGTGGAAATCATCTTTGGACATATCGGTTCTTGTGGTGGTGTACAGTGGCTGCCACCAGGATTCCACGATCAGACCGACTGCTGCTTCGTTGCCTTCGTTTTTCTTTGCGTATTTTTTGATCACGCTGTCAAAACGCTGAAGATCGTTGAGATTTGCAAATTCAAGCTGCATATCATATTCTACAGCGTATACGAGGTAACGGTCGCCGAACTGCTTTACCTCATAGGTTGGGGTAGCTTCCGGAACCGGACCCCATTCGAGGAGGTATTCGTAGATGCTTACCTTTGGTTCGAGCTGAACCTTTACAACGATGTCCTCACTGTTCAAAAGCCCGATGAGCTGGTGTGCATGACCGATGTCAGAGTGACCGTACTGAAGGGTGAGTTCCGGGAGGAATTTTGCGTTGTAAACGTCGGATTTGAGGTTGTAACCGGTGGTCACCTGATTGAGCACCGCGTTTTTGCCGATTTCCTCGAGGGTTGGATCGCTGAGCATCTGGAAGGAGTTCCAGGCGTTCTCGATCTTGCTGTAGATTGCAGGATCGTTGGACATTGCAAGGTAATTTCTGCCGTCGCCGTTTGCATTGACAACGTTCATCAGAATCTTAGTGATCTCTTCTTTTGTGAAGCTCTCTTTTGCAGCTGCCTTTGCAGCGAGGTCTTTGGAGAAGAGCCCGGTGTCAGCTGCACACGCGATGTAGGCTGCGTCGGCAGATTCCCCTTCAAATTTGATACCGTGTGTGGTCAGGCGTTCCTTTACCTTTTCCTGTGGGTAGGAAAGAACAAGCTCGGTGTAGTTTGCAGCGTCCATCGACGAAATCAAAACAGACATTGCATTGAACCCATCCTCAACAGCAGGGAGCTCTTTCCCTGTTACCTGTGCAAGCGCAGCGTAAAAGCCCTCGCTTGTTGTCAGCTTGTCATCGACTGTGACGCCAAAGTAGGTGTTCAGATATTGGGCAGCAGTTTCTTCGTCAGAAACAGTGACCACCTTGTCGTTGGTGGTTTCGATAACGGGTGCATCCGATGCTGCCGGCTCGGTGGCAGTATTGGTGTCCTGTGTTGTGCATCCGACAAGTCCTGCACAAAGTGCCAGTGTCAGAGCGATGGATAAAAAGGATTTTACAAATTTTTCGTTCATGATACCCTCCTGTGTGGATATTTACTCAACGCGTACCATTATATAATGCACCTTGATTTTTTTCAATTTTTTTCGATTTTATCCTGCATATTTTCTATGTTTTATGGTAGAAAGTTTCCTGCATTTTTGAAAGAACTGTTTCATTTGTCACAATTTCTTCAAAAATACTGTTTTCAAAAAGACCTTCCCTCTTTGAGAACGAGGCACAAAAAAGAAAAAAATACCGGCTGCTTCGCAATGGAAGCAGCCGGTAGGAAGCAGAACTTAGTCTGCTTTTCTGGAATTTTTAACAGCCATCATTTCCTCATAGGTATAGCCGTCTTTGCAGGTTTCAAAGTTTTTGATTTTTTCCTTTGCCCATTCGCCCTGTGTGTTGAAGCGGCTCAGTGCAAATGCAGCGGAGGTGCTGGAAGGTGTTACAAGAGCATGATCGAGCAGGTATGCCTCTGCGGTTGCAAATGCTTCGTAACGAGCGTCCTTATCGTCTGTGATTGCGCTTGCTTCCTCTACCAGTCTGGTAAATTCGGTGAATTGTGCAATCAGCTCTTTGTTGTAGTCGGTTTCCGGAAGGTCCTTGATGTTTTCAAAGGAGGTTGCATACCATGCACCGTCGTTGTTGTTTACAAGCTGAGTGAGGTAGTTTTCCGGGTCGCTGTAGTCTGCGCCCCAGCCGCTTGTCTGAACAGACTGCAGCTTTGGAGTACGAACCTCCTGACCCATGCTGGATACATACTGGTTGATCTTCAATGTGATGAAGTCATCACCGAGGGACTGTTTGAATACATTCTGGAGAACGATTGCACGGTCCTGTGCATCCTGGTTGCCGCCTTTGATGTACCAGTCGAGCTGTACCGGGAAGGTAACACCCTGAGCCTTGAGCTCTTCCATTGCTTTTTCTTTGTATTCTTTTCCTTTTTCAGGATCGTAACGCAGTGGTTTGCCCTCTACCTTTGGAGTGCTTGGGAGGTTGATCTTCTCTTTTACAAGATCGGTGTAATCTCTGCCGTCGGACAGATAGCTCAGACGATCGCAGGTGAAGGTATCGTTCTGGCAGGAGAGAGGATCGATGGTGTTCTCACGGCGCAGGAAGTCGGTGAGGTCAAGACCGAAGTAGATCGCTTTGCGGAAGTTTTCGTTTGCGATCGCGCGGTTCCAGTTTTCATCCGGTGTGCCGTCTGCAAGGTGTTTGTCGTAGTTCCAGTGGAACTGGTTGGAGTAAGCAGCAGGAACGTCTGGAACAAGGTATTTGTTGAACTCGTGGTTTGGATTTTCGCTGATGGTTTTTACAACGGACTCGCCCAGTTTTACATAGTCCACTTCACCGGACTGATACAGCTGGTAAGCAACGTCGTTGGATTCTACCATTTTCATGGTAACGGTGTCGAACAGGAAGCAGTCTTTATCCCAGTACTGTGGGTTTTTGGTGAGGATCTTTTCGTTGCCCTGTATATAGGAAGTCATGGTGTAGCAGCTGTTGTACCACATATTGGTGTTGTCCATGCCGCGAACACCGTCCACGCCGCCGAGCTCGTCGATCATGCCCTGATCCATCGGCATACCGGTGGTGTAGGACATCAAAGAATCGAAGTATGGTTTTTCGCTGGTGCAGGTGTAAACGAGGGTATGAGCATCCGGAGCCTTGATGCCTACCATCTCAAGGAACTTAGAGCCTTCGCCTGCGGTGAGCGCATATGCTTCTTCTTTGGAGAGGTTCTTTGTGTAGTCGTAGTATTCCTGAGCGCCTGCAATCATCTGGCAAGGCATGGTGGAACCGATGGAATCGTTTTTGTGGAAGTTGAGGATCCACTCAAGACCGGTGAGGAAGTCTTCTGCGTCGCAGTCTGCCTTCACATTGCCGTTCATATCGACCCATTTGGAATCGTCACGGAGCTTGAAGGTCCAGGTCAGACCGCCGTCCTCGGTGCCCCATTCGGTAGCAACACAGGGGTGACGTTTGTCGAGGCTGTCTTTTTCAAGAAGACCTTCCACGAGGTTGAAGAGCACTTCAAAGTCCTCGTTGGTTTCACTGTGCAGGATGTTGAAGGTGGTAAGCTCGTTCTGTGCGAGCTTTGGAAGAACAAGATCGGTGATCTCATGCTTTCCAATCACGTCAGCAGCGTTTACCGGCTGATTGGACTCTGTGTTGTTTTGTGCCTGAGCGGAAGTGTTGTCGCCTGAAGTACTGCTGGAAGTGTTGTTGCTGGAAGCGTTGTTGCCGCCGCAGGCAGTCAAGGTCATCATTGCTGCTGCGCACAAAGCCAACACTTTGGTTGCTGTTTTGTTCATTTGTTGTATCCTCCTTAGACCTTGTCTTAGACAGCAAGTCCGAGACAATGTTGCAGAATGTCCTGCTCATCACGGTTTGATCTGGCACACTGCTTTGCGTGATGAGGTACAAAACAGCGGCCGCATGGCTGCGGCTGTGATGCCTTTTACTGATGCATTGAAAAAATGCCGCAGTAAACACACATCCTTCAAATGTGGACAATTGAACAATAACAGATAATGAACACTGTGTCAATATTGTTAATTTAAATTTATAGCACAATCCTTCTTAAAATGGCGTATTTCAAAGCCGGAGTTGGAATACGAGGGGGATTTTTTAGTTTATAATTTAACAATATTATTCATGAATTATTTACAGATTATAAATTACAACGATTTTGATTGGGGCAGATTCCTTCAATCATGTATAATATACTCAATAAGATTCCAAAGATCGTGGAGCATCCGCTTGGGAAAGGAAAAAATTTACGTCAGGCGATCCTCTAACCGACGGACAGCCCGTGCCCCTGACGCATGGGGGAGCGGAAAATAGATACAACCGCAGCGTTGCAGAGCGGGGGGAATGACGGAGCCTTATTTTCTAAAATGCCCAATATAGCACAGAATTTCGTCATAGTTTGACATTTATTAAGTTATTATGAACAAAAACAAGATGGATAGCTTTTGTGAATTTATTGTTGTATACTATAACTGAATTCCAAATCTGTAAATATATTACAGATACTCTCTACAGAATTTACCTGCATCCCGGCGAAAATCCATTTCAGAAAGGTTGATGTTTCATGTCAAATTCCCCGAAGAAGGTGCTGGCAGCACTGCTTGCATGCGGACTGCTGATAAGCTCTGCCGCATGCAGCCCACGCACTGCGGAGAAAGCAGACGATGCGTCTGCAAAAGAGGAGCAGGCAGAAGTCAAGAAGGATAATCCTTCCTCCGAGCAGAAACAGACAGAGGACAAGGAGGAGCCAGCTTCCCCAGAAGAACCGCAGGACACAGCAAAAGACCCCGAGGAAAGCAAGCAGCCGCAGGAGAATGACAAAGAGGGGGAAGCGGAAGAAAGCACCGATATTTCCAATCAGGAGATTGCCGATTTATATAAAAAAGCAGTAAGGATGATCTTAGATCTGGCTACGTGTGAACCGGCAGAAATACCCCGAAAGATTTGCAGTGACATTGAATTCAGTCGTGAGATCGTTGAGATAAATCAGGAATTTTATTGTGAAACATCGATGGACTTCGATAAAATTGTTGAGTATTACTCCACCGTTTTTACAGGCGAAGCGTTAGAGTGGGTTCCAGCCACAAAATTCTTAAATGTAGATGGTAAATTGTATTGCTGTGTAGTGGGAGGAACATCAGGTTGGAGCGTTCGGGATGTGTCAGTTGAGAAAATAGGACCAAACACCTATCAGGCTACATTTTTTACCGCTTGCGGTCCGGAAGAAGCGGCAAAACGTCAATCTAATTTTGAAATTAAAAAAACCGATGCCGGATACAGAATATCCAGCATCGATTATTGCCCACCTTGGCTGAAAAAATAAATGTTTTGTTTGTAATACACTGCTGGAGCTTGATGCTCCCGGCGAAAATCCATTTCAGAAAGGTTGATGTTTTATGTCAAATTCCCCAAAGAAAGTGCTGGCAGCTCTGCTTGCATGCGGATTGCTGCTAAGCTGTGCGGCGTGCAGCTCCCGTGCTCCAGAGGAGTTAGATAAAGTCGCATCCAAAGAGGAGCAGACGGAAATCAAAAAGGAGGAGCCTTCTTCCCAAGAAAATCCGAAACCAGAAGGGGAAAAGCCGCAGGAAACAGCAAAAGACCCCGAGAAAAGCGAGGAAAGCAAGCAGCCAGAATCAGAACAAAAGCTCTCCGATGAAGAAAAACAAGAATATTTCAGTCGGTATCTGGAACCTTATGCTCACGCAGGAATGATGTACGATACATGGAATATGGAAAATAAGCCCAAACCGGAAAGACTGATCAACTTTTATGAGTCCAATGGATTGGGTCCATACCTTGATAAGATACAGGAAACCGATCCGAAAAAGCTGTCAGATTACGAAACGATTGGGATACCGTCAGAAACGATAGATTCATATATCACAAGTTATTTTAAGGTGGATAGAGAATACCTCCATCAGGCAGATAACTACAATGCATCTGATGATACCTACCTATTCTCAACAATGTTTGGTATGGGAGGCGGTCCTGCACCGGTTGTAGAAAGAATCGAAAAAAATGAAGCGGAGCACACATTAAAAATAACCTGTATTGATGTAGAGGGCACAGAAATTTCTGCTACAATACAGTTAGAAGGTCAAGATAAGTTTTATTACATTGCAGGGAATCAATAAAGAATGGCGGATGGATTTTCGGATGCCATATCATAAATGAATAACTATACAGGAAAGGTTGATGTTTTATGTCAAGTTCCCCAAAAAAAGTGTTGGCAGCACTGCTTGCATGTGGATTGCTGCTAAGCTCTGCTGCATGCAGCCCACGCACTGCGGAGAAAGCAAACGATGCGTCTGCAAAAGAGGAGCAGGCAGAAGTCAAGAAGGAGGAGCCTTCCTCTGAGCAGAAGCAGACAGAAGGCAAATTGAATACAACAGATTTGGAACAGCTCTATACAGAATATTTTGATTCCGTATTTCTGGCATCGATCACCGCACAAAATTGGACAGATCCTGAAACTTTAAGACCGGACAGCTTGATCAATTATTATACCGCCTCACAGTATTATCAGCCTGACCGCAAAGCCGAAAGCAATATGAAAATCGATGAAACCGTTCCTTCCCAGAAATTAGAGGACTTTGTCCTGAGCCATTTTGATGTTTCCGCCGATTTTTTAAGAAGTGCAGAGGGATACGACAAAGAAAACGAGGTTTACGCCTTGGAATATTTGGGGGGGAGCGGCAAGCGCGAAGGTTGTAAAAGCAGAACAGAACGGGGATATCCTCACGCTGTCCTTTGAGTATTACAGCCCGAGCGATGAAGTGACCGTCATCCGCACTGGCACCTTGAATATTCAAATCACAGACGATGGATACCGATATCTGTCCTGTGCCACCGAAGCAAAAGAATAAAATTCCTTATAAAAAATTATGGGCGTGTTGAACTTATACAACACACCCATAATTTTTATTCCTTAATTTTCGCAAGTCACTGTTTTACGAACACCTGGCACCTAAAAACAAGATTCAATTTACTCAATCACAGAAATGAAGTCCGGATCGACATCGATTTTGCTCAGAGCTTCGGGGTCGGGGTCGGGAGGCGGATAGGGTCCGTCCTTAGGCTGAAGCGTCAGCAGGGTGATGCGCACTCCGGCAAGGCTGTCGATTGTTTTGCGATTTGCCGCGTGATAGTTGAGGGCGATGGAGATATAGACGCTGTCCTCAAAGGTACTGAGTGCGCTCAGGTTGCGGAATCGCGGAAAATCGCTGTAAAACTCCAGATTGATGCTTTCTGCATTGGGAAAGGCATCCCGATTGATGAGCGTGGTATCCGTTGTGGTGCTGCAAATCGTGAGATACTCCACCTTCTCGCAGCCCTTGAAGGCACGGATACCGGCTGACCAGGAGGTAAGGCGCAGGCTTTTCACCGAAGCACCCTTCAAATCAAGGGTAAAATCCCGATCGAAGTCGATGTCAAGACGGTTCACTTTTTTCAGCTTGAGTGTATCGAGATTGGATGGCAGGATCTGGCTTGTGTTACTATAAAGGATCAGATCCTCAAGCTCTTGATTTTCAAAGACACTGTAATCCTTGAGAAGACAGGAAATCTCTGCGTATTTGAGCTGCTTCATAAAGCGGATCGGCTCGCCATCCATCACATAGCCCTCATTCGGCATGGAATTCCCCTTGTCCCACATGGTTGCGGTGCTGTAGTTGAGCGTGAAGTTTTCGATGTGCTCGAGGTCGTACATCGTTACATCCTCCGGGGATTCGATGCTTCGTACACACGCGGTATGCAGCCAGAGTGCATTGAGAAGATAGCGGTCGATCTCAGGGAATTTTTCCTTCACCTTGGGGCTTGCGGCAAGCTCTTCAGAGAGCTGCTCGGTGCGTTTTTTGAGCTGGGTCATTCCGGGGCTTTCGATGGGGGTATATTCACAGGAAAGAAAAACAGGTCCCGGTGTTTCGTTTTGCACCACAACGACCGAATGCCCCACCGGAATATACGAATCGAGGAAATCCTTTCTCGGCATCTGAATCAGATATCCGTTGTCCCAGCTTTCCTTCATTGTGTCGAAATCAAAGTACACCTCGTCCCGAAGTGTGACAGAAAGTACAGCTTTGCTCCCGTCGTGTTCGATTTTATCAATGTAAAATTCCGGCACCGCCCGGGATGTGGGGACAGGGGTACCCTGCCAGCTGCTGCGCAGAGAGCCGTCATTGCAAAGCTCCCACAGCGCCTTCTCGTACTGATCGAGCTCCTGCACAGGTACATTCAGGAGCTTTGCCCGTTCCTCCTGCGTGCCGCAGACGAAAATCTCCTCCTGCTCCTCAGCAGAAAGTGTGGGCAGTTCCTCGGCAGCTTCGCTGTTTGGATCAGAAGGTGCAGACGGCGGTGCTTGCATGCAGGCTGTCGCACTCAGCAGAACAAGAGCACACAGCATAGCGGTAAAGATAAAGGAATGTAATTTTTTCATAGTCAACCCCCTCCCCGTATTGTTGGGTATCGTAATTATAGCATATAAATCAGAGGGTGTATATCCCGATTTTTGGTATTTTGCTTGATTGTTTGCATCCGGTGTGATACACTCAAGACAGGGGATCGATGAGATAAAAAGAAAGGGATGGTATTCTATGAGAATTGGGCAGGCTTCCCAATACTATGCCGATTATCTTGAAAAGCTCCGGGAACAGCGCAATTATCTGCTCCGGAAAAAAGAAGAACAGCAAAAAGAGCCCGGAAAAGCACCCAATACAGATATCATCGATCTGCAAATCAAAGAAATCGATGAAAACAGCGAAAAAATCAGGATCTTTACCCAGAAGCTCCAGGAAGCCAAGATGAACCTTGAAAACATGGAGCACGATAAGGAAGCCATCGAGGACGAGAAGGAAAAATGGGAAGACGAGATCAAATGCTTTGAAATTTTCCGCAGGATCTCACGCGGGGACCGTGTTCCGCCGCAGGATGAAAAGAAGCTGATGGAGTTCAGCACCGAGATGTATCAGGCAGCGAAAAACCTTGCCATGATGAACCGCAAGAAGGACCCCAAAGAGTACGATTCCCTCTGGGAGGAGGAACCGGAGGAGGATGAGGAGCCGATGGATGTGGACGACCGCGCTGTCCCGATCGACGAACCGCAGCTCACCGAGGTGAAGGTCCAGATGGAGCCTGCCATGGATGCTCCTGCGGAGTGATCCCTGAGTCCGGGTGCGTGAAGAGCTCCCCAATAGAATAGAAGCTAATATACAGAGCATCGGTTCTGTTCCGTTTACGGAGCAGGACCGATGCTCTTTTTAGTCTGAGAGGGGGAGATCCTTACAAAGAAAAAGTCCGGGATTTTCCCCTTGCACTTCGTGTTGTGGTATAAGATGTACAAGTTGACAGGATAAATTTATCAATGTTTTTTGGTAAGGATGGATTGACCTTCCGACAAAATGGTGATAGTATTATAAAAAACAGAATACGTATTCAAAATAAGCGATCTTTGAATCATAAATCGACAGGCATGTTACCCGGATCAAGAAAAATACAGGGAGGATAATCATGAGTTCTTACATCAACGAAAAAAATCTCGTCAGAGCCTATTTTGAGGAGATGGAAAAGGCAGCTCCAAGCGAAGTACAGGGCGTTTTGAACAAATATATGGCACAGGATTACAACTTCAAAGGGGTATATCCGTTCCGCGAGCAGGACAGCAGGGAAAAAGCCGCAGAGGTATTCTTTGTTCCGCTCAAAGAGTCCCTGTCCCATATGCAGAGAAGACAGGATATCTTCATTGGCGGAACCAACGAGATCGACAACACCAAATGGGTCATGAGCATGGGCCATTTTATGGGACTGTTCGACAAGGATTGGCTTGGGATCCCGCACACAAGAAAAATGATCAGCCTGCGCTATGCGGAATTTAACTGTGTAGAAAACGGCAAGATCACAAAGACAGGTCTTTTTGTTGATATCATCGGATTTATGCAGCAGGCAGGCGTGAACCCAATGCCTCCGCAGACCGGAAATTACTTTGTATATCCGGGTCCGAGAAACCACAACGGACTTCTGTTTGAGGATGCACCGGAGGAGGAGGGCGTAGAAACCCTTCGACTCGTCAATAAAATGGTAGAGGATCTTGACGTGCTCAACAAGAGCGGCGCAATGGGCTGCCCTCCTGAGGTGCTGGAGCTGTCCTGGTCCCCGAACATGATCTGGTACGGTCCGGGCGGCATCGGCGCCTCCTACACCATTCCAAGATATCAGGAGCAGCACCAGCTCCCATTCCGCAACAACCTCACCGACAAAACCTTCAACGGTCACGTTTGCCGCTTTGCAGAGGGCAATTTTGCGTGCTTCTTCGGCTGGCCAAACCTCACCAACCGTCCGATCGGCGGCTTCCTCGGTATGCCTGGCGGACAGGTCACCGCAGATATGCAGGTGGTGGACGTATATTGCAGAGAGGGCGATAAGCTCAGCGAAAACTGGGTGCTCATCGACCTTCCATACTGGCTCAAACAGCAGGGTCTTGACATTTTGGAGAGAACAAAACAGATCTATAACGCAGACAACCACTAATCAATCCTTTTACTTGGGCGGGAAAGCAGCTTGCTTTCCCGCCCCCCTTTTTTGTGCAGGGATGCGAAAAAACGGATGACTGCTGCATCCTCACAGCGTGCCGGACGCATTTTGCTGTCGATCGTCAGCAGTGGGTACTTTTTGGGGGCTGCAAAGCAGGGGATTTGCTGCAAAAACTTTGTCAAACCAACAGAAGTACGATTTTGTGGGTTCTTTGAAATCAGGATAGACTGAATGGGGAAGATGCAAAAAGCCATTGTACAATTTGTATAGTTAGGACTCGTTTTTTTGGATTTGCAAGGTCGAATAAGTACTTTACAAACGCTCTTCGTCATGGTATGCTAAGAGCAACAAAAGAATACGTATTCAGTTTTAAGGCAAAAAGACGGTTTTTAGGCAAAATTTAGAAAACGGATTCAATAATATTTTCCCGCTTTTCTCATGGGGAAGCCCGGAGCGTTCAAAAGAAAACCTGCATCGAAGAGGGTCGGGAAGATAGAAAAATCGTATTTTAGGAGGATTTTATCATGAAAGAAGAAATCAAACAGGAGATCAAACAGGAAGTAAAGAAAGTGGAGGTTCCTGAAATGAAAACAACATCCAACAAGGTATTCTATGGCAATGGCGACGAAGTAACACCGGTTGGTGTGCTTGACTACAACGATTTTTCCAAGCAGACCAAAAGAGAGCAGAAGATGAAAGGCTTCGACCCGCAATACCGTGATTTCGTAGACTATATCATGAAAATCACCCATCAGATCTGGGAGGAAAAAGGCATCGGCGTAATTTACGATACCTACCACAACAACATCACCATGCATCTTGGTTCCTCCAACCTCGTCGGCATCAAGGACGTTATCTCCAACACCCTTCAGACACTCCACGCGTTCCCGGACAGACGCTTGATCGGTCAGAACGTGATCTGGTCCGACTACGGAACAGAAGGCTTCCTCTCCTCTCACCGTGTGCTCTCCACCGCAACCAACCTCGGTGACAGCAACTTCGGTCCTGCAACCGGCAAGAAAATCAACTTCCGCACTGTGATCGACTGCGCTACCACCAACAACCGCATCCACGAGGAGTGGCTTGTAAGAGATAACCTGTGGATCGTAACACAGCTCGGACTCGACCCGCACGAGGTTGCAAAAAATATGGCAGCCGGCGCAAAAACAAAGAGAAATCCACTGCAGTCCAGCTACGGTCTGTGTGAATCGATGGAAGGACAGTTCATGCCGGAAAAATATCAGGCAAAAGACAACTCCGTGGGCGAAATGATGCTCGAAATGGTAAACCATGTTTACAACTGCAAATACATCAACGAAGTGAAAAAATACTACCATGACAACGCAGTGCTCCACTTCATCTGCGACAAAGACCTCAACGGCTACGACGAGATCCAGGGCATGATCGTGAGCTTCCTTGCATCCGTTCCTAACGGCAGCTTCGAGGCAGAGCGCGTGACCTGCACCAGCAGACCAAAACAGGACGGCTATGATGTAGCAGTACGCTGGAGACTCAGAGGCATCAACGAAGGAATCGGCTTCTTCGGTCAGCCATCCGGCAAACCGCTCGAAATCATGGGTATCAACCATTACCATGTCCTCAACGGAAAAATCAAAGAAGAATGGATGACCTTTGACGGCATGGATGTGCTCAAACAGATGTACATGGGCGACCAGGAGGCATAGTATTGTATGGAAAGTTCAAACGCTGTCCTTGAGAATGATATCATCTTGGGAAAAGATGATACCAAAATTCAAAAATCGCTTGCTTTTCTCTCCGTTGCCTTGATTTATTTCTTCTATTGTTATAACTTTATGGTGGGCACCTTCATCAAGCCCACCATGATTGCAGAAGCTGCCGCCGGTGGATTTGGCTTTACGCTCAAGCAGTCGGAAGAAATCTTTGCAGTCATGTCCTTCGGTACCATTCCCGGCACCTTCCTCTTCGGCATGATCTCCACACGCATCGGTAAGAAAAAGACCCTCATCGGCATCTCCCTGATGATCGCACTGACCACCTTTGTGCCGATGCTCGCTCCGACGAGTGTGTTCCTGTGGAAGGCAGCACGCTTCTGCTCCGGTATCGTACTGGGCGGCGTGTTCGGCTGTGCAATGCCGCTTGTGGCAGATATGTTCCCCAAAAAATACAGAGGCAAACTCGCGGCAACGCTGACAGCGCTCTTCTCTCTGGCAATGATCTTCGGCGGAAAAGTATACGGCATACTGGGTGATGCAAACTGGAAAACCCTGATGTATACTGCAATCATCCCTTCTGTTGTGGCTGCTGTGATGGCACTCATCTTTGTACCGGATGATTCAGCTTATACAAAGGAAATGCTCGAAAAAGGCAAAGAAACCGGAGAAAAAGTGAGCTATCTCAGCATGTATCAGGGCAAGTACCTGTGGATCGGACTGGGGACCATCCTGCTGTCCGGTGCAAACTTCACAGCATACTCCGCCTTCTCCAACAATGCAACCACATACCTTGTGACCAACATCGGTATGACCGCCGCTGTGGCAGGCTCCATCTACAGCTTGCAGGGCGTAGGTCAGCTCTTTGGCTACCTTGTATGGGGCAGCATTGCAGATAAATTCGGCAGAAAGGTTCCGGCAATCGGCATGGCACTGAGCGCAGTATGCGTTTTCATCTACAGCAGACTTGGTGCAAACGATATTACCTCCTTCTACCTTGTTTCCATCGCAATCGGCTTTGCGGTTGGATACTCCGGTGCATGGGGTGCATACTATACCGAACTGTTCCCGGACAAATACCGCGCACTCTCCTCCGGAATGTCCTTTAACGGCGGACGAATCGTTTCTACGTTCGCAGTTCCTGCGATTGCAGGTGCCGCTTCCGGAAGCATGGGAATGATGATGATCTTCTACATTTCCATCGCAGTATTTGTGGCAGGTACCGCTGTTTGGTTCTTCCTGCCGGAAACACTCAAGAAAAGCAAAGCATCCAATTAACCGATCGCCAAGGCATCGGGCGGCTCCTCCTGATTAACGGCATAATTTATGCACAGTCCCGCCCACGCCTGTATTTTGACGGACTTTCATCCACAGCAAACCTTCCTTTTGCAAAACGAAAACTCCCCATCCTGTTTTGCTGCCGAAGAATGCTGTGGATTTTGTCCTTTATAGACCCAAAGAAATGAGGTGGAACATGATTTCAACACTTGATGTTGTAGTTATTATCGCATATTTGTCCTTGATGCTCCTGATTGGATACTGTTCCGGAAAGAAGAACGAAACACAGGAAGACTATTTTCTCGCAGGAAGGTCCATGCCGTGGGTGCCGATTGCGCTGTCGGTAGCGGCGACCATGATCAGCGCAAACGGATTCATCGGGGGACCGGGCTGGGCATACCAGTCCGGAATGTACCCGTTTATGGTAAACGTGGCAGTTCCGCTGGCAATCGTATTTGCCCTGAGCGTCACGACTCCCGTTATCTACCGTATGGGCGTCACCTCGGTTTACCAGTACATGGACAAGCGTCTGGGAAAATATTCGAAGGCTCTTGCAATCATGCAGTTTTTTGTAAACTCCATCATTCAGATCAGCTCGATGGTCTACATCCCGGTCCTCATCATCCAGTCCATCACCGGATGGTCCTTTCAGGTGCTTGTGCCGATCGTTGTTGTGATCGCATTGGCATATACCATGATCGGCGGCATCAAGGCAGTGATCTGGACCGACAGCATTCAGATGGTCATTGTGGTGGGTGCCGTGTTTCTCGTGATCGGCACCGCGCTCAAGGGCAGCGGAATGGGACTGATGGAAACATTGGGCGTAGCAGCCGAGGCAGGCAAGCTCAATACCCTCGATTTTTCGCTCGACATCACGCGTGAAAATACCTTCTGGGCAACGCTGATCGGCGGCGGAATGATGTGGATTCGCTATTTCTGCTTCGATCAGGCACAGGTGCAGCGTGTTCTGACCGCAAAATCGCTCAAGAGTGCAAAAAACTCCTTCGTAGTCAGCGCATTTGTGATGAATATCGTCTACTTCATCATGCTGTTGGTCGGCGCGATTTTGTTTGTGTTCTACGCAGGAAAACCGTTTGAAACCTCCAACGAGATCATGATTACCTTCATCCTCCATGAAATGCCAAAGGGTGTCATCGGGCTCATCATTGCGGGCGTATTTGCAGCAGCGATGTCAAGTGTCGATTCGATGCTCAACAGCATGACCGCAGTCTTTACAAAGGACGTGTATGAGCCGCTGTTCCACAAGGAAAAAGAGGCATCGCTCAAGGTGAGCATGGTGATTTCCGCTGTGATCGGTGTCATCATGGTCGCAGTTATCTTCATCGGATTCAACGGAACCGCAAAATCCATTCTCGACGTGGTGGGAAAATATATCTCCTACTTTGCAGGTCCGGCAGCCGGTGCGTTCCTCCTGGCGATGTTTACCTATAAAGCAAACGATAAGGGCGTTGCCATCGGATTTATCACCGGGCTGGTTGGAGGCTACATCATTGCATCTGTTTACCATGTAAATTGGCTGTGGAATCCGTTTATCGGTGCTGCGATCACCATGATCGTGGGTTATGTGCTGAGCATCCTCCTGCGTGAGGAAGAAAATGCCGAAAAAGAGCAATATACCGCATGGGGGATGCGAAAGATCCTGCTCAAAGAGAAGCAAAACGGAGAAGAAAAGTCTGTGATGCCGTTTTCTTTTGGAATTCACGAGGGCGTGGTATTGGCATTTTTTGTGATTCAGTATATAATCTTCTATATAATCCAGTATTAAAGAAGGAAGAAGTATGTCTGCGAAAAAACTTTCAGTAAAAAAATCGGCTACATCCAAAGATGTTGCAAAGCTTGCAGGGGTTTCTCAATCGACCGTATCCAGAGTGTTCAACACAGCCGGAGGATACGGCGTGAAGGACTCCCTTCGGGAGCGTGTGCTTGCTGCGGCAAGAGAGCTGGAGTATCGTCCGAATCTTGTTGCGAGCGGGATGAGCAGCGGAAAAACGAATATTGTTGGACTTGTAGTTGGAGAGAGTTTGGGTCCGTTTTACAACAGTGTGGTCAGCAGATTCACAAAAAAGATACAGGATATCGGAAAGCAATGCTTGATTTTTAAGATCCCAAGGCAAAACGAAATCGACCATATCATTGAAAAGGTGATCCAGTTTCAGGTGGATGCGGTCATCATCACGGCGTCCGCAATCACAAAGGTTTTGACCGAAACGATCGTGAACGATGACATCCCCGTGGTGCTGTTTAACCGCTTCATCCCGGATATCAACACCAGCATCGTTTATATCGACCCGATCGAGGGAGCAAGACTTGCCGCAGAATATTTTTACAGCAAGGGTCACCGCAACATCGGCTACATCCAGTTTTTCCATGAAACAGGTGAAGAAATGGAAAAGAAGGTGGGCTTTTATTCCAAGCTGCGCGAGCATGGGATTTTCCAGATCCAGGAGGAAAAATCGGACTACGATTACAAGGAAGGGTATGCGGCAGGGCTTCGGATGCTTTCTGCGGCAAATCCGCCGACTGCCATCTTCTGCACCAGTGACCTGATCGCTATGGGCGTTGTGGATGCTGCAAGGCACGAGCTGGGGCTGAGGATTCCGGAGGATCTGGCGGTGATTGGATACGACGATGTGGAAATGGCGTCGTGGAAGGCATATGACCTCACGACCATCCACCAGCCTGTGGAGGAAGCGATCGACGAAACGGTTTCGATCATCGAAAAAACGCTCAATGAGGACGAAAAGTCCGTAGAAATCAAAATGCTCAAACCGACCCTCAGGAAGAGAGGGACGGTTTAAGGAAAGAACCCTCTATTATCAGTAAAAAAGCTCCCCGTTGTACGCTGTGTACAACGGGGAGCTTTTTGTTTTCAATGAAAAAGATACAGAAAAGGATTGGAGAAGGGGAAAAGTCAGCAGGAAAACTTTTGCAATACGCAATCGATCGGTGCCTGAAGGCGGGATATCAGGCAGTAAATATATACAAAATAAATACAACAGCAATGGATAGGAAAGGGGGGGTTCTTCAATGGAATGAGGCAACGGATTAAAGAAAATGTACGGATGATTTTTCAAAATTACGATAGAAAGCAACTATGAAAACAAGATAACATAAAAAAGAATACAGGAGAAAATATTATTTTATATTATAAATAAATATCCAATATAGGCATTAAATCTCTTCAGGTTTTTAATTTTGAGCAATTTTTGATCAAAAAATTACAGACCATAATAAAATGAAATTGCAAATTGATAAAATAGCATAAATTTTATATCATACTATAGATTTTTTTGTAGGTCAATAACAAAAATAAAAAACCATCCAGAAACACTGTATTTACGATTGTTTTTTACATTTGAGTTAATATCATAACAATTTATTGTGAACAATTATATTTGAATCCATATTGACTTATTATTTTGTGAATGTTATATATTAGATGTAATCATGATTACATCGGATGAAACAGCAAACTAAAAAGTTAAAATAGGATAGGAGAGGTGTACATTATGGCAAAGCAGGAACAGGTGATGTACCTGAACGATAAATTGATCGAATGGAGACGCGACTTCCATATGCATCCAGAAACAGGATTTAAGGAGTTTCGTACTTCAGCGAAAATCAAAGAGATCCTTGATGAATACAATATTCCGTATATTTCTGATTTTTTCAGTACAGCAGTGATTGCTGAGATTGACAGCGGAAAAGAAGGAATAACCGTCGGCGTTCGCTGCGACATTGATGCGTTGGGGTTACCGGATAACAAGGATGTGTCGTATAAATCTCAAAATTCGAATGTATGCCACGCCTGCGGTCATGATGGACACACAGTATTTGGACTTGGTACAGCAATTTATCTCAATGAGCACAAAAACAGCTTTACCGGTAAAGTGAAAATCGTGTTCCAGCCAGCAGAAGAAGGTCCGGCACCCGGTGGTGCAAAAGGCGTTGTGGAAAGCGGAAAACTGGATGATGTGCAAAAAATGATTGGTATCCACTGCAGCCCCGATTTTCCGGTCGGAAGTATTGCAGTACGATATGGTGCAATGCTTGCCAGTGCAGATAACTTCAGTGTAAAAATCACCGGAGTTGGTGCACATGGTGCATATCCTCATCAGAGTATTGACCCAATCGCAACGGCAATGCAGATTGCAGATGGATTCAAAACCATGATGACACGAGAACTGAATCCGGTAAAAGAGGCTGTACTTTCCATATGCGCATTCCAGGCAGGAAATCTGGAAGCGACCAACGTAATTCCTTCAACGGCAGAGTTTAGCGGTACCATGCGCACCTTGGACAATAATGTGCGCGATTACATGATAAAGCGTCTAAAAGAAATTGCTACTGGCATTGCATCCGTCAATCATTGTGAATGTGAATTTTCTGCGGCATTTGTTACACCGGCATTGGTGAACGATCCACAGCTGAACGATGTTTTTTGCGAAAGCATCAAGGAATGCTGCGAAAATGGCGAAGTATGCCTGCTGAATGAACCGGAGATGGGTTATGACGACTTTGCCAGATATGGACAGATTTGCCCGGCAGGTTATGTCTACATTGGCACCCAGATCCCCGGCAAACATATTATTTTCCACCACCCTGAGTGGGATATCAATGAGGATGCACTAAGCATCGGTGTTGCACTTTTGACAACAGCAATCGAAAGGCTTTCGGCTGAATATCAGGCATAAATCAAATCACAAGAGCTCAAGGAATCGAGAGGGGCTTGATCGTGATTCAATATCTTCTGATAAAACGGCAGATTTAAGAAAATAATTGTTCACAAAAGAGAAAGGAGAACTTCTATCATGGGAGGATATGCTCACATAGCGAACAGCCCGCTGCTGTGGGGGATCACAGCACTGGCAATTTTCTGGGTTTTATTTCAGGCGTTTTTGATTCTCAAACGGTCACTCACTGCGGCAAAACATATGGGAATCAGCGATGATAAATTAAAAAGTGCATTTAAAACGGGTCTGATTTCTTCTGTTGGTCCGACGATTGTTATCGTAATCGGTATGGTATCACTTCTTGTCGTTGTAGGCGCGCCCACCGGCTTGATGCGTCTTGCATACATTGGAAATGTGGCTTATGAATTATTGGCAGCTCAGTTTGCAGCTGAGGCCTATGGCTATTCCCTGAGTGATGCAAATTTGCCGCCGGAAGTGTTCTGTGTTGCATTGTGGTGTATGGCTTTGGGCTGCATCGGCTGGATTATATTCACAGCTTTTGCAACGGATAAAATGGGCAAGATCACAAGCAAATTCACAGGAAAATCTGCCAAAATTTTTGGTGCTATTTCTACCGGTGCAATGCTTGGTGCATACGCTTATCTGAACGCTGGATATGCAGTAAGCATGGACGCAAGCACTGTGGCTATGGTTGTGGGCGCAGTCATTATGCTGATAGTTTTGCAGGCTTATAAGAAAACCAAGAAAAAGTGGCTCAACGAATGGAGCTTGACTTTGGCGATGGTGGGCGGCATGATTGTTGCAGCTGTTTTATAGGAGGGTGCTCAAATGGATGGAAAAAATTATTACAACAACGAATATATCCCCCAAATTGTTAAAATAGGAAAATTTACCTGCTGGCTGGGTTCTCTTATCGTCCTTCTTCCACCGCTTGCTGTTACATTCATATACGGAATCGTACCGAGTAAGGAGGCAATGGCAATCGCATTGATTGCACAGCTTTCCATCAATGCAGTATGGTGGTTCATCGAGCCGATTTCATTTTTCCCGGTTTTGGGCGTTCCGGGTACTTATATGGCATTCCTTTCTGGAAACATCGGAAATCTGCGTATTCCATGTGCATCTGCTGCGCTGAAGGCTACGGATACCAAGCCCGGCACCCCGGAGGCTTCTATTATTTCCAGTGTGGGCGTTTCTGCATCTGTTATTGTAAATATTGTATTGCTGGTTGTGGGTGTTATTGTTGGCAGCGCAGTGATCAATTCTCTGCCGGAAGGGATTCGCAACAGCTTTAACTTCCTGCTTCCTGCAATGTTTGGTGCGTTGATGATGCAGTTCTCGGTAGATGATATCAAATCCGGTGCGGTTGCAATGCTGCTTGGTGCAGGTTCGATGCTGATTTACAATGCAGGTGGATACGACTGGTTCCCAATCGACCCATTTGTACCAAACCTTTTGATCCCGATCATCGGTACTGCATTGTTTGCAAAATTTACTGTAAAGACGGAAGATGATGCAGTTGAATCAAATGCAGAATAAAAACAATCTGCTTCTGTTCACAAAGTTGATTTTAAGCTGCCTGTTCTGCGGTATTGCAGTATCCTGCATTGCGGTTCCAAATGGTTTGGCAATCACCGGTACAACCGGCTTGGCAATGGCGATGAGCCGATTTATTCCATTGGATTATGCACTGATTTATTATCTGATTACGATGGCAGTGTCTGTTTTGGCATGGTTCACATTGGGATTCAAAGAAGTACTGAAAATCTTATTTCTTGCCATTGTGTATCCACTGACGATGTATTTTACAAGGTTTCTTCCACTTCATATTGTCTTTGAGGATAAGCTGCTTGCAGTGTTGTTGTTTTCCATCCTCTATGGTTTGGGATTTGGGTTATCTTACAGCAGCAACTTCTCCTATGGCGGTTCGGATACTGTGGGGAAAATACTTAAAGCAACGCTCCTGAAGCGATTACCTTTGGATCAGGTCCTTAATATTGTGGAATGTGTTATTGTGCTCATTTTGCTGACGATATATGATTTTGAGTTAGTGCTCTATGCCCTCGTTGCAGAGGTCATCTATGTACAGATCACAAATTATCTAACAAGCGGAACAGCAGACAAAAAAGTTGTTATGGTTCAAATCACCCTTGCAAAAGGAGCGGAAAAGGGCAGCGAATCAGTACAAAGCCTTATTGATACAGTGATGAAAAAGAAGCAGGCCCATCTTGTGATAACAGAAGAAAATCAAATCCAGATGGAGTATATTTCTACAGAGCAGGAAGTGAAGAAAAATACAGCATTTCTTAGTGAGTGCAGACAAGGGTATGAAATGGTTGTACTTCCCGTACTGCATAATTACCGTTCTGAGGCACTTTGACAGCAGATACAAACACCGCTGTCTTGATTTTGAAATCAGAAGGATGCACAACTGCGTTTGATTGGTAAACTGATAAAAACAGGAAATAAAAAACAGACCTTTTGCTGTAGGGTACAACCACAGCAAAAGGTCATCTCTATATCCAAAAAAGATAAACCAGAGGGTTCTGGAATGTGTATCTCAAAGCTCTGTATTGTAAATATGCATCAAGCATGCATCAAATTTTTCCAGCATTTCCTCCACCTCAGCTACGGGATACTCCTTTTGGGCCAGTATAGCAAGCATTCCGGAATAGGTATAAAAAGTAAGATCGCTGAGTGTATCAATCGATTTTTCGGAAGAAAGCGGGGGACACAGCTGCAAGTATGCCCGATTCTGAAAAAAGATATGTGCTAAAATCTGCATGTAATGCAAGGTTTCTTCTACATTAAACACATCCTGTGCAAAAATACAATAATAGTCCTGAATGATTTCCGGGAGCTTTGCACGGTATGGACTGAGAAACAGTGCAGAAAAAATCTGAGGTGTATAGAAGGATCTTTTTGCAAGTGTGCTCCACATTCTGAGAGAAATATCCAAAGGGTTATCAGTATTTAGTTCAATCAGCTTGTAATCTTCGATGCAGGGCTCTAAAAATTTAATGCAAGCATAGGTGAGGAGCTCGCTCAGGTTATCAAAATGACGATAAAGTGCAGCAGAACTAAGCGAAAGACGGCTTGAAATTTTCCGTATGGTAATCCCCTCGATCCCCTGCTCCCATATTAAATCATATGTTGCTTTGATGAGTGTTTGTTTTGTTGATGGCTGCATTGATGCACCTCTGATAAAATATTACTTACATATGAGAATATCACGCTGCAAGGGAAAGGTCAAGAGTTATAAAAGATGTATCGCGTGTGCTGCGGTATCACAAAAAGATTTTTATGAACAATGTGCAATATAGATAATAAAAAATCATATTTACACAAAATTTCAGCGAATATATTGATAAACTTGCTTCTTGTGTGATAAGATAGATATTATCAAGATTATTAAAAATGAGATATACAGCGATTTACAACAATAAATGGACGAAATAAGAAGGATAAAAATAATTTAGCTTAAAAAATAATCAAGATAATAAAAAGCTGCTCAGAAAAAAGGGGAAGGAAAATGGATAAGAATTGTATCAATGGGTATCGCGCAGAACTGGTTGACTACCGAAGAGATTTTCATATGCACCCGGAAATCGGGTTTGATGTAGTGCGTACCTCAAGACGCATTGTAGAGCTCTTGTCGCAATGGGATGTTGAAATAGAAAAGGGATTTTGCAAAACAGCAATCATTGCTACGGTAAAAGGGACAAAGCCCGGCGGGGTGATCGGACTGAGGGCAGACATGGATGCACTTGCCATCGTTGACTTGAAGGAGGTGGAGTATCACTCGAGAAATGCGGGATATTGTCATGCGTGTGGTCATGATGTTCATATGACATGGGCGCTGGGCGTGTTAAAATATTTTTCCAGCCACCGGGATGAATTAAAAGGAACCCTGAAGGTGGTGTTTCAACCTGCGGAAGAGGGTCCGGCACCGGGCGGTGCGAAACCAATCGTTGAGAGTGGCAGAGTGGATGATATCGATATTATGCTTGGGTGCCACACACATCCGGATTTTCCGGCAGGAAAGGTTTATTTGCGCAGAAATGAAATGTTTGCAAGTGCTGATAACTTCAACATTGTGATTCGAGGGACCGGAGGACATGTGGCATACCCCCATCAGTGCAGAGATGCCATGATGACAGCGGTAGAAGTATATTCTGCATTCCTCAATATTGTTTCCAGAGAACTCAACCCGATAAAAAGTGCGATCTTATCGGTCTGCTTTTTTAATTCCGGAACACCAAAGGCACCAAATGTCATTCAGCCGGTGGTGACTTTTGGCGGAAGCGTCCGGAGCTTCGACAATGATGTGAGAGATTATATTTTTGAACGTATGGAAAAAATTTTAAAGAACCATTGCGAAATGAATGGATGCACTTATGAACTTAAAGTGGAGCCAATCAGCATTGCACTCAGAAATGAGGATGCGCTGGTCGATTTGTTTGAAGATGCATGCCAAGAAATCGTGGGAAAAGAAAATATTATTTATATGCAGGAACCGGAGATGGCATATGATGACTTCGCCTACTTCAGCAAAAAAATAAGGTCTTCCTATTTTTATATTGGAACAACAAAACAGGAGGACCTTGGAAAATTCACATTCCATCAGACATTATTTGATGTAGATGAAGACTGTCTTTGCTTGGGCGTTCAGATTCTGGTAAATGTCATCAATAAGGTGGCAGATACATTTGAGCTGTAAGAAATTGAAAGACACCATCCGGCAGCTTTTCTCCCAGGCATCCAAGATAAACGTAAAAAAAGCAGGAAACCTTTTTAAGGCTTCCTGCTTTTTTACTGATACGCAGCTCATCGCTGTTTTCTACAGGATAGTTGTTGACCTCAATCAGCTTGAAACATATTGTTCCCACCCTTCCGCTGCAACTTCTTCATATGAAGGAATATCCTCGAATAAATCATTGCTGTTCGATCATGCCTTCTGTCACATCCATCAAAATCTTTTGGATAGAATCTTTCCTGATTTTGTGGTATCATATAGAAAAAACAGCAGCGGCTCAGAATCGGGGGAATTTTCTATGAATCAGCAGCTTTGCAAAATGATGATTTCGGTGGCTTTTCTTGCAGCGATAGGAATCGGTTTTTTCGCCGGAAAACAGTTCAGCGACAAGCAGCATATGAAATATGAAGAACAGTCCTGCCATACGATGATCGTTTTTGCAATCGATAAGGTGGAAAATTTAAAAAACGGATATGATGCAGATGATATGGAGGCTTTACTGAGCAATGTGTATGCCGCCAAGGAATACACCAACAACAGCGAGCTGAGTTGTGCACTGGATGATCTGTGGAACGCATTGGTTTTTGACGGAGAAAACATCGTCGGAAAAGAGGATGCCTTGATAGAAGCTCTGCAAAATTTTGACGCAAAGCGCATCAAATACATCGCAGACAGCATGAGGGTGCTGGTGCTGCGCTCCAACGAATGAAAAAGCCTTGATCCGTACTTAAAAAGGGGAATGATCTTATGAGTGAATTTCACTGCTACCGACTCATCAGCATCGTTTTTGTGACTGCTGCGCTCCTATTTATCCTGTATGCGATTCACAATCCGCAGCTCTCCTTCCCGTGGAGCAATTTTGTTACCTACACGATCTATGCAGTGTATGGTCTTGTGACCGGCATTCTGTGCGGACTGACATTTAAGTATCGCAAAAACAGGTAAAGGAGGAATTTCGATGGTAAGATACGACTTTTTTGGAACTTTGGTGGAAGTGGACGAAGATGCCACACGCTCCTGGTATGCGAAGGCTTCGAAATGGGGATGCGAGTGCGGGCATTGCCGCAATTTTTTATTGCTGGCTCAGCAAAGAAAGTTCCCTTCTTTGACGCTCCAAGCTCTGGATGCTTTTGATATCCCGCCGGAAAAAGCCACCTATGTCGGTCAGCTCTACCCTACGGAAAACGGGGACTGCTATCAATTCAGCTACCGCATCGCCGGAACGATCCTCACGCAAGGCACAGACCCTTCCCCTTTGTATGATGCGGGAATGGGGATCTGCACCCATGAAACCTACCCGTACGGGGCGCCCGATTTCCCGACCCCGCATTTTGATCTGGAGTTCTCTCTGAAGCTGCCGTGGGTACTGGAAGAACCGCATCATGGGTAGGACCCCCGTGTTCCCTGTAAAAACGAAAAAAATCCTCCTTTTGTTTTGATGCAGAAAAGCGGACAAAAGGAGGATTTTTATTGTTTGATGAAACATTATTTAGCCAAAAAGCTGTTTTCACACCGCTTTTCCAAAAAACGCAAAATCTGTATAAAACACCATTGCCTGCAAATACTATTTCTGCATCAATCAGGATACATTTTGTTAAGATATAGTATTAGGAGGAATTATTTATGAAGGCAACCGGTATTGTGCGGCGCATCGACGACCTCGGGCGCGTCGTGATCCCGAAAGAAATCCGCCGCACCATGAGAATCCGCGAGGGCGATCCGCTTGAAATCTATACAGACAGCGATGGGGAAGTGATTTTCAAAAAGTATTCCCCCATCGGGGAAATTTCTTCCTTTGCAGGACAGTATGCCGAGGTGCTGCACAAAATTTCGGGCAGCCCCGTCGTCGTATGCGACCGCGACCATGTCGTGGCGGTATCCGGTGTCCCCAAAAAGGAGCTTTTGGAGCGCAGGATCTCCTCCTCTTTGGAGGAGATGATCGAGCACCGCCAGTCCTATATCTACACCGGGGATGAGGGGCGCCGCTTCCAGCCTGTGGAGGGGGTGGACCGCTGGGCTTCGGTGCAGTATCCCATCATCGCTTCGGGCGATGTGTGCGGCTCGATTTTGTTCCTGTCGTCCGAGGAGGACGAGATGCCCACCGAGGTGCAGGACAAGCTCATCCAGACAGCGGCAGGATTTTTGGGGCGCCAGATGGAGGAATAAATGGAAATATCCTATAAACATGGGAAAAAAGGCTTGCATTCCATCGAAATATATGGTAGAGTATAAACAGTCAGATAAGAAGGTCGAGGAAAGAGTGGGGCGCTGCCCCGCTCTTTTGTTTATGTTACAGAAAGGATGGAGCAAAGTGTCCGCTACAAAGAAAGGCAATACGGTTGAGATCGTCACCGCCATCGCAAAGCCGGTGGTGGAGGAAATGGGGCTGACCCTCTGGGATGTGCGCTATGAAAAAGAAGGAGCGTACTGGTATTTACGTATTTTTATCGACAAAGAGGGCGGAGTCACCATTGATGACTGCGAAAACGTCAGCCGCCGGCTCGACAGCATCATCGACGAGGCAGACCCGATCAGCCAGGCGTACTATTTTGAAGTATCTTCCCCCGGCATCGGACGCGACCTTGTGCGCGACTGGCACTTTGAGCGTTACCTCGGTCAGCCGATCGAAGTGCGCCTGATCCGCCCGGAAAACGGCGTGCGCGACCTCATTGGTGAGCTGGTGCGCCACGACGAAAACACCGTCACCATGGTGTGCAATGGCGAAGAAAAAACCATTGCCAAAAAGGATACTGCCTTCATCCGTTTGCATGAAGAAATAGATATGAGTAAAGATATTGATTAGAAGGGAAGAAATACGCCTCATGAATAAGAATGAATTCTTTGAAGCACTCAATCTGCTGAAGGTGGAAAAAGGCATTTCCACCGATTACCTCATTGAAAAGATCACAAATGCCATTTCCATCGCGGTAAAACGCGACATGGGCGGCACCGACAACAACATCGTGGAAATCGATCCGGAGAAAAAACGCTTCTATGTTGCCATCCGCAAAAATATCGTGGAAGAGGTGCTCGATCCCGAAACCGAAATCTCCCTTGCCGACGCTACCAAATACAGCAAAACCGCTTCCATCGGCTCTCAGGTGGAGATCCCGCTGGAAACAAAGGAATTCGGACGCATCGCTGCCCAGTCTGCAAAGCACGTCATCCGTCAGGGCATCAGCGAAGCAGAAAAAGAACAGACCATCCGCAAATATCAGGGCCGCAAATTTGAGATCATCTCCGCACCGATCCTGCGCATCGACCCCATCCGCGGCAACATCACGCTCGAAATCGACAAGACCGAAGCCATCCTCCCAAAATCCGAGCAGGTTCCGGGGGAAGAGCTGCATGAGGGTCAGCATATCATGGTTTATGTAGTGGATGTGATGACAAACGGCAAAAATCCGCGCCTCATGATCTCCCGTACCCATCCGGGGCTCATCAAACGCCTCTTTGAGCTGCATACCCCCGAAATCAAGGACGGCACCGTGGAAATCAAAGCAGTTTCCCGTGAGGCAGGCTCCCGCACCAAGATCGCTGTCTGGAGCAAGGACGAAAACGTCGACGCAGTCGGCGCATGCATCGGTCCGAAGGGAATCCGTGTTTCTGCCATCGTGGAGGAATTGGGCGGCGAAAAGATCGACGTCATCCGCTACAGCGAGCAGCCGGAGGAGCTGATTGCCGCAGCACTTTCCCCGGCAGAGGTCCTCTCTGTGACCGTGGACCCGGAGGGAAGCAAGAGCTGCCGCGTCATCGTGCCGGAAAACCAGCTCTCCCTTGCCATCGGCAACAAGGGGCAGAACGTGCGCCTTGCAGCCCGTCTGACCGGCTGGAAAATCGACATCGGCTCCGAAAACAGCGTGATGGAGCAGGAAGCAGCAGCACCATCCGAAGAAGCACAGGATACACAGTCCGCTGAGATGGACGAAGAATAATCCCGAAGTTTGAGCGGGAAACAGGTAGGAGTGAATAATATGCCGGCAAACAATGCGCCCGTAAAAAAAGTGCCGATGCGCATGTGCATCGGATGCAGAGAACATAAGCCGAAAAAAGAGCTCATCCGTGTGGTGAAAGCACCCGACGGAGAAATCAGCATCGATTTTCGCGGAAAGAAGTCGGGGCGGGGAGCCTATGTGTGCAATGATATGACCTGTCTTGAAAAGGCAATCAAAACACGCCAGCTCGAACGTGCCTTCTCCTGCCCGATCCCACCGGAAATCGTGGAAAAACTCAAGGAGGAACTGTCCAAAGGTGAACAATAAATTGCAGTCGACCATTTCCCTTTGTCACCGCGCCGGATTCCTTCTGTGGGGATTCGACCAAGTGAAGGAAGAACTGTCTTCCAATAAGGTGCGGGCGGTTTTCCTCGCCTGTGACCTGTCCCAGAAATCAGCAAAAGAAGTGGAATTCTTCTGTAAAAAAGAAAACATCCCCGTGTTTGAGCTTCCGCTTACAAAGGAACAGATCGGCACCGCCCTGCGAAAGGCGACCGGCGTTCTTGCAGTAACGGAGGAAGGGTTCGCCAGGATATTGAGCGAACAGGGCAAGCCGTGGGGGATCAAGAGGGAGGAATAGCACACAATGATAGATAAATACAGACTCAATGAGGTCGCAAAAGACCTGAATGTTCCGGCAAAGGATGTAGCAGAGCTGCTCAAAGACCCCAATGCCGCAGAAAAGAAACATATGACTGCCTTAACTGAGGAGGAGCTAAACATCGTGTTTGAGACCTATACCAAGGATCACAGCGTAGAAAATTTTGATACCTACTTTGCCTCCGGCAAAAAGAAGGAAGAAAAAGCACAGGAACCAAAAGAAGCTGCGAAGCCTGCTAAGACAGCAGAAAGCGACAGCCGCCGCGTGCAGGGCGAACGCCGCCCGCAGAGTGAGCGCACCGGAGAAAACCGCCACAACAACGGGGAGCGCCGCTTCAACGACCGCAATGACCGCCGCCCGCAGGGTGAGCGCAGTGACCGTCCGAACAATGGGGAGCGCCGCTTCAACGACCGCAATGACCGCCGTCCGCAGGGCGAGCGCAGCGACCGTCCGAACAACGGGGAGCGCCGCTTCAATGACCGCGACAACCGCAATGACCGCACACAGAACAGTCCGAAAGCTCCAAAGCCGCAGCAGGCAAAACCGGCGGCTCCTGCAAAACCGGCAGAATCCGCTGCACCAAGAGCTGCCCGCACCGACGACGGAACCGGGGTTCGCCATGTAGATATGCGCGCTGCCAACGTGGATCTCGATAAATACAACGAGCGCTATGAGCAGATCGCACCGGGCAACATGACCCCGAAGGGCTCCGACATCCACAAGCAGAAATTCAGCGGACGCAATGCGAAGAAGAAAAACTTCATGTCCAAAAAGGACAAAGAAGCAGAGAAGATGCGCCGCCTCGAAATCGAGCGCGAGCGCCGTCAGAAGCTCTCCATCACCATCCCGGATGAAATCACCGTCGGTGATCTTGCGCTCAAGCTCAAGATCCAGGCTGCTGAGATCATCAAACGTTTGATGATGCTGGGCGTGATGGCTTCCGTTTCCGATGTCATCGACTTCGATACCGCTGCGATGGTTTCCATGGAGATCGGCGCAAAGGTTGAAAAAGAAGTGGTCGTTACCATCGAGGACCGCCTCTTCACCGAGGAAGAGGACGACGAAAGCAACCTTGTGGAGCGTCCTCCGGTCGTTGTTGTTATGGGTCACGTTGACCACGGTAAAACCTCCATCCTCGATGCTATCCGCCACGCACAGGTAACAACCACCGAGGCAGGCGGCATCACCCAGCACATCGGTGCATATCAGGTGGAAGTAAACAACAAGATGATCACCTTCCTCGATACTCCGGGACATGAGGCATTCACCTCCATGCGTGCCCGCGGTGCCGATATCACCGATATCGCCGTTCTCGTTGTGGCAGCAGACGATGGTATCATGCCGCAGACGGTAGAATCCATCAACCACGCAAAGGCAGCAGGCGTTTCCATCATCGTTGCCATCAACAAAATGGATAAACCAACTGCAAACCCGGACCGCGTAAAACAGCAGCTCACCGAACACGGACTCGTGACCGAGGAATGGGGCGGCGACGTGGTTTGCGTAGAGGTTTCCGCAAAAACAAAGCAGGGCATCCCGGAGCTGCTTGAGATGATCCAGCTCGTTGCCGATGTGCGCGAGCTCAAAGCAAACCCGGATCGTATGGCAAGAGGTACTGTCATCGAAGCGAAGCTCGACAAGGGCCGCGGACCGGTTGCAACCATCCTCGTACAGGCAGGTACCCTGCACACCGGCGACGCCGTGATCGCAGGCACCTCCGTCGGACGTGTCCGCGTGATGCTCTCCGATAAGGGTCAGCGCATCGAAACAGCAGGTCCGTCCACTCCGGTCGAGATCACAGGTCTTGCCGAGGTTCCGGCAGCAGGTGACGAATTCAACGCCGTTGAGGACGAAAAACTTGCCCGTGAGCTTGTAGAGCAGAGAAAACAGGAAGCAAAAGAAAAAGAATTCGATTCCTACAAGAAGGTCACCCTCGACAACCTCTTTGCCCAGATCGAGGAAGGCGAAGTCAAAGAGCTGCCTGTTATTGTAAAAGCAGACGTACAGGGCTCCGTAGAAGCAGTAAAACAGTCCCTCGAAAAACTCAGCAACAACGAGGTTCATGTAAAAGTGATCCACGGCGCAGTAGGTGCCGTAAGCAAATCGGACGTGATGCTGGCAGAAGCATCCAACGCCATCATCGTCGGCTTCAACGTCCGTCCGGACCCGACTGCACGCGACATGGCAGAGCTTTCCGGCGTGGAGATCAAGCTCTACCGTGTCATCTACGATGCGATTGAGGACCTCGAAAACGCAATGAAGGGTATGCTGGCTCCGAAGACAAGAGAAGTGGAGCTTGGACGTGCCGAAGTGCGCGAGCTTTACAAGATCACCAATGTCGGCACCGTTTCCGGCTGCTATGTCCTCGAGGGCAAGATCACCAGAAATGCAGAGATCCGCATTGTGCGTGACGGCATCATCATCGCAGACGACCACCTGAGCAGCCTGCGCCGCTTCAAAGACGACGTGAAGGAAGTTGCAAAGGGCTACGAATGCGGTATGGGACTTGAAAAATTCAACGACCTCAAGGTCGGCGACATTTTCGAAGCATATATGATCGAAGAATACAGAGACTAATTCCGGCAGGACGCAGGAAATTTAGAACAGGAAACAGCCGGACTGCTCCCCATTTTATGGGGGCGTCCGGCTGTTGTACCCATTGACAAAGAAGGAGGCAGCTGCTCATGGCAGGATACCGCATCAACCGTACCGGAGAAGATGTAAAACGCGAACTGACCGACATCATGCGCCAGCTCAAGGACCCACGCATCAACTCTCTCCTGACGGTCATCAAAACAGAACTTTCCAACGATTTATCCCATTGTAAAGTGTATATCAGCTCGATGGAGGGCATGGAGAAAGCAAAGGAAGCCTGCAAAGGGCTCAACAGCGCCGCAGGCTATATCCGCCGCGAGATGAACGGACGCATCAAGATGCGCCGCACGCCGGAGTTTCACTTTATTCCCGATGATTCCACCGAATACAGCGCAGGCATCGCCCGAATCCTCAACGATCTTGAGCGCAAAGAGGCTCCGAAGGCCGAAGAAGAGGAGGAAACATGGGAAGAGTAAGTGCTGCACAGGCAGCCGAACTTCTGAAGGGTGCAGACGATGTCCTCATCCTCATGCACAAAAGTCCCGACGGCGACACCGTAGGCTCAGGCTCTGCGCTGCTGCGCGCGCTGCTCTCGCTGGGCAAGCGCGCAAGGGCAGAGTGCAGCGACCCCATCCCGCGGGCGTTCCCAAACCTTCTGCCCGAGGGGACGGAGGAATTTTCTCCGAAATTTGTGGTGAGCGTTGACATTGCAGATACCACCCTCTTTGGGGAGAAGATCGCACCATGGGCAGATCGGGTCGATCTGTGCATCGACCACCACCCGAGCAACCGTGACTACGCAAAAAATCTGCTGCTGGAGGACGATTCCGCCGCAACGTGCGAAATCATCTTCAAGGTGATTTTGGAGCTGGGTGTTTCGATCACGAAGGAGATTGCAGACTGCCTTTACACCGGAATCGCGACCGATACCGGCTGCTTTAAGTATTCCAATACCACCGCGCGCAGCCACCGTATGGCGGCACAGCTCATCGAGTGCGGCTGCGAATTTCAGAAAATCAACGAGCGCGTCTTTGACACCATCAGCCGCCAGAAAATGGCGCTTGAGCAGGATGCCCTCAAGACGCTCGAATTCCACTGCGATGACCGCTGCGCCATGCTGACCCTCACGCGGGAGATGCTCACGCGCAACGGCGCCGCGGAGGAGGATATGGAGGGGATTTCCTCCCTGCCGCGCCAGATCGAGGGCGTGTGGGTCGGCATCACCCTCAAGGAGAATAAGGAGCGCACCGGCTACAAGATCTCCATGCGCACGACAGAACAGGTGGACGCGTCCCTTGCTTGCTCGAAGCTCGGCGGCGGCGGTCACAAGCGCGCAGCCGGCTGCATGATCCCCGGCGATGCGAAAAACGCACGGGAAAAGATCCTTGCGGCACTGAGCGATCAGCTTTAGGAGGAACGTATGGACGGCATCATTCTCATCAATAAGCCACAGGGCTTTACCTCCTTTGACGTGGTGGCAAAGATGCGCGGGATGCTGCGCACCAAAAAGGTGGGGCATTCCGGCACGCTCGACCCGATGGCGACCGGCCTTTTGCCCATCCTTGTGGGGCGCGCGACGAAGTGCTGCGACATCATGCCCTGTCAGGACAAGCGCTATCGGGCGGTCATCCGCCTCGGCATTGTCACCGATACCCTTGATACGACGGGGACCATCCTCAAAATGAGCGATGTTTCGGTGACGATGGAGGAGCTTGCGGCGGTTTTGCCGCACTTTGTCGGGGAGATCGAGCAGGTCCCGCCGATGTATTCTGCCATCCAGATCAACGGGCAGCGCCTGTATGATCTCGCGCGGCAGGGCATCGAGGTGGAGCGCGCGGCGCGCCCTGTCACCATCTACCGCTGCGACCTACTCGGTCGGGGAGCGGGCGAAAACGAATACCTCCTCGATGTTGCGTGCAGCAAGGGGACGTATATCCGCACGCTCTGTGCCGATATCGGGGAGATGCTCGGCTGCGGCGCCGTGATGTCGGGGCTGTGCCGCACCGAGGCGGCAGGCTTTTCCCTGTCTGATTCTATCACCCTCGAGCAGGCAAACGAGCTTGCAGCACAGGGGACACTGGAAGAAAAGCTCCTTGCGGTGGAGGAAGTCTTTCGCACCCTGCCGAAGGTCGTCCTCTCCGAGGCACAGACGCGGATGTACCGCAACGGCGTGCGCCTTGATGCAAACCGCATCGCAGGGATGCCGCAGACAGCAGGGGACCTTCGCGTCCACGCGCAGGACGGGACGTTTTTGGGCGTTGGATATTGGGAGGCAGGGGAGCTTCGCAGCCGCCAGCTCTTTGCCATTTTGTAAGCACAGGGCACAAGGAAAAGAAAGTATTGCAGAAAAGAGGGAGTGGATTTGAACGTCTTTGAGAGCTTGGATGAAGTTCATCCAAGTGTGGAGCGGGCCGTGGCACTGGGGCTGTTCGACGGGGTCCATCGGGGACATCAGGCAGTCATCGGGGAGGCACTCAGCTGCCGAAGCGAGGGGCTTTCCCCCAGTGTATTTACATACCGCATCCAGCACATCATCCCACAGGCAAAAAAACGCTTCCAGTGGATTCAAAGTGAACCGGACAAGCGATATGAGCTTGACAGGATGGGCGTTGAAACCGTGGTGGAGCCCACCTTTGAGGAGTTTTGTAATTTGGAGCCGCAGGAATTTGCGGTCGATTTTCTCATCAAAAAGATGCGCGCAAGGGTCATCTGCTGCGGCAGGGATTTTCATTTCGGGAAAAACGCCGTCGGTACGGTGGAGGACCTCATCGCGCTCACAGAGCCATACGGCGTCGAGGTCCGGGTGGTGGAGCCTGTCATCTACAACAGCCGCCCCATCAGCTCGACCCGAATCCGCGCGGGGCTGGCGATCGGTGACGTCGGGAGGGTCTGGACGATGATGGGGCGCCCGTACAGCATCCGTTTTCCCGTGGTATCGGGGAACAAGATCGGGCGCACGCTCAATTTTCCGACCATCAATCAGGTCTATCCTTCCACCTTTGTCATCCCGCATCATGGGGTGTATGTATCGGTGACGCGGGTGGATGGGGAATATTACCCCTCCGTCACCAACGTGGGGGTCAAGCCCACCATCGGCATCTACGATCCGCTGGCGGAAACGTTCATCATCGGATTTTCGGGCAACCTCTACGGAAAGCGCGTGGAGGTGAGCCTCTGCCAGTTTTTGCGCCGGGAGAAAAAGTTTGATTCTCTCAACGAGCTGCGCGAGCAGATCCGCCTTGATACTCTAAAGGCAGAGCATCTGGGTGCAGAGTATGCAAAGCGCCTAAAGCAGGAGCAGGGCAGGCGATAGGCTTTATCCTATCTTCCTGCGCGCAGATGCAGAGGGCGGACAAGAAAATTTGCAGATATGCCTTTACACCGGGAAAAACCTGTGGTATACTAAACAAGATATTGACCGTATCCTTAGCCGCGGGATTGAAAACCCAACCGAGGTAGTCACCGACCCCGACTCAGGTACTGGACAAAAAAATTTATGAGGTGATAAAACATGCTTAGAAAAGAAGAAAAAACAAAAGTAATCGAAGAAAACAGAACTCACGAAACCGATACCGGTTCTGCTGAAGTACAGGTTGCAATCCTCACAAAACGCATCGAGGAACTGACCGAACACCTGAAAGCAAACAAAAATGACCATCACTCCAGACGTGGTCTGCTGAAAATGGTTGGTCGCCGCCGCAACATGCTCAACTACATGGCGAAAAAAGACATCAACCGTTACCGTGCAACCATCGAAAAACTGGGTATCCGTAAATAATTCGCTTGATCCGAAGGGGCAGGAGTGGGCACACTTCTGCCTTTCTTCCTATTTTTATGTCACAAATCAAATAGACTCCGCAGGGATGCTTGCCACACTGATGGATTTTTAGCAGTGAATCGAAAGACTGTGTGCACGGTTTTTGGATTCCTTGCTAAAGACGCAGAAGTGTCGGCTCCCTTCGGAAATTGAAATGGAGGTAACTTTCTATGTTTGAAAACTTCAGAGTTTTTGAAACAGAGCTGGCTGGTAAAAAAATCACCTTTGAAACAGGCAAATGGTGCGCACTTTCCAACGGCTCCTGTGTTGTACGCTATGGCGAAACCACCGTTATGGTAAACGTAACAGCATCCCAGAAACCGAGAGAGGGCATCGATTTCTTCCCTCTGTCTGTTGATTTTGAGGAAAAACTGTACGCAGTAGGCAAGATCCCCGGCTCCTTTATGAAGCGTGAAGGCCGCCCGACCACCAAGGCGATCCTTTCTTCCCGTGTGGTAGACCGCCCGATCCGTCCGCTGTTCCCGAAGGACATGAGAAACGACGTTGCCGTTGTGATGACCGTCCTCTCCGTTGATCCGGACTGCTCGCCTGAGGTTGCAGGTATGCTGGGTACTTCCTTTGCGCTTTCCATCTCCGACATTCCGTGGAACGGACCGATCGCCGGCGTTCAGACCGGACTTGTGGACGGGGAGATCATCCTCTGCCCAAATGAAGAGCAGCGCGCAAAATCCGACCTCCAGCTCACCGTTGCAGGTACCATGGAAAAGGTTGTTATGATCGAAGCAGGCGCAAATCAGGTCAAAGAAGACGTGATGCTCGAAGCGATCCGCCGCTCCCACGAAGAAATCAAGAAAATGGCTGCCTTCATCCAGGGAGTTCAGAACGAGATCGGCAAAGAGAAATTCACCTTCGAATCCCAGAAGCTCGACCCTGAGATGTTCGAGGCTGTAAAATCCTTTGCCATCGATAAAATCAAATATGCACTCGATACCGACGATAAAGTGGAGCGTGAAGCACGTCTTGCTCCGATCGTGGAGGAGATCCACAGCCAGTTTGATGAGCAGTACCCGGAGCAGGAGGCAAAGCTGGATGAATGCATCTACCAGCTCCAGAAATTCGTTGTTCGCCGCTGGCTGCTCGACGAGGGCAAGCGTGTAGACGGACGCGGCATCGATGACATCCGTCCGCTCGCAGCCGAGGTTGCTGTTGTTCCGCGTGTACACGGCTCCGGACTCTTCACCCGCGGACAGACCCAGGTGCTGACCATCACAACACTCGGTCCTGTATCCGACGCACAGATCCTCGACGGCATCGACGGCGAGGAGAGCAAGCGCTATATGCATCAGTATAACTTCCCGTCCTACTCGGTCGGTGAAACAAAACCATCGAGAGGTCCCGGCCGCCGCGAGATCGGTCACGGCGCACTGGCAGAGCGCGCACTTGAGCCGGTAATTCCTTCCGTTGAGGAATTCCCATACGCATACCGCCTTGTTTCTGAGGTGCTGTCCTCCAACGGTTCCACCTCTCAGGGCTCCATCTGTGCATCCACCCTTTCTCTGATGGATGCCGGTGTTCCGATCAAGGCTCCGGTTGCAGGGATCTCCTGCGGCTTGATCACCGAAGGCGAACGCTGGATGACCATGGTGGACATTCAGGGACTCGAAGACTTCTACGGCGATATGGACTTTAAGGTGGGCGGTACCCACAACGGCATCACCGCGATCCAGATGGACCTCAAAATCGACGGTCTTACCATGGACATCATCGCAGAAGCATTTGAGAAAACAAGAAAAGCACGTCTTTACATCCTCGACGAGATCATGCTCAAAGCGATCCCTGCATCGAGAGAGGACGTTTCCAAATACGCACCGAAGATGGACAGCCTGACCATCCCGGTCGACAAGATCCGCGAAGTGATCGGCAGCGGCGGCAAGGTGATCCAGAAAATCTGTGCAGAATGCGACGTTAAAATCGACATCGAGGAGGACGGCAAGGTATTTGTTTCCGGCGTAGAGCGCGAAAACATCAACCGTGCAGTCAGCGTCATCCGCACCATCGTGGACGATCCGGAGGTGGGCGCATTCTACAAGGGCCGCGTTACAAAGCTGATGGCATTCGGTGCCTTTGTTGAGATCGCTCCGGGCAAAGAGGGTCTTGTTCACATCTCCAAGCTCGACACCAAACGTGTGGAAAAAGTGGAGGACGTTGTGAACGTGGGCGACGAAGTGCTTGTAAAAGTAACCGAGATCGACAATCAGGGACGCATCAACCTGTCCCGCCGCGATGCCCTCATCGCAATGGAAAATAAAAAGAACGACTAATCTGTTCTTTCGGCAGCAAATCCCCTGCTCGGTGAATCCGAACGGGGGATTTTTCTCTGTCCCAAAATCCTGCTCCCGCCCCGTCAGACAGCATCTGGGAGCGGTGCTCTTCAAGAAGAAAAATACAAAATCGGAAAAAACGGGTGGAAATTTACAAAAAGTTTATGACGGGCATGAGATTTATATTTATAATTGTCGATAAATAGGGTATACTGTAAGAATAGTATCATTTCGGCCTGAAAAGCATAGGATACAGGCGGAAGGAAGAAAGAAAGGGAGGATCGGGTGAATCCATGAAGGGCTTTGGCTATTTGATCAGGAACTTTTTCACACACAAGGACTATCTTGCCCCGGCAAGCGAGATTCCGGGGACGCTGTTTACCCCGCTGCACTACGCTTTTTCGGCGGTACTGCTTTTCATTGTGGTGTTCGGTGCGCTGCGCCTGTGCAAAAAACAGGAGTACATAAAACGGGTGTTCACGGTGATCTGGGTTGTGCTTGCCATTCTGGAGCCGGTGGTGGTTTTGTGGGAAAGCGTGAGCGGAAAAACGGTCGGGCTTGATCTGAGGCTCAATCTCTCGCTCTATCCGTGCAGCATCTTCCTCTATGTGATGCCCTTTTTCCTCTGGGGGAACGAGCTGTGCAAAAAAATTGCGGGCGGCTATCTGTGCACCCTTGGACTCATCGGGGCAGCCATCAACTTTGTCTATCCTGCCATTCGCCTTGCCTCGTATTCGTGCATTTCCTTTGCAGGCTTTCATACCTTTTTGTATCATGGGTCGATGCTCTTTGTCTGTCTGGTGCTTCTGGTGTCGGGCGAGCACCGCTATACCAACGTGGAGCACTGGTGGGAGCTGTTTTTGCCCTGTATCCCGACGCTCCTCCTCTCCATCCCAGCCAACATCGTCAACTATACGTTTGATGCGGACTATATGTTCTTTCGCGGAAAGTTCCCGCTGATCGCGCAGATCGGCTCGGGACTGAGCGAGGGGAGCATCTTTGTGCTTGTCTACCTCTTTTATATTTTTGTGCCGGCACTGTTTTACCTTCCGTCCTACCTTTGCAGCCTTGTGCAAAGGCGGGAAGAAAAGCTCCTGTGCGAATAGGAAGCAGCTTGGAGGATTTTTTGACAAAATCGCGTTTTTTTATAGACGCATCCAAAAAACTATGTTAAGATTAAAAAAGGATTTTTTTAGCATTGCTGACAGAAAGGGATGGATCAACATGAACGTCATCGTTTCAAAAACCTATGAAGAAATGTGCCAGAAGGCAGCGCGCCTCATCGCTGCACAGCTGACCTTAAAACCGGATTCCGTGCTTGGTCTTGCAACCGGCTCCACTCCGATCGGCATCTATCAGGAGCTGATTTGCAAATATCAGGAAGACCGCCTCGATTTCAGCAAGGTCACCACGGTGAACCTCGACGAATACGTTGGGATTTCTGAGGACAACGAGCAGAGCTACCGCTATTTTATGAATCACAATCTCTTTGACCATGTGAATATTCCGAAAAAATATACCTATGTGCCAAACGGCAGCACCGACCGGATCGAGGAGGAGTGCGAGGATTACGAGCAGCTCATCGAACAGCTGGGCGGCGTGGATCTTCAGCTGCTGGGCATCGGCGGAAACGGTCACATCGGCTTCAACGAGCCGTGCGGCGAATTCCCGGAATATACCCATCTTGTTGATCTCAAACAGGAAACCATCGAAGCCAATTCCCGCTTCTTTTCCTCGATGGACGAGGTGCCAAAGCAGGCAGTTACAATGGGGATCGGCACCATCATGCAGGCGAAAAAAGTGGTTCTCGTTGCAAACGGAGTGGGCAAGGCAAAGGCGATCTACGACACTCTGTTCGGTCCGGTGACCCCAAATGTTCCTGCATCCATCCTGCGGTTCCATCCGGATGTCACTGTTTTTGTGGATGAGGAAGCATTCAGCATGGTGGCACAAAAACACTAAAAACAGTCTGGCATCGGTGACGATGCCAGCTTTTTTGTTGTATTTTTATCAAAACATCAAAGGAGTGCATCATGGGAAATCCCTTTCCTTATTCCGATACCAACAAGCGGTATCATACCTACAGCTATTTTCTCAAGCAGAAGTTTGGCTCAAAGGTGGCAAAGCTCTCGCTCGATGCGGGCTTTACCTGCCCAAATCTCGACGGCACAAAGGGCTTTGGCGGCTGCACCTACTGCTCCCCGCAGGGGAGCGGCGATTTTGCAGGGGAACGCTCCCACAGTCTGCTCCGGCAGATGCAGGAGCAGCGCGCCGTCATGGAGAACAAGTGGCAGGATACCCAGTACATCGCCTACTTTCAGGCGCGCACCAACACCTATGCACCCCTTGACGAGCTAAAGCGCGCATATGAATCGGTGCTTTCGATGCCCGGTGTGGTGGGACTGAGCATCGCCACGCGCCCCGACTGCATCTGGGAGGAGCTGTGCGGCTATTTGCAGGAGCTTTCCGCAAAAACCTTTGTGGAGGTGGAGCTTGGACTGCAAAGCATCTTTGACGTGACAGGGGAAACAATCAACCGCTGCCACAGCTATGCGGAATTTTTGCAAGGGTACGGGATGCTTCAAAGCAAGAACATCCCCGTCTGCGTCCATCTCATCAACGGGCTCCCCGGCGAAACACGGGAAATGATGGTGGAATCTGCCCGACAGGTGGGACAGCTTCGCCCGCACAGTGTAAAGCTCCACCTCCTGCACGTCCTCAAACAGACTGCGCTCGCCCGTCAGTGGGAGCGCGGCGAAGTGACCCTCATGGAAAAGCAGGACTACATCGAAACCGTCTGCGACCAGCTCGAAGTGCTGCCGCCCGAAACGGTCATCCAGCGCATCACCGGCGACGGGAGCCGCGAGCTTTTGCTCGGTCCGATGTGGAGCCGCGACAAAAAATCGGTGATGAACGGCATCGACCTTGAGCTGGTGCGGCGGGGGAGTATGCAGGGGCTTCGCTTTTGCCCAAAAGCTCCCCAATAATAAAGATACGAAGAAAAAGCAGAAAGGAGAGGATTTTTTGAAGGATATTCTCGATTTTGCAAAAGAAATTTTGCTCGAGCGGATGCAGCCTGACGGTGTTTTCGCGGATTTTACGATGGGGAACGGGCATGATACGCTCTATTTTGCAAAGTATCTCACGCAGGGACACGTTTACGCCTTCGATGTCCAGCAGCAGGCGCTCACAAGCACCGAAAAGCTGCTTCGGGAGAACGGCGGTTTTTCCAACGTCACCCTCATTCACGACAGCCACAGCAACCTCGACCAATACATCAGGGAGCCGCTCGACGCTGCCATCTTTAACCTCGGCTACCTGCCCGGAAGCGACAAGACCGTGACGACCCAGTGCGACACAACGCTGATGGCGCTTGATAAGGCGGTGCATCAGCTCAAGGTGGGCGGCGTTGTGGTGGTCATCATCTACCCAGGGCATAAGGAGGGTGCGCACGAGGCACAGATGGTGGAGGAATTCTGTGCAAAGCTCGATAAGCATACCTTTAATACATATAAGTACGCGCTTCTCAACAAATCGAATCCGCCCTACATCGTGGCGGCAGAAAAATTCATCCCAAGAAACCGCTATACCGGAGAATTGCTCGGATAACAAGGGCAGATTGACCTTTTTGGTTTTTCTTATATAATACAGATAGGGGGGATACTATGAAAATCTGGAAAGGGACGGCGGCATCCGGCGGCGCTGCATGGGGATATGCCACCCATCTCAGAGGGGACCCCGAAGGAGCCATCCCGGTGCGCAGGACCGTGACCGATCCCGAAATGGAGATCGCGCGCTTTTGGGAGGCGCACGGGAAGGCACTCGCAGAGCTGGAATCGCTGTACCGTCTGGCGCGGGAGGACATGGGGGAGGAAGAATCCTCCATCTTTTTGACGCACAAGGCGATGCTTGCGGACGAGGAGCTTCAAAACGATGTGGTGCAGCGCATCCGCGAAAAGAAAATCAACGCGGAATATGCCGTCTATGAGGCGGCACAGGTGTATCAAACGCTCTTTGCCTCCATCGAGGACGATTATCTGCGCCAGCGCGCAGCAGATTTGCAGGATGTATCCCAGCGCCTTTGCCGCAAGCTCGAAAATTCATCCGAGCAGGCACTTCACAAACGAAAGGATGCCATCATCATCGCGCAGGACCTCCTGCCCAGCCAGACCATCCAGCTCAACAAGGAGAACGTCAACGCCTTCCTGACGCAGGCAGGCTCCCCAAACTCCCACGCCGCCATCCTTGCGCGCACACGCGAGATCCCGGCGATCGTGGCGATGGGGTACGAGATCGCATCCATCCCGGAGGGCACACCGCTCATTGTGGACGGCGATACCGGCACGGTGTACGCCAATCCCGACCGCGATATTTTAGCGTGGTTCTATAAAAAAACAGAGCAGGCAGATGAACAGCGCGCCCTGCTCTCTCAGGCGCTTGCAACGGAAAACCGCACCCTCGATGGGCGCAAGGTGGAAGTGAAGGCGAACATCGGCACCCTCCAGGACCTTGAGGAAGCGCTGGCAAACGGCTGCGACGGCGTGGGACTGACCCGAAGCGAATTCCTTTATATGCACAGCACCCAGTGGCCCGACGAGGAACAGCAGTTCACCTATTACCGCAGCATTTTAAGCACCATGAAGGGCAGGCGCGTCATCATCCGCACCTGCGACCTCGGTATGGACAAGAAGGTCGATTACCTCAAGGGGGCGCAGGAGGAAAACCCGGCGCTCGGCTTTCGCGGCATCCGCGTGTCGCTTGCCTACCCCGATACCTTTTTGACGCAGCTGCGCGCGCTGCTGCGCGCCTCCGCATACGGCAGCCTGTCCATCATGTTCCCGATGATCGTCAGCCCCGAAGAGGTGGACCGTGTGCTGGAGCTTGCGCGCGAAGCGGCAGAGCAGCTGCGCGCGGAGGGGATCGCGATGGGGGACGATGTGCAGTACGGCGTGATGATCGAAACACCGGCGGCAGCCGTACTCAGCGACATCCTCGCCAAAAAGGTGGACTTTTTCAGCATCGGCACCAACGACCTTGTGCAGTATACGCTCTGTGCCGACCGCGTCAATCCCGAGGTGGCACAGCTGTACGACCCATGCCATCCGGCAGTTTTGCGGCTGATTGAACACGTCATCGAAAACATCCACCGCGAGGGCAAGGTGTGCGGCATCTGCGGCGATGCGGCAACCATCCCCGAATTTGCGGTGCGTGCCATCAAAATGGGCATCGACAGCTTGTCCGTTCCGCCGAGGAAAATACCGAAGCTGCGCCATCTGGTGCAAAACACAGACAGCAACAAAGGAGAATATTATGGAAAATCAGGAAATCCTCAACCGAATCGACCACACACTCTTAAAGCCGACTGCAACATGGGATGAGATCGACAAGCTCTGCAAGGAGGCGATCACCCACCATACGGCAACGGTCTGCATCCCTCCGTGCTTTGTGAAAAAAGCGAAGGAATCCTACCCTTCTCTCAAGGTATGCACCGTCATCGGCTTCCCTCTGGGGTATCAGACGCAGGCTGCCAAGGCTGCCGAAGCGTGGGATGCCCGTCAGAACGGCGCGGACGAACTCGACCTTGTCATCAACATGACCGATGTGAAAAGCGGCAACCTCGGTGAAGTGGTGGCAGAGATCGGCGCCGTTCGCCAGCTGGTGCAGGACCGTGTCCTTAAAGTGATCGTAGAAACCTGCTACCTCACACAGGAAGAAAAGACGGCGCTTTGCTACTGTGTGGCGCGCGGCGGCGCAGACTACATCAAAACCTCCACCGGCTTTGGCACCGGCGGCGCAGAGCTTGAGGACATCAAGCTGTTCCGCGAGCTGATGGGCGACCGCCTCAAAATCAAGGCAGCCGGAGGAATCCGCACAAGGGAACAGATGGAAGCATTTTTGGAGGCAGGGTGTGACCGCCTTGGATGCAGTTCTTCCAGTATCTTGTGGCAGGACGAACAGTAGGAGAAAACCCAGCCGACCCCAAAAGCCGGATCGATTGGGGAATCAAATAACGTAGGAGCGGGAAAGAGCGATGGAAGATTTTATTTACAGTGTCAACGCCACCATGCCGGTGTTTCTGGTGATGGTGCTGGGCGGCATCCTGATTCGGACCAAGATGATAAACCACGAATTTGTGGAGGTCTGCAACCGATTCGTCTTTCGAATCACGCTGCCGTGCATGCTGTTTTTGGATATGTGGAAAATGGATATCCGCAGCGAATTCAGCGGGAAATTTGTTCTCTTTTGCTTTGCAGTATCGGGACTGAGCGTCATTGCAGCGTGGCTGCTGGGGCGCTTCTCCCTCAAGGATCAGAGCCTTCTGGCAGAATTTGCCCAGGGCAGCTACCGCGGAAGCGTGGCGGTTTTGGGCGGTGCATTTTTGCACAACATATTCCCCAACGGAGAGGGCGGCGCTGTCATCGGGCAGGTCATCATCGGCTGCGTTCCCCTTTACAATACGTGTGCTGTGCTGCTGCTTGCCCTGCATCATCCAGACCGCAAAAAGGGCGAAGGCTCCGAGGGGGGACTGATGAAAAAGACCGCGATGGAGGTCCTCAAAAATCCGCTCATCGATGCCATCGTGCTGGGCGTAATCGCATCGTACCTTGGACTGCCGCGCATCACCCTCGTCGAAAAGACGATGGCAAGCGTTGCATCCCTCACAAGTCCGCTCGCCCTGCTTGCAATCGGTGCGGAATTCAGCCTCGAAAAAGCAAAACACTGCATCAAGCCGACGCTCCTTGCCTGCCTGTTCAAGCTGGTGATCCAGCCTGCGGTGTTCCTGCCTGTCGCTGTCATGCTCGGCTGGCGCGACGAGTGGCTCATTTCGCTGCTCATCATGCTGGGCGCAGCAACGACACCGTCGAGCTACGTCATGGCGCGCAACATGGGGCATGAGGGTGTCCTCACGGCAAGCTGCATCGCGGCAACGACGCTCTTCAGCGCCGTCACCGTCACCTTCTGGATCTACCTCGGGCGCGTGCTCGGGTTGGTATAACAGCAGCAAGGGAGGACATAAACCATGTGGAAGAAAAAACCGACCGCGCCCGCCGTGGGCGTGGTCATCGTGGCTGCCGGTTCGTCCCGACGGATGCAGGGCATCGACAAGCAGGATCTCTGGCTGGAGGGCATGCCGGTGGTGGTGCGCAGCGTCCGCTGCTTTGAGGAGCTTGAGTGCGTGAGGGAAATCGTCGTGGTGTGCCGCGAGGACTTCCTCGGGACGATGATGGACTATGTGAAGGAATTTGACCTGCTCAAGGTGAAAACCATCGTGAAGGGCGGCGCAACACGGCAGGAATCCGTCCGAAACGGGGTGGCGGCGCTCTCAGACGACCTTCTGTACTATGCCATCCACGACGGGGCGCGCCCGTTTGCATCGCAGGAGGTCATCTCCTGCTGCATCGAAGCGGCGGTGCAGCACAAGGCGGCGACCGCCGCCGTCCCCGCGAAGGACACCATCAAGGTTGCCGACGAAAACGGATTTATCCGCGACACGCCGCCCAGAGAAACGCTCTACCTCACGCAGACGCCGCAGGTGTTTTTGTCGTCCCTCTACCGCGAGGCGCTCAGACAGGCGCAGAAAGACGGGATCGACTGCACGGACGACTGCCAGCTTGTGGAGCGCATGGGCGCGAAGGTGTACCTGTCGCAGGGGAGTTATTTTAACATCAAGATCACAACGCCGGAGGATCTGCCCATCGCACAGGCGATCGTGCAGACCCTGGAGGAAGCATAGGAGGAACGGATCATGCGCATCGGACACGGCTACGACGTACACCGTCTTACACAAGGAAGAAAACTCATCCTCGGCGGGGTGGAGCTTCCCTTCGAGAAGGGGCTGCTCGGCCATTCGGACGCGGATGTGCTCACCCATGCGGTGATGGATTCGCTGCTGGGTGCGGCGGCGCTGGGGGACATCGGGGGATGCTTCCCCGATACGGACGAGCGCTACCGCGGCGCGGACAGCATCGAGCTGCTGCGCCATGTGGCACAGATGCTCTCGGAAAACGGCTACCGCATCGAAAACATCGATGCCACCGTTTTGGCACAGCGCCCAAAGCTCAAGGACCACATCCCACAGATGCGAAAAAACATCGCTGACGCCTGCGGCATCGACCTTATGCAGGTATCGGTGAAGGCAACCACCGAGGAGGGGCTCGGCTTCACCGGAACGGGTGAAGGAATGGCAGCGCACAGCGTGTGCCTCATCGAGCGGATCGGGTCAAACTAACAGAAAAAAGCGGATGCATTTTGCATCCGCTTTTTTTATCGCAGTTTGTTGTCGTCGGAAGAATCCTCCGATGATTCAAGGCGGTCATCGAGCTGCTTCGAGCGCCGCTTATACGCAGTGCAGGCGAGCCAAAACGTCGCATAGCACACGAGGGAAATGCTCAGGAACATCATAACGAAGGTCAGGAGAGCATTGTACAGGCTGTCGTAACGAATATAATTTACAACGCCCCAGACTCCTCCCATCACAAGCCCGGTGACAACGCTCAGGACAGCGTTCGTTTTGTTGTTCGGCTTAAACCTGCGGTCCCAGATTCCGTTTTTGATAAACGCAATCAAAGAGTAGATCGATACCGCAAGGAGAATGATGGTTTCGGGCAGCATTTCGCGCAGACTTGCGCCCATCGCACTCTGAATCACCACGGCTGCGCTAAGCCCTGCAAACATGATCTGATAGCTGCGCTGTTCGATGTGCAGCGCTTTTTGCTCCTGCATTTCGTCGAGATAATTTTTCTTAGTTTTCATCTTCGTCATCCTCCCAGAATAAATCGTCCAGTCCTTTTTCGAGCACACGGCAGATGGTGCGGCAGAGCTTGATGGTGGGGTTGTATTCGCCCTTTTCGATCGCGTTGATGGTCTGGCGCGATACGCCCACGGCTTCGGCAAGCTGCTTTTGCGTCATGTCCTTTTCTGCCCGTGCAACCTTGATTGCAAGATTCTTTGACATTGTGTTTGCCCCCTTTGTTGTTTTGATCTTATCATAAAGCTGACATTATGTCAAGTATATATTACTTTTAATCCAATAAAATTTGCTTTATGTCATCTAAAACACCATCGGGGGAAAGAGCTTGGAACAAAAAAGACCGCCGAAGCGTTCCCATGCAGCAACACTTCGGCGGCTGGGCGGCACAGAGGCGGCAATTATCGGATGCGCTTTTGACGGATGAGGCGGCACAGAAAATCCGCCTGCTCCACGGTGTTGAAGCTGCCGATGCTGATGCGCGCCGTTCCGAGCCGATCGGTCCCCATCTTTTCGTGGGCGAGCTTTGCACAGTGGAATCCACCGCGCACGGCGATCTGCCCCTTCTGATCGAACCATTGTGCCGTGTCCATCCCGTCCATTTCGCCGAGGGTCATCGAAAGCACGGGCAGCGTGCGCCCCATCGCGGGGGCAGGTCCATAGAAATGCACCCACGGGACCTCGCGCAGCTGGTTGTAAATGCGCATCGCAAGGCGTTCCTCGCCGCGGTAGAGCTTCTGCGGCGTGTGCTGGCGCACATAGTCGATGCCGGCGGAAAGCCCGAGGATGCCGGGGGCATTGATGGTTCCGCCCTCCAATCGTTCGGGGAGCTCCTGCGGCATCTCAAGCGAAAGCGACTGCGTCCCCGTACCGCCTGCAAGGAGCGGATGCAGCGGCACCCCGGAGGCTGCAAGGATCATGCCGGTCCCCATCGGACCGTACAGCCCCTTGTGCCCCGGAAGGCAGAGAAAGTCGATATTGTCGCGCGCAAGGTCGATGTTAAGGACGCCTGCCGTCTGCGCGGCATCCGCCATAAAGAGCAGCCCTCTGCGGTGCGCCATGCGCGCAAGCTCTGCAATCGGGAGGATCTGCCCAAAGACGTTGGAGCCGTGGATGCAGCAGATGAGGCGCGTGTTGGGGCGGATGGCATACTGAAAGGCAGCCACGGTGGCTTCGTCGCTTTCCTCGGTATGCACGACGGTATAGGTGCAGATCCCGTCTAAAAAGAGCTGATGCACCGTCCTTGCGACGGCGTTGTGCTCAAGGTCCGAGATGAGGACGTGGTCGCCGCGGCGCAGGAGCCCTTGCAGGACGGTGTTGATCGATTGGGTGCAGTTTTCGGTGAAGATGACCTGCTCCGGCGCACAGTGAAAGAGCGCCGCCGCCTTCTCGCGGCAGGCATAGATCTGCTGTGCGGTGCGCATCGCCATCTTGTGACCGCTGCGCCCCGGATTTGCCCCGTATTGCATGAGTGCGCGGTCTACGGCACGGACAACGGACTGCGGCTTTGGCCAGGTGGTGGCGGCGTTGTCAAAATAGATCATTGCACTGCACGCCCTTCGCCGGTCATCACAATCCCGTAGCGGGAGAGGATGGAGGTCGCCTGATCGAGATTTCCGCGCACGGTCAGCTTATAACCGCATCCGCTGGAGATGCTGCGGTCGCGCCCCACCCAAGAGGTGATGCCGTGCCGCTCCAGCACCTTCTGCCCTTTCATTGCATAGGTGATGGAGCTGACCGGGATGTCATACGTTTCATTTTTATAATACTTCATGCACGAGCCCTCCTTTGCTGTGATAGCTTATTGTGGTACGTTTTATCCTATGCCGCCCGCGTGGGGACGGTGCATCGGGGCTTTTTGGGGAACTGTAACTTTATGCAGCATAAATTCTGCACATCGGGTGGAAAATGAAGTTGAATTTATCACAAAATATGATAAAATAAAAAGATAGAACAGGTGGGAAAATACCCCCCGGCATCGTGCGGGGGTCCGATCCAATCAAACTGCCCAAGGGCAGCAGGGAAAGAAGTGGACAATTGATGGAAAACATTTGGTTCAGTCATCTCATCGGCAATATCAAGGGAATGGGGCTCAACGACTACCTTGATATTCTGGTGGTTGCGTTTATCATATATCAGCTTGCAAAGCTCGTAAAGGAAACAAGGGCGGTCCAGCTGCTCAAGGGCATCGGGGCGCTGGCGCTTGTGTATATCATTGCCGTGGTGGCAGAGCTGCGCACCCTGCGCTTTGTCATGAATGCCGTGATGGCAACGGGTGTCCTCGCGCTCGTCATCCTCTTTCAGCCGGAGCTGCGCCGCATGCTTGAGCACGTCGCGCAGACAAAGCTGACGAATCTGCGCCACTTCCTCTCAGGGAGCGAGCGCGACAAGGAATGGGTCGCACAGACCACAAGCTGCATCGACGTCATCTGTGAAGCGTGCAAAAGCCTTTCCAAAACGCGCACGGGTGCGCTCATTGTCTTTGAGCGCGACACCAAGCTCGGAGAAGTCATCAACACGGGAACCGTGGTGGATGCACAGCCAAGCGTCGAGCTCATCGGCAACCTCTTCTTTGTCAACACACCGCTGCACGACGGGGCAATGGTGGTGCGCAACGGACGGCTCTACGCATCGGGGTGCTTCTTGCCGCTGAGTCAGAACTACACCATCAGCAAGGAAATGGGAACGCGTCACCGCGCGGCGCTTGGCATGAGCGAAAACTCCGACGCCATCGTCCTTGTGGTATCAGAGGAAACAGGTGTGATTTCCATTGCGGAAAAGGGCGTCATCCGCCGGAATTTTACCGTCGAATCCGTCAAAAAATATCTCCAGAAGGGGCTTTTGAAGCTCGAGGACGAGAAGAAAGAATCCGGTAAAATGAAAGCATTGCTGCGGAAGGTGAAACGATGAAGATCAAGGAATTTTTATACAGCAACACCCTGCTGAAGGTCAGCTCTCTGCTGCTGGCGTTCGGGGCGTGGCTCATTGTGGTGGAAAACGTGGATCGGGAAACCTTTGCCACATTTCGCAGCGTCAAGATCGACATGAAGGAGGTGGAGGATTCCATCAGCACCCTCGGGCTTGATTCCATCATGCCGGAGGCAGATGAAGCCACCGTTCAGGTCAACGGCATCATGTATGCAGTCGGCAACCTCAACAAGGAGGACATCGAGATCGTCCCCGATATCTCCAAGGTGACGGGCGCCGGCGTGTATGAGCTTCCGCTGGTGGGACACATCAAGGGGAGCAACAGCGAGGACATCGCCGTAACGGGCATCAATCCGTCGCGCATCACCGTCAAGTTCGATACCCTCCATACGAAGATCCTCCCGGTGGAAACAAACCTCAACGGCATCAAGGGCGAATCCGGCTATCTCATTCAGGACGAGATGATCACCCCGCCCGCCGTTTCCATCACGGGACCGGAGGCGGAGGTTTCGCGCGTGAAGCGGTGCGAGGTGCAGATGACCGTCAAGGAGCGTCTGTCCCAGACCTACAGCAAAAAGTCGAAGATCGTGCTGCTCGATAAGGCAGGCAATGTCATCGAATCGCCGAACATCACCCTCGATATCCAAGAAGCAACCGTCACCATCCCGGTGCTCAAGATCCGCAGCGTTCCGGTGGAATTGCAGTTTATGAACGTGCCGAAGAACTTCCCGCTGGATAAGCTCAAGTTCACCCTCTCCAACGAGAAGATCGAGGTGGCAGGTCCGGAGGAATCCGTTGAGAAATACGCCTCTGTCCTGCTCGACCACATCGACTTCAAGCAGATGGGTCCGCAGAGCATCTACGCATTCCCGCTCCAGCTGCCGAACAGCTTTTACAACGTCGAAAACATCCAGAGCATTCAGGTATCGCTCGATTCCGAGAACCTCGCTTCCAGAAAGTTCAACATCGAAAACATCCAGGTCGTGAATGCTCCGCTGGGATACAACGCGCAGGCGATGGCACAGCTTATTCCCGATGTGGAGATCGTCGGGGACAAAGCCGTCCTCGAAACGCTCTCCCCCGGTGACATCATCGCAGAGGTGGACCTGCGCTCCAACTCCGAGATCGAAACAGGTCAGGTGCTCAAGCCCGTGAAGATCTACATTCCAAACGGCAGCCTTGCCTGGGCAAGAGGAAATTATGAGGTGGTCGTATCCATTCAGCAGGATGCGAACCATCCGTAGCAATGCGCCCCGCCTTTGAGGGGCGCACGGCAAAATAAGCAGTACCTGCCCTTTCGGGGGCGGAGTACCGCTTATTTTTGTATTGATACAACAGGAGGAAACGAATGGCGATCATCGTATCGAATATCAAAACCACGCTCGAACAGGGCAGAGAAGATATTTTTGAAGCGGCAAGAAAAACGGCGCGTCTGAGCTTTCGCGACATCGAAACGCAGTATCTTGTCAAAACATCCGTGGATGCGCGCAAAAAAGACCGCATCCACATGGTAAGCTCCGTCACCTTTGTGGTGCATGGGGAGGAGGAGGCGCTCGTGCGCCGCGCCAACAGCCGCGATGTCCAAATCCAAAAGGAGGAGAAAATCAGCTTCCCAAAAGGGGAGCGCACCCTCTCCCACCGCCCCGTGGTGGTGGGCTTTGGACCGGCAGGACTCTTTGCGGCGCTGACACTCGCCCGTCAGGGCTACCGCCCCATAGTGCTGGAGCGCGGTGCGTGTGTGGAGGAACGCATCAAGGCGGTCGATTCCTTCTGGAAGGGCGGTGCGCTCGACCCTGCAACGAACGTCCAGTTCGGGGAAGGGGGAGCGGGGACGTTTTCGGACGGCAAGCTCACCACAAGGATCAGCGATCCGCGCTGCGCCTACATTCTGGAGGAGCTCATCCGCCACGGCGCACCGCAGGAGATCCGCTATAAGCAAAAGCCCCACGTCGGCACGGATCACCTGCGCCATGTGGTAAGCTCCATCCGTGAGGAGATCCTCCGTCTGGGCGGCGAGGTGCGCTTTGGCTGCCGCATGGAGCGTCTTTTGATCGAAAACGGCAGAATCGTCGGCGCTGTGACGGAGGACGGAGAAATCGGCGCAGAGCAGCTTGTCCTTGCAATCGGGCACAGCGCAAGGGACACCTTTGCAGCGCTCATGCAGCAGCAGGTTTTCTTGGAGCCGAAGTCGTTTTCCGTCGGGGTGCGCATCGAGCATCCGCAGACGCTCATCGATCGGGGGCTCTACGGCGCATTTGCCGGTCATCCTGCCCTCCCGTGCGGAGAGTATCAGCTCTCGCTGCGCGATCAGGCAGAGGACCGCGGCGTATATACGTTCTGCATGTGTCCGGGGGGACTGGTCGTGCCGTCCTCCTCGGAGGAAAACATGGTCGTGACAAACGGCATGAGCTATTTTTCGCGCGACGGCGAAAACGCCAATTCCGCCGTGGTGGTATCGGTGGACGGGCGCGAATTTTCGCAGTTTGGCAGCAGTCCGCTTGCGGGGATGGAGTTCCAGCGCCACCTTGAGCGCCGCGCCTTCGAGCTGGGCGGCAAAACGTATCGGGCTCCCGCCCAGACGGTGCAGGGGTATCTCGGCGGCGGTCATCCGCTGGAAAAATGCCCGACGAAGCCGACCTTCGCGCGCGGCGTGTGCGAGCAGGACCTCAACCGCCTCTTTCCCGATGCGGTGAATGCGATGCTCCATCGGGGACTTGCCGCATTTGACCGGAAGATATCCGGCTTTGCAGGGGGCGAAGCCATCCTGACGGGACCCGAAACGAGGACTTCCTCCCCTGTGCGCATCACACGGGGCGAGGATCTGCAGGCGCTGGGCATCGAGGGGCTGTACCCATGCGGAGAGGGCGCAGGCTATGCCGGGGGTATCGTCAGCGCAGCCGTGGACGGCGTGCGCATCGCACAGAGGATCATGGAGCAGTTTGCTCCGCTGCAATGAGAAACTGAGGATATATTATGAAGAAATACGATGTAATTTTGTTCGATCTTGACGGGACATTGACGGATTCCGCACTTGGAATCACAACCTGTGTCCAGTATGCCCTGCACAAGCTCGGCATCGAGGTGGAGGACCGCACCACGCTTTATCCCTTCATCGGACCGCCGCTGCTCGATGGGTTTTTGGAGTATGCAAAGCTCGGGCGCGAGCAGGCAGAGCAGGCGGTCGGCTATTTTCGGGAGCGTTTTTCCACGGTGGGACTCTTTGAAAACGAGGTGTACCCCCATGTGGAAACGATGCTTGCAAGCCTCAAGGAGCACGGCAAAACCGTCCTGCTTGCAACCTCGAAGCCGGAGGTGTTTGCAAAGAAGATCATGGAGCACTTCGGGCTGGACGGCTATTTTGACGGCATCACCGGCGCAGAGCTTGACGGCAGCCGCGTCGAAAAGGCGGATGTGATCCGCTGCGCCCTTTCGCGCGCCAACATCACCGACTGCTCAAGCGTCGTGATGGTGGGCGACCGAAAATTCGACATCGAGGGCGCACACGAGGTGGGCATCGACGCCATCGGTGTCCTCTACGGCTACGGCAGCAGACAGGAGCTGGAAACAGCGGGCGCCGCAGCCATCGTGGAAACGGTGGAGGAGCTAAGACGGTATTTGCTGAACTAAAAAAAGAGCCTTATTGCAAGCTGCATAAGGCTCTTTTTTTGCAGGGAAAAGCGAGAAAATTGATTGGAATACAGCAGGGAAAGTTATTATTTTCACAAAAAAATTTCCCTTATCTGGAATAATTGATAAACTTTTCATAATCCATTGTGTTTATAGATGAAACAGCTTTTCTTTTGCAGCAGTTTATGCTATAGTTTGCTATAAAAAAGGTTAAGGGAGGCAAACAAAATGAAAAAGCTACTTTCCGTGCTGATTGCTGCTGCAATGCTTGCAGGTATGGCAGCTCCGGCAATGGCACAAAATACCGAAACCGAACTTCCGCAGCAAGAGGTCACGGTGGCAGACGCCGACGCAAGAGCGGGGGATAAGCTCAAAATCACAATCGACAAGTATCCTTCTGGTAATATCAATATCTCAAAAAATGACATTACAGACGGACATCCAGTTGTGACATTTATAGTCATGAAAGATGGTGGTACATATGCTCCCAATGCAACTGTGAACATCTCTGACACGACGAACTTTGAGGTCGCTCCTGCATCCGGTAAGTTTGAACTGAGAATAAAAAGCGGACATAGCTTGCAGGTACAGAATGCAGCGTATCCAGTCACCATCACTGCGGAGCATCAGGGAGATACAGCCGAAAAAGAAATTTCAATCTATGTTAAAGACCCAGATGACTTGGATCGTTTAAAATGCAAACCCGATAGCCTTAGAGCAGCGATTCATCAATTACAACCAACCCCACCCGAAACCACTGCACACATCTGCGACATAGAACCGTATAAAATGAACGGGAACTATCAGGGGAATGTACAATACAGCGTTGTTTCTGCAAAACTTGAGGGCGATGCTCAAACAGATTACAGCTCCTGCTTTGGTGTGCAAGATAAGAACGGAACCTATGAGCTCTTTTCCGATGGAAGCATCACAAAAGAAGGAAAGTATACCATCACCATTGAAGGCACTTCGGATTTGGGAGCCATAAGAAGTGTTGATTTTATCTTGGAAGTAGTTGGGAATGCTGCAACCCTTGATCGCATGGAGTTTGATCCTGTGTCAGATACTATCTCAAAGGGCGAGGCGAATCCCAATAAAATATTGACCCACATCAAGCTTATAGGCAGCGATGGCAACAGCTTTTATGGTAAGGCAGACTGTGAAATAACGGCTGTTACGTTAGAGGGACAGCCATTTGATAAAAATAAATTTAAGGTGAATGCTGATGAGGTTCAAATCAGTGAGAAGCTAACAGAAACCGGAGAGTACAGAATCACTGTAACTGCAACAGATAAAGCAACTTCTAAGAAGGTAGAAAAGGACTTCACCCTCACTGTCAATGATACAAACCCTCCAGCACAGCTGCAAGGCATCCAAATCTCCCCAAACAGTAAACAACTGCCCCCGGACAAGGCAAAACAGGGGGAACTGTTGGGAACCCTGTCCGCAGCAGATGGTCAGGGCGGTGCATATGCAGATGTAACCTATGAGGTAACTGGTGTGACACTGGACAGAGCTGCCGGTGACTCTACAGCCTTTACAGTAGATGGCACACAGCTTAAAATCAACAAAGACCTGACGCAGGAAGGCGTTTATGTCATCACTGTGACCGGAGAAGACACCGTTCACCAAGGTGTAGAACAGACAACGAACTTCACCCTCACTGTCAAGAAGGCTGCGGACAATACCAACCACTCAAGCACAAGCAGCGACCGCCATTCTTCACGCGACGACGAGGATCGCCGCACCCCTGCGCCAAAATCCTCCTGCTTCACCGGACTGAGCAGACCGTCCTCCAATGTCAGCAAGGATGGCTCCGTCAATGCGGATGCGGTGCTCCGCAAGATAGATGAGGAGCTGCACGGCGGCAGCAAAACCATCGCGATCCTTACAGAAAATGCGAAAACAGTTTCCGCCTCCGACCTCAGAAGCATGGCGAATGCTGCCAAGGGCGCAAAAGCGACCCTGATGGCAGATACCGTTGTAAAAGGCGTGACCGAGGGTCGTCTGTACCTCGATGCTGCAAAAGCTGCATCCCTTGAGGGAAACATCAATCTTGCAGTACGCACCTCCTGCACCGTTCCGGAATCGGTGGAGAAGCTGTTTTGCAAATACTACAAGAACAAGCTGGAGGTTGTGACCCTGTTCCACAACGGCATCTTCGGGATGCCGGTTCATGTGGCAGCAAAGGTGGATTTGAGCAAAATGAACAAGGATACCCTCAAATTCTATCGCTATGACCGCGCAAACAATACCTACAGCCAGCTGACAAACGTCAACTACCGCGTGGATTCCCACGGGTTCCTGCACTTCACAACCAGCGTCGGCGGTGATATCGTCATCACAGACGCTCCGCTGGAAGGCAAATAAAGGTTGAGGCACTGAGTGCCTCAACCTTCACAAGTATGACGCAGAGCGTCATACTTGGCTTGGTACGGAAGATTCTGCGATAGGGTGAGGCGCATCATCCTTCACGACCATGCAAAAGATGATGCACAAGGTGCATCATCTTTTACGAGTATGACACAAAGTGTCATACTCGGCTCGGTACGAAAGATTCTTCGACAGGGTGGAGCGTTGTGCTCGGCTTTATACGGAAGATTCTGCGATAGGGTGGAGCGTCATGCTCGGCTCGGTACGGAAGCTTCTGCGACAGGGTGGAGCGCATCATCCTTCACGACCATCGAGTATGGCACAGGGTGTCATACTCGGCTCGGTACGGAAGATTCTGTGATAGGGTGGAGCGTCATGCTCGGCTTGGTACGAAAGATTCTGCGACAGGGTGGAGCGTTGTGCTCGGCTTTATGCGGAAGATTCTGCGATAGGGTGGAGCGTCATGGTCGGCTTTATGCGGAAGATTCTGCGATGATATCAAAGGCACAGCGCAATCACAGGAAAACTCCTGCGACAGCATTAGACGCATAAACCAAACCAAAAAAACAGGACTGCATCATGCAGTCCTGTTTTTGTTATACCGTTATTTTGGCACACACAACCGTTGCGTGCGGGAGCATCACCCGACAGCCCGGCTCCTTCGTGAGCAGGAGGGCATCCTCCGCTTTGAGGGAAATGGATTCGTCTCCCACAAGCACACAGGCATCCCCTTGACCGCAGTAGAGCAGCAGATGCGTCCAACCGTCGCACGAAAGGACAGTGTCCTCTGTCAGCACCGACAATTCCCCGCGACACGTTCCGCGGCACATGAGGTTAAAGTCCTGCACCTTCCCCGCGGCGGAGCTGTCCCAGCCGCCGTCAAAGACGTCGATTTCCCGATAGGGGGTCATCGTGAGGCTGTAGTGCCCTTCGTGATGCACGGCCGCGCTCCCTTGGAGCATCAGGAGGTGGCGCGTCACACCAGGCAGGGGAGTATAGGGGGCAGGTTCGTCCGTGTCGGCGGTCGCTGTGCTGACGCGAAAGAGAAAGTCGCGCTTTTGATACTGCGCCGTTTCGGGATAGATGCAGATTTGTGAGCTGCTCCCGCCTGCCCAGCGGCTCACGGTGCGCGCGGTCCCCTCGATGAGCGTATATGCCATTACAGACTCTCCAAAATGCTTTCGTAGATGCGGTCAGCCAGCGGCAGTGCTTCGTGCAGGATGGCTTCGCCCTTTGCTTTGTACTCGCTCACGAAGGCTTCGTCGTGGATTCCTCCGAGGTTGATGAGCACATTGAGCCATGCGCCCTGTACGGCGGATTTGAGGTTGAGCGCTGCCACGCCGAGGTCACTTGCTGCCGAGGTGTTCGTTTTGCCAAGCCCCTGTTCCACGGTTTTGAGGGATTCAAGGCACAGCTCCATCACGGAATAGGGAGCGAGCGTCGCTTCCTTGAGCGCCGCCTGCATCGCCTGCTTTCTTGCAGCCTTTTCCTCGTCCGTATCCTTTGGCATCGCGAACACCGCGGAAACGCCGTCGAATGCTTCGGTGTCTTTGTCGATGCTGACGATCATCTCATTGCAGAGCTTTGATGCCTTGTCGCGCAGTTCCTTTGCGTTTTCTTCAAATTCCGCATATTTTTTCTTGCCGATTGTGAGGCTTGCGACCATTTCGGCAAGCCCGATCCCCATTGCGCCTGCGAGCGCGGAGGCAGAGCCTCCGCCGGGAGCCGGTGCATCCGAGGCAAGCAGTTCGCAGAAGGCTCTCACTTGCATTTGTGTCAGTTTCATGTCTGTTATCTCCTCTTTACGATTTGTCCTTTTTTGATGACGGTATCGATTAGATTGCTGCCGTAGCGGTAGAAAATAAAGTTGAGGTTCGGCGCGTCCCAAATGAGCAGATCTGCCTGCTTGCCGACCTCCACGGTGCCGACCTTATCGGCGCAGCCGATGGCTGCCGCCGCGTTGAGCGTTGCCGCTGTCAGCACCTCCTCGGGAGTGAGGCGGTAGCGCAGGCAGGCGATGTTCATCGCAAGCTGGAGGGAGAGGTTCGGGGTGGAGCCGGGGTTAAAGTCGCTTGCAACCGCCACCGGGACGTTTGCCGTCACCATCTCCCGTGCCGGGGCGAAGGTCGCCCCAAGGTAGAAGGAGGTCGCGGGCAGAAGGCAGGCGATCGTGCCGCCCTTTGCCATCGATGCGATGCCCTCCGGCGGGCACACGATGAGGTGCTCTGCCGATACGGCGCCGATCTCTCCTGCCAGGACCGAACCGCCGATGGGGTCGATCTCGTCCGCATGGATTTTCGGGATGAGCCCGTGTTCCTTTGCGGCAAGGAGGATCTTCTTCGATTCCTTTGCGGAAAATACGCCCGTTTCGCAGAAGATGTCGCAGTATTTTGCGAGCTTGTGTTCGCTCACGTAGGGAATCATCTCGTCGATGATCAGGCGGATGTAGCCTTCTCGGTTTTCCTGATATTCGGGCGGAACGGCGTGTGCCGCCATAAAGGTGGGGACAAGCTCCACCGGCTGGGTATTCTGGAGCTTTTGCACCACGCGAAGCTGCTTGCACTCGTTTTCGAGGTCGAGCCCATAGCCGCTCTTGGCTTCGCAGGTGGTGGTGCCGAGGGAGAGCATTTCGTTGAGGAGCTTCGCCGTTTTTTCGCAAAGCTCCTCCTCCGTCGCTGCCCTTGTGCTGTGCACCGTGGAGAGGATTCCGCCGCCCTGTGCGAGGATGTCGAGGTAGGGGACGCCGTGGAGCTTGAGCGCCAGCTCATGCTCGCGCCAGCCGCCAAAGACAAGGTGCGTATGGGCATCGACAAGTCCTGCCGTGACAAGGCGGTTTTTTGCATCGATCACCTGTGCACCCTCAAGGGCAGGGGGCTCGCCCTGCCCGATTTTTGTGATGATGCCGTTCTCTGCCGTGATCCAGCAGCCCTGCGTGAGGGAAATGTCCCCCTGCTCTGCGCCTGCCCTGGCAGCACAGCCGCGTGCCGTCGCAAGCATCCCGATGTTTTTGATCAGCAGCAAAGCTGTCATGTTCTGCACTTCCTTTTCCTACAGGAGATGTTTTTCCATTACCTGATTTTCTTTGTCGAAGTTTTCTACCTTGAGGTAGTATTCGGCAGCGTCGATCATGGCGTTCATCGGCAGCAGTCCGATGATCTCGGAGCCGATGATGTGAACGCCGTAGCGCTCCGCCTCAAAGCGGACGTTTTCAAACACGCGGTACATCGGTGTTTTCGTATAGTTTATCATATTGATGGATACCTGTGCAATGTTGCGCTCCTCGAGCATTACGCCGATCGCCTTGATCCACTTCATGCCCCCGGAGGATTCGCGGATGGTTTTGGCGATTTTGTTTGCGATTTCAAGGTCGGAGGTGGAGAGGTTGATGTTGAAGGCAACGAGCGGGAAGCGTGCGCCCACGGCAACGATGCCGGCGGTCGGGTGGATCTTGTGCTCGCCGTAGTCGGGGTACCACTGTGGGTCCTGGAGCTTTTCGGGCATTGCTTCAAACTGTCCCTTGCGGATGGCGGCAAGGTTTCTTCTGTGCGGAGCGGTTGCGGATTCCTCGTAGAGTGTTACCGGCATTTGCAGCTCGTTCCAGATGCGCTCGCCCACTTGTTTGGAAAGCTCGATGCATTCCTCCATCTCCACGCCCTTTACCGGGGTGAACGGGATGACGTCAACGGCACCCATTCTCGGATGTGCGCCCTCGTGCTTTGTCATGTCGATTTTTTCCACACACGCTTTTGCGAAGCGGAATGCCGCCTCCCCGATCTGCTCCGGCTCGCCCACCATCGTGAACACGCTGCGGTTGTGGCTTTCATCGGAGGAATAGTCCATCAGGGTGACACCGGGAACGCTGCGCACAGCGTCTGCGATGTATTCTACGATTTCCTTGTTTCTGCCCTCGGAGCAGTTTGGTACACATTCGATAATTCTTGCCATGTCAAAAATCTCCTTTTTCTTTGAAGTCAAGCGGTGGTTACTGGATGGAATCGAGTGCTGCTTTGATGACGGAATCCTCCGCGATATATGGCAGGGTGATATGGTAGTCACCCTTGTGGGACTGGTTGAATTCGATGCAGGTTTCGATGGAATGCTCGTTTCTTGCCCAGGAGCGTCTTGCCACGCCGCCGATGACATCCCATGTCATGGACAGGCGCAGGATCTCGTCAACGCGCTCGGAACCGTCGAGCACCATGCCGAATCCGCCGTTGATGGCTTTTCCGATGCCGGTGCCGCCGCCGTTGTGCAGGGCAACAAGGCTCATGCCGCGGGCGCAGTTTCCTGCAAAGCACTGAACTGCCATATCCGCCATGATGTTGGAGCCGTCCTTGATGTTGGAGGTTTCGCGGAAGGTGGAGTCGGTCCCTGCGGTGTCGTGGTGGTCGCGTCCGAGCATGACAGGACCGATCTTGCCCTCGCGCACCATTTCATTGAAGCGAAGGGCGATCTTTGTTCTGCCGTAGGCATCCTGATAGAGGATGCGGCACTGTGTCCCCACAACGAGCTTGTTTTTCTTCGCGTCACGCACCCAGATCCAGTTGTCGCGGTCCTGATAGCGCGCGTTGGGGTCGATGCATTCTATTGCGGCAGCGTCGGTGGCGTCGAGGTCCTCCGGTTTTCCCGACAGGCAGCACCAGCGGAACGGACCGTAGCCGTAGTCAAACAGGCACGGACCGAGGATATCTTCTACATAGGAAGGGAAGATGAAGCCGTCCACCTCGTCGTGACCGTTGCGGCAGATTTGCGGAACGCCTGCATCGTAAACGGATTTTAAGAAGCTGTTGCCGTAGTCGAAGAAGTAGGTCCCCTTGTCGTGGAGCGCACAGATAAGCTCATAGTGGTGGCGCAGCGTCTTGTTGACAAGCTCCTTGAAGTGTTCGGGATCGTTGGCAAGCATCTCGGTGCGCTGCTCGAAGGAGAGCCCCTGCGGGCAGTAGCCGCCGTCATACGGAACGTGGCAGGAGGTCTGGTCGGAGAGCAGGTCAACGTGGATGTCGTTTTTGAGCAGGTATTCGAGCAGGTCAACGATATTGCCGTGGTAAGCGACGGCGCAGGGCTGTTTTGCAGCCTGTGCTTCTCTTGCCCACTGTACGGCTTCTTCGAGGGAATCGGTGTATCGATCCACCCAGCCCTGTGTGTAGCGTGTCATGATGCGGGAAATATCCACCTCTGCGAGGATGGAAGCAGCATTTGCGATATCGGCTGCCTTGCCCTGTGCGCCGGACATCCCGCCGAGCCCCGAGCTTACAAACAGTTTGCCGGCAAGGTCGCCGTCCTTCGGGATGCCCAGCACCAGTCTGCCTGCGTTGAGCAGGGTGTTGAACGTGCCGTGTACGATGCCCTGCGGTCCGATGTACATCCAGCCGCCCGCTGTCATCTGTCCGTAGTTTGCAACGCCCAGTGCGGCGGCGCGGTTAAACTGCTGCTGATTGTCGAACATCCCGATCATCAGACCGTTTGTGATGATGACCCTCGGAGAGGTTTTGTGGGATTTGAAAAGCCCCAGCGGATGCCCCGATTCCATCACGAGGGTCTGGTCGTCGTGCAGCTCTTCGAGGTATTTTTTGATGAGGCGGTACTGCATCCAGTTCTGGCACACCTGACCGGTTTCGCCGTAGGTGGTCAGCTCATACGGATAGAGTGCCACGTCAAAGTCGAGGTTGTTGTCGATCATGACCTGACACGCATTGCCCTCGATGCAGTTTCCCTTGTATTCGTCGATGGGCTTGCCGTGTATGATGCCCTGCGGACGGAAGCGGTAGCCGTAGATCCTGCCGTGGGTTTCCAGCTCCTCGGCAAATTCCTTTGCCATCTGCTCGTGGTGGTCGGGGTGGATATAGCGCAGCGCGTTCTTGATGGCAAGCACCTTGTCGGATTCGCTCAGGTGCGATTCGCGCCTTGGTGCGCGGCGGATGCCCTCCTCAAAGGCGGGGTATTCGGGCAGGTCGTAGTCTAATTTGATGGTCATTGCATCGCTGATATTAAAATCCATGAAAATTCCTCCTTGGTTCTTTGAAATCTCCGTATTGGAGAAACGCTAATCAAAATCGGGCACAAGCTCCTCGACGATTTGCAGCAGTGCTTCCCCGCGCACGATGCGGTCAGTGGCTTCGATGTCGGGACGGATCTCGCGGTCGATCTCGAAGAAATCCACCTGCTCGCGCACGAGGTCGTAGATTTTCTGATGGACAGGGGAGATGCCCTGCCCGTGGGTATCAAGACGGCGGCGGATGTCGATTGCCTGACAGGCGGTCAGCAGCTCATCTGCCAGCACGGAGAGGGTGTTCTGCACGATCCAGCCTGCTTTTCGTGCGGCGGTCGTCCCCATCGAAACCATATCCTCCTGATTGGCAGAGGACGGGATGGAATCGACCGAGGCAGGATGAGAAAGCACCTTGTTTTCAGATACCATCGACGCTGCCGAATACTGCACGATCATAAAGCCGGAGTTCACACCAGGCTGTGTGGTCAAAAACGGGGTCAGCCCGTTGGAGAGGGCGGCGTTCACCATGCGCTCGATGCGGCGCTCGGAAATGTCCGCGATCTCGGAGCAGGCGATGCCGAGAAAATCAAAGGCAAGTGCCATCGGCTCGCCGTGGAAGTTTCCGCCGGAGATGACAGCTTCGTCCTCCAGGAACATGAGCGGGTTGTCGGTGACAGCGTTGAGCTCAATCTCCACCTTCTGGGTGACATACTCGATGGCATCGCGGATGGCACCATGCACCTGCGGGATACAGCGCAGGGAATAGGCATCCTGCACACGGTCATTCTGGCATTTGGAGAGGATCTCGGAGCCCTCCGTCAGCAGGAGCATATTGTTTGCGACCTGCATCTGACCCTTCTGTCCGCGCACCTGATGCACGCGCGGGTCGAAGGCGTTTTTGAGCGCGGTGAGAGCTTCCATCGAGAGGGAGGCGACAACGTCCGCCGTTTTCGCGGCGCGGATGGTGTCATACAGGGCAAGCGCGCCCACCGAGGTCATGGCGCAGGTGCCGTTTGTCAGTCCCAAGCCCTCCTTGCATACGAGCGTATCAAGGACGGGGATGTTTGCTTTTGCCATCGCTTCGGCTCCCGGCAGCTCCACGCCCTGATAGAACGCCCTTCCCTTGCCCAACAGCGGCAGGCACATATGCGCCAGCGGAGCAAGGTCGCCGGACGAACCGAGCGAGCCCTTCTGCGGAACAACAGGAACGACATTTTTGTTGAGCATTTCCACCAGCATCTCAACAAGCAAAGGGCGCACACCGGACACGCCGGCGCACAATGCATTGGCGCGCAGCAAAAGCATCCCGCGCACCACTTCCTCGCTGTATGGCTCGCCCTGTGCGGTGCAGTGGCTGAGGATGAGGTTGGTGGAGAGGCGGTTGGACATTTCTTCGGGCACGGCGACATTCTGAAAATCACCAAATCCGGTGGTGATGCCGTAGGCAACGCGCTTTTCGGAAGCGATCTTTTCTGCCAGAGCGCGGGATTTTTCCATCGCTTCGATTGCCCTCGGAGCGACCGAAACCTTTGCGCCGCAGCGTGCAGCGGCGACAAAGTGCTCCATCGTAAGGCTGTGACCGTCGATCACGATCTCCTTCACACGGTCAGGTTTCATCAGTATGATAAACACTCTCTTTCTAAAAAATCTGAATGGGAAACAAGAAATCATAGCTATTGTATGCTTTTATACTAACAGATACACCAAATATCGTCAATTATGTGGACTGTTTTTATACAGAATGTTCTCTATATTAAATAAGGAAGGAAGGGAAATTTCTGGCAGGATGCAGTACGGTATGGTAACATAGTAGCACAGTGAAGCATCGGCTGCATTTTCATCCGTATGCTATGCATAAAATCACGTCTAAAATGAGGAATGTGTGAATAAAAAGGGAGAATATTCGGCTTATATGCAAATAAAATGAAATAATATTAAAAAAATTTCAAAAAACCCCTTTACAAATCGAAAATCACCGTGTATAATACAAACATTGTTTAGAATAAATATACAAACACCGGGCGAACCGGGATGACAATGGGAGGAAGAATAATGAAAATGAAAAAAGCGATTGCAATGATGCTCAGTGCGATGATTGCACTGGGAGCGATGAGCGGCTGCGGCGCAGCACAGACAAACCGCCTTGAAAATATCAAAAAATCCGGCGTCATCAAAGTGGCAACCTCTCCGGACTTTGCCCCGATGGAATTTGTATACATCCATGAGGACGGCACAAAGGAATACGTCGGCTGCGACATCGAGCTTGCAAAATACATCGCAGAAAAGTTAGGCGTCACCTTACAGATCGACGCGATGGAATTTTCCGCAACACAGACCGCCATCACCACCGGCAGCGCAGACCTTGCGATTTCGGGCTATGCAAAAACACCGGAGCGCGCCGAAACGATGGAGCTTTCCATCCCGTACCTCGGAGAGCAGGACGACTCAAGCAAGCAGGGGCTTCTCATTAAAAAGGATAAATTGGATACCCTCACAAGCGCAGAGTCCTTTGCAGGACTCAAGGTGGGCGCACAAAACGGCTCCCTGCAGTACAGCCTCAGTGAGGCGCAGCTGCCCGGCGCACAGCTGGAAGCGATCGGCTCCCTCAACGACGGCATCCTGATGCTCTCGACCGGAAAGATCGATGCGCTGGCAGTCAGCCAGGGCAACGGGGAATTGTTCCTCAACAACTACAGCGACCTTGCACTCTCCACCTTCTACTTTGAGCGGGATAAGGAGGACGGCAACGTTGCAGCCTGCAAAAAGGGCGAAACCGAGCTGATCGAGGCAGTCAACGAAATTATTAAGGAAGTAAACGAAAAAGGTCTTTACGCTCAGTGGGAAAAGGAAGCAAAAGAGCTTGCAAGATCGATGGGGATCGACGTAGACTAATCAAGGCAAAAAATGAGGAGGAGTATCCACAATGGGTATCGTATCAAACATCATTAAAGTGGTGAGCAAATATTGGGGACTGCTGCTGGAGGGCACCATCAACACCCTCGCACTGTCCGCCGTGACGGTTTTTGTCGGGATCATCATCGGTTCCGTCCTGGCACTGATGCGCCTGAGCCGCTTTCAGGTCGGGAAGTTCCGTCCGCTCAACGCCATTTCGGTGGCTTATACGGAAATCATCCGCGATACTCCGCTTCTTGTTCAGCTTTACTTTTTCACCTTTCTTGTGCCGATGATGTTCCCCGGCGTGGACCTTGGCAAAACATTCTCCGTGCTGCTGGCGCTGTGCTTAAACTCCGGTGCCTATGTTGCAGAGATCATCCGTGCAGGCATCAGCGCCGTGGATAAGGGACAGACCGAAGCGGCGCGCTGCCTCGGACTCAATTACACACAGACCCTCAAGAAGGTAGTCTTTCCGCAGGCGGTGCGCAATATCCTGCCTGCTCTGTGCAACGAATTTGTATCTGTCATCAAGGAATCATCCCTTGCTTCCACCTTCTTTGTGGGCGATCTGATGACTTCCTATAAAACCATCAACGGCGCACTGTATCTTGCCATCGAGCCGCTGATCATCGTAAGCTTCATCTATTTTGTCCTGGGCTTCACCTTGTCCAAAGGGGTTGCTGCCATTGAGAGGAGAATGAAAACAAGTGAGTAATGAAATTCTGAAGGTCGTGGACCTGCATAAAAACTTCGGCGAGCTGGAAGTGCTCAAGGGCGTGAGCGAAACGATCCATCAGGGCGAGGTGGTATCCATCATCGGACCGTCCGGCGGCGGCAAAAGCACCTTCCTGCGCTGCCTCAACCTGCTTGAAACACCGAGCAGGGGGCAGATCTTCTTTGAAGGCGTGGACATCTCCGCAAAGGGCGTCGATATCGACAAGCACCGCCAGAAGATGGGCATGGTGTTCCAGCATTTTAATGTGTTCCCCCACATGACCGTCGGGGATAACATCACGATGGCACCCGTCCTGCTGGGCAAAAAGACGAAGGAAGAAGCTGCCGCTCAGGCAAAGGAACTGCTGGAGATGGTGGGACTCAGCTCGAAGATCAACGAATTTCCGAACCGTCTTTCCGGCGGACAGAAGCAGCGTCTTGCCATCGTGCGCGCGCTGGCGATGGAGCCTGAGGTGATGCTCTTTGACGAGCCGACCTCCGCGCTCGACCCGGAGATGGTGGGCGAGGTGCTTGCTGTTATCAAAAAGCTCGTAAAGGGCGGCATGACCACCGTCATCGTGACCCACGAGATGGGGTTTGCAAAGGAAGTTTCGGACCGCGTGTTCTTTATGGACGGCGGCATCGTGGCGGAAAAAGGAACACCGGAGGAAGTGTTCGGCAATCCGCAGAACCCAAGAACAAAAGAATTTCTCGGCAAGGTGCTGTATTAAAAATCGGAGGTGTTTTTTGTGATCGATAAGGCAAAATATCTCAATGTCATTGAAGAAAAGGCTCCGCTCATCACGGAGGTTTCGGATAAAATCTGGGAATATGCAGAGCTTTCCCTCATGGAATATGAGTCTGCAAAGCTCTACTGCAAGGTGCTCAAGGAGGAAGGCTTTGCGGTGGAATGCCCCGTATGCAGCATCGAAACGGCATTTAAGGCAACCTACGGCAGCGGCAGCCCCGTCATCGGTATTTTAGCGGAATACGATGCCCTTTCGGGGCTTTCGCAGGAGGGCGGATGCACCGAGCGCCGCGAGCTTGTGCGCGGCGGCAGCGGGCACGGCTGCGGTCACAACCTGCTGGGAGCGGGCTCGATGGCGGCGGCGTTCGCCATCAAAGCATACCTTGAGGAGCTCGGTCACGGCACGGTGATCTTCTACGGCTGCCCCGGCGAGGAGGGCGGCGCGGCAAAGGCATTCATGTCGCGCGACCGCCTGTTTGAAGAGCTCGACATCGCGCTGACCTGGCATCCGAGCAGCGTCAATCAGGTGGTATCGGGGACGTGCAATTCCTGCATCCAGACGGAGTATAAATTCACGGGCATCGCGGCACACGCAGCAGGAAACCCGTATCAGGGACGTTCCGCCCTCGATGCGGTGGAGCTGATGAACGTGGGCGTACAGTTTTTGCGCGAGCATATGCCGCAGGAGGACCGCATCCACTACGCCATCACCGATGCCGGCGGAAATTCCCCGAACGTCGTGCAGCCGCACGCACAGGTGCTGTACTTTGTGCGCTCGCAGTATGTAAAGGATGCGCTCGATTTGCAGGCGCGCGTCGATAAGGTGGCGCAGGGCGCAGCACTGATGACCGAAACCACCGTGAAAAAACGCTTCATCGACGGCTGCTCCAACACCGTCCCCAATAAAACGCTCGAACAGCTCCTGTGGAAGAACTTCGACGAGCTCGGCGTTCCCACCCACACCGCGGAGGAAAAAGCGTTTGCACAGGCGCTCATCGACGGCTACGAGATGCCGTCCCACAAGCTGCCGGGCGATGCATGCGAGGAGGACGAGGAGATCGCAGACTGGGTGGATCAGCAGAGCCAGCACGGTACCGTGCCGCTCAATGATTTTCTTGTTCCGTACCACTTCAGCACAAAGCAGAGCGCAGGCTCCACCGACGTGGGCGACGTGAGCTGGCTTGTGCCGACGGCACAGATCAACGTGGTGTGCGCAGCGTCCCATTCTCCGGGGCACAGCTGGCAGAACGTGTCCTGCGGCAAAAGCTCCATCGGACACAAGGGGATGCTCCATGCGGGCAAGGTGCTGGCAGCAGCAGCCATCGACCTGTTTGAAGATCCGCAGCTCATCGAGCAGGCAAAGAAGGAGTGGAAGGTGCGTGCCGCTTCAGGCTATTGCTGCCCGGTGCCGCAGGATGCAGTCCCGATTGCAGTGGGCGGACAAATGGATTGATCTTTCCTTTTTCCTATTATAAGCAGCGGTCGCAGGGAATCCCCCTGCGGCCGCTGCTTTGTTATGGGATTTGCGTCCGAACGGTAAATTTTTTGAAGCCCCTTGTATGGGCAAAGGGATTCTGATAGAATAGAAAGGTGTATAGATTTTCTGTACACCGGCGTGCGAACGACGCACACCGAGAAAAAAACTCCCTTTTCACACCCGAAGGGAAGGGAGCAGTCAAAAAAATAAAAATGAAAGTGGAGCTGATTTTAATTGGACGACGGGTTACTTTATCTTTTGCTGGTGATGTTGATTGCGGGATCTGCATTTTTTTCCGCATCGGAAACGGCACTGACAACGATCAATCGTGTCCGCATCAAGAATGCGGCGGAGGAAGGGGACAAACGTGCACAAAAGGTGCTCAAGATCGCAGATGACTACGAGCGCACCCTTTCCACCGTGCTGATCGGAAACAACATTGTAAACATCGCTTCTGCCTCTCTGGCAACGGTTTTGTTTACAAAGCTGCTGCATGAAAAGGGCGCGGCGGTTTCCACCGTGGTGATGACGGTGGTTGTGCTGATTTTCGGTGAGGTGATGCCAAAGGCATTCGCAAAGCTCAATTCCGACAGTTTGGCGCTGCTGGTGGCAGGTCCGATCGACTTCCTGCGTTCTCTCTTTAAGCCGCTGGTCTTTGTGCTTGTAAAGCTGACCGACCTGCTCAAGAGAGGAAAAATAGGCGAAGATAAACCATCTGTTACCGAAGAAGAACTCAAAAGCATCATCGAATCCATCGAGGAGGAGGGCGTTTTGGAGCAGGACGAGAGCAACCTTGTGCAGTCTGCCCTGGAGTTTGACGAGATCGAAGTTCAGGAGATCCTCACCCCCCGTGTCGATATGATCGCCTTTGATGTAGAAGACCCATGGGAAGACCTCATCGCACTTGTAACAAGCGAGGGCATCTCCCGTATCCCTGTTTATGAGCGTTCCATCGACCATATCGTGGGCGTAGTGCGCGTAAAGGATGTGCTGATGGCACAGGTGCGCGGCGAGCACGATATCCGCACGCTCATCACCCCGGTGATGTTTGTTCACCGCACCATGAACGTATCCCAGCTTCTCACAAACCTGCGCCGCAGCAAAATGCAGATGGCGATCGTGACCGACGACTACGGCGGCACACTCGGTCTTGTGACGATGGAGGATGCGCTGGAGGAGCTTGTGGGCGAAATCTGGGACGAATATGACAAAGTGGAAGAGGTAGTGAAGAAGGTCCGCGAGGATACCTATCTTGTTTCCGGCGACTGCAATGTGTACGACCTCTTTGACGAGCTTCATTGCAGCACCAAAAATTTTGAAAGCGATTACAACACCGTCAGCGGCTGGACGCTGGAGCAGATGGAGCATATCCCGCAGGTGGGAGAAACCTTCACCTACGAAAACCTGCGCGTGACGGTGGAAGAAATGGATGAGCAGCGCATCACAAAGCTCAAGGTGGAAAAGCTGCACGTCCCCAAGGAAGACGAAGAATAAATCCATCAACAACGGAGGAAGTGAATCAGGTGGAAGAAAATAAAACACCCTCCCGACGCAGAAGCCACGCCGCAGCCCCCCTCGGAGGGATCTTTGTGGTGCTGGCGATCATCGGATTGATCACCGTGATCCAGTTTACGTTCCATGCGACGGAGCGTCTGCTGGATAACTCAAGCGAGAAGGAAGAATTTGAACGGATCCTCCTTCCCGTGCTGACATTCGATCCGATCCCGTTTGAAAATCCAAACGAACTGGATAACCTTGTTCTGCTGCGCGCGTCGATCTGGTCGGCGCTTGTGGAGAACTTCGACAAATACAAGCCGAGCACGACCAATATGTACCTCATCCCAAAGGGCGACGTGGACGTTGCCTGTGCGCGTCTGTTCGGCCCGGAGATCACGCTGGAGCATCAGTCCTTTACCAACTATGTGAGTATGTATAACTACGACAAGGAAAAGGAAACCTACCTTGTCCCAATGGACGAGGAAACGATGCTCTATCTGCCAAAGGTCAAGGAAATCAAGAAGGACGGCGACCGCCTCTCCCTGCTTGTGGGGTATGTGGCGACCGGAAACGACTGGTTCAAGAGCTTTCGGGGCAAGGATTATGAGCCTGCCCCCGATAAATACATGATCTATCAGGTGAAGAAGGTGGATAAGCATTATCAGCTTATGGCAATCAAGGACCCGCCGAACGGTGCCGTTCCGGGTCAGCCGCCGATCTTGCCGGAGGATCAGGTGATCCAGCCGCCGATCGACTTGCAGCCAAGCCACCCAGCCGTGCATCCGGACGGGGAGGAACATCCTGAATCCGATCCGCACAAGGACGAGGGCACAGCCCCGGACGAGGACTCCGAGAAAGATCCTGAGCAGAACTCCGAGGAAGATGCAAAGCAGCAGAGCTCCGAGGAAGACGCAAAGCAGGACGCAGAGGAACAATCTCAGCAGGATGCAGAGCAAAGCCCGGACCAATCCTCCAAGAAGGAGGGCGAAGGCTCCGGCGAGCCTTCTGACCGCGGAGCGGGCGAGGATTCCAAGCAGCAGAACAATGCCCCGGAACAGACCCACAAGAAGGAGGGTCCTTCCGAAGCGTTATAGCCTTTTTTGAGTGTAAGGAAGGGGGATGACCCGATGGGAACGGTATCGGTTTGGACAAAACAGCATGAAATCGTCCTTTCCCAGCTAAAGCAGGCAGGGCGTTACACCGCAAGGAGGGAATCCATCCTCAAAAACGAGGATTCCAAGCTCCTGCAAACCACCTACGAATGGCTTGCGCGCCATATGCCGCAGGTGGGGCGGCCGCCGGACGCGGACTATCCCGTCTGGCTCTCCCTGTGTGCCGAAAACACCATGCTCCTTTCCCCGAACACCGTCATCCTCGAGCTCGAAGTCGACGATGCGCTGATTACAAAGATCAACGTGGCAAAGTGGGGGACCATCAACAATTTTTCTTACATTCCCGCCGACGAAGCGGACGCCGCCCGGCACAGCAGGCTGCTTGCCTCCTACGGTGTCAGCGACACCAAGGCGTGTATGAGCCAGTTTTATCCTGCGCTCAAGCGCGAGATCGAGGAGAGCTGGATGCGCCTTTTTGACGAGAGCATCCAGCTTGGGGGGACGTCGTCCTATTCCTACGGTTTGATCTGGGAGGTGAAGCACGAATGGATTCGCAGGATCATCCGCTGATCCTCTACACCGCCCAGACTCAGCCTGTGCTGGACGCCATCTCCCGCGACAAGACCTGCTTTAACCGCGCATGCTACATCGAGCAGAAGTATCAGGAAGTGAGCTCGATTTTTCTCACTGCCTATCGTCAGTTCGTGCAGGAGGCGGTCAAAAAAGTGCCGCCGCCGCAGGGGGCGGAATTTCCCTACTGGGCGTTTGAAAACCCGCGTGACCTGTACGTTTCGACGGATTGCAAGGTCTTAAAGCTCGCAGTCCCGCGCGGGGAAGCGCTGCTGTTCGATGTCCGGGACTGGAACAAGGTGTTACAGTTTCGCTTCCTCGGCGCGACCGAGGAGGAAGAGCGCGCCTTTGAGCAGGATCTGACGCGGCGCGGCATCACCGTGTGGGACGTGATGAACACGAGCTTTTACCCCGACCTGCGCCGGCGCATCCTCAAAAGCTGGGGCCGCGTCCTGCGCCACCACGAGGCGCTTTGTTCGGGGGATCGCCGCGGCGTGTCCTCCGTGCAGGCTGCCCTGTGGCAGATTCGGGAGGAATGGATCGTCGAGGTGCGGTAAAATCAACGTCAAAAAACCGGCGTGCATTGCAAAATGCACGCCGGTTTTGTTGTATCCGATGAAATTTATACCGAGAGGAATGCAGGAACGAGGGCGAACAGCTCCCGAATGGAGTAATAGGGGATGAGCCAGAAGGGGGTGCGGCTGGAGATGGCGCGGCTGTCCGTGCCGTTTTTCTGCGCATAGACCCACGCGCGCAGCTGGTGGAAGCCGTCCGAGCAGAGCACCACCGTCTGCGGGAGTTGTTCCTCCCTTTGGATGGCAAGCGAAAAGCGCAGGTTTTCGCGCGTATTGCGCGAGCGCCCCTCCTCATAGATGCGCTTTGGGTCGATGCCGCGGCGCATGAGGTACTGCTTCATCACAAAGGCTTCTGAAAAATCCTCGTTGTCGCCCTGTCCGCCCGACACGATGCAGACGCTTTCGGGGTGGCGGCTCAGGTATTCACAGCAGGTGTCGAGCCTGCGGCGCAGCATCAGGGAAGGCTCGTCCCCGTTGACCTTGCAGCCCAGCACGATCACCGTCGAGCCTTCGGGCGTTTCGCGCGGCGGCTGCCGAAAATAGGCAAAATAGCCCCATATTGCAGTATAAACTACCATAAATATTACACATAGGATCAAAAAAAGCTCCACAGGACGCCTCCATCTTCCGATTTTTTTGCTCCATCGCGGATAGAGCAGCAGGAGCACACCGCTCAGGCACATCAGCAGGACGCCGATGTTCCACTGAAAGGGGAGCAGCCCAAACAGCAGCAAAAACCCGCCTGCCGCCGTGAAGATGCGCCGATACCACAGGGATGATGTCATCCGCCCCCTCCTTTCCAATACTGTTTTTTTATAGTATACCACACACCGCCCCAAAACAAAAAGGAAATCGAAATCTTTTTCTCACAGCACGATTCGGCACAAAACTTTTTAACAGAATGTTAAAATTGCGTGGAAGAGAAAAATTTACAGGATTTCCTCTTGATTTTTTTCGGAAGTGCGATAAAATATAGTTAGCACTTGAGATAATAGAGTGCTAATAAAAATGTTCCATCTAACTTTTTATATCTTATCGTTTGGAGGAATTTATCATGACGATCAAACCACTCGCTGACCGCGTTGTCATCAAAATGGTAGAAGCAGAAGAAACCACAAAAAGCGGGATCATCCTTGCAGGCTCCGTAAAGGAAAAACCACAGGTTGCACAGGTTGTAGCTGTTGGCCCCGGCGGATTTGTGGATGGTCATGAGGTAACGATGTACCTCAAAGAGGGCGACCGTGTCCTCACCAGCAAATATGCCGGAAACGAAGTAAAGCTCGATGGCGAAGAATACACCATCGTTCATCAGTCCGATATTTTGGCAATCGTTGAATAAGTTCATCTTGCAGGAGGTTATGTATCATGTCTAAAGTCATTTCTTACGGCGAGGACGCTCGTAAATCCCTTCAGGCCGGTATCGATAAACTGGCTAACACTGTGAAAATCACCCTCGGTCCAAAAGGACGCAACGTGGTTCTTGATAAAAAATTCGGCGCACCGCTCATCACAAATGACGGCGTGACCATCGCAAAAGAAATCGAGCTGCCCGATGCATTTGAAAACATGGGCGCTCAGATGGTAAAAGAAGTTGCAGTAAAAACAAACGATGCTGCCGGCGACGGCACCACCACCGCAACTTTGCTGGCTCAGGCTCTTGTTCGCGAGGGAATGAAGAACGTAACAGCCGGCGCAAACCCGATGATCCTCAAACGCGGCATCAGCCGTGCCGTTGACGCTGCGGTTGCAGCCGTTGTGTCCCACTCCAAAAAAGTGACCGGCTCCGACGACATTGCCCGCGTTGCAACCGTTTCCGCTGACGACGAATTTGTCGGAAAATTGATCGCAGAGGCAATGGAAAAAGTATCCCGCGACGGCGTTATCACCATCGAGGAATCCAAAACCGCCGAAACCTACAGCGAAGTGGTAGAAGGGATGCAGTTCGACCGCGGCTACCTCTCCCCATACATGGTAACCGATACCGATAAAATGGAAGCTGTCATCGACGATGCGCTCCTGCTCATCACCGATAAGAAAATCTCCAGCATTCAGGAGATCCTCCCGCTGCTCGAGCAGATCGTACAGTCCGGTCAGAAGCTCGTCATCATCGCAGAGGATGTAGAGGGCGAGGCACTGTCCACCCTGCTGCTCAACAAGCTGCGCGGCACCTTCACCTGCGTTGCAGTAAAAGCTCCTGGCTTCGGCGACCGCCGCAAGGAGATGCTGCGTGATATCGCCATCCTCACCGGCGGCGAAGTGATCACAAGCGACCTCGGTCTGGAGCTCAAAGACACCACCGTGGAACAGCTCGGTCATGCAAAACAGGTGAAAATCTCCAAAGAGAACACCATCATCGTGGACGGTGCAGGCGCATCCGAAGCAATCAAAGAGCGTGTTGCACAGATCCGCAGCCAGATCGAAGAATCCACCTCCGAATTTGACAAAGAAAAATTGCAGGAACGCCTTGCAAAACTTGCAGGCGGCGTAGCAGTCATCAAAGTCGGCGCTGCAACCGAGATCGAAATGAAAGAAAAGAAACTGCGCATCGAGGATGCTCTCTCCGCAACCAAAGCCGCTGTGGAAGAAGGCATCGTAGCAGGCGGCGGTACTGCACTCATCAATGCGATCCCTGCGGTAAAAGCTCTTGTTGAAACCTGCGAAGGCGACGAGCGCACCGGCGTGAAGATCGTGCTCAAAGCACTGGAAGAACCGGTTCGCCAGATCGCTTCCAATGCAGGCATCGACGGCTCTGTAATCGTGAACACCCTGCTCACCGCAGACAAAGTGGGCTACGGCTTCGACGCTGCCAAAGAAGAATACAAGGACATGATCGAAGCAGGCATCGTGGACCCAACCAAGGTAACACGTTCTGCCCTTCAGAATGCAGCTTCCGTTGCTGCGATGGTCCTCACCACCGAGTCCCTTGTTACCGACAACAAGGAGGACGAACCACCTGTTCCAATGGGCGGACAGGGCGGCATGGGCATGATGTAGTCCCAAAATCCCAACAAATCAACAGCAAAGCTGTCAAAAGCGGCGTGACCCTGTGCGGTCATGCCGCTTTTTCTGTCTAAAAGAAGGGAATGCGCGGGGTCTTGCTGCAAGAGAGGACAGCACCAGAGCATGGGGTGTTCCGGTGTGATCGTAAACTTTTCCAAAGCAGCCGGCAAGGCTGTTTGCGCCCACTCCGGCAGGCGCAGTCCTGCCGGAAGGGGGAGAAGAAGCTTTGAATCTCACCGAAATTGCAGAAAATATCGTGTTTTTCGCAAGAAAAAAGCCACAGCCGCAAAGCGTTTTAGTCAAAATCCTTGAATTTTTCCCCCATAAATGATAAAATTATAAAATTAAAATGCAATTTATCGCGATCCCGATGGCAGGCAGTACCGCCTGTACATCGGGCGGACATGGGGGGATGACAGATGAGAATTAAAAAATGGCGGCTGCCGCAGACAGAAGAAAACCAAACAGCACAGCTTTCGCAGGCGCTGCAAATCCCCCGTGTGATGGGCGAGATCCTCAGCTCACGCGGACACCGCGACCCGCAGGAGGTCGAGCGGTTCCTGCGCGGGCAGGATGAGCTGCACGACGCCTATCTGCTCAAGGATATGGACAAAGCGGTGGAGCGCATCTCGCAGGCGGTGGAAAACGGCGAATACATCGCCGTCTACGGCGACTACGACTGCGACGGCATCACGTCAACGGCTCTGCTTTACACCTATTTTCAGGACATCGGCGCGCGCGTCCTCTACTATATCCCGGACCGCGACAGCGAGGGCTACGGACTCAACGTCGAGGCGCTCGATGCGCTCAAAAGGATCGGCGTCGAGCTGATCGTCACCGTGGACAACGGCATCTCCGCCATCGACGAGGTGGAATATGCGCGCACGCTCGGGATCGACGTGGTCATCACCGACCACCACCAACCGCGGGAGATCCTCCCCAATGCGGCGGCAGTTGTCGATCCGCACCGCGCAGACTGCCCCTATCCCTTCAAGCACCTGTGCGGCGTGGGCGTTGCCTTCAAGCTCGTCTGCGCGATGGAGGGCGACACACAGGGGATGGAGATGCTCGACCATTTTTCTTCCCTCGTGACGCTCGGCACCGTCGCGGACGTGGTGGAGCTTGTGGGCGAAAACCGCACCATCGTCAAAACAGGGCTTCAGAGCTTTGAGGAATGCGCCTCGTGCGGGATGCAGGCGCTGATGGAGTGTGCGGGACTGTCGGGCAAAAGGCTCGATTCGGGGAGCCTTGCCTTTGGCATCGTGCCGCGGCTCAACGCCTCCGGACGCATCGGGAAGGCGGAGCTTGCGGTGGAGCTTTTGCTCTGTGACGATCCGCAGCAGGGCGCAGAGCTTGCCCAGCAGATCAACGAGTACAACGACCGGCGCAAGGACATGGTGAACACCATCCTTGCGGACATCGACTGCCGCCTGCAGAAGGACCCGACGCTCCTTGAGGAGCGCCTGCTCATCCTCTGGGGCGAAAACTGGCACCACGGCGTCATCGGCATTGCCGCCGCCAAGATGGTGGAGCGCTACTCCAAGCCCTGCCTGCTCATCAGCATCGAGGGGGACGAGTGCCGCGGCTCGGCGCGCAGCGTACAGGGCTATTCGATCATCGGGGCGATCTCGCGCTGCCATGAGCACCTCACGCGCTACGGCGGACACGAGCAGGCAGCCGGATTTTCCCTGCTGCGCGCACAGATCGAGCCGTTTGCCCGAAAAATCCTTGACGATGCCGCAGAGCACTGCGACATCATGCCCGTGGACGAGCTGCCCGTCGATGCAATAGCATCCGTTGAGGAGCTGACGCTCCCGACCGTGGAGGCGCTTTCGGCGCTTGAGCCGTTTGGCTGCGCCAACGAAGCGCCCGTCGTCCTCATCCCGAACTGCACCCTTGAGGGAATCCACCCTCTGAGCGGCGACAAGCACATCCAGCTTCGCCTGAGAAGCGGGGATACCCCGTTCACGGCGGTGTACTTTGGGGTATCGAGCAGGGAGTTCCCGCATTTTCCGGGCGACCGCCTCGATCTGGCGGCGTCGCTGGGGGTAAACTGCTACAACGGGGAAACCTCGGTTTCCGTTAAAATAAAAAGCGTGCATCCGTGCAACCTCAAGCAGGAGAAGCTGACGGTGGGGCAGCAGTATTACGAAAAGCTCTGCCGGCACGAGCCGCTTTCTCAGAAGATCCGCGACTACATCACTCCGAGTCGGGAGGATGTTGCCGTATTGTACCGCTATCTCAAGCAGGTGGGGTCGTATCCGTTTGGCTACGACCAGCTCTGGTGCCGCATCGGCGGCAAGCTCAACTACTGCAAAATGCGCGTCTGCCTTGACGTGATGGAGGAGCTTTCCCTGCTGGAGAGGCAAAATCGCTTTGCGCCCGTGCTCACCCTCAAAAGCGGCGCAGGCAAAACCGATCTCGAACGCTCCGAGATCCTCAAAAATCTAAAAGGTGGTGATGTTTGTGCATACATTCGATGAATTGGAGCAAGTGATCAAAGAGAGCAACCGTCCCTATGATATAGAAAAAATCGCGAAGGCATTTTGCTGGGCAGATGAATCCCACAAGGGTCAGATGCGAAAATCCGGCGACCCGTATATCATCCATCCGATTGCTGTGGCAAAGATCCTGGTGGATCTCGGAATGGATACCGAAACGGTCTGTGCCGGTCTTCTGCACGACGTGGTGGAGGACACCGAAACCACCCTCGATATGCTCAAAAAAGAATTCGGTCCCGATGTGGCGCTGATGGTGGACGGCGTGACAAAGCTCACCCAGCTCAATTATTCCACGCGCGAGGAGCGTCAGGCGGAAAATGTCCGCAAGATGCTGCTTGCAGTGGCAAAGGATGTGCGCGTCATCATCATCAAGCTCGCGGACCGTCTGCACAATATGCGCACGAGCCAGTATTGGAGCGAGCAAAAGCAGCGCGATAAATCGCTGGAAACGATGGAGGTCTATGCGCCGCTGGCACACCGTCTGGGCATCCGTGCCATCAAGGAGGAGCTGGAGGACCTCTCCCTGCGCGCCCTCGACCCCGTGGGCTACCACGAGATCGAGCGCCTTTTGGAGCTCAAGCAGGAGGAGCGGCAGGACTTTCTCAACCAAATCAAACAGAAAATCGAAAAGCGCTTCGAGCATGAAACGATGAAGATTTCCCTCTCGGGGCGCGTCAAGAGCATCTACGGCATCTACCGCAAGATGTATATTCAGGGGCGCAGCTTTGACGAAATCTACGACGTCTACGCCGTGCGCGTCATCGTGGACTCCGTCTTTGAGTGCTACAGCGTGCTGGGCATCGTGCACGATATGTTCACCCCGATCCCCAAACGCTTCAAGGACTATATCTCCACCCCGAAGGCGAACATGTACCAGTCGCTTCACACCACCGTGCTCGACAAGGCGGGCATCCCCTTCGAGATCCAGATCCGCACCTGGGAGATGCACTACACCGCCGAATACGGCATCGCCGCGCACTGGAAGTATAAATCGGGCATTTCCGGCAGGGACAACATGGAGGAGCGCCTTGCCTGGGTGCGCCAGCTCTTGGAGGCGCAGCAGACCACCGGCGATGCACAGGATATCCTTCAGGGCATCAAGTCCGACATCGCACCGGACGAAATCTTCGTCTTTACGCCGAAGGGCGACGTGATGAACCTGCCCATCGGCTCCACGCCCATCGACTTTGCCTACGCCATCCACTCCGCAGTCGGCAACCGCATGGTGGGCGCGAAGGTCAACGGGCGCATGGTTTCGCTCGACTATAAGCTCGAAACAGGCATGATCTGCGAGATCATCACAAGCAACGCACAGGGCAAGGGTCCAAGCCGCGACTGGCTGAACATCGTGCGCACAAGCGAAGCGCGCACCAAGATCCGCAGCTGGTTCAAGCGCGAGCGCCGCGAGGAAAACATCGAGCAGGGAAAGATGGAGCTGGAGCGCGAATTTAAGCGCAACCTCATCTACATCCCCGACAGCGATATGGAGGAATTTATCTTAGGGCAGGCAAAGCGCCAGCGCATGAACAGCACGGACGAATTCTATGCTGCCATCGGATACGGCGGCTTGCAGATTTCCCGTCTGATGCCGCGCATCCGCGACGATTACCTCAAAAAATACCGCGACGAGGAGAAGGAAAAGAAGGATTCTTCCAATGTTGCCACCGCCTCCCCCAACGCCATCAAGCAGTCGAAAAAGCCAAAGAGCGGCGTCATCGTCGAGGGCGAGGAAAACTGCCTTGTCAAGTTTGCAAAATGCTGCAATCCGCTGCCGGGCGACGAGATCGTGGGCTTTGTGACGCGCGGATACGGCGTGTCCATCCATAAGAAGGACTGCGTCAACGTCCTCAACGCCGACCCCGAAAGCCGCAGCCGCTGGGTACACGCCGAGTGGGCAGAGAGCATCCACGAGAAGTTCAAATCCACGGTGGAGGTCCACGGCACCAGCCGCGACACCCTCCTTGCCGATGTCAGCATCACCCTGAGCAATATGCACATCCCGATCCAGGCACTCACCGCCAAGGAAATGAGCGAGCATCAGGGTCTGCTCATCCAGCTCACGGTGGAGGTCAACGACGTCAGCCAGCTCACCTTCCTCATCAACAGCCTGAGCAATCTGCGCGGCGTGCATTCCGTCCACCGCCTCTCGGCGCAGTAACATCACAACGAAAGCAGGAACAAGAACGTATGAGAGCATTGATTCAGCGTGTTTTGCACGCAAGTGTTGCAGTAGATGGAAAAATCATCTCCAAGACGGGCGCAGGGCTGCTCGTGCTGCTGGGGGTGGGACCCGAGGACAGCGAAAAGGAAGCCGAATTCCTCGCGGAAAAATGCGTCAATCTGCGCATCTTTGAGGACGAGGCGGGCAAGATGAACCGCTCGCTCCTCGATCATCACGGGGACATTTTGATTGTGTCCCAGTTTACATTATACGCCGATTGCAGGCATGGTCGTCGTCCTTCTTTTGTCCGCGCCGCCGCGCCCGAGCAGGCAAACCGTCTGTACGAATACTTTATGGAGCAGGTTAAGGCAAAGGACGTGGGACAGGTGGGGCACGGCATCTTCGGAGCCGATATGAAGGTCGAGCTTTGCAACGACGGTCCCGTGACCATCCTGCTCGATACCGACGAGATCATGCCTAAAAAATAGAAAACCGTTTACAACAGGAGGAAAAAGCCGATGAATTTGGAAGTGCTTCACGTTGGACCCCTGGGGACCAACTGCTATATCACATGGGATGACAACAAAACCTGCGCCGTCGTGGACTGCGGCGGTCAGGCACAGAAGGTGGCAGAATTTATTGAGGAAAACGGTCTGCATCCGACCCACCTCTTCCTCACCCACGGTCACGGCGACCACATCGGCGGTGTGGAGGGCTTTTTGCGCCTTTATCCCGATACGAAGGTCGTGATGGCTCCGCAGGATGTCGAGATGATCACAGACCGCGTCAAGAGCATGGCAGATGCTGTCGGCTCCGAACCGAGTGTCTTTACGCCGCATATCTTAGTACAGGACGGCGACTGCGTCACCTGCGGGGAGATGGAGTTTTACACCATCGCTACCCCCGGCCACACCGAGGGGAGCGTCACCTTCCGCAAGGGGGATATGCTTTTCTGCGGCGATACGCTCTTTCAGGGCAGCATGGGACGCACCGACCTCTACGGCGGCAACGAAGGCAAGATGATGCAGTCGCTCAAGCGCCTTGCCGCGCTGGAGGGGTACTACATCGTGCTGCCGGGTCACGGCCCGACATCAAACCTCGACGACGAGCGCCGCGGCAACCCATTTATGAAACAGGCTGTTCACAATTTCTAAATTGATTTATCCACATATTTTTGGTAAAATTGTAGTGAAACCACCCGTTTTTGTGCATACTTTACAGCATAACGCCGTGGATTTTTCACGCAAGCCGTAAGAAAGGAGGAAAACAGATGGTTCTTATCAATCGGGGGCACAGCATGAAATACGAAAACGAATGTGCCGCCATGCTGTTTTTCCCCGGAGAGCCCATTGTCACCACCGACGATCTGAGCAAGATGGACGAGGGCGACTATATCCTCACCGTTTTGGAGGAGGAAGGGGAGGAATGGTTCCTCTTCGTGGGCGTCAATGTGTACGGAACGGCTGCACAAAGGCAGGTCGTCCTCTCACCGCAGGTGAAAAATAAAAAAGAAGAATGCGAGCGGATGTTCGCTTATCTGATGGCAGAGCTGCTCGAACCCATTACGGGAATTAAACCGGGCTGGGGCATCCTCACGGGCGTTCGCCCCGTGAAGCTCTTTCATAAGCGTCTCGATGCCGGAGTATCCCCGGAGGATACGGCAAAAGAATTTGCAGAGCGCTTTCGCGTCACTGAGCAGAAGATCGACCTTGCCCTTCGCACCGCAGCGCATGAGGGTCCCATCCTCAAAGAAACGAACTGGAATGAATACAGCCTTTATATCTCCATCCCGTTTTGCCCGTCGCGCTGCCACTACTGCTCGTTTGTGTCGCAGTCGATTGCAAGCCGCCGCGCCAAGGAGCTGATCCCGCAGTATGTGCCGCTGCTGTGTGAGGAGATCGCGCACACGGGGCAGATCATGAAGGAAGCGGGACTCACGCTCTCGACCGTATATTTCGGCGGCGGAACGCCGACCACCCTGAGTGCCGGGCAGCTCGACACCGTCTGTACGGCGGTGGAGCGCAGCTTCGACCTTTCCACCTGCAAGGAATACACGGTGGAGGCAGGGCGCCCCGACACCATCGACCGTGAGAAGCTGCGCGTCCTGCGCCGCCACGACATCACGAGGATCAGCATCAACCCCCAGACCTTCAACGATGACGTTCTCAAGGGCGTCGGACGAAGCCACACCGCGCAGGAGGTCATCGATGCTTTCACGATGGCACGGGAAGAAGGCTTTGACTGCATCAATATGGACCTCATCGCAGGTCTGCCGGGGGACAGCGTCGAGAGCTTTGAGCGCACCATCGAGCGCGCCATCGCACTCGCTCCCGAAAACATCACCGTCCACACGCTTTCCATCAAGCGTTCTGCCGATTACGGCGAGGACAAAGCCACCGCACTCGAAAATGCGCGCGCGGTGGAATCGATGGTAACCTACGCACAGCGCCGGCTCCTTGAATCGGGGTACGACCCCTACTATCTCTACAAGCAGCGCAACACGCTCGGGAATCTTGAGAACGTGGGGTACTCTAAGCCCGGATACGAGAGCCGATACAATATCTATATCATGGATGAAACCCATTCGATCCTCGCCTGCGGCGGCGGAGGCATCACAAAGCTCATCCACCGCACCACCGGCGATCTCAGCCGTGTGGCAAACTATAAGTATCCATTCGAGTATGTCAGCCGCTTTGACGAGATACTCAACCGAAAAGAAAGGGTGAAACGCTTTTATGAGGAAGATCATGCCATTCCGCTACACACGGATTCAACGAGATGACGTCAACCAGCAGGCGATGGAGAATCACTTTGCACTCATCAGCTTTGCAGAACAGTTTTACCGCGAACAGCTCGACGCGGTGGTGGACAACATGGAGGACAACGAAGGATTACAGATCATCTGCCTGTCGGGTCCGTCCAGCTCCGGCAAAACGACCACGGCATATACGCTCAAAAAGCGCTTCATCGCCCGCGGACGCAACGCAAGAGTGATCTCCCTCGACCACTTTTACCTCGACGAATCGCCCATCGGTGAGGACGGCAAGCCCGACTACGAAACGGTCGATGCGCTCGATGTGGCGCGCATCAACCAGTGCATCACAGAGCTGATCGAAACCGGGCGCACGACGATCCCGCTGTTTGATTTCCACACCCATGCGCGCCTTGCAGAGGAAAAGGAGATCCTCACAGCAGGGGACGACATCATCATCATCGAGGGGCTTCACGCCCTCAATCCGCGCCTGACCCCCACCACGGGGCAGGAGCATATCACAAAAATCTACGTCAGCGTGCGCAGCAAGTTTGTCAGCGGCACCGACGAGCTGCTCTCCCCAAAGGAGGTGCGCCTGATGCGCCGCATGGTGCGCGACGTGGCAACGCGCAACACCCCTCCGGGCAAGACCATCGAGATGTGGGAAAAGGTCTGTGAGGGCGAGCGCAAATACATCGACCCCTTCCGCGACAATGCGCGCTTTAAGATCGACAGCACGATGGACTACGAGCCGTGTATTTTCCGAGGATACCTCGAACCGTTCCTCAACGATACGTCCGCAATGCAAGCACGTGAGCGTGCCGTGCTGGAGGGGCTGTGGAACAAGCTGGGCGCATTCCGCACCATCACCGATACCACCCCCATCCCGGCAGACAGCGTCATCCGCGAATTTATCGGGGAGCGCAAGGAGGAATCCGAAGGGGCTTCGACGTTATAGCAGGAGGAGAAACGAGTATGAACGACTACAACGAGATTTTTGATAAAGCAAAGCTCATTTTTAACGCAATGGGCAAAAAGACGGAGGAAGTGGTGGAATCTTCGAAGCTCAAGCTCCAGATCCTTTCCGTCAATTCCGACATTGCAAAAGCATATCAGGAGCTTGGCTCCATTGTCTACCACGCAGCAAAGAAGAATTCTGCCTGCTCCGAGGCGGTGGAAGCGAAGATGGACGACATCGACGCGCTGCTGCATAAGCTGCACACCCTTGAGGAGCGCATCACCGAAATCTACCGCGTGCGCAAATGCCCCAACTGCGGCGCATCCTGCCCCACCGATGCGCATTTCTGCTCGCGCTGCGGCATGATTATCAACCCGATGCAGGAGGAGCCGAGCGGGGAGCTTGTATGCCTTAGCGACAGCACGTCAGCGCGGGACGCAGGCTATGTGGACTGCACCATGCCCTCCTGTGACGAGGACGGCTCCTGCGAAGAGCCGCAGGAATAATTTCTGAAAAAGAGCGGCGACAGCACAGACAACGGCGGTATAAGCGCTTCTTTGCTTCCATACAATAGAAGAAGCAGGGATTGCCCGAAAAGGGTTTGGACCCTTTTCGGGCTTGTCTTTTGTGAGAGTGACAGAGGAAGGTGAATCAATGGGAAAAGAACGAAAGCAGAGCTTTTTGCAGGGCGCGCTCATTTTGATGATGGGCACAATGGTGGTGAAGGTCGTCAGTTTGTTATTTAAGATCCCGATCACCAATATGCTCTCTGAGGTGGCAATGTCCTACTTTGAAAACGCCTATAACTTCTTCACCCTCTTTTCCACGCTGGCAACGGCAGGCTTCCCTGTGGCGATCTCGAAGATCGTGGCGGAAAACACGGTGCAAAAGCGCTATAAGGACACCAAAAAGGTCCTGAGCCTTTCGCGCAGGCTGTTTCTCATCACGGGCATCGTCTTTACGCTGATGATGTTTTTGGGGGCGGGGGTGTTTGCGCGCTTTATCCGCAATCCCGGTGCAAAAATCTCCATCATGTGCCTTTCTCCGGCGGTGTTTTTCCTGTGCATGATGTCCGCCTACCGCGGCTATTATCAGGGGCTGCGCGATATGTACCCGACTGCCGTTTCGCAGATCATGGAGGCGGTGGTGAAGCTCCTGTGCGGCGTGGGCTTCACGGCAGCCGCCCTCAAAATCACCCAGACCGAATATGCCCAGAGCGGCACGGTGCTGGGCAGGGCGTATGACCCCGCAGCCGCAGAGCTTGCCATCCAGCAGATCGGCGCGGGGGCGGCACTTTTGGGCGTGATGATGAGCACGGCGGCAGGCTTTCTCTACCTTGCGCTGCGCCACCGCTTTGTCGGGGACGGCATCAACCGCCACCACCTCGCAGCCTCCGTGCCGCCGCGCGAGAGCCGCGACATCCTGCACTATCTCATCCGCCTTGCTGTCCCCATCTGCCTTGGCTCCCTTGCGCTCAATATGACCTCCATCATCGACATGATGACCGTGATGGGGCAGCTCACCCGCGTTGTGGATTCCGCCCCCGACACGGTGCGCGCGCTGTACGGCACCGCAATCCCGAAGGATATGGCGGATTCTCTCATCCCGGCGCACCTCTACGGCGCCTACACGAGCATCGCCGTCACCATCTCCAACATCATCCCGGCGGTGAGCACAGGCTTTGGCGTGAGCGCGCTGCCGCTTGTTTCCAACGCGTGGGCAAAGCGCAGCTATCGCGAGGTGAGCCACTCCGTCAACATGGTGCTGCGCATCACGACGCTGTTCTGTGTGCCTGCGGGCATCGGGATCATGGTGCTTGCGCGCCCCATCAGCGAGCTGTTTTTCCACAATAAGCCGATGGGCATTGCCATCGCAGCGCCCATCCTGAGCGTCCTGGGGCTGGCGTCCATCTTCACCTCCCTCACCCTTACGCTCAACAGCCTTTTGCAGGCGGTGGGGCGCGTGAGCGTCCCTGTGCGCCTTGTGGTGGTGGGGGGCATCGTGAAGCTCATCCTCAACTTCGTGCTGGTGGGCATCCCGTCTGTGAATCTCCATGCCGTGCCGTACAGCACGCTCATCTCCTACCTTGTCATCTGCGTGCTGAGTATGTATGCCATCCGTCAGACCACGCACGTCCCCGTGCGGCTTTTTGCCATCCTCTGGAAGCCTGCCATCGGCGGGACGGTGTGCGCCATGACAGCGGTATTTGCCTACGACCTTTTGAGCATGCGCTGGGATACACCGCTGATGGTGCTGCCCGCCATCTGCATCGGGGGCGCCGCGTATGCAATCAGCGTGATTTTGCTGGGAGCTGTCAAAAAAGAGGATATCCTGATGCTTCCAAAAGGCGAAAAAGTGGTAAAAATACTTGAAAAATGCTCTTTGATGGGGTAATATAGATAATGCTTATAAAAGCATCGGATAAAGGGAGGAATGTTAAATGAGTATTCTGTATCCCAAAAAGGACAAATATGGGATGGAAGACCTTCTGTCAATCATGCAGCATCTTCGCAGTCCGCAGGGGTGTCCCTGGGATCAGGTGCAGACCCATGACTCCATCCGACAAAATTTTATAGAGGAAACCTATGAAGCCGTCGAAGCCATCGACCTCAAAGATACGGAGCTTCTCAAAGAGGAGCTGGGGGACGTTTTGCTGCAGGTGGTGTTCCACTGCCGCATCGAGGAAGAGCAAGGACACTTCGGCTTTGAAGAGGTGTGCGACGGAATCTGCCGCAAGCTGCTCCAAAGGCATCCGCATGTGTTTGCCGATGCCTGTGCCGATACTCCCGACGAGGTGCTCGAAAACTGGGAGAAGATCAAGCAGGAATCAAAAGGGCAAACCACCCAGACCGACGCGGTAAAAAGTGTGCCCAAAACGCTGCCCGCATTGATGCGCGCGCAGAAGGTGCAAAAACGCGCCGGAAAATCCGGGTTTGAGTATCCCGACGTGTTCTGGGCAATGGACGATTTGGAGAGCGAGCTGGACGAGCTGCAGGAGGCAATGGACCAAAACAACGATGCCGCCTGTGCCGAAGAGCTGGGCGATGTGCTGTTTTCCGTTGTAAATGTGGCGCGCAAGCTCTCGCTGGAGCCGGAGCTGTGCCTCACGCGCGCAACCGAAAAATTTATCCGCCGCTTTGAGGTGGTGGAAAAGCTGGCGCAGCAGCGCGGTATCTGCATGGACCCGGATAAGATCTCACAGCTGCAGGAGCTTTGGAACGAAGCCAAGGAGCTTACACAACCGTAAGAGATCATACCCACCTGTTTCCCGATGTAAAATTCCCCACAGCCGTATTTAGAAATGAACGATAAAATGGAGGATACCAAGATGACAAAAGCAGAATTGATTAGTGCAGTAGCACAGAAAACAGAATTATCCAAAAAAGACAGTGAAAAAGCAGTAAGCGCAGTGATGGATGCCATCACCGAAGCACTGGCTTCCGGAGATAAGGTTGCTCTGGTTGGTTTTGGTACTTTTGAAGTAAAGACCCGCGCAGCACGCGACGGCATCAACCCACGCACCAAAGAAAAAATCATGATCCCGGAATCCAAGCTCCCGGTATTCAAAGCAGGCAAGGCTTTGAAAGAAGAAGTTTCCAAATAGTCGGATCAATCTGCCAAGCAGGGTGCGCTTTTTCCCCGGAAAGCCGCCTGCTTGGTTTTTTTATATCACAATATAACACAAAACCTCAAAAGGAGGAACGAATCTATGCGACTGGATAAATACCTCAAAACAAGCCGCCTCATCAAGCGCCGCACCGTTGCCAACGAAGCGTGTGACGGCGGACGCATCTTCGTCAACGGCAAGGCGGCAAGGGCGTCGCTTGCCGTCAAGGAGGGCGACCGAATCTCGATCCAGATGGGAAACCGTCCCCTCGAGGTCGAGGTGCTGAGTGTGACGGAATACGCCACCAAGGACACCGCCTCCCAGATGTATAAAGTCATCGAGGAATAGCACTTTCCCAAAATAATCTGCCTCTCCCAATGCGGGGGAGGCAGATTTTTTGTGCAGCATATCTATAAAGCGCAACGGGAAGAAGCACCCAAACAGCATGGGAATTTTTGTTAGAAGCTGTTGTATGCTGCAATCAAGCTGCAATCAACCGCAAACAGGTTGAAAGCAGTTGAAATCAAGTTGCATGCAATTGAAATCAATTGCAATCAATTGAAATCAGTTGTATGCCTGAATCCAATCCAATCCAAATCTTAATCTGAATCCTAATCCAATCCGTAATCGGAATCCGAACCCATCCGGGGTAGGACCCCGTGTGTGTGTTCTAAAAGGAGCGTGTCCTCGTAAAGGATATTAGGTTAAATGCAAAAATCCTCAAAGCTCTCGTGGACGAGTACCGCTGGCAGATCGCAGAGATTTTGCAAAGCGGCGAACAATGTGCCTGTTATCTGGTCCATAAGCTCTCCCACCGTATGAGGCTCCTGTGCGGCAGCGGCGCAGGGGAGCGCGCTGCGGCACAGAAATCCGCGCATTTTCCGCAGGAATCGGCAGCGGAGCAAGGGGGTCGCGGTGCTCACAAAGGCAAACGAAATGGGCGCGCAGCAGCTTCTGAAGCTGCGCGAGATGGCGTGCGCGCAATCCCGGCTGCCGCATCGAGGTGGTCGGGGGCGGTCAGCTCGACCCCTCCCTTGCAAGGGCAAACCTGCTTTGACGCAGAAAATCCCCCCAAACCCTGCGGATTCCCCGCGGATGACAGCGCGCCGCATTTATGGTATAACAGGAGAGCACAAAGCATCCAACGGGAGCAGCGCAGGGGGCGCGCTGCAAACGAGGCTTAAAAATGCGCAGACAAAGTGGAGCAAATCGGATGCAGGCGGTGCATTTATGGTATAACAGGAGAGCACAAAGCGCCAGACGGGAGCAGCGCAGGGGGCGCGCTGCAAACGAACCTCAAAAATGTGCAGACAAGACGGAGCAAATCGGACACAGCGCGCCGCATTTATGGTATAACAGGAGAGCACAAAGCATCCGACGGGAGCAGCGCGGGGGGCGCGCTGCAAACGAACCTCAAAAATGTACAGACAAGGCGGAGCAAATCGGATGCAGGCGGTGCATCAGATGATGCAAAAACCTCCCAAAACGAAGGCTGTATGAAGGAAGGCGCGCAATTTATTGGATATTACGATTAAATTTCATGATATTTTCTATGGATTTTTGCCAGTGCTTCTGTCGAATTTGTCCAGATGGTGCAGAACAAAGTGACTGCCCCTCTGAAAATGCTGCAAGCCCCTTGCAATCGGGCAGATGTTATGTTAACATTTAGTCAATCTTTCGAAAAGATACGAAAATGAGATACAATGCATGAGGATGTAGGAGGTTTTATTATGAAAGGTTTTGCAATGTTAAAAATCGGAGCGACAGGTTGGATCGAGAAGGATATCCCGGTCTGTGGACCAATGGATGCCATCTGTAAGCCCCTTGCACTGGCTCCCTGCACTTCGGATATTCACACCGTATGGGCAGGCGCCATCGGGGACAGACACAATATGATCCTCGGCCACGAAGCAGTGGGCGAAGTGGTAGAAGTCGGCTCCCTCGTGAAGGACTTCAAACCGGGCGACCGCGTTCTCGTTTCTGCCATCACACCGGACTGGAACTCCCTCGAAGCACAGGGCGGCTACCCGATGCACTCCGGCGGCATGCTCTCCGGCTGGAAGTTCTCGAACTTCAAGGACGGCGTATTTGCAGAATACTTCCATGTAAACGATGCAGACGGAAACCTCGCACTCCTGCCGGAAGGCATGGACCTCGGTGCAGCTGCGATGATCTCCGACATGGTACCGACCGGATTCCACGGTGCAGAGCTTGCGGACATCCAGTTCGGTGACAATGTAGCAGTCATCGGTATCGGTCCGGTTGGTCTGATGAGCGTTGCTGCGGCTTCCATCCGCGGCGCTGCGGAAATCTTCGCCGTAGGCTCCCGTCCAAACTGTGCAGAGCTTGCACGTGAATTCGGCGCAACCGACATCATCAACTACCGTCAGGGCGACATCGTAGAGCAGATCCTCGAAAAGACCCACGGCAAGGGCGTAGACAAGATCATCGTTGCCGGCGGCGACAATGACACCTTTGCACAGGCGATGCGCATGCTCAAACCGGGCGGCATCATCGGCAATGTAAACTACCTCGGTGAAGGCGACACCGTGGGAATCCCGCGTGTAGAGTGGGGCTGCGGCATGGGCCACAAACAGATTCGCGGCGGCTTGATGCCGGGCGGACGTCTGCGCTCGGAAAAGCTCGCTCGCCTGATCGTGGCAAACCGCATCCATCCGGAAAAACTCATCACCCACCGCTTCAGCGGTCTGGAGCACGTAGAGGATGCACTGATGCTGATGAAGGATAAACCGAAGGATCTCATCAAACCTCTCGTAGTGATCGAATAATTACAAATACCCCGACGTGATCTGCACGTTGGGGTATTTTTCTGCAATATTCTAAGAAAACTCACAAATTTTGCGCGGGATTCTTCCGATTGCCGGGAAAACAGGATAGAATCAAGGCAATCCAATCGCAAGGGAGGGAGCGGGATGAAATGGATGCTCGCGCTGATGCTGGCGGCAGGGCTTCTGAGCGCGGTGTCCGCCTGTTCGGGACGCGGCGGCTCGAAGCAATAGCAGGAGCTTCACGAGCGCAGGAGCCGCGATGCAGCAGACGCAAAAAAACGGTGTGATACAATCATCACACCGTTTTTTACAGAGCTATCGTTTTTTTGCATGCTGCTTTTTTGGCTTTCGCTCCGGCTTTTGGCTGAGGGATGCCTTGGGGTGCTCCTCCTGCGCCTTCTTTTTCTTGCGGTCCAGCGTGCGCACGGTGGTTTTTTCCGTGTTGGCGATGGTGATATACCGCTTTTTGCGGTAGGCAAGGAGGAGGAAGGTGGCATCCAGCACGATCGTCAGGATATTGCCGGTGATGAGCGTTTCAAAGATGGAAATATCCAGCGGGGAAAAGTGCAGGATCGCAAACGAAGCGCAGGTGAGTGCGATCTCCGAGCAGTGGAAGATGGTGAGCTCCTTGAGACGCAGCCCATGCTTCACTGTGCGGATCACAAGCACACAGCCCACCACCGCCAGCGCCCCCGAAAGCAGGGTGACACTCATCGGCAGATGGCTGACGCCGCTGAGATTAAACAGCAAAATGGACGTGATGCGCAGCAAAGTGCTCACAAGCATGAGGTAGAATAAGATTTTTTTATACAAAGAGTTGCCCTCCTATTTGGTATAGATGGAAAGAAAATCATCTTCATTCTACCATAAAGCACACAGAAAATCAAACCTTGCTGCGCTTTTTCTCTTAGGGGCGCGAGGGGAGGAGGTATGTTTTTTCGATGGGGGGAGCATCGGACTTCTTTTTTGGGTGAAACAGCGTCAGCAGCATCGAGAGCAGCGGCGCAAACAGCAGATACCACCCGATGGAGCACAGCTGGGCAGCGGTGAGGGGGATGGTGCGAAACAGCAGGATGCCAACGGGGTGGTACACCGCCCCAAAGAGCACCGCCGCCGAAGCTGCCGCCGCAAGGATGAGCTTTGTGTTGTTGAAGGGATTGATCTGAAGGAGTGTTTTGCGCTCTGATTTGCACTCAAAGACATGGATGAGCTGCGTGAGGGCAAGCGTCACAAGGGCGGCGGTGCGGGCGATGGAGAGGTCCCCGAAGTTTTTGAGGAACGCCCCGAACACGGCAACGGTCGTCAGCCCGATGAGGCAGCCGCGGAACACGATGGTGGTGAGCAGTCCGCCCGAGAAGATGGATTCCCCCACGCGGCGCGGCGGGCAGCTCATCACGTCCTCGTCGGCAGGATCAAGCCCCAGCGCGATGGCAGGCAGTCCGTCCGTCACAAGGTTGATGAGCAAAATGTGAATGGGCAGAAGCGGCACGGGCATCCCCATGAGCATCGCAAGGAACATCGTGACCACTTCCCCGATGTTGCACGAGAGCAGATAGCGGATGAATTTGCGGATGTTGCGGTAGATGACGCGCCCCTCCTCCACGGCGGTGACGAGCGTGGAAAAGTTGTCGTCCATGAGGATGACGCACGATGCTTCCTTGACGACATCCGTGCCGTTTTGCCCCATCGCCACCCCGATGTTCGCCTCCTTGACTGCGGGCGCATCGTTGACCCCGTCGCCCGTCATGGCGACGACGTTGCCCAGACGCTTGAGCCCCTGCACGATGCGCAGCTTGTGGGCGGGGGTCACGCGCGCAAAGACCGAAACGTGCGGCAGCAGCGCGGAAAGCTCCTCGTCGCTCATCGCGTCGAGCTGCTCCCCGGTGAGCACTTCGGAGCCTTTCGTGAGGATGTGCAGCTGCTTTGCGATGGCGCAGGCGGTGATGCGGTTATCCCCCGTGATCATCACGGGGCGGATGCCTGCCCGACGGCAGCGCTGGACAGCCTCCTTCGCTTCGGGGCGCGGCGGGTCGATCATGCCGGTGAAGCCCACAAAGACCATGCCGCTCTCCTGCGTGTCCTGCCTTGAGGAGAGCAGGCGGTAGCACAGACCCAGCACGCGCAGCGCCTGCGACGCCATCTCCTCGCTGCGCTTTGTTAAGGAGGAGCGCACGGAGCTGCTCATCGGTTTTACGCCGTTTACGCTCAGATAGTGGGTGCAGCGCTCCAAAATGAGGTCGAAGCCGCCCTTCGTCAACAGGAACAGCTGCCCCGACGGATTCTGTGCTACGACGGACATCCGCTTGCGCATGGAATCGAAGGGGATCTCCTGAAGGACGCGCCAGCCGCACGTTTCGCGAAAGGAGCCGCCCTTGGCAGCGAGCACCATCAGGGCACTCTCGGTCGGTTCGCCGCACACCTCATAGGGGGAGCGGTCGTCCCGGCGGCGCGTATGCCCCTTTTTGAGCTGGGCATTGTTGCACAGCAGCGCAATATGCAGCAGCATATCGAGCGGCTGGCATGCGCTGACGGAGGCTTTTCTTCCGCCCAGCAAAATATCGCCCGCATCATTGCCCGCGCCGCGCACCTCGAAGGTATGGTCGCAGGTGGCAACGGTGGTGACGGTCATCTTGTTTTCGGTGAGCGTGCCCGTCTTGTCGGAGCAGATGACGTTGGCGCAGCCGAGCGTTTCCACGGCGTGGAGCTTGCGGATGACGGCATTCTGCTTGACCATGCGGTTGACGGAGAGGGCGAGTGCGATCGTGACGATGGCAGTCAGCCCCTCGGGGATCGCCGCCACGGAGAGGGAAATCCCTGTGAGGATCATGTCAAAGACGGGCTCGCCGCGCAAAATCCCCACTCCCGACACGAGCGCACAGATGATAAGGCAGCCCACCGCAATGTATTTTCCCATCTGGTCCAGGCTCTTTTGCAGCGGCGTCTGCTCCGATTCGATGGAATCGAGCATTCCGGCAATCTTGCCCATCTCGGTGGCGATGCCCGTTGCGGTGACAACGGCGCGCCCGTTTCCGCTGGTGACAAGCGTCCCCATGAAGGCGGTGGATTCGGGGGTAGGGGAGTCCGGTTCGGGACACGCCTGCTTTTCCACGGGGACCGATTCCCCCGTGAGCATGGATTCATCGCAGCACAGCGCATTTTCCTCCAGGATGCGGCAGTCCGCAGGAACGCGCGCCCCTGCCTTGAGCAGGATATAATCACCCGGCACAAGCTCCTTGGCCGGAAGCGTTTTCATCTCCCCGTCACGCAGGACGAGGGCAGTCGGCGCACACAGCTCGCTGAGCTTCTGGAGCGAACGCTCCGTGCGGAACTCCTGAAAAAATCCCAGCAGCGAATTGACAAAGACGATGGCGATGATGGTGAGTGCTTCCGCAATTTCTCCCATCGCCACCGAAAGCACGGTGGAGCCCAGCAGGATGAGCGTGAGCAGATCGCGAAACTGGGCAATGAAAATTTTCATCGGGCGGATCTTCTTCTGTGATTTGATGGCATTTTCCCCGTATTCTACCAAGCGGCGCTTGGCTTCTCTGGTGGAAAGCCCCGGATATTTTGTCATACATCAGTCCTCCGTTTTCTTCTTTCCTCTGGTTGAATGGCTTGTACGCTAATCTTATGTAAAATTTTTGCACCATATTCCCCAAAAAGCGATATAATAGAAAAGGGAGGTGAAGAAAACCATGAATCTCAGAAACAATCAGATCACAGTGCGCGAGGTGCTGCGCGATCCGGGCGCAAAGGCGCTGTTCCAAAAAGAATTTCCGCAGCTCGCAAACAATCCCATGCTGATGATGATGGCAAAAAACATGACGCTCCAGCAGGTCATCCAGCGCTCAAACGGCGTAGTACCGCCGCAGAAGGTGCAGGAGCTGCTCACAAAGCTCAAAGAGATCTAATGCGCGGTTTGCGGTGCTCTCTCGTCAAATTTTGAGGAAAACACTTTTCAACCTCGTTTTTTTATTGTACAATAATACTAACTTGATCGGTAAGCCCATGTCGAAAGAAAAATGAGGTGAATCTCAATGAAATATAACGCCTTTGTAGGCGGAGTTCAGCCCGGCGGATTGACGAATGATTTTGAAGTGAAGATCCTCGTGTGCTTTTTGCTTGAGAAGATCGGACAGCCGCTGTCCTTCGAGCAGATCAACGAGATCCTGCAGCGGACGGGATTTGTCAACTACTTTGAGTTTGCGGAGGCCATGAGCGAGCTGCACCGCACAAAGCACATCGAAACCACGCTCTCCCAAAAGGGGGAAACTCTGTTCGATATTACGGAGATCGGCATTGCCACCGCGCAGACCTTCAGCAAAACGCTGCCGCTGACGGTTCGGGAAAAGACGGTGGAGGCAGCGCGCGACCTCATTCAGATGCAAAAGCGTCTGGAGGAGATCGAGGTGCGCTATAAGGCAGTGGCAGACGGGTACATCCTGTCCATCAAGATGAAGGACATCGGCTCGGATTTGATGAACCTCAGCCTGTTTTTGCCCTCGGAGGACGACTGCGTTGCCATCCGGGAGCGAATCTACTCCGACCCGGCGCTGCTGTATCAGACGATCCTCGCAGCCTGCCTTGGGGACTACGAGGAGGGGCGGTGCCTCTTTGAGGAAAAATTACATAGCAAAGAAAAAAGCTCTGATTGAATCTTCAATCAGAGCTTTTTGTGTTGGGCGGCGCTGTTTTGGGCAGGGGATTTTGCACCCGCCGCGCAAACCCCACTCACTTGGGAAAAGGCTGCCGCCGCGGGGCACACCGCGCAGGAGGTGTCGAAGCTGTCCATCGCGCCCGCCGCGCAAACCCCACGCGCTTGGGAAAAGGCTGCCGCCGCAGGAGGTGTAAAATTTCGCACCCGCCGCGCATTTTTTCCACCGCCATAACACCCAAAAAAAGCCGACGCAAACGTCGGCTTTTTTGATGCTCCCAGCGGGAGATTATCTTTTTTTGCGGGAGAGAAGTCCCAGTGCTGCTGCGGAAAGAGCAGAAGCAGCAGCTGCCACAGAGCCCATTGCGCCGGCACCGGTGCTTGGGTTTGGCTTGTTGGTGGAGGCAGCAGGTTTGGAAACCTCCTCGTCCGGTGCAGCGATTGCAGCGCCGTCCGGGATCTGACGGTCGGAGATCACGAATCTTCCGAGGGTTTTTGTGGAGAAGGAGAGGGTTTCGTCCTCTTTGTCAAGGGTTGCGTCGATGGCATGGAGCTTGCCGTTGGTGTAGCGGTATACATAGAACTTGCCGCCAAAGTCCTCCATCTCGTCGGAAACGTCGATGGTGAGCTTGCCGGTGAAGTCGAACTCCGGCTTTGCAGGGAAGGAGAGGAACTTGAAGTTGAGGTCCTCAAATGCTGCAACTACGTCCTTGATTGCGCGCTCGTTGTGGATGAGGTTGACGGAATCCTGATCTGCTACGCGAACCTGGAATGCCCATTCGCCGTTTGTGAAGGTCACTTTTTTGCCTTCGGCATTGCGGTCGATTTTAGAGAACTGCTCCTTGGTGATTACAGGAGCGTTTTCATCGATGTAGACGTATTCGTCTGCTTTTACCCCATTGATTGCATCGTTGGAGATGGAAGCATAGCCAACGGTGAACTTCACGTCTGCGGAGTGTACCACCTGACCGTTTGCTTTTTTCACGAGCTTCACAACGCCCTTGAATGCGGTCTGCTTGGTGGGGTAGCCTTCTTCGGTCACCACTTCGAGCACATAGCCGTCTTTGCCGTCCACGATTTTAATGGAGCTGACTGCGCTGCGTCCTTCGCTGCCCTCTACGCGGATTTTGTTGTCCTCAAGGTCTTTGTCCTTGAGGGGAGTTTTTTCGCCGTGTTCGTCCACGAGGTAGATCGGGAACTCGTACACCTCACCGGGGGTGAGCAGGTGGTCAAAGCCCTTCTGGGATTCGGCGTCTGTGCCGAATGCGATGCCGCTTGTTGCAGCAGCAGCGTCTGCTTCGGTATGGTTTGCGTCGTCAATGGCTGCTTCAAATACGCTGATGTCCTCTGCCGGTGCAGCGTCGAGATCAGCAGCGAATGCGTTCATGCTCATGGAAGCCACTGCCATCAGAGCCAGCATAAAAGATACAGATTTTTTCATGTGAGTTTTCCTCCAGTATTTTTGAATCGATTCCCGCGTCCTGCGGGGGGACCTGTCGTTTGAGGTCTGGCTTTATTATACCGGGGGAAAATCTGAAAAGCAACCGGATTTTGTTACCAATTTGTCATCTAAAAATAGAAAAATCACCAATAAACTCAAAAAAATTACTGGATAAGATGGTATATCTGATGAAATACCGATTTTATCCAGTAAATATAGTTACAAATTGTAATTTTTTAGCCGCCGCACTGGAAAGAGGGGAATTCTCTGGCAAAGAAAGCGGTGAAATTCCTGATATTTCCTCAGCCTACAGGGTGATATCGTAGACACGGCAGGCGTTTTCACAGGTTTGGTCCGCCATCTCCTGCGGGGTGATGCCATGGATTTCGGCGAGCTTTGCCGCCATGCGCTCGATCATGCGCGAATCGCAGCGCTGACCGCGGAACGGCTCCGGCGCCATGTAGGGGCAGTCGGTTTCGATGAGCAGGCGGTCGAGCGGAACGACGCGCGCCGCTTCGACGGCTTTGCGCGCATTCTTAAAGGTGATGACGCCCGTAAAACCGACGTACATCCCAAGGCGCAGCACCTCCTGCGCAATCTCCGCCGAGCCGGAGAAGCAGTGGACAATGCCCTTCGGACGATATTTTTTGAGCAGGCGCAGCGTATCCTCGTGCGCGTCGCGGTCGTGGATGACAACGGGGAGATCAAGGTCGCGCGCGAAGGCGAGCTGCTCCTCAAAGATGATGCTCTGGATGTCGCGCGGCGCATCCTCGTCGTAATGGTAATCGAGCCCGATCTCTCCGATGGCGCGGCATTTTTCGTATTTGCACTGCTCCGCCATCGTGTCGAGGTAGGTGCTGCGGTGTTCGTTGTAAATCAAAAACGAATCGGCAGGATGGATGCCGACGGTGCAGTACATGAAAGGATATTGCTTTGCAAGCAGGATGCCGTTTGCGTTGGATGCGAGGGAATTTCCGATGTTCATGATGGCGCGCACGCCGTGCTCCTGCATGGAGGAGAGGACTTCGTCGCGGTCGTCGTCAAAGCGCTCGCTGTCGTAGTGCCCGTGGGAATCGAATAAATTCTGTAACATAAAAGCTCCTTTTTGAGAAAGAGGGTCCGGCGCGATGCCGAACCCTGCGTTTTTTTATCTGATTTTTGCGCCGTTTGGAACACTGTCGTCCACAAAGAGGACTTTGACGGTGTTTTCGTCGCAGTTTGCAGCAAGGATCATGCCATAGCTCTCCTCGCCGCAGAGCTTGGCAGGCTTGAGGTTTGCAACGACGATGACCTTCTTGCCGAGGAGGTCCTCCGGCTTGTACCACGGTGCAATGCCGGAAACGACCTGACGTCCGCCGTCAAAGCCGTCGTCGAGGTGGAGCTTCAGGAGCTTCTTCGCCTTTTTGATCGGCTCGCAGCTTGTTACCTGAGCCACGCGCAGGTCGGCTTTTGTGAAGTCGTCGATGGAGATGAGCTCCGCCACGCCCTCATATTTTGGCAGAGTGCTGCCCTGTGCCGCCTTCTGAGCGGCTTCGAGTTCTTCCAGCTCCTTTTTCATATCGATGCGCGGGAAGAGGCTGTCGCCCTTGTGAACCTCTGCTTCGGTCGGGAGCAGCCCGTAGCTTGCGGCGCTCTCGTAGGTCACGATGTCTGCGGATGCGCCGATCTGCTGCTGGATCTTCGCGCAGGTATCGGGGATGAACGGGGTGAGCAGGATGGAGGATACACGCAGGCTTTCGAGCAGGTTATACAGAACGCTTGCAAGGCGCGGCTTTTTGCTCTCGTCCTTGCCGAGCACCCAAGGAGCCGTTTCGTCGATGTATTTGTTGGTGCGGGAAATGAGCTTAAATACTTCAGCGAGGGCATTGTGGAAGGAGAAGGAATCCATCAGCTCCTCGTATTTTCCTTTGAGGGAGGAAATCATGGAAACAAGCTCGTCGTCCATCGGGTCGGCTTCGCGCTCTGCGGGGAGCTTGCCGCCGAAGTATTTTTCCACCATCGAAACGGAGCGCGACAGAAGGTTGCCAAGGTCGTTTGCGAGGTCGGAGTTGATGCGGCTGATGAGTGCTTCGTTGGAGAACACGCCGTCCGAGCCAAACGGAACATCGCGCATCAGGAAGTAACGCAGAGCATCCACGCCGTAGCGGTCGCACAGGAGAACAGGGTCCACGACGTTGCCCTTCGATTTGCTCATCTTGCCGCCTTCAAGCAGCAGCCAGCCGTGACCGTACACCTTTTTGGGCAGCGGCAGGTCGAGCGCCATCAGCATTGCAGGCCAGATGATGGCATGGAAGCGCATGATCTCCTTGCCCACGATGTGAACATCGGCAGGCCAGAATTTTTCAAAATCGTGGTAAGTATCGTTTTCGTAGCCGAGTGCGGAGATGTAGTTGGAGAGCGCATCCACCCAAACGTAGACGATGTGCTTCGGGTCAAATTCCACCGGGATGCCCCAGGTGAAGGAGGTACGCGATACGCACAGATCCTCCAGTCCCGGCTTGATGAAGTTGTTGACCATCTCGTTGAAGCGGGTCTTCGGCTCCATGAAGTCGGGGTGCTGCTCGTAGTATTCCACGAGGCGATCGGCGTATTTGGACAGACGGAAGAAGTACGCTTCCTCCTGCGCATCCTCCACGGGGCGGCCGCAGTCGGGGCATTTGCCGTCCACAAGCTGGCTCTCGGTCCAGAAGGATTCGCATGGGGTGCAGTATTTGCCGGTGTAGGTGGATTTATAGATGTCGCCCTGATCGTAGAGCTTTTTGAAAATCTTCTTGACGGATTCCTGATGGTAGCTGTCGGTGGTGCGGATAAAGCGGTCGTTGGAAATGTTCATCAGCTTCCACAGGTCCTGAATCCCTGCCACGATCTCGTCCACATACTGCTGTGGAGTCACGCCTTTTTCGGCAGCCTTCTTTTCGATCTTCTGACCATGCTCGTCCGCGCCGGTCAGGAACATCACGTCATAGCCCTGCATGCGTTTATAGCGTGCGATCACGTCGGTGGCTACGGTGCAGTAGCTGTGACCGATGTGCAGCTTGTCCGACGGATAGTAGATCGGAGTGGTGATATAAAATTTCTTATCGTTCATAAAAATGTTCCTCCTCCTCGAATGATTGAGGTATGTGTCGTGGCTTGGCAGAGTCCCCGCCGAGGATGGGGAGGCTCTGCCGCCGTCTTATCGGTTGTATTATATCATTTTTTGTCCCCCAACTCAACGATAAATCGTCCCGCAGCGGGAAAATTTTACCGTGCGGTGCGGCGCACTACGACTTGGGCGGAACGAACAGCCCCAGCCTCGGCGGAAAAAACGTGAAGATGCCAAACGCCGCCGCCAGCAAAAGGAGCGATGCAAACGAGAGCGCGGCTTCATACCGGGATACCCCGCGCATGGAACGCAGATACTCATACGACCAGCGGTACGACAGCACCACCCCCAGAACAAAGGTCCCGATGTCGAGCGGGAGCAGGTTTGTCCCAAGGATGCCCGTATAGGTATAGAACACCACGACGATGACGACCATCCCAAGCACAACGGCGCGCAGCTTCGCCGGGAAAAAGGCGGAGTGATGCTTGCCGTAGAAAAAATATTCCACCGCCGTGAACAGCAAAAACGGGAAAAAGAGGAGCTTGAGGTGCTCCCAGGTGCTCTCGTTCACCGCACCGAACACCGCCGCCGCCTTATTGTACCCCGACCACTCCCACACAAAATGCAAAAGCGTCCCCGCGATGATCGTAAAAACAGCCCCAGCCACATGGAGCGGCTTTAAGGAATCCACAAAAATCCCTCCCAACGCTTAGAATAACGATAGTTTATGGAACGAAAGGGCAGAATATTCGCAAAGGGGGAAGATGCGGAAAAATACAGCAAAAAACCCCCGATCATTGCGATCGGGGGTTTTGGGTTTGGAGCTGCTAACCAGATTCGAACTGGTGACCTCGTCCTTACCAAGGACGTGCTCTGCCTCCTGAGCCATAGCAGCATACGCTGTTCTTACCGTATGCTATTATAGTCCCTCCGGCGGAATTTGTCAAGCTCCTATGTACAGTTTTGCGAAACTTTTGTCGATTCGCAAGATTATTTGAGGTATTCGCTGAGGCTGTGGCGGGTATCGCCCTTGTAGCCGGTGACAGCGTGGGCGCAGACCATGCTGTTGAGGACAGCTTCCTCGCAGCATTCGGCTGCCGCACGAAATGCAAGGTCCAGCTTGCCCTCATGCATCTGAGCGGTCGGGATCACGTCCTGCTCCGAGGTATGGGAAATGCGGTATGCGGTCGAAAAGCCAATCATGATCTCGCCGCTGCCGTGTCCCACGTAGCTGCCAAGGCGCGCAAGACCCACGCTGCACCGCTTGATGATGCGGCGAAGCTGACGGTCGCTGACCGGCAGGTCGGTTGCAACCACCATCATGATGCTGCCCTTGTCCACCTTCACGTCCGTCAGCTCCTGCTCCTTGAGGATGCGCTCCCCGATGGGGTCGTGGTTGACGATGAGGTCCGCGAGCTTGCCGTAGTTGCTCTGCACGAGGACACCGAGGGTGTAGGTTTTGCCGTCAAGCTCGATCTGGCGGGACGCGGAGCCGATGCCGCCCTTGAGTCCGTGGCAGATGGTGCCCTTGCCGGCACCCACGTCGCCCTCTTCAAAATCGGCGCAGGCAGATTCGATGGCAGAAAAGACCTCTTTTTCGTTGACGGCGCGCTTTAAGATGTTGTTGAGCCCGGAGTCGTTGCATTCCCCGACGATGGGGTTGAGGCTTTTCATTTCGACGTTGTCTTTTTCGCAGCACTGCACCATATACTCTACGAGAGCGTCGTGCACCTTGCCCACGTTGAGGGTGTTGGTGAGGGCAATCGGGGTTTCGATGGTGCCAAGCTCCTCGATCTGCGGCAGACCGGCTGTTTTGCCAAAGCCGTTCCATACAAAGCAAGCGGCAGGGAGCTTGTTCTGGAAGAGATTGTCCTGTGCGGGCAGGATCACGGTGACACCGGTTTTGTGCTCTGCGGTGTCCACGGTGCAGTGACCCACCGTCACGCCGGGAACGTCGGTGATTTTATTGAGCGGACCCTTTGGCATGGTGCCGATCCGGATGCCATAATCTGCAATGCGTTTTTGATTCATGGTAAAATCTCCTTTTGATAGAAAAGATGCAGGAGCTTTTTGCCCCTTATGTAGTATTATACCATAAAGCAGGGCACAATGGTATCATCAAAAGGATCGGCGGAAAAAACAGATTTGATACGAATTGTGATAACATGTAACGCTTTTTACATAGGGGAATTTTATGTCAGAAAATAGAAAAGAAAGAAGAAAAAGTAAAGCATGCTATATAATAGGAAGAGAATGGAGAAAAAGGCGAATGCGAAAAAAACTGCCCATTTCTTCGCTGTCCCATGCGCTTCTTACAGGGAAGGGAAACGCATAGTAAATTCCGATAAAATTTATGAAGGGAAATGATTCTCTCAGAAGTAATATCCACAAAATCCTCAACAAAATAACGAACTTGACGGGGATAAAACAAGCACTATGACAGAAAAAATTGTGATTTTCGCGGAAAAAGTCGCAGTTCTTTTTGGAAAAGAGAGAATATTCGGTTGATAATCTAACAAACATTTGCTATAATTAACACAATGCATAATCATGTAACGATTGGGAGGAAAAACGATGGCAGACGAAAAGGGAAGGCTTTACATTTTTCGCAACCTTGTGTACCTCACACAGGTGGGGCTGTCCCTTGCGATGCCGCTGATCCTCTGCTGCTTTGGAGCGGCCTGGCTTCAGAGGAGGTTCCAGTTGGGCGGCTGGGTGATCTTTGTCGGGATCATTCTGGGTGTCGGGGGAGCTGTGAGCAGCTTCCGCGGGTTTATGCATGAGGCCAATCGACAGGCACGAAAAAAAGAGAAGAAGGAGCCTCGCTCCTTCAACGACAGGTGGTGATGATACGGATGAAAATACAAAAGGCGGTCCGGGACGAAACCCTTCACATCCTTACAGGTACGGCGCTGCTGTGCGGCGTGATGCTTCTTGTATTCCTTGTGATCGGACAGTTCGACTGCACGGTAGCGCTTGGGGCCTTGCTGGGAGGCACCGCTGCGGTGCTCAACTTTTTCCTGCTGGGGCTGACGGTGCAAAAAGCAACGGCACCCGGCAACGAGGGAAGATCCCGTGCGATCATGCAGTTTTCTTATTCGGTGCGGATGCTTGCAACGATGGGCATTGCGTTTATCGGCTTTGTGGCACCCTGCTTTCACTGGATAGCGGTACTTTGCCCGCTGCTTTTCCCGCGCATCACAATCTTCTTTATGGGCCTTAAAAAATCCGAGGGAAAGGAGGATGCGTAAATGAATGTTTCGATTACTGGTGCAAAGATCTTTTTCACCATCCCTGTGTTTGGCGGTATTCCGATTACTGAAACGATCGTCAATACCTGGATCATCATGGCGGCAATCGTCGGGATATGCATTTGGCTGACAAGAGGACTGAAAGTTCATGCAACCAGTAAAAAACAGATCGTAGCAGAGTTTCTTGTAAAAACTGCATACAGCTTCGTAGAGGGAAATATGGGTAAGAAGTTTTCTTACTTCACTCCGTTTGTTGCAACATTGTTCACCCTTTCCGCACTTTCAAACCTGTGCAGTCTGCTTGGGATGTATTCCCCAACGGCAGACCTTGCAACAGAAATGGCTTGGGCAACGATGGTATTTGTTCTGATCACATACCACAAATTCAAGGCAAACGGGTTTGGCGGATACTTTAAGGGCTACCTCGACCCGATCCCGGTGCTGCTGCCGTTCAACATCATCAGCGAGATCGCAACCCCGATTTCGATGGCGTTCCGTCATTTCGGAAACATCGCTTCCGGCAGCGTGATCACAGCGCTTGTGTATGCGGCACTTGCTGCGCTGAGCCATGCGCTCATTGGATGGCTCCCCGGCTTCTTAGGCAGCATTCCACTGTTCCAGCTGGGTATCCCGGCATTTCTTTCCGTGTATTTTGACCTGTTCTCCGGCTGCTTGCAGGCGTTCATCTTCTGTATGCTTACGATGATGTACATCGCTTCCGCAGCAGACACCGGCGAGCCGGAATCCGAAGCATAGCTGCTTTGAGGAAAAACAAAAATTTTACTTAAAACACATTTTAGGAGGAAAACATTATGTTAGAAAAAGCAATTGTTATGGGCTGCTCTGCTATTGGCGCAGGTCTTGCTATGATCGCAGGTATCGGTCCTGGTATTGGTGAAGGTTACGCAGTAGGCCGCGCTTGTGAAGCAATCGGCCGCCAGCCGGAAGCAAAGGGCGACGTTACAAGCACCATGCTGCTTGGTTGTGCAGTTGCTGAAACCACCGGTATTTACGGCTTCATCGTTGCGCTGATCCTTCTGTTCGTTAACCCATTCATCGGCAAACTCTAAGGAGCCTCGGAGCAAGAAGCTCCGCCTTGATTCATCAGAAGAAATCGCTGAAAGAAAGGAGGGCTCTGGATGCCAGAAACCCTGGATTTTGTGTCTTTTGTACCATGGCAGATGATCATGCAGTGGGGAAACCTGCTCATTTTGTTCCTGCTTGTAAAAAAGTTTTTATTTAAACCGGTTCAGAATATTTTGAACCAGCGCCAGGCTGAGGTGGATAAGCTTTATGCAGATGCCAACGAAGCCAAGGACGCAGCCAACGCAATGCGCGCGGATTATGAAAAACATCTTGCTCAGGCCAAGGAAGAAGCCGGCGAGATCGTCAAAACCGCGTCCGCACAGGCACAGCGCCGCAGCGACGAGCTTGTAAACGAGGCACAGCAGAAAGCTGCCGCTTTGCTTGCCCGCGCCGATGCCGAGATCGCACAGGAGAAGAAAAAAGCGATCAACGAAATCAAGGACGAAATTTCCGGTATGGCTGTGGACATCGCGTCCAAAGTGGTTGAGCGTGAAATTTCCGCAAAAGACCATGAAAAGCTCATCGAGGAATTTATTAAAAATGTGGGTGAAGCGTCATGACAGAAGTAGCAAAAACCTACGGCGGCGCACTGTTTGAGCTGAGCCTTGAGGACAAAAACTCCGCAGAGATGCTGGAGGAAGTGACCGCACTGGCACAGGCGTTTCGGGAGAATCCCGATTTCATCAAACTGCTGTGCTCTCCAACCATCCGCAAGGAGGAGCGCCTCAACGTATTGGAGCAGTCCTTTGGCGGCAAGGTTCATGATCATGTGCTCAATTTTATGAAAATTTTAACCGAAAACGGCACGATCGGCGAATTTGCCGGCTGTGCAGCAGAGTTTCACAGCCGCTATAACAAAGAAAACCACATCGAAGAAGTGACCGCAGTCACCGCAGTACCGCTCTCCAATGAGCTGAGCGAAAAGCTCAAAGCAAAACTGGAAGCCCTCACCGGGATGACCGTGATCCTCAAAAACCGTGTGGACGAATCCATCCTCGGCGGTGTTCGCCTTGAGATGGAGGGCACTCAGTATGAGGGCAGCGTGGAGCATCAGCTTGAGGCGCTGCGCCATCAGCTGATGGAAACCATGCTGTAGCGGCAGCGGGAAAACTCAAATATAGTTTGGAACAAGGAAAGTTGGTGAGACTATGCACTTACGTCCAGAAGAAATCAGTAGCATTATTAAAAGCCAGATAAAAAACTATGGCAATCAGATCCAGCAGGATGAAACCGGCACCGTAATTCTGGTAGGTGACGGTATCGCAAGAGCATCCGGACTGGAAAAATGTATGGCAAACGAACTGGTAGAATTCTCAAACGGCGAATACGGCATGGCTCTGAACCTGGAAGAAAACTCGGTATCCATCGTAATGCTGGGTTCGGATGAAGGGATCAAAGAGGGCGACGTCGTAAAACGTACCGGCAAGGTCGTTTCCGTACCGGTAGGCGAAAACCTGATCGGCCGTGTTGTAAATGCATTGGGTCAGCCGGTTGACGGCAAGGGTCCAATCGAAACAAGCGAATTCCGCCCAATCGAGAGCAACGCTCCGGGCATCATCGAACGAAAGAGCGTATCCGTTCCGCTTCAGACCGGTATCAAGGCAATCGACTCCATGATCCCGATCGGCCGCGGCCAGCGTGAATTGATCATCGGTGACCGCCAGACCGGTAAAACCGTTCTTGCGCTCGACACCATCATCAACCAGAAGGGCAAAGACGTAATCTGTATCTATGTAGCGATCGGTCAGAAAAACTCGACCGTAGCACAGCTTGTACAGACCCTCGAAGACAACGGCGCAATGGATTACACCATCGTGGTATCTTCTACTGCAAGTGAGCTTGCTCCTTTGCAGTACATCGCTCCATACTCCGGCTGCGCAATGGGTGAATACTTTATGGCACAGGGCAAGGATGTTCTCGTGGTTTACGATGACCTCTCCAAGCATGCGGTAGCTTACCGTGCTCTGTCCCTGCTCATCCGTCGTCCACCGGGCCGTGAAGCTTACCCTGGTGACGTATTCTACCTGCACTCCCGTCTTTTGGAGCGTGCAGCACGAATTGCACCCGAATACGGCGGCGGCAGCCTGACCGCTCTGCCGATCATCGAAACACAGGCAGGCGACGTTTCCGCCTACATCCCAACCAACGTCATCTCCATCACCGACGGACAGATCTTCCTTGAAACAGAGCTGTTCCACTCCGGCGTAATGCCAGCGGTAAACCCTGGTATTTCCGTAAGCCGTGTTGGTGGTAACGCACAGATCAAGGCGATGAAGAAGGTTGCAGGCTCTCTGAAGCTGATGTACTCCCAGTACCGCGAGCTGCAAAGCTTTGCACAGTTTGGTTCTGACCTTGATGCCGATACCAAGAGCCGTCTTGCTCAGGGTGAACGCATCGTGGAAGTGCTCAAGCAGGACCGCAACCGCCCGGTAGACGTTGCATTGCAGGTAGCCATCATCTACGCTGTAACACACGATATGCTGTCTGACATTGAGGTAAAGGATATTTCTGCCTTCGAGCAGGGGCTCTACAACGAGCTTACCACTGCACACGCAGACATTCTTGATGACATCCACCAGACTGGCAACCTGTCTTCTGAAAATACTGCAAAGCTGGAAGATGCAATCAACCAGTACAAAGCATCCTTTTTGAAGACAAGATAGGGGAAGGGTCAGAACATAACATTCCTTCAAACTAAGCCACGAAGGCGGAAAGGAGCTTTTTATGGCAGGAGCTTCCATGAAAGATATCAAGAACCGGATCAAAAGCGTGGAAAGCACGATGCAGATCACCAAAGCGATGGAGCTGGTTGCATCCTCCAAACTCCGCAAAGCGAGAGAACGGGTGGAACGCAGCCGTCCATACTTTAACATCATCCACGAGGCGCTCAACGATATTGCGATGAGCAATACCGATTTCAGCTCCCCGTTCGTGCTCCAGCGCCCGGTGGAAAAGACCTGTTATGTCATGATCGCGGGCGACCGCGGATTGGCAGGCGGCTATAACAGCAACCTCTTCAAGGCTGTTGTGGCACACATGGGCGACAAGCCGGTGTGCGTGCTGCCGATCGGCAAGAAGGCACTGGAATACTGCGACCATCACAAGCTGGAAGTGGTGTCAAGAGAATATGCCGTGGCAGAAGAAGTTACCATCAGCGACTGCTACAGCATCGCACAGCTTTTGGCACAGGGATTTTTGAACAAAGACTTCGACGAGCTGTATGTAGGCTACACGAACTTTGTTTCCATGCTCAGCCAGAATCCGGCTGTGATGCGCGTTTTGCCGCTCAACGACCCACATCGTGACGAAAAGAGCAACGAGCCGCGCAGTCCGAAAGGTCTTATCATTTACGAACCAAGCAGCGAAGCTGTATATGACGCCATCGTGCCGGAATATGTTTCCGGTATCGTGTATGGCGCACTCAGTGAATCCTGGGCATCCGAGGTTGCCGCACGCCGCACCGCAATGGACGCAGCAAGCAAAAACGCAGGAGAAATGATCGATTCCCTCAGCCTCAAGTACAACCGTGCAAGACAGGGCGCGATCACACAGGAAATCACCGAAATCGTCGCCGGTGCCGAACAATAAGGCGGCGGCTTTCAGAAAGATAAAGGAGATATGCACATGAACGAGCAAAACGTTGGTACTGTTGTTCAAGTTGTTGGACCTGTACTCGACATCAAGTTTGCTGACGGTCATCTGCCAAACCTGCTCAATGCCATCCACATCGAGCACAACGGCAAAACAATGACCGCAGAAGTTGCCCAGCATATCGGAGACAACGTGGTTCGATGCATTGCCATGAGTTCCACAGACGGACTTGTGCGCGGTGTAAAAGCTGTTGATACCAATGGCCCAATCACCGTTCCCGTTGGCAAAGAAACACTGGGACGTATTTTCAACCTGCTTGGAGAAGCAGTAGACAATAAACCAACCCCGGAAACCGAGGAACACTGGCCGATTCACCGCCACGCTCCATCCTATGAGGAGCAGGAGAGCACCACTGAGATCCTCGAAACCGGTATCAAAGTAATCGACTTGATCGCTCCATACGCAAAAGGTGGTAAAATCGGTTTGTTCGGCGGCGCCGGCGTAGGCAAAACCGTTATCATCATGGAGCTCATCAACAACATTGCAAAACAGCACGGCGGTATCTCTGTATTCACCGGTGTAGGTGAGCGTACCCGTGAGGGCAACGACCTGTACATGGAGATGCAGGAATCCGGCGTTATCAACAAAACAGCACTGGTATACGGCCAGATGAACGAACCGCCTGGGGCTCGTATGCGTGTGGCTCTGTCCGGTCTGACCATGGCAGAATACTTCCGTGACAAAGAAGGTCAGGACGTATTGCTGTTTATCGACAACATCTTCCGTTTCACACAGGCAGGCTCCGAGGTATCCGCACTGCTCGGACGTATGCCGTCTGCGGTAGGTTACCAGCCAACCCTGGCAACCGAGATGGGTGCCTTGCAGGAGCGAATCACTTCTACAAAACGCGGCTCCATCACCTCCGTACAGGCAGTTTACGTTCCTGCGGACGACCTGACTGACCCGGCTCCGGCTACCACCTTTGCACACTTGGATGCAAAAACCGTACTGAGCCGTAACATCGCTTCCCTCGGTATCTATCCGGCAGTTGACCCATTGGAGTCCAGCAGCCGTATCTTGACTCCGGACGTCATCGGTCAGGAGCACTATGAGGTTGCAAGACAGGTTCAGAGTATCCTCCAGCGCTACAAAGAGCTTCAGGATATCATCGCCATCATGGGTATGGACGAACTGAGCGAAGACGATAAGTTGACCGTATCCCGCGCAAGAAAGATCCAGCGTTTCCTCTCCCAGCCGTTTACCGTTGCAGAACAGTTTACCGGTATGGAAGGTAAATACGTTCCTCTGAAAGAGACCATCCGCGGGTTCAAAGAAATCATCGAAGGCAAGCACGACGATCTTCCTGAGTCTGCATTCCTCTTCGTTGGTACCATTGACGAGGCAGTGGAAAAAGCAAAGAAAGGGGAATAAACGATGAAGAGCTATCATCTTCAGATTGTGACCCCAACCGGCCTTGCCTATGACGGCGAGGCTCAGAAAATCATCGTGCGCACCATTGGCGGCGACGTGTGCATCCTTGCAGGCCATGCAGATTATGTCACAGCACTGGGCATGGGCGAGGCACACGCCGTATTATCCGATGGTCAGACACGCCGTGCAGCCTGCATCGGCGGACTGCTGACCGTCACCAAAGATCAGGTTCGCATCGTGGCTGCCACCTTTGAGTGGGCAGATGACATCGATGTGGAACGTGCGCGCCGTTCCAAAGAAGAAGCAGAAAAAGCACTGAGTCAGAAATTGGACGATCACGAACAAAAAGCAATGCAGGCTCAGCTCAAAAGAGCACTGGTTCGCCTCAAAGTCTGCGAATAACTTCATAACGTGCGTTCCTTCTATCGAAGGAAAACGAAACAGACCCACCGCCTTAATAAAGGCACGGTGGGTCTGTTTGCGTTTGGGATCATCTACAGAAAAATACGCACCAAAGCGTAGATGATGAGCATATGGATGGGGTAGAAGAGATACCCGCCCCACCGGACGGCGCGGCTGTGGTGTCCGGGCTTGCCGTTATACAGCCAGATGAAAAGGAGTGAAAACACCGCCAGCCCCTGCTGGGTCACATGGATTTGTGTCCCGAAGAGGGAGAACGTGAGGATCTGTCCGCTGAACAGGACCCCGTGAAAGAACAGCAGGAACAAAAACTGCCCCACCCATGCAAACGGGAAGCCGCGCAGGAGATAGAAGGCGATCACCGTCATCACGCCCAAGCCCGCGTAATCGACAAAGAGGATCTGCCCAAGCAGCACCGCAAGCAGCGGCACCGCGATGCCGAAGGCTGCCGCCCGCAAGCGGCTTTTCATCGTTTTGGCGCGTTCCATCGCAGAGATGGCGAGCAGTCCGAGCAGGAGCGTGAAGAGGACGTTTTGATGGAAGGGGAAAAAGACGCTGCCGGAGTAAAAGAGATCGAACGGAATTTCCGAAAGCAGCGCAAATACCAGCAGCCGCTTGATATAGCGGGAGAGATCGTGCGTGTGAAAGAACCCCTCCACCACCTGAAATGCAAAGATCGGAAAGGCAAGACGTCCCACGCACGTCATCCAGAAGCTGCCGGGGATGAGCTTTGCCCAGAGATGGTCAAGCACCATGAAGAGGATCGCAAAGACCCGAAGGGCAAACGCGGAGATCCCGCCAAAAGGCGGATGCAAAAAGGGGCTGTTCTGCGGGAGATTGCGGCTGTGTGTCATAAAAATTCCTCCTAAGGGAAGCGGGATGCTTCGATTTGATTAAATTATACGAAAAGAGGGCAGAAAAGACAAGCGAAAAGTTTGTAAATCCCCCCGCAGGGCGAAGGATTGACAAAGCTCCCTTTGACAGGATAAAATGGAGGTATATCACGCCGGATGGGAAACAACACAACGAATGGAGGAACAGAGAATGAAAACCAATCCATTAAAAGGAATGAAAGATTATCTGCCGCCCGAACAGCGTCTGAGAGATTATGTGCAGGGCGAGATTTTAAAAGTATATCGTGCAAGCGGCTTTGAGCGCATCGGCACCCCGATCCTCGAGGATATGGAAAATCTGGACAAGAGCGAGGGCGGCGACAACCTCAACCTGATTTTTAAGGTGCTCAAGCGCGGCGACAAGCTCGACGCTGCACTCAAAACAGGGGAGGAAAAGGAGCTTTCCGACATGGGGATGCGCTACGACCTCACGCTGCCGCTCTCCCGCTACTATGCCGCCAATCGGGACAAGCTGCCCACCCCCTTCAAGGTCATCCAGACCGACCGCGTGTTCCGTGCGGAGCGTCCGCAGAAGGGCAGGATGCGCGAATTTGTCCAGTGCGACATCGACATCATCGGCGACGAGAGCATCCATGCAGAAATCGAGCTGATCGACGTCACAGCGCGTGCGCTCTTAAAAATCGGCTTCGGGGACTTCACCATCAACATCAACGACCGCCGCCTGCTGCGCGGGATGCTCTCCGCGATGGGATTTGCAGCCGATACGCTCGACAGTGTGTGCATCTCCTTCGATAAGCTCGACAAGATCGGTGCAGACGGTGTAGCAGACGAGCTGCGCGAAAAAAATTGTCCGACCGGGGCAGTCGATGCCCTCACGGAATTTTTGCATAAAGGCGAATTTGACCTTGCACGCGTTGCCTCCTACTGCGACGACCCCACCTTCGGGGAAAACCTGCGCTGCGTCATCGACACCGTGACCGCACTTTCGAACGGCGCATACCGCATCCAGTACTGCCCAAGCCTCGTGCGCGGACAGGGGTACTATACCGGCATCGTCTTTGAAGTGGTCTGCGAAAACTTTTCCGGAGCCGTTGCCGGCGGCGGACGCTACGACAATATGGTGGGGAAATTCCTTAACCAGCAGGTTCCTGCCGTGGGATTTTCCATCGGCTTCGAGCGCATCTGCGGCATCCTGATGGAACAGGGCTTCACCGTCCCGGAAGAGAAGGAGAAGCTCGCGCTGCTCTACCGCAGCGAAGCCGAGTTCCTCGATGTGATGAAAAAAGCCGCTGCCCTGCGCGCGCAGTATGCAGTCACCATCCTGCCGCAGGCGAAGAAGCTCGGCAAGCAGCTCGGCACGCTGGAAGCACAGGGATTCTCCTGCGCTGCCTTTGCCGACAACGACGAGATCAAGGTTTTGGGCGCGCAGGAATAGAACAAAAGACCTCAAATTTCACCAAAAAATGGAACAGAACTTTGTACTTCCTGCGCCTTGCAGATTCCATGCAGTATGCTATACTTATCGTGGCAGCCCGCATCCCTGCGGGTGAATGCAATATAGTTTCGGGAGGGATTTTTCACTATGACAATCAACGAAAGAATCGGCAAAGTGCGTCAGAAAATGCAGGAAAACGGCATCGCTGCCTGCATCATTCCGGGCGCAGATCCCCATATGAGCGAATACTTTACCAGTCACTGGCAGACTGTTACATATCTTTCCGGCTTCACCGGGGAGGCAGGCACCTTTGTGATCACAAAGGATATGGCAGGGCTTTGGACCGACGGCAGATACTACATCCAGGCGGCAGCAGAGCTGAGCGCAGGCGAGGGCATCCTCTTTAAGGCGTCCGAGCCGGAAACGCCGTCCATCCAGAAATACCTTGCAGAGCATCTGCCCGAAGGCTCCGTTGTGGGCATCAACGGACGCCTCTTTTCCGCAGCCTATGTCAAAAAGCTCAAGGACGAGTGGGACAAGAAAAACATCACCATCAATACCCACGTAGACTATGCAAACGAAACCTGGGAGGAACGCCCGAAGGAGGAGCTGACCGAGGTTTACGATCTTCCGCTCGAATACTGCGGAAAATCGACCGCCGATAAGCTCAAGGAGCTGCGCGAGGAGCTTAAAAAGCAGGAGGCGGATGCGCTCGTACTCAGCAAGCTCGACAACATCGCATGGCTTTACAACATCCGTGCAAACGATGTCATGTGCAATCCGGTGCTGATCTCTTACGGATTTGTTTCCCAGAGCGAAGCCATCCTCTATACAGACAGCAGCCGCGTTCCAAGCGCTGTGGTAAAAACCCTCAAGGAAAACGGCGTCGAGATCCACGCATACGAGGATGTTTTCGACGAGCTTTCCAAGAAAGGCGAGAAGCTCGCAGTACTGTGCGACAAGGCGGAGGCAAACTTCAGCCTTTATGAAGCAGTATCCTCCAACCCACAGTTCACCGTGATGGAAAAAACAAGCCCGATCCCGCTGATGAAGGCATGCAAAAACGAAACAGAAACCGCAAACACCTTCAAAGCCTACCTCTACGATGGCTGTGCCGAAGCAGAGTTCTACGGCTGGCTGTTTGAGGAGATGGAACACGGCGCATCCCACACCGAATGGACCCTCTCCGAGAAGCTTCTGTCCTTCCGTCAGCAGCAGCCGAACTTTAAGGGGGACAGCTTCATCTCCATCATCGGCTACCGCGAAAACGCTGCAATGATGCACTACGCACCGCAGCCTGACACCGCAAAGAAGATCGAGCGCAGCCACCTGCTGCTCAACGACAGCGGCGGTCAGTACCTGATGGGCACGACCGACACCACCCGAACCTTTGCACTGGGTGAAATCACCGACGAGGAACGCCGCGACTTCACCATCGTTCTCAAGAGCGTGATCGCACTGACCACCGCGCACTGGAAAGAGGGCATCTGCGGACGTGAGCTTGATATTCTCTCCCGCAACAACCTCTGGCAGCTCGGACTCGATTACCGCTGCGGAACCGGTCACGGCGTGGGCTACCTGCTCAATGTCCACGAGGGTCCGCAGAGCTTCCGCAGCGATGTTCCGCTCAAGGAGGGCATGGTGCTCACCATCGAGCCGGGCATCTATACCGAAGGCTCGCACGGCATCCGCACCGAAAACGCCGTTGTGGTACGCAAGGGCGAGAAAACGGAGTACGGTCAGTTCTACCACTTTGAAACCTTCACCGTGGTTCCAATCGACACCACCTGCCTCGACCTGTCCCTGATGACTGCCGCAGAGATCAAGTGGCTCAACGATTACCATAAGCATGTTTACGAAACGGTTGCACCGCACGTCAGCGCCCGTGCAAAACAGTGGCTCGAAAAGGCAACGAAAGCCATATAACAAAAATAGCCTTTCAGGCTGTTTTTGCAACGAGAAGGCAGTTCATGCTTTAGCATGAACTATGTGTACTTCCGAACCAAGCCGAGGATGTGCCAGTTCATGCGCCAGCGTGAACTGCGTCATCCTCGTAGTATTTCATGCGTCAGCATGAAATACGTGTACAGGAGGCGAGAACATGATATTCTGGATGGAAGCAGTGGTTGGGTGCCTGCTTTTTACAATCGTCGTTGTGCCGTCCGTCATCCGAAACCCGCTGGCATGGCTTTCCGACTATCCGCCCGCGATTCGGGCGCGCGCCAGAGAGCTGGGGCTGATCTGCGCCGAACAGAAAAAGCTCCCGCCTGCTGTCCTCGTCCGAAAGTCGGTCGCGATCCTGACGATCACAGTCCTTCTGGCGCTGGCGCTCGTGTTCCTCAACGGAGCAAGGACGTTTGGGGAGGGCTTTTTCCTCAGCTATGGTCTGTGGCTGACGGTGAACTGGTATGATACCTTCGTGATCGACTGGCTTTGGTTTTGCCACAGCAAAAAAGTGATGCTCCCAGGGACGGAGGACATGACCGACGCGTACCACGACTACGGCTTTCACTTCAAGATCGGCATTTTCGGCATGGGGCTCGGTCTGCCTGTGTGCCTGTTGGTCGGCTTCGCCGTCGTATGGCTTGCTCGGATGGTATCCGGATAAAGCCAAGCGATTCCCGAAAAACAGCAAAAAGAACGCATCGGATTTCCGATGCGTTCTTTTTTTCGATTCCTATTTCCTGTGGGAAGCGGAATTACGGATGCAGGATGTAATCGCCGTCGGCTGCAAATTCAAGGCAGCTGTTGTAGAAGGCTGTGATTGCGTCGATCATATAGTCGATGTCGCGGATTCCGGCGGTTTCATAGCAGGAATGCATTGCAAGCTGCGGCAGACCGATGTCCACGGCGTTGAGCGATACCTGTGCGTTGGAGAGGTTGCCGAGGGTGGAGCCGCCCGGCATATCGGAACGGTTGTGGAACACCTGATACGGAACCTTCGCGCCGTCGCAGATGGATTTGAAGATGGCGGAGGAAACGGCATCGGTGCAGTATTTCTGGTTTGCGTTGCCCTTGATGACAATGCCTTCGTTGAGGAATGCACGGTTTGTCTTGTCGGTTTTGTCGGTGTGGTTTGGATGAACGGCATGTGCGTTGTCCGCGGAGAGCATGAAGCTGGAAGCCACTGCGGTGTAGAAATCTTCCTCTGTGCGTCCGAGGGCTGCGTTGATGCGTCTGAGGGTATCGGCAAGGAAGGTGGATTGTGCGCCCTGTTTGGTTCCGCTGCCCACTTCCTCGTTGTCGAATACAACATAGACAGAAAGGCTCTTGTCGTTGTGTCCTGCAAGGAATGCCTTGAGGGAAGTGAAGGAACATTCGAGGTCATCGAGCTTTGCACAGGAGATGTATTCCTGATTTGCGCCCCATACAGTGCCGTTCATGCGGTTGTAGAGGAAAAGATCGCTGCCAAGGATGTCCTCTTCCTTTACGCCCAGTTCACTTGCGATCAGCTTTTTGAGTCCGCCCTTTGCGGTGATATCGCCGAACAGAGGGAGCATATCCACCTGCGGATTGAATTTGTAGCCGTTGTTGATGTCGCGGTTCATATGGATCGCCATATTCGGGATCATCACAAGGTCGCGGTCTACCGCAAGGAGCTTTGTTTTCACAGAGCTGCCGTCCTTCACCATCACACGGCCTGCGATGGAGAGCGGGCGGTCGAGCCAGGTGGAGCAGATCATGCCGCCGTAGCCTTCGGTGTTGAGCTGGATGTATTTGTCGCAGGTTTCGATCTCTGCGTTTTCTTTGAGCTTAAAGGTTGGGGAGTCGCTGTGGCTTGCTACGATATGGAAGGAAGTAAAATCGGCGGTCGGCACCTTGAATGCAAGCACAGAGGACTGGTTGCGTGTTACAAAATACTGCTTGCCTGCCTGAAGCTCCCATTTTTTGCCCTCTGGCAGCTCGATAAAGCCGTGACCGAGCAGCTCTTCACGGATGGTAGCGATGGCATGAAAACAGCTTGGGGAATTTTTGATGAACCGGAACAGTTCGTTTGCGCGTTCAATACTCATGGAAAAATCTCTCCTTTATGTCATTTCTTTCGGTTTACGATTGGGTACATTTATTATAAGCTCCCCCAAAAGGGAAGTCAAGGCGGGGGGAAACCAAAAAGCCCCTGCCGCTTTTCGGCAGGGGCAAGGGGTTACAGGTCCTGAACGTCCAGACTGTCGAGATAGTCCGAAACATTCTTCATCACGTCACCGAGATAACCCTTCTGGAACGGATCAGCCAGCTCGCCTACCTTGAGCAGCTTGCGGAATGGCAGAGTGCCGCCGCATTTGCACATCTTGAGGTAATCGCTCCAAGCCTTCGGGTCGTGGTCGACCTGGCTGCGCTTCCAGAACTGGAGCGCGCAGATCTGAGCGAGGGTGTAATCGATGTAGTAGAACGGAGAGCCGAAGATATGACCCTGCTGGAACCACCAGCAGCCCTTTTCGAGGATGTCGCAGCCCTCGTAGTCCTTGTGCGGCAGGTACTGTTTTTCGAGGCGGCGCCAAGCTGCCTTGCGCTCGTCGGGAGTCATGTCGGGGTGGTTGTAGACTTCATGCTGGAAGTGGTCGACCAATACCCCGTATGGAACAAATTTCACCGCACCGCCCAGATGCAGGTAGTGGTATTTGAGGGTATCTTCTTTGAAGAATCGTTCGCTCCACGGCCATGCGAAAAATTCCATGCTCATGGAGAAGATTTCGCAGCTCTCAAGCGTTGGCCATACACATTCGGGAACCTCGATGTCGCGGGACTGGTATACCTGGAATGCGTGACCTGCCTCGTGGGTGAGGACATCCGCATCGCCGGAGGTGCCGTTGAAGTTTGAGAAGATGAACGGCAGCTTATAGTCCGGCAGGCTGGTGCAGTAGCCGCCGCCTGCTTTGCCCGGCTTGCTCACAAGGTCGAGCATCTCGCAGTCGATCATATCGTCGATGAATTTTCCGCTCTCAGGGGACATCTCGTGGTACATCTCCTGTGCGGCGCTGACAAGGTGCTCCGGGGTGCCCTTCGGGGTCGGGTTGCCGCTGAGGAATTCGAGCCCCTCATCAAAGTAGCGCAGGCGGTCGATGCCAAGGCGCTTGGTCTGGGACTCGTACAGGCGCTGTGCAACGGGAACGATGTGCTCAAGCACCTGTCTGCGGTACTCTGCCACGTCATCCTCGTTGTAGTCAAAGCGTTTCATGCGCAGGTATCCAAGCTCCACAAAGTTTTTGAAGCCCAGCTTCTTTGCGATGCCGTCGCGCAGGTGAACGAGCTTATCGTAGATGGTGTCGATCTCTTTTTCGTGCTTTACAAAGAAGCTCATGCGTGCATCGTAAGCGCGGTGGCGTTTTTCGCGGTCGGTGGAGAGGGTGAGCGCCTTGATCTGCATAAGGTTGTAGGTCTTGCCCTCAAACTCGATCTCGGCACCGGCGATGAGGTCCTGATACTCGGTTTCGAGCTTATTTTCCTCCTGAAGGTCGGGGATGATCTCCTCGCGGAAGGATTTTTCAGAAAATTCTGCCAGCTTAAAGTATGTTTCCGGAATGGATTTTTTCAGCTCCTCAACGAAGGGGCAGTGCAGCACGAGCTGATAGAGCTTTGATTCGATGCTCTGATACAGCGGGGAATATTCATTCCAGTAATCGGTTTCTTTGTTGTAAAATTCGTCCTTTGTGTTGATGGTGTGACGAATGTTGCACAGGGTGGACATGGTTTCATAATGATTGCGGATGACGTTGATCTCGTGGAAGAGCTTGAGGAACTCTTCCGCATTTTTTGCAGTTTTCATCTGCTGCATCAGCTGTTCCATCTCAGCTTTGATTGCTTCGTAATCGGGACGCGTGTAAGGCATTTCGTGAAACTTCATGGTGATCTCCTTTGCATTGTGATAAATTTATGGTGACCTGTAGGATACAGGAACTTTTTGCCATATCAGCATGCAGTTCTATTATACTCAATCGGGCAGAAAAAGACAAGGAAGTTTTGATGCTTTTATCAAAATCAACAACTTTTTTGCGGAAATATTTATGCATAACATAGGAAAGCGGTGCATCAAAAAATACCGAAAAACAGGAAAAGCGTTTGACACACAAAAGAATCTTATGATAAAATGACAGCAATATCACAGCAGAACAGGAGATTAAGGAACATGACACAAAGAAACATTGCACTGTGCATCGTATTGACGCTTGTGACCTGCGGACTGTACGGGATCTACTGGATAGCATCCATCAACGACCAGATCAACTGGCTTGCCAACCGCCGCAATGCGCCGTCGGGTCTTACAGTGATCCTGCTGTCCGTCATCACGCTTGGCATCTATTGGCTCTACTGGAACTACAAGATGGGCGACGTGGCAGACTGGCTGCGCCAGCAGCGCAACTACTATTCCACCGGCAGCCTGCGCGTGCTCTGCCTTGTGCTGAGCTGCTTTAGCCTTGGGATCGTGTCGCTGGCATTCTTGCAGGACGAGATCAACCACCATGCAACCATGTAGCAAAAGGCGGCTCCAAAAGCTGGGCATCCTGCTTTTGGGCGGGCTGTGCTATGCGCTGCTTTGCATCGCACGGGGCGCTCCGCTGCTTGCATGTCCCTTTTATCGGGCGACGGGGCGATACTGTCCGGGCTGCGGCGTCAGCCGGATGCTCCTTGCGCTGCTGCGCCTCGATTTTGCAGCGGCGTGGCGGAGCAATCCGCTTTTGCTGTGTCTGTCCCCGCTTGCCGGGTGGATCGCGTGTTCTGCGGCGGTTTCCTATGTCAAAGAGGGGAGGGTCTCCCTCAAAAAAGCGCAGGAGCGCATGCTCTGGCTTGCAGCCGTGCTGCTTCTGATGTTCGGCGCAGTGCGCAATATCCCCGGCTTTGAGGTGCTGCAGCCGCATTAAAAAGGAGATGGAACATATGAAAACAACGGTTGGATTTATCGGATTCGGAAATATGGCGCAGGCGATGGCGAAGGGGCTCCTGCTCAAGGAGGTGCTGCCGCCGCAGAACATCTGCGCCTGTGCAAAGCATTGGGACAAGCTCGAAGCGACGGCGCATTCCCTTAAAATCCGTGCCTGCCGCGACGCGCGGGAGACGGCGCTTCACTCGGACATTGTGGTGCTTGCCGTAAAGCCGTACCTCATCGAAGAAGTCATCAACCCCATCCTCGACGTTTTGCGGGAGAAGATCGTCGTATCGGTTGCCGCAGGGCTCACCTGCGCCAGCTACGACAAGCTGCTCCTTCCGGGGACTGCCCACCTGAGCACCATCCCCAACACCCCGGTATCGGTCGGGGAGGGCATCATCATCTGCGAATCCGACCACACCCTCAGCGACGCACAGTATGCACAGGTGAAGGAAATCTTTTCCCCCATCGGACTGATGCAGGAGGTGGAAACAAAGCACCTGAGCATCGCAGGCACCGTGGCAGGCTGCGGTCCTGCATTTGCAAGCATGTTCCTTGAGGCGCTCTCGGACGGAGCCGTGCAGGAGGGTCTGCCGCGCGCCCTGTCGTACCGCCTTGCAAGCCAGATGCTCATCGGCACAGGGAAGCTCCAGCTTCAGACGGGCGAGCATCCCGGCTCGATGAAGGATGCCGTCTGCTCTCCGGGCGGAACGACCATCGTCGGCGTTGCCGCGCTGGAGCGCGGGGGACTGCGCAGCGCCGTCATCGACGCCATCCACGCGGTGGAGCACAAATAGAGATTCGTTCGGAACAAAAGAAACGGCGCGTATCGCACAGGATACGCGCCGTTTTTCTGCAAACGGTTATTTGTTGTCGTCCACTTCCTTGTAAGGAACATCGATGACCGGTCCGTCCTCCGGCGGAACGTCCTCCGGGTCGATGCGGCTTACGGCGGAGCCGATGCCGAGATCCTCCCCGATGCTTTCGACCGTTTTGCTCAGGGTTCGCAGGACGCGCCCCGCATAGAAGGAGCTTGCCAGGTTGAGGATACCCTCCACGAGGAGAACGGTGCCGATCGCCATTACGAGAAATTCCACAGTTTCAAACGGGTTGACGGCGATCACGATGCCAAGCAGGGCAGAGAAGGCGGCAAGCGCCAAAAAGCTCCACCAGTTGGGCATCCCGGCGCGGCGCAGCTCAAATGCCGACTGCAAGCGCACAAAGCCGTCGAGCAGGATGAAGATCCCCACCAGAAACGGCAGCACCGATACCACGATGTCGGGCTTTATCAGCAAAAAGAGTCCGAACGCGCAGGCGATGATCCCGAAAATGAGGGAAAAATAGCTGAAAAAGAATTTTTCTGTACTGCGCACAAATGCCCATACACTGGTGACACCTTTTAAAAGGATGACACCGCCGAAGAGATAGCACACAAGGCGCAGGCTGTGAGCGGGCCAAATCAAAAGAGCCAGCCCCAAAAGAAGATATGCGATGGAGGATGTGGTGTAACCACGTTTGATGTTGTTCATATTGATGCTCCTTTCCCGAACATTCGGGCTTTGCTAAGATACCCTTAGTATAACACAAAACAAAGCAATGGAAAGAAGTCTGAGGAAAAATTTTTACAAAAACTGCGAAATTTTTATCGCATGCTCGGTTCTCTGCGGCAATTCTGTGTGATATACTATACAACAGAATAAACCCATTTTTCCGATACACAATAAGGAGGAAACAAGATGAAAATGCTTCGCGATTTTGGATGCGGTGCAGTGGTTGGGGTTGCCAATATCATACCCGGAGTCAGCGGAGGGACGATGGCGGTCGTCCTCAATGTATACAGCCAGCTGCTGGAAGCGCTGGGACTGAAAAACATCAAAAAGAATCTCCCGTTCCTGCTCTCGTTTGGACTGGGGGCAGCAGCGGGGATCGTGGCGTTCAGCCATGCCATCGAGTTTTTGCTCGAACGCTATCCGATGGCAACGAATTTTACCTTCATCGGGCTCATCCTCGGCAGCATCCCGATGATCTGGGGCAAGGCAGCAAAGGGACACGAGAAGGTCTCCGTCGGGAGCATCGGGGCATTTGCAGCAGCGTTCCTTTTGATGCTGTGGATGAAGCATGCAAACGGCGGACAAACCGAGATCATCGAGCGCATCACCCCGCACATCGCCCTGTGGCTGTGCGTCGTGGCGGCAATCAGCGCCTTTGCGATGATCCTCCCCGGCATCAGCGGCAGCTTTGTGATGCTGCTCCTCGGGGCATATCCCACCGTGCTGCACGCCATCTCCGAGTTTGAGATTTCCGTCCTGATCGTGGTTGCCATCGGGTGCGCCCTCGGGCTGCTGCTCGGCAGCCGCCTTGTGAGCTTCCTGCTTGAGCACTGTCCCCAGCCGACCTATTTTGCCATCCTGGGGCTTATTTTGGGCTCACTGCTGACGATCTATCCGGGCTTTCATCTGAGCGGGGAGGGCATCGTTTCGCTGGTGCTGCTCTTTGCCGCCGCCGCAGCCACTTACTGGTTTTCCACCACAGAAGGATAGGACAGGTGACACAGGATGTTAAAACAGATCCAGCAATGGGACAATCAAATTTCAGGCTATGTTCAGGCTCATATGCACACGCCCCTTTTGGACCGGGTGATGCCGATGGTGACGCACCTCGGTGACCTTGGCATCGTGTGGGGCATCTGGGGGCTGGTGCTCTTTTTCGTGCGAAAATATCGGGTGGACGGTGTGCTCCTGTTGGGGAGCATCGCCCTGTGCGCCGTCCTTTGCAACCTCATCTTCAAGCCGCTCTTTTCGCGCAGCCGCCCCTTCGAGCTGACCCCCGAGGAGGAAGAGCTTCTCATCGATGCCCCCACCGACCGCTCCTTCCCGTCGGGGCATACGATGGCTTCGTTCACAGCAGTGGTGCTGCTGTGGGGAATTGCGCCCATGATGGGCGCGGCGGCGCTGCTGCTCGGGATCGTCATCGGCTTTTCGCGCATCTATCTCTTCGTCCACCACCCAAGCGACGTGGTTGCCGGAGCGGCATTCGGTGCGCTCCTTGGGAAGCTCTGCGTCAGCTGGGGCTATCCCACGGCAGATTTTTTTGCACAGATTGCAAACCGCATCCTGTTTGCCGGAGCATAGCTCTTGCAAGAAGGAGAAAAATCTGTTATACTCAGACAAAGCATGAATCGGACAGTTCGCGACCATCCTGTCCTTAAACAAAACTACGGAACCATACTCCATCCGTTCGGGATGGGGGATTTTCTGTTGTTTTTTTGAGAGGGTGCGTTCACGCGCCTTCTTTTTTATCAGGAAAGCAAACACGTCCCCCATGCATAAAATCCGTGTCCCTGCCTTTTTTGCACCGGCAAAAAGCAAACACATCCGACTGTATTTCGGAAGAACGGAGGAAACCATGCAAGAACAAGAAATGCCCCGCTACAGCGTCCTCACGCAGAAGAATCCGCGTGAGATCGTGCTGCTTCGGGGGAGCGGCTGCAAATGGCGCCGCTGCACCTTCTGCGACTATCATTTCGATTTTTCCCGCGACGAGGCGGCAAACTTTGCCCTCAACCGCGAGGTCCTCAGCCATGTGGACGGACGGTACCACCACCTTGAGGTCATCAATTCGGGCAGCTTCTGCGATTTGGATGACAAAACAATGGAGCTCATCCGTCAAATCTGCAAGGAAAAAAACATCACCCTGCTGCACTTCGAGTGCCACTGGATGCACCGCGAGCAGATCGGCGCGATGCGCCGCTATTTTGCCGAGGAAAACATCACCGTAAAGGTGAAAATGGGGGTAGAAACCTTTGACGCCCCCTTCCGCGAAACCGTGATGAAAAAGGGGATCACCACCGATTCCCCCGAGGAGATCGCACGCTATGCCGACGAAGTCTGTCTGCTGTTTGGGCTGACGGGTCAGACGCTCCAGTCCATGACCTATGACATCGAAACGGGACTAAACTGCTTCGAGCGCATCTGCATCAACATCATGGTGGAAAACTCCACCAAGGTAAAACCGGATCAGGCAGTGATTGAGGTATTCCTCAAAGAGCTTTACCCCAAATATCAGGATGATCCGCGGGTGGATATTTTGCTTAACAATACAGATTTCGGCGTTGGAAAATAGGAGGATCGAGATGAGAAACGAATACCTTTTGATTTTGTCCCTTGTAGGGATTTACAGCATTGTAGTATTGGCATACCGCGTGTTCGGAAGGAGCGGGCTTTACTGCTGGACGGCATTTGCAACCATTGCGGCAAACATTGAGGCACTGATTTTGATCGATGCCTTCGGGATGGAGCAGACCCTTGGCAACATCCTCTTTGCGTCCACCTTCCTTGTCACGGATATTTTGAGCGAAACCTGCGGCAAACGCTCGGCGCAGAAGGCAGTGAACATCGGCATCGCCGCGTCGCTGTGCTTTATCGTCATCTCCCAGCTGTGGCTTTTGTATGTTCCGTCCCCCAACGACTGGGCATCTCCCGCATTCCACACCATCTTTTCCAATACACCGCGCCTTGTGATTGCAAGCTTCCTCGTCTTTGCCCTGACACAGCGCTTTGACGTATGGGCATATCACAAATGGTGGGAATTTACGAAACAGCGCTTTGGTGACAGCAAAAAATACCTCTGGCTGCGCAACAACGGCTCCACGCTGATTTCGCAGCTGCTCAACACGGTGCTCTTCACCTTCGGCGCATTCCTGGGGATGTACGACATGAAAACGCTTGTTTCCATCTGCATCTCAAGCTATCTTATTTTTATCGCAACCAGCCTCCTCGACACCCCGTTTGTCTATCTGGCGCGCAAGGTCGAGCCAAAGGAGGAGGAACTATAACAGAAAGAAGGAAAAAAGGTCATGTTAGAAGAAATTTCGAGCCAGACTGTACAGGCAGTCACACAGCTTCTGCACACGGCAAAGCTCCAGCGCGGCGACATTTTTGTGCTGGGGGCAAGCTCCAGCGAAATCCTGGGCGAAAAGATCGGCACACACAGCAATATGGATGCAGCGCATACGGTGCTGGATGCGCTGATGCCCCTTTTGCATGAAAAGGGAATTTTTCTGGCGGTCCAGTGCTGCGAGCACCTCAACCGCTGCCTCATCGTCGAGCGCAAGGCAGCACAGCTTCACGGGCTGACGCAGGTCAATGCCGTCCCGCATGCACACGCCGGCGGAGCCTTTGCAACGTGCGCCTATCAGAAATTTTCCCACCCTGTTGCGGTGGAGCACATCCGCGCGCAGGCAGGAATGGACATCGGACAGACCTTTATCGGGATGCACCTTCAGGAGGTGGTGGTCCCGGTGCGCACCTCGGTCAAGCAGATTGGGGAAGCGACCCTCTCTTTGTGCCGCACGCGCCCGAAATTTGTGGGCGGTCAGCGCGCACAATACGACGAATCCCTGCTGTAACAAAAGCTGCCTGCATGATAGCAGGCAGCTTTTTTTTAGATCCCTTGCAGCAGCCGAGCCGGCGGCGCAGCTTTTGAGGAAGGAACAAATTGTATTTTCTGTCGAAGCATGGTACAATAACAAGACAAAGAGAACGGGGAACCGAAGGGAGAATTTCTGATATGGAATTGTTAAAGGAACGCATTCGGCGCGACGGCTGTGTCAAGGAGGGCAACGTCTTAAAGGTAGACAGCTTTCTCAACCATCAGATGGACGTTGCGCTTCTTGATGAGATCGGAAAGGAGTTTTTCCGCCGCTTCGGCGGGGAAGGGGTCAACAAGCTCCTCACCATCGAAGCCTCCGGCATCGGCATCGCTGTGATGGCGGCGCGCCATTTTGACAATGCGCCGGTGGTATTTGCAAAAAAGACAAAGTCAAAAAATCTCGACGGAGAGCTTTACACAACGAAGGTGAAATCCTTTACCAAGGGCGTGGAATACGACGTGCAGGTTGCAAAGCGCTTCCTTGCTCCCACCGACCGTGTGCTGATCCTCGATGACTTTCTCGCGAAGGGGCAGGCGCTTCTGGGGCTCATCGACATCGTCAGCCAGTCGGGGGCACAGCTGGTCGGCTGCGGCATCGTGATCGAAAAAGGCTTTCAGGACGGCGGCGCGCTCCTGCGCAGCAAGGGTGTGCGGCTCGAATCGCTTGCCATCGTGGACAAAATGGACTGCAATGGCATCGTGTTCCGCGAAGCCTAAACGAAAAACAGAGCCAAGGGCGCCCATCCGCATGCTGCAGGCTTCGGCGTGGGGCAATCAGAAAAAACAGGAGGAAATACCATGAAAAATATCGGAATGTTAGTGGCAGTAGAGATTCAGGCGGTGCTCGACAAATTCGGCACAAAGCTCGAAGAACTAACATACTGCGGCTACACAGTAAAAAAATATTCGACCGAGGAATATAACCTTTATATCCTCAAATGCGGCGCAGGAGAGATTGCCGCAGCTGCCGGAGTGCAGTTTTTGATCACGAAGTTTGACGTCGATCTTGTGGTGAACTTCGGCGTCGTGGGCGGACTCACGCCGGAAATGGCAGTCACCCACACCTGCATCGTCGACAAGGTGGTGCATTACGACTTTGACACCAGCGCCTGCGACGACTGCGAGGTGGGACGCTATCTGGACCAGCCGAGCCTCTACCTCCCGGCGACACAGCAGCTGGTGGAAAAGGCGCTGGAGATCGACCCGCAGCTCAAACGGGTCATCTGTGCATCGGGCGACAAATTCATCGCTGACCCCAAAAAGAAGGAAGAGCTGCACAAGCTCTACGGTGCAGAAATCTGCGAGATGGAGGCGGCAGCCATCGTCCTCACCTGCAATCGCTGCAAGGTTCCGTGCCTGCTCATCAAAACCGTTTCCGACAGCATCACCGGCGGCGCAGAGGAATTTTCCAAGGAAATCAACCGTTCCGCAGCGCTCTGCCTTGACATTGCACTGCGCCTTGTGGAAACGATCTGCTGATTTTTTAAGGAGTGAGAACGCATGAAAAACCGAGCACTGATCCCGCTGCTGCTTGTGCTCCTGCTGTTTTCTGCCGCAGGTTCAAGCTATCGGCGTTTTGTGATGAAGTCGTAGTTTCTGTCCATCAGCATCCGCAAATAGGCATCAAAGCTCTCGGCTGCAATCACCAATTCGTCGGGGTCGTGCAGAAAGCGCACCACCTGTCCCGTTTTCCCCTTGGCGGAGGGGGAAAAGTCGAGAAAAAGCTGGGATGTTCCGCCGTTGTTCACACAGTCGGAAAAATGCAGCCAGCACAGGTTCTCAAGGTCATCGCAGATGCCCTCATCGACAAGGATATCGTCAAATTCGCGGGTGATGAGATAGTCCCCCCACCGCTTGAAGTCGTCCCTTGTGTCGATCATCTGCCGGGCAGACAGGAGATAGTAGGGATATTCCTCCATGTCAGACCCTAAGAACAGGAGATTGATTTCCTCGTCGCCATACGCTCTCCAATACGTCCCGTCCGCAATGTTCAGTAATTGCAGCAGGCTGTCGGGAAGATGGGGGTAGAGCGTCTGCAATGCTTCGAGCTCTTCTTTGCTCACGCCGTGCATGACCTCTTCAAAATGATTCCATTCTTTTTCCCGCCCGTGTTCAGAATAAGCCTTTTTTAATCCGTCCACATACGTTTGAGCAAGCTCCATGTCAAGTCCTCCTGTTTTGGGTCCAAACGAAATCTGCGGTTCTGATCTCATTTCTCGATCCATTGGAATCCCTTTTTTGAGAAAATCATATCACACATTCCCGAATCCATCAACACCGGTGCGACCCTTAAATTTACGAAACCTGCTTTTGAATCTTTACAAGATCCTGTGCGATGTTGAGCGCGTGGTCCCCGATGCGCTCAAAGTCGGTGAGCAGCTCGGAGAAGAGGATGCATGCATTTTCGGAGCAGATGCCCGATTTCATGCGTTCGAGGTGATTGTCGCGAAAGCGCATCGTCATATCGTCCATAGCGGATTCCAGCACAGAAACATCGGGCAGCAGCGTACCCGGCTGGGAGGCATCCTCCAGACGCTCGATCGCCTCCACGCTGACCGAGCGCATCGCGCCGATCTGGGAGAGCGCCTGCGGGGAGAAGCGGATGTCCTTATCCTTGAGCAGGCGCGTGTAGCCGATGATGTTGATGGCGTGATCCCCGATGCGCTCGATGTTGCCAACGATGCTGAAGTAGCAGCTCATTGCCTGCGAGCTCTGCTCGTTGTTGTCAGCGGCGAGGGCGTGGGAAATGTAGCGGGAAATCTCCTTGTTGAGAAAGTCGATCTGTTCTTCCAGCTCATTTGCCTGCTCGATGTGGGAGGGGTCGTGGTGCATCACGCCGTCAAAGCTCAATTCGACGTTTTTGCGCGCAATGGCGAGCATGCGGAATACCTCCTGGCGAAGCTGATCGATGTGCAGCACAGCAGAGCCGAGGCGCCCCTCCCCGATGACGGAGCTTGTGTTGAGATACTGCAAGGACATCGTATCGTCCGGCTGCGTCGAGGAATCGGGCAGCAGACGGGTCGCAAGGTCGGCAAGACAGCCGCCCAGCGGAAGGAGGATGAGGGTGGTCACAAGGTTAAAGAGGGTGTGCATATTTGCAATCTGTGCGGAGGTGTTGTCGGGGGTGAAGCCCTCGACGAAGGCAGTCAGCGGAGTGAGCATACAGATTGCCGTGAAGAGCACAGTGCCGGTGAGGTTGAACATCAGATGGATGAGGGTGGTACGCTTTGCGTTGCGGCTGGTGCCGATGGAGGCGAGCACCGCCGTGATGCAGGTACCGATGTTCTGACCGAAGAGAACATAAACGGCGTTGGAAAGGTGCAAAACGCCGCTGGAAGCGAGCGCCTGCAAAATGCCGACGGAAGCGGAGGACGACTGGATGACCGCAGTAAAGGCAGCACCCACAAGGATGCCGATGAGCGGGTTGGAGAACGTGGTAATCATGGAAACGAAGGCTTCGGATTCCCGCAGCGGCATCATCGCGCCGCTCATCATCTCCATGCCGATGAAGAGGATGCCAAGCCCGGCAGTGATCTGCCCGATGTGGTGCGTCTTGGCGGATTTGAGAAAGACAACCATCGAAACACCCACAAAGGCGATCAGGGGCGCGAGTGCACCCACATCCAGCGCAATGAGCTGCCCGGTGATGGTGGTACCGATGTTTGCGCCCATGATGATCCAGACCGCCTGACGCAGCGTCATGATGCCGGAGTTTACAAATCCCACCACCATAACGGTCGTGGCGGACGAAGACTGGATCACGGTGGTGATGGCAGCGCCGACAAGCACGCCGAGGAAGCGGTTGGAGGTGAGCTTTTCAAGGATGCTTTTCATGCGGCTGCCGGCGGCAGCTTCCAGACCGGTGCTCATCATCTGCATCCCGTACAAAAAGAGCGCAAGCCCCCCAAGCAGACCAAATAAATCGGTGATTGACATACAATGTCCTCCTTACAACAGTGTGTTTTTTGTATAAAAAAAGACTTTTCACAAGCTGGATTCAGCTCATGAAAAGTCTTGTTGCCTACGCTGACAGGCGCACACCGCCAAGCTTGTGGCTGGGGATGTTGACAGTGCGACTTTTAACTACTCCCTTTTCAGTACCTTAATCATACAGGATTTGACCGCCTTTGACAAGATGGAGGATAAAATGAAAACGCTCCAACAAAGGAACGAAAAAATGGGGACTTTCCATAAAACCGGTAAAAATTCCCCAAATTCCCTGCCAATTTGAAAACCGCAGACAAAAGGCGTATACTAAAGAAAAGGACAACAAACGGAGAAAGGAAGGTTTTTTATGCGGTACGATCAAATCACCTATTATCCCCCCTTCGAGCGTCACTCTCTGCTGCTTCAGGTGACCTGCGGCTGCTCGTACAATCGGTGCGCCTTCTGCAATATGTATAAGAACGTCGAGTTCGAGGTGCTCCCGCTCAAGGAGATCCTGCAGGACCTAAAGGACGCGGCGGAATATAACCCCTACACGGAGCGGGTCTTTCTCGTGGGCGGTGAGCCGCTGTGCCTGCCGTTTGCGCAGATGAAGGAGCTTTTGACGCAGATCAGGCACTATCTTCCGTACTGTGCCTGTGTATCGATGTATGCGTCCATCAAGAACCTGCGCGACAAGTCCGTCGAAGAGCTGCGGGAGCTGCACCGCCTCGGACTTGGCTTTTTGTATATCGGGCTTGAGAGCGGCAGCGACCGCATCCTTCAGCTGATGCACAAGGGGCACAGCTGCGCCGAGGCGGTGGAGCAGCTCAAGAAGCTCAACGAGGCGCAGATCCCCTTCAACTCCATCCTGATCTACGGATTGGGCGGCGCAGGGACCGCGCAGGAAAACGCCGTCGAGAGCGCAAGGATGCTCAATCAGGTGCGCTCTGCCAACATCATCATGATGAACCTGACGGTTTTCCCCGATACGGAGCTTGAAACGTGGTGCAAGGAGGGCACCTTCCACGAAGCGTCCAACCGCGAGCGCATTGAGGAGCTTGCCTGCCTGCTTGAGAACCTCAAGCTCACGACCCCGACGGGATTTTCCACGAGCCACATCACAAACCCCGTGATGGTCAGCGGAACGCTCCCCTACGACAAGGAGAAGATGCTGGACGGGGTATACGCGATGCTCGGGACCGACCGTCTCAACGGCATCGTCGCCGTGTGCGACGTTGCAACGCAGCGATAACGAAAAAAAGCCAGACAGATTATCCTCTGTCTGGCTTTTTTTATGCCGTTTTACGGTATGCTCTAAGATGCACTGCGGTCTTTGCTTCCCCAAAAACAATGCTGCAAAAAGCCTCCTTACTGCTATCGATTTTTCTCCCGGCAAATTTTTTAGTAATAAGAAAAATAAAGCAGATCAAGCAGCAAAATATTTAGTTCCGATAAAATTTTAAGCGGTGAAGTTTGTAGAAAATTCGTTCAAAGACAGCATATTATCCGAAAAGCATATGAATGTTTATGCGCATATGGTCAATTCACAGTGCAAAAGTATTAAAGTTTTGAAAAATATTTGTTTGTATTTTTATAACTATTAAATTCATATTTTGTTGATAATTATTATATAACATGCTAAAATTGCGATAACGAAAAAAGGGGAATAAGGAAAAATATTGTCGAATAAGTAAATATTATTTGAATTTTAAATATCAGAAAAAGAGTTATAATCTGCGCTGATTTTTGTATTTTGCAATGTTTTGCACAAAGAGTATATTGCATGCAGAATTTATCATATCAATAATTAAGACAGAAGCCAAAAGGACACGGGATTTGCGCCGGAATAAAGGAGGCACCACAAGGATGAATCGTATCACCGAAGAAAATCAAAAGCGCTTCGAGCAGTTTGTTCGGGATGTTATGACAGAGTACGAGGCAGCAGGTATGGCGGTCTGTGTATTCGATAAAACGGGTGTGAGCCAATACGAGCGGTATTTTGGGTATCGCAATGAAGAGGAAAAAACCTTGATCGACAAGGATACCGTCTTTGGGCTGGCATCTGTCACAAAGTCGTTTACCTGTCTTGCGGTGATGCAGTTGGCAGAGCAGGGAAAGCTGAACCTCATGGACCCTGTCAGCCGATATATTCCCGAATTTACCGGCTCCAACCAAACGGACCCCGTTCGCATTTGGCATCTAATGTGCCATACAGGAGGATATTTCCCGCTGCCGCGCATCCTGATTGAGGATGTGGCAAACGAAATGGGTCTGGACGAGGAACGCGACGGCGACTTTGCCTACCATGAGGGGCTGGCGATCGAGGGTGTAAAGCGTGTAGCGCAGCGGCTGGATGCACAAACACAGCTCAACGGACGTCCGGGGGAAAATATGAGCTACTGCAACGACGGGTTTGCCCTCTTGTCAGACATCATCCGCACCTGCGGCGACAAGGACTCTTACGCAGAATATCTGCTGGAGCATATCATCAAACCGCTTGGCATGACAAGGAGCTACTGTGATTTTGTTCGCCCAAAGCAGGACGAAAATTCCGCAGCACTCTATATCAAGCGCGACGGCAAACGGGTCGTCACACACAATTATCACGACAACGCCTTTGTGCTCAACGGCGGCGGTGCCATGAAATCGACGATTTCCGATATGAAAAAATATATCTGCATGTACCTCAATGAGGGGCGGGGACTCAACGGAGTTCGTGTTGCCAGCGAGTATTCCATTCGGGAAATGGTAAAACCGCGCATCGCATACCGTCCGATGGGATATTACGGATACGGGCTTTCCAGCAAATTTGTGGATGATTTGAATGTCATCGAGCACGGCGGAAGCCTCACGGGAGTGTCCTCCAATATGAGCTGGTCATACGACGGAGAGGTCGGGATCATGGTCTTGTGCAATACATCCGCAGTTCCGGTGGCAGCCGTTGCAGATGCAGCGCTGAGAATGTATAACGGAAAAGATCCCATCGACAAAAGGGACCTCTATCAGGAAACCCCGTGGACGCAGCAGACGATCGATCAGGCTTGCGGCGTTTACGAATCCGGCGAGGGTGCATTGATCGAATTGTACAAAAAGGAAGACGGCTCGATTGGAATGAGGAACGCAGGAAAGGAAACCGATATCCGTCCCGTACATCCTTACCTTGCCATCACGAAGGGTAAGCTCACCGATGGATACCTGAAGCTGCTCCACGATGAAAAGCGGGGAGTCTGGGCTGTGTTTAACGGACGAATCGTTCCAAGAAAAAAGGCAGGTGACAAGGATGACGCTCGATAAACGCCAGCTTTTGCGCTATTCGGTGATTGCAGCCGGACTCAGTGCAGTCTTTTTCTTTTTGATCCTGCGGGAGATGACGCTGCTGAACCTGATGGATTCCGTCACACTCAGCGGGATATGCTTTTTGATCCTGGCGCTGTTTCGCACCGCACGGTATCTGCACTTTTATGATTTGCCCATGTACAGCAGCAAAAAGTTTATGGAGCTGTTTCGGGGCGGCAGCAATCCCGAAACAAAGGTAGGGCAGTACCACGAATATATCAAGACGCTCAACCACCCGGCAAACTTCAAGGAAGCCTACCTCGTTGCAGCGGTGCTGCTCGGGAGCTCGATGCTGATGGCGATGCTGTAAAAAGAAAACCGACTATAATGACCGCTTGGTCTATTATAAGAGAGAGCCTGCAGGAATTTGCAGGGTACTCATTCAATCAGAGAAATGGAGGATAAGTATGAAAAAGGTGAAAAAGTGGCTGGCATTGGTTCTGGCAGCTGCAATGATGACGGTTCCGGTGTTGAGCGGCTGTTCTTCCAACAACAGCAAGCCGGAGGATCAAGAACTGAAATTTGAAGAAGAAGCTTCAAAGGAGAACAAAGATCAGGAGAACAAAGATCCAAACGGAGAGAAACCAACCCCAGAGGGACACGGTATACTCAGAGAAGCATCCACTGCAAAAATCGGCTCCCTCAACCCACTGACTTATACACAATCTTACGCATCCTCACAGATCAGACGCTGCTCCATGATCCTGTACGGCTATTTCCCGAACGATGATTACACATTCTGTCAGCTGACCGGTGAGCTTGCCGCAGAAGATCCAATCAAAATGGACGAAGAAGGAAAGGTTTGGCAGATCAAGATTCGCGAGGGCTGCGTATGGGAAAACGGCGAAGCCCTTGATGCAAACGATGTTTACTATACCTGGAAAATGATGCTCGATCCAAAGCTTGCAAACATTCGTGCCAGCAACTTTGCGAAAGACGTGATCGAAATCGTGCATGCGATGGATTACTTTGAAGGCAAAGCAGCCTGGGAGGATGTTGGCCTCAAACAGATCGATGACCTCACATTGGAGCTCCATACCGTAAACGGGCATGATGCAAAAGAAGTGATGTCCCACCTTGCACATCCTGCAAACTGCATCATCAACGAAGAATACTACGAAGCAAGCATGAATGCAGACAGAACAGAAACCCTCTATGGAACATCCAAGGACAAATGGATCTCTGCCGGTCCGTTCGTAGTGGACAGCTGGATCAACGATGCAGAGATCACCTTCAAAAAGAATCCGAACTATCCTTTCGCAGACAAAATCTGGATCGAAGGCATCAACATTAAAGTAGTAAGCGACAACAGCACACAGATGCAGCTGTTTGAAAACGGCGAGATCGACTATGTAAAACTCGGTGCAGCAAACTACCTCAAATACGAAGAAGATCCGCGCATCCTTCTCGAACCAAGCAACTCGGTGCGCCATATCGTAATGAACACCAAAAATCCGAATCAGCCGATCCTTGCAAATGAAAAATTCAGACAGGCGCTGTACTGGGCCATCGACAGAGAAAACCTTGCAAAACTGACAAAACAGAATCCGGCGGACTATATCGTGCCAACCACACACATCATCGACCTCAAATCCGGTCAGAAGTTCCGCGACACCCCGGAGGGCAAGGCAAACGTACACGAAAACTACAGCTATGATCCGGAAAAAGCAAAGAAGCTCTTTGATGAAGCACTGGCAGAAGAAGGAATGGATAAGGTTTCCATCACCATGCTGTATGCAGATTCCGAGCTGATGACCCAGATGTCCGAGTTCCTCCAGCAGAGCTGGCCAAAAATCTTCGGAGAAGATAAATTCGAACTGAAGCTCCAGGCGATGCCGGGCTCTCAGCTCAGCGCATTCCGCAACACCTGGCCTACCAATCCTACATCCTACGAAATCAGCTGGTCAGGCTGGGTCAGCAGCGATTTGATGCCGTGGAACGCATTCAAATACTGGACTACATACTATTCAAATAAAAACGAACCATATTTCAGTGAAGAATTTGATAAGGTCTTCGATGCTGCCAACTTTGGACCGGACCGCTTCGAAGATGGTGTAAGACTTAAAGAGGTTGCAGAGATGGAACGTCTGCTGCTGGAGCCTGCAAACATCATTCCTGCAACACAGGATATTGTAAAATATTTGAAGTCTGACCGCGTGCAGCTGACGATGAAAAACTGGGCAAACCGTGTTGGCTATGGCTGGGATTATGCAAAAATCGTTGAATAATCAATAGACCAATGAAATCAAACGTAGAATGACCAGTGATGAGGGCTGCTTTCGAACGGGAGGCAGCCCCTTCGTTTTATTTTGTCAGATCGTACCGCAGGATCACTGAGCTCCTGACTTCAGTGGACCGTACAACAAATGGAAAGGAGTGGTTGTTGACAATGTTCCGATATATTGTAGATCGAGTTGTTGGGCTGGTTATCACATTGTTTATTATAGTTTCCATTGCGTTTTGTGTAGTACGTTTGATGCCGGGAAGTGTTTATGAGGTAGGGGGAGACTTATCTCAAACTGTAATCGACGCATTGAACGCAAAATATCACTTTGATGAACCGATCATCAAGCAGTATGGCTATTTTTTAGGAAATATCTTTTTCCATTGGGATTGGGGCACATCGATGAAGATGCGTCCGAATGTTCCGGTATTTGAGATCCTGCGCGACCGAATCCCGGTTACCCTGCAAATCAACCTGATCTCCCTCTTTGCCGCCATCCCAATCGGTCTGGCAGCAGGTATCCTTGCAGCGATCCGGAAAAATACGATAGTCGACCATGCAGTATCCTTTATGGTCGTTATCTTCATTTCCGTTCCGTCCTTTGTATTCGCCACCTGTCTGCAATATTTTATCGGGTACAAATCGGGAGCCTTTCCAATCATTTATGATGCATCGGCGCATGGCTGGGCAGCCTTCCACTCGATGTTCCTGCCGATTTTGGCGCTCTCCTTCAGCCCGATTGCCCGTGTGGCACGCTATCTGAGAGCAGAACTGGCAGAAACCATGAACTCTGAATTTATGCTTTTGGCAAAAACCAAGGGTCTTACCTATGCACAAAGCACCGTTCGCCACGGATTGAGAAACTCTATGGTCCCGCTTGCCAATATCATTATCCCGATGTTTGCAAACGTACTGGGCGGCTCCCTCGTTGTGGAAAACATTTTTTCCGTACCGGGTATGGGCGGACTGATGGTAGACTCCATCAACGCCAGCGACCATACACTCACCGTTGCGATCCTGATGTTCTACTCCATGATCTCCCTGATCACTGTTTTGATCGTGGATATTTCTTACGGTATCATTGATCCTCGTATTCGGATAGGAGGCAAAAAATAATGGTATTCTACGAAGACAACAAAGAAAAATATGACAGCATCCCGGCAGAATCGTTCCAGCTCGTTCAGGCGCAGGAAACCATCCACGATGAAGAGTTTAAGACAAAGCCCATTGGATTTTTCAAGGATGTTATGCTGCGTTTTGCCAAAAACAAAGCATCCGTCTGTGCAGCATGCGTAATTCTCATCATTGTCTTTTTTGCAATATTCGGACCGAACATGAACTCCTACGGATTCGCACAGCAGTTTACAAATCTTGTGGATATGCCGCCGAAGGTGCCGTTCCTTGCCGAGATGGGGATCAAAATGTTTGACGGCGGACGTGTGCTGGAAAACCGCAATTATGACAACCTCAAGGACACCGTCAAATATCCGGAGGGCTGCATCCTTGAAGTGATGAACCCAAGAATGGTCAACGGGCAGAGGACTGTGGATGTCCGCGTGGATTACTACAAATATCTCGGTGTGGATGAGCATCAGGTGTTCTGGCTTGGCACCGATTACCTCGGACGTGACATCTGGACCCGTTTGTGGAGAGGTGCGCGCATTTCTCTCATCATCGCACTGGTTTCTGTATTCTGCAACGTGTGCATCGGCATCGTGTACGGTTCCATCTCCGGCTATTACGGCGGCTCTGTCGATATGGTCATGATGCGCATCACCGAGATCATCAACGCCTTCCCGCGTATCGTGATCGTTACCCTGTTTATCATGTTCTTTGGAACCGGTATGTTCTCCATCATCGGTTCTCTGATCGTGAAGGACTGGGTACAGACGGCGCGCATGGTCCGCTCTCAGTTCTACCGCTTCAAGGACAGAGAATATGTCCTCGCAGCACGTACACTGGGCGTGCGCGATTCCACCCTGATTTTCCGCCACATCCTGCCGAATACGATCGGTCCGATCATCACAAGCTCCATGATTGCAATACCTTCTGCAATCTTCTCAGAATCCTTCCTCGCATTCATCGGTCTTGGCTTGCAGGCTCCGGAGCCCTCCATCGGTGTTCTGCTCTCTCAGGGACAGAAGGTGCTGCTCCATTACCCAACCCAGGTCGTATTCCCTGCAATCGTGATCTCGCTGCTGATGATCTCCTTCAATATGTTCGGAGACGGCTTGAGAGATGCGTTTGACCCAACACTCAGAGGCGCAGAATAGGAGGACACCATGGAAACGAAAAAGGAACCAATCTTACATGTCAATGACCTCACCGTATCCTTCAATGCATATGGGGGCAAAGTGCAGGCAGTTCGGGGTGTCAGCTTTGATTTGATGAAAGGGGAAACGCTGGCGATCGTTGGAGAATCGGGCTCCGGCAAATCGGTGACCACCAAAGCGATCCTTGGCATCCTGTCAAAAAACGCCGTCATCGAAAAGGGCGAAATCATCTACAACGGCAAGGATCTGACCAAATTTAAGGATAAGGACTTTTATGATATTCGCGGAAAAGAGATTTCCCTGATTTTTCAGGACCCGCTTTCCGCGCTCAACCCGATCATGAAGATCGGCAAGCAGATCACGGAGGCGCTGATCCTCAAGGAGAAAATGAGCAAGCAGGACGCAAAGAAAAGAGCGCTGGAGCTGATGACCGCGGTGGGCATTCCGGAGCCGGAAGTCCGCTTCGAGCAGTATCCCTTCCAGTTTTCGGGCGGAATGCGCCAGCGCATCGTCATTGCAATTGCACTTGCGAGCAATGCAAAAATCATGATCTGCGACGAGCCGACCACGGCGCTGGACGTAACGATCCAGGCAAAGATCCTCGAAGAAATCAAGGAAATCAAAGAGAAAAACGGGCTGTCCGTCATTTTTATCACCCACGATCTGGGCGTTGTTGCCAACATGGCAGACCGCATCTGCGTAATGTATGCCGGAAAGATCGTGGAATTCGGCACCAGCGAGGAGATTTTCTATTCTCCGGCGCACCCATACACCTGGGCGCTGCTGTCCTCCATGCCGGATCTGGAAACGAAGGAGCGTCTGTTCTCCATCCCCGGAACGCCGCCGAACATGGTGTTCCCGCCGAAAGGGGATGCCTTTGCAGCCCGCAACAAATACGCCATGAGCATCGACTTTGAGGAGGAGCCGCCGTTCTTCAAGCTGAGCGATACCCACTATGCGGCGACATGGCTGCTCCATCCAAATGCACCGAAGGTGGAGATGCCGGAAATCTTAAAGGCAAGAATCGAGCGAATCAAGAAGGAGGAAGGATTATCATGAGTACCGAAAACAACGAAAAAGAAGTGATCCTTCGGCTGGAAAACCTTCAGATCCACTTTAAGAACAAAAAGAAAGTGGTAAAAGCGGTCGACAACGTCAGCTTTGATATCTACCGCGGAGAAAACTTCGGACTCGTGGGCGAGAGCGGCTGCGGCAAAACAACGACAGGGCGCGCCATCATCCGCCTGTATGACCCCACCGGAGGAAAAATCTACTTTAAGGGCAAAGAAATCTCCGGGAAAATGACACGGGAGAAGCGCAAGTTTATCACGGATCATATCGCCATGATTTTTCAGGACCCGGTTTCCTCGCTCAATCCGCGTATGACCGTACAGGAGATCATCGGGGAAGGCTTGAAGCTCCACGGCGTCACCGACAAGCAGGAACAGCAGCGGCTTGTGTACGATATGCTCGACAAGGTGGGTCTGGTACCGGAGCATGCCACACGCTATCCGCACGAATTTTCCGGCGGTCAGCGTCAGCGCATCGGCATTGCCCGTTCGCTTGTTCTGAAGCCCTCCTTCATCATCGCGGATGAACCGGTTTCGGCGCTCGACGTATCCATTCAGGCACAGGTCATCAACCTCCTGATGGACATTAAAAAGGAAATGGACCTCACCATCATGTTTATTGCGCATGACCTGTCGGTTGTAAAATATTTTTCGGACCGCATCGGTGTGATGTATTTCGGTAAACTGGTGGAGCTGGCAGATTCGGATGAGCTGTACAAAAACCCCATCCATCCTTACACACGCTCGCTGCTCTCCGCGATCCCTCAGCCGGACCCAATCAAGGAGCGCAAAAGACAGCGCCTTTACTACGACCCAAAGATACACGATTACTCTTCGGAGCAGCCCTCTATGGTGGAGATTTCCCCAAATCACTTTGTTTATGCCTCCCCGTCGGAAGTGGAGCAGTATAAAAAAGAGTTCGGACTATAAGAAGCAAGCGGTGCATCGAATGCACGGTGACCGTAAAACAGTAAAATTCAAAAAATCATGAGAACTGCGTGTTCTCGGAAAAACAGCGTGGCTTCGGTCACGCTGTTTTTCAGCTGCACAAACAAACCACCGGTTAAAAACTGGTGATTTATTTGCGCTGAAGCTAACAAAGATTGGGTGCAGCCCTTTTTGGGGGCTGCACCCAATCTTTTCAAAAAACATCCGTTAGAGCCTCTTCCTAACAGCTGAGAGAGCCGTTAAAATCCAGTCTAAGAATTTTCATCTTGAGAATACGATCGCCAATATGAGAAAGAAATCTAAAAAATGGCGGCACACAAGGTGTATTAAGGTCGTTGTATCCAAGTATATATTCTTTATAAGAAATTTTTGCATTTTTCATCCAGGGCTTAATGTCTTTTTCTATATCTCCCACATAGAAATATCCTTGAACATCCTTTATTCCTGCCTGCTTAATATAAGTTTTCATCATAAGCTTAAGAGCAGTTTTTCCAAATGTATCACAAACAAATCTTCCGCCAGGGAATGCAACTGCCATTTTATTAAATAATTTTTTTGCATCCTCTGTTTGAAGATAACAAACAACACCCGAAGCAAAGAATATTACACCATTGGAACCATCTATTTGAGAGAACCATTCTGTGTTATTTATATCACATCCAATGTTTTTAACTCTGTCTGCTGCCGGTATAAGTTGATTTCTAACCGTAATCACATCCGGCATATCAACATTATAAATATGGCAGGTTCCATTATCACAGTTTTCGCCGGTCTGGTCCAATCCACAACCAAGATTTACAACACTTGCATTTGGATGCTCAGTCAAATATTCTTTAATTTCAGTTGCAAGATCAAATTGGCGCATAGCAATTTCCAGCGCACCAAATCTTTGCATCATCCCCGATGACTGTTCTTCCACCGCTGTGAAATCATAATCCAGACGCTCAATCAGTGCAGACGCCGCAGGATCAGAAAAGAATGAAGGATACAGCTCGTTGCAAAGTTTACGACCATATAATGGAATAATCAAAGTTTCCTGTATTGTATTCTTCTCAATATGTAGTTTGCTTTCTTGCATAATTACTGCCCACCTTCCGTTTTATGTAGTTCGGATGCATGGCAGAAACCCTTCTGCCTGAATGCTTTGTCTGTTTGCTATCATAATTATAGCTTTACTAATTAGCGTTTGCAAACATTTTCCGGTAAGTTCCAGTGTTTTTGTATGGGTCATATCCTTTCCGGGTATCATATTGGGGAAAAAGGAATAGATGTTCCCAACGTTTTAATTTATTCCAATTCTTTTTGTGTAGCGAATCCAAATACTACTACTGCACGAGCGCGGGTCCAAATAAGATGAAACAGAACCCCACGGGAACAAATTTTCTCCGCCGTGCAAGCCGCAAAACCTCATAAGCCATTCATCACAATACTTTTTATCCTTCTCTGCTTCTTCGGGTGTCCAGTCTTCCCAATGCTGAATGGCATTTAAGTCAAAACTTTGCGGATATAGTTCAACAAATTCAAGATTTCCCTGTGGATTAAAACACAATTGAACGGGGATTTTGTGGTCGTATATTTTTTCTCTCATATCGTACCATATATATCCATTTTTCATATCTCTGATTTGTATGATTTTCTCTTTTGGAAAATCAGAAATAAAATCAGTATGATGCAATAACGGTGAGACGGTTATATTCAGTTCGGGGAAAATAATTTTTCCTGTTTGGAGTTCAATCAAAGAAATCCTCCTCCTTTTTACTCTGACTTACCATTCCTTTTTTCCATTCTACCACAATTCCGAGAGCGTGGAAATAGAGCGTTTTCCGGGCTGAGACCCTTTCGGATATACGGAGTAGGCGGTCTTTTAGGTGTAGACTTAGGGTAGTTCATCGATGAGCCGCACCTTGAAAAAGGAATGCCCCGGCGGGGAAAAGCAGCGCATTTCCATCAACAGGGGGAGGAGGATGGAGCGGGCAGCCGCAAAGATCGGGACCGCAGAAAATCCCTGTGCTTGCCTGTGTCCTCGGCTCTCGGACGGGGAATGCAGGCAGGAAGATTTTCCCTACGGCATTCGGTACCCTTCATCGTACCATAAAACCAGAATTTGAAGCACAAAGAAAAAAGGCAAGCTCGAATGAGCTTGCCTTTTTCGGTGGCGGAGAAGGAGGGACTCGAACCCTCGCACCGGTTACCCAGCCTACACCCTTAGCAGGGGTGCCTCGTCACCAACTTGAGTACTTCTCCAAATTGATAATCGCAATCAACGTTTGTTATTATATCATGGCATTTTGGAAAAATCAAGTCCCAATTTTCACTTTTTTTGAAAAAAATCCGCCCTTTTTCTCAAAGGGCGGATGGTCTTCATCATTCGCAGTACCGGCTGCGCAGCAGGGCGATTTCCTCCTGATAGCCCGGCAGCTCGTTCGGAGTTTCGAGAAAGAAGGGCAGAGTGCGCAGGGCAGGGTGGTTGATGATGGCGGTGATGGCATCCAGTCCGATGTGACCCTCACCGATCTTCGCGTGGCGGTCCTTGTGTGCGCCGCGCGGATTGAGGCTGTCGTTGAGGTGGATCGCCCTAAGGCGCGATAGCCCGATCACGCGGTCAAATTCCTCCAGCACACCGTCGAGGTCATTGACAAGGTCATAGCCGCCGTCGTGGACGTGGCAGGTGTCAAGGCAGATGCCCATTTTGTCGCAAAGCTCCACCCGGTCGAGGATCGCGCGCAGCTCCTCAAAGCTGCGCCCCACCTCCGTGCCCTTGCCTGCCATCGTTTCGAGCAGGACGGTGGTGGTCTGCTCCGGCTTGAGGATCTCGTTGAGCTGGGCGGCAATCAGGCGGATGCCCTCCTCGGCGCCCTGTCCCACATGGCTGCCCGGATGAAAGTTATAATAGTTGTGGGGAAGCTGCTCCATGCGCACGAGGTCGTCCGCCATCGTATGAAGCGCAAATTCCCGCGTGGACGGGTCTGCGGAGCAGGGGTTGAGCGTGTAGGGGGCGTGGGCAAGGAGCATGCCGAAGTGGTGCTCCGACACGATTTCCTGGAGCTTTAGCACATCGAGGGGGTCGATGTCCTTCGCCTTGCTTCCGCGCGGATTGCGGGTGAAAAACTGGAAGGTGTTTGCGCCGATCTTCAAGGCGTCGCGCCCCATTGCGGCAAAGCCCTTGGAGGACGACAGATGACAGCCAATCGTGAGCATGGTATGATCTCCTTTATCGATTAAAATGAAAGCAGCAAATATTCTACCACAAAACCGGCGAAAAGTGGGCGCAATTTCTGAAAACAGGCAGGAAAAACCGAAAATTCGTAAAATCTCATGGAAAAAAAGAGCGTCCAGCCTTGAAATCATGGAAAAAATGTGCTATACTCTCTGGCATACATGAAAATGCGACGATCAGGGAAGTAGATTCGGGAAGCTTTTTTCAGAGAGGGCGTGTCACCGGCTGAAAGCACCCCAAAAGAGCCTGTCTTGAAGTTCCCCTGTGAGCAGTTTTGCTGAACCTTTTTCAGTAGGCAAAACCGGTTCTCCCCGTTACGGAGGTCGAGTGTCTGCGCCGCTTATGATACGGTGCAGAAATTTGGGTGGTACCGCGGAATAACAGCCTTCCGTCCCTTTTGTGGACGGGGGCTTTTTTGTTTTCATCCACAGCAAAACGGCTTGTTACTATCAAAAGAAAGGTTAGGTAAACCATTATGAAAGCTGCTTTGGAATCGATTGAAAAAAGCGCATTTGCACAGCTCGAATCCTGCACAGACCTCAAGGAAATCGACGAACTTCGCGTGAAGTATCTGGGCAAAAAGGGCGAATTGACCACTATCCTCAAACAGATGGGAAAACTTTCCGCAGAGGAGCGCCCCGTCATCGGACAGCTCGCAAACCAGATCCGCACCGACATCGAAAACAAAATCGAAGAACAGAAAAACGCATTGGAGCAAAAGCTCCTCAATGAGCGTCTTGCACAGGAAACCATCGACGTGACCATGCCGGGCAAAAAACAGCCCATCGGCAAAAAGCATCCGCTCGACCTTGTTCTGGACGAAATCAAGGAAATCTTCATCGGCATGGGCTTTGAGATCGCGCAGGGTCCGGAGGTGGAGCTTGACTACTATAACTTTGAAGCGCTCAACATCCCAAAGGATCACCCGGCGCGCGACACACAGGATACCTTCTATATTGATGACAACGTGGTGCTGCGCACCCAGACCTCTCCGGTGCAGATCCGCACGATGGAGCAGAAAAAACCGCCGATCCGCATCATCGCACCGGGCCGCGTATACCGCTCCGACGCGGTGGATGCCACCCACTCTCCGCTGTTCCACCAGATCGAGGGACTCGTGGTAGACAAAAATATCACGATGGCAGACCTCAAAGGAACGCTCGAAGTGTTCGTAAAACGTCTGTACGGCGAGGACTCCGTGGTTCGCTTCCGTCCGCATCACTTCCCATTCACCGAGCCATCCGCCGAGATGGACGTTATGTGCTTTAACTGCCACGGCGAAGGCTGCCGCCTGTGCAAGGGCGAGGGCTGGATCGAGATCCTCGGCTGCGGCATGGTCCATCCGAAGGTGCTGCAAAACGGCGGGATCGACCCCGAGGAATACAGCGGCTTCGCATTCGGACTGGGTCTTGAGCGCGTGGTAATGCGCCGCTACAACATCGACGACCTGCGCCTGTTCTACGAGAACGATGTGCGCTTCCTCAAGCAGTTTTAGCCGCAGTACAGTAAAGGAGGTATTTTAGTCATGAATCTTTCCATGAGATGGCTCAAAGATTATGTAGAATTAGATGAAATGTCCATGAGGGACTTTTCCGAAGCAATGACCATGTCCGGTTCCAAGGTGGAAGGCTGGAAAACCGAGTGCGAGGACGTCAAAAACGTCGTGGCAGCCAAGGTGCTGTCCGTAGAGCCGCACCCCGATTCCGACCATCTTGTGATCTGCCAGCTCGACATCGGCAAGGACGAGCCGGTCCAGATCGTGACCGGTGCAAGCAACGTAACCGTGGGCGCGATGGTTCCTGCTGCGCTGCACAAATCCCTGCTGCCAAACGGCACCAAGATCACCAAAGGAAAGCTGCGCGGCGTGATGAGCAACGGCATGATGTGCTCCCTGTCCGAGCTCAACCTCACGCTCAACGACTTCCCATATGCCATCGAGGACGGCATTTTCCTCATCGAGGAGGAGGGTGTTACTCCCGGTCAGCCGATCCCGGAGGCACTGGGCTACAACGACACCTGCGTGGAATTTGAAATCACCCCGAACCGTCCGGACTGCCTTTCCGTCCTCGGACTGGCGCGCGAAGCAGCAGCCACCTTCCACAAGGAGCTGCACCTGCCGGACCCACAGGTCAAGGGGAGCGGGGACGACATCAACAAGTACCTGTCCGTTTCTGTCGAAAACAAGGAGCTTTGCAAACGCTACATTGCGCGCGTCGTAAAGAATGTCACCGTGAAGGAATCCCCGCGCTGGATGAGAGAGCGCCTGCGCGCAAGCGGTGTGCGCCCCATCAATAATATTGTAGATATCACAAACTTTGTGATGCTCGAATACGGTCAGCCGATGCATGCCTTCGACCTCGAGCTTGTAAAAGACGGAAAGATCATCGTGCGCAACGCAAAGGACGGCGAAGTGCTCACCACCCTCGAAGGCACCGAGCACAAGCTCACCTCCGATATGCTCGTGATCGCCGATGCAGAAAAACCGTCTGCGGTAGCAGGCGTGATGGGCGGCGAATACAGCGGCATCAGCGACAACACAAAAATCATCGTGTTTGAATCCGCAAACTTCGTGGGAAGCTCCGTGCGCACCACCTCACGCAAGCTGGGACTTCGCACCGAAAGCTCCGGACGCTTTGAAAAGGGGCTCGATGCACAGAACTGTCTGCCTGCCATCCAGCGTGCCTGCCAGCTGATGGAGGAGCTTGGGATCGGTGAAGTGGTGGACGGCATCCTCGACGTGGACAACAGCAACTATCAGCCGCTCACCCTGCACCTCGACGCTGCATGGACCAACGCATTCCTCGGCACCGACCTGCCGGAATCCGAGATGCAGCGCATCCTGCGCGACGTGGGCTTCGGGGTCAACGGCAACGAGATCTCCGTTCCGTCCTTCCGCAGCGACGTCCTGCACAAAGCCGACCTTGCAGAGGAGGTTGCCCGCTTCTACGGCTACAACAAGATGCTGACCACCATTGCAAAGGGCAATCCGCAGGGACAGTACAGCCCGTTCCAGAAGTTCGAGCAGACCATCCACAACGCGCTGCTGGCACAGGGAATGTATGAAGTGATGACCTATTCCTTCATCAGCCCCAAATATTACGACAAAATCTGCCTGCCCCAGAACGATCCGTCCCGCAAATCCGTCGTGATCCGCAATCCGCTGGGCGAGGACACCAGCATCATGCGCACCAACGCCATCCCGTCCATGATGGAGGTGCTGGCACGCAACTACAACAACCGCAACGCAAAAGCCTCCCTCTATGAGATCGGCAACGAGTACATTCCGGTGGAGGGCGAAGCCCTTCCGAACGAAGTTCCGAACGTGATCCTCGGAATGTACGGCGACGACGTGGACTTCTTCAACCTCAAGGGCATCGTGGAGAACCTGCTGGAAGTGCTCGCCATCCGCGACTACGACGTGGCAGCGGTGACCACGAACCCGACCTTCCATCCGGGACGCTGCGCTGTCATCACCCTTGATGGGGAAGAGCTCGGCATCCTCGGTCAGATCCATCCGACCGTTTGCGCAAACTACGGCATGAAGAAGGCAGCCTACGTTGCAAAGCTCAACATGAACCGCCTGTTTGCCGCAGAAAACGAGGAAAAGGTCTACACCCCAATGCCGAAGTTCCCGGCGTCCACCCGCGACCTTGCACTCCTGTGCGATGACAGCCTGCCGGTGCTCACCGTGGAAAAAGCGATGAAAGCGGCAGTCGGAAAAATCATGGAGCACGTCGAGCTGTTCGATGTATACAAGGGCTCCCAGATCCCGGACGGCAAAAAGAGCATGGCATTCAGCCTTTCCATGCGCGCAGCAGACCGCACCCTCACCGACGAGGAAGTCAACGCTGCAATGGAGCGTGTGCTCAAAGCAATGGAAGAGCTGGGCGCACAGATCCGCTGATCCTCTATGTGAAAACTGTATAAAATAACCTCCTGCTTTCAGCGGGATTCCCCCCTTGTGCAAAGAGTACATTTTTGTCTTTGCACAGGGGGGAACTTTCTTCTAAAACATGGAAATTCGTCACAAGTGGCATTATCATAGGAAAAACGGTTCAAAGACCCTTGACAAAATGTTAGGTCGGGTTTACAATGAGGGTGGTTAGCGAGAACTAACCGCAGCGCTGACCGGAGCGTGTCCGGTGAATGATATTTGAAATTGGGTGATAGATATGAACTTGGCAAATGCTGAGGAAGGAAAAGAGTATATCGTTCAGCGCATTGAAACAGATGACGAGGAACTGAACGCATTTTTGTTTTCTCTGGGCTGTTATGCCGGCGAGCCGATTACCGTGGTTTCACACCTTAAGGGCGGATGTGTCGTTTCCATCAAGGATGGCAGATACAACATCGACAATCAGCTTGCACAGGCAATCATAGTCTAAGAAAAAAAGAACAATCTTCGGATTGTTTTTTTTGGCTGATGGTTAGCATAAGGTAACCACCAGGCTTTGCAAAACCCTGTAAGAACGTGAGAAAATCTCGTTGCCGAAAAGGTTCGTGCAGAGTATTTTATAGATCGATATTGGGTTTTAAAGATGAGGAGGAAACAAGAATGAGAGTTGCTTTAGCGGGCAATCCTAACAGTGGTAAGACCACGATGTACAATGCCCTCACCGGACGCAACGAGCGTGTCGGAAACTGGGCAGGTGTTACCGTTGACAAGAAGGAACATCCAATCAAGAAAAACTTTTACAGCGAAGAGGTGGGCGAGGAACTGATTGCAGTTGACCTTCCTGGTGCGTATTCCATGTCCCCGTTTACATCGGAAGAAAGCATCACCAGCTCCTATGTAAAAAATGAGCATCCGGATGTTATCATCAATATCGTAGATGGCACCAACCTGAGCAGAAGCCTGTTCTTCACAACACAGCTGCTCGAATTGGGCGTTCCGGTCGTTGTAGCACTGAACAAAGCAGACATCAACGAGAAGAAAGAAACAAAAATCGACGTGCAGGAGCTTTCCGAAGAGCTCGGCTGTCCGGTCGTTCTGACGGTTTCCACTTCCGCAGGCGGCTTGAATGAAGTGATCAAAGCGGTGATCGAGCGCCACGGCGAAGCACAGACTGCACCGTATGTACAGGGCGACATCGATATCACCAGCAAAGCAGCCGTAGAAGAAGCAGACAGAAAACGCTTCGACTTTGTAAACGGCATCGTTGCAAAGGTAGAAAAACGTAAGGTTTTGACCAAAGAGAAAAACTCTCAGGATAAAATCGACGCAGTTCTGACAAACCGCTGGCTCGGTATCCCGATCTTTGCAGTGGTAATGTTCCTTGTGTTCGATATTTCTCAGTCCACACTCGGTCCGTGGCTTGCCGATACACTGGTTGCATGGATCGAAACCTTCCAGGAATGGGTAGCAGGCATGGTAGAAAATGCTTCTCCATTGCTCCAGTCCCTGCTGGTTGACGGTATCATCGGCGGTGTAGGCGCAGTAGTCGGCTTCCTGCCGCTCGTAATGGTAATGTACTTCATGATCGCTCTGCTGGAAGACTGCGGCTACATGGCTCGTGTTTCCGTTGTTCTCGACCCAATCTTCAAAAAGGTTGGTCTTTCCGGTAAATCCGTTATCCCATTCGTAATCGGTACCGGTTGTGCGATCCCAGGCATCATGGCTTGCCGTACCATCCGCAACGAGCGTGAGCGCAGAGCTACCGCGATGCTGACTCCATTCATGCCATGCGGCGCGAAGCTGCCTGTTATCGCGCTGTTTGCCGGCGTATTCTTCGCAGAGGCTTCTTGGGTAGGTACCATGATGTACTTCGTAGGTATTGCCCTGATCTTCTTCGGCGCACTGCTTGTCAACAAGATTTCCGGCTACAAAAACCGCAAATCCTTCTTCATCATGGAATTGCCGGAATACAAAGTGCCTTCCCTCAAACGCGCATTCCTTTCCATGTGTGCTCGCGGCTGGGCATACATCGTAAAAGCTGGTACCATCATCCTTCTGTGCAACACACTGGTACAGATCATGCAGTCCTTCAACTGGAACTTTGAGCTGGTGGAAGAGGGCATGGAAAACACCTCCATCCTCGCATCCATCGCTACTCCGTTCGCAGTTATCCTGGTACCGCTCGGATTCGGTGTATGGCAGATGGCAGCAGCAGCTGTTACCGGCTTCATCGCAAAAGAGAACGTTGTTGGTACACTTGCAGTTTGCTACGGTATCACAAACTTCTTCAATATGGATGACTTCGAGCTCGTTGGCGGCGCAAGCGAAGTTGCTGCAATCTTCGGTCTGACCAAAGCAGCTGCACTTGCTTGCCTCATGTTCAACCTCTACACTCCACCTTGCTTTGCAGCGATCGGTGCAATGCACTCTGAGATCAAAGACAGCAAATGGATGTTCGGCGGTATCATGCTCCAGCTTGCAACCGGTTATGTCATTGCATACTTTGTATACCAGATCGGCACCCTCATCACCACCGGTGGTGTTGGCAGCGGCTTCTTCCCAGGTCTGATCGCAGTAGCAGTAATCATTGGCATCATCACTTACCTCTGCCTCAACGCAGACAAAAAATTGAAAGCAGAATATGCTTTACAGGGCGTGAAATAAACGATGACAAATGTAGTTATTATTTTGATTCTCGTTGCAGTGCTTGGATTTGCTGCCCACTATGTTTATAAAGCAAAAAAGAGCGGCAGAAAATGCATCGGCTGCCCCGACAGCGGTTCTACAAAATCGTCCTCCGGCGGCTGAGCCGGATGCAGCGGCTCATGCAGCGAAGGAACAGGTTGTTCCGACCATTCAAAAGAATAAACATTTCAGGAGGCGCGTAACATGCGCCTCCTTTTTCTATAGGAGGAGCTATGAACACGATGGATTTTCAAAACGAGCTGCGCTTGCCAAACGAAGAGGACCGCTTTTTTTCCTTCACGGACGGTCAGGCGCAAATCAAATATCATCAGGTCTTTCCGGGGATTGCCCTGATGTATGAGGATATGCATTGCAAAAGCTGCACCTTTCATCGAAAGCTCTCCGAGGATATCTTCGAGATCCGCCACTGCCGCGAGGGGCGCATGGAGGTGAACACGAAGAACGGATTTTTCTACATGGGTCCGGGCGACCTTTCGGTCTGTCAGCCGGACGAAAAACACAGCATCTCCGACTATCCGCTGCGGCACTACCACGGGATCACCGTGATCCTCGATGCAAAGAAGGCGCCGCCGTGTCTGTCGTGCTTTTTGGAGGATGTAGACGTCCACCCAAGGTGCCTGCTCGAAAAGCTCTGCCATGGATCGGGCGTGTTCATCGCGCGCTCCATGCCGTCGATCGCCCATATCTTCGAGGAGCTTTACAGTGTCCCCGAGCGCATCCGCACCGGCTACCTGAAGGTCAAGGTGCTGGAGCTGATGCTGTTTCTCAGCGGGATCGACCTGCAAACCGACGAGCTTGCACAGCGGTGCTTCACGCGCAACCAGAAGGTGCTGGCGCAGGAGGTTTCGAGCTATCTGCACACCCACATGGAGCAGAAAATCACGCTCGAACAGCTCACAGAGCATTTTCACGCATCGGGCACCCAGATCAAATGCAGCATCAAGGGGGTCTATGGGATGCCGCTTTCCGGCGTCATCCGAATCCAGAAGATGCAGTCGGCAGCACAGCTCCTGCGCGATACGGACCTCACCATCCTCGAAATCGCGGGACGCCACGGCTACGACAACCCAAGCAAATTTGCAAAGGCATTTCGTGAAACGATGGGCGTCACCCCAAAGGAATACCGAACCAAACCCATCCAGATCGAAACGATCCTTTCTTAACAAAAATCTGTCTGATTGGAGCCGAATCTTGTCTAATTGGAGCGGATGCCTGCGCTGTTTTTTAGTATGATGTAGATGTTCTCAAAACGACAGAAAAGAATGACCAACAGTTAGCCTTGGCTAATTAGGGAGGAGCGAAATCACAAATGAGCGTTGTTATTGTAGGCGGAAACGAATGTATGGTCCATCGCTATAAACAATTATGCGAAGAATATAACTGCACTGCAAAGGTCATCGTCCAGATGCACGGTGCGATGAAAAATATCGGGAATCCGGATCTGCTTGTATTATTTACAAGCACAGTGTCACACAAGATGGTGAACAACGCGCTCAACTGCATCAAAGGGCAGAATGTGAGTGTAGCCCGATGTCACACAAGCTCCATGGCGGCGCTGCGCAACGTCCTGGACCAGCATGTGGGATAACAAAGCAACAAATGGCTCAAAGCAGCTTGTTGATACATCAAATGAAGAAAGGTTGATTTTATTATGAGTAAGGTTGCAGTTGTTTATTGGAGCGGAACAGGAAACACAGAGGCTATGGCTTCTGCCGTTGCAGAAGGTGCAAAAGCACAGGGCGCAGAGGTCGTGCTGACAACCTGTTCTGATTTTTCTGCGGATATGATGGATTCCTATGATGCGATCGCATTCGGATGCCCTGCAATGGGATCAGAGGTTTTGGAGGAATCGGAATTTGATCCAATGTTCGAGTCCTGCAAAGACCACCTCAGCCAGAAGAAGATCGCACTCTTTGGCTCCTACGGCTGGGGCGACGGCGAATGGATGAGAAACTGGGAAGAAACCTGCCGCGCTGCCGGCGCAAACCTTGCCTGCGAGAGCGTAATATGCCAGGAAAAACCGGATGACGATGGACTCAGCTCCTGCAGCGCACTGGGCGCAGCATTGGTAGGCTAACAAGAAAAAAGAGAGCCCTCGGGCTCTCTTTTTTTATGAGTAAGGGAGGATGTTATGACAGAAGATATTTTGATGGCGTTCGGAATGTCACTTTTTGCGGGATTGAGCACCGGCATCGGCAGCATGATCGCATTTTTATGTAAGCATACAAACCGCAAGTTCCTCTCCGTCAGCCTTGGATTTTCGGCGGGCGTGATGATCTATGTGTCCCTTGTCGAAATCTTCATGGAGGCGCAGGATTCGCTCGTGGCACAGCTTGGGCTCAAGCAGGGGAGCTGGGCGACGGTGGGGGCGTTCTTTGGCGGAATGCTCATCATCGCCGTCATCGATAAGCTGATCCCATCGAATGAAAATCCGCATGAGGTAAAGCGGGTGGAGGAGCAGTCGCAGGATGTGAAAAAGACGGATAAGCTGATGCGCATGGGGCTGTTCACCGCACTTGCCATCGCCATCCACAACTTCCCGGAGGGGCTTGCGACCTTTATTTCCGCCTTGCAGCAGCCAAACATCGCCATCCCCATCGTGGCAGCCATCGCCATCCACAATATCCCGGAGGGCATTGCCGTTTCGGTGCCGATCTATCAGGCAACCGGCTCGAAGAAAAAAGCCTTTGTCTACTCCTTCGCGTCGGGACTTGCCGAGCCGTTCGGCGCGCTGGTAGGCTGGTTTTTGCTCAAGCCCTTTATGAACGACCTCGTGTTCGGGATGCTGTTTGCAGGTGTGGCAGGGATCATGGTGTTCATCTCCTTTGACGAGCTCCTTCCTGCGGCGCACGAATACGGAGAGCACCACCTCGCAATCTACGGGCTCATCTCCGGCATGATCGTCATGGCAGTCAGCCTCCTTCTGTTTTTATAATCAACAGCATAGAAAGAACAGCGGCAGCGTCTTTGGACGCTGCCGCTGTTCTTTTGCAAGGGCACTTCAAAAGGACGGCGAATGTCCCGACAGGAGGCGTGTGCCTGCTTTATGATTCCTTTGCTTCGATGAGGATTTCTCCCGAGGTGCTCTCTGCCACAAGCTCCGGAGCTCCCTTTTGCCGCAGGCGGAAGTTTTCGCGGTACGAATCCTTGTTATAGGAAATTCCGCCGTGTGATCTCCCGTCCACATCGATCCGGTGGGAAACGATAGCAGAAATATCCCCGGATACACTCACCATGTCACAGGAGGTATGAAACGCACCGGATAACGAGCAGTCCCCGGAAACGGTTTTGAGCGATACACGGTCTGCGGTGCCGTCGATGCTGATATCGCCGGAGGTGCTGAACGCTTCGAGGGAGGAAAACTCCACGCCGCTCAAAGCAATATCATCGGCAACGGACTTGAATTTTCCGTCTTTTGCCTTGATATTAGACAGGGTGATTTCGTCCGAAACGGATTCTGCCTCGATGGACTGTGCAGTCAGGCTGTTTACGGTGACCTCCCCTGTGACCGAGGTGAGGGATAACGAATTCAGCTGCGCAGTCTTGGGGACGGTGATTTTCACATACCAGCCATCGTGGGTCGGTCTTTTGAAATGCTGAAAGTCGGTTTCGAGGAAGAAGGTGCCGTCCTTCAGCTCGCACCGCTCGATCTTCTCATGGCTTGGGATGCGGTATTCAATGTTCCAGCGGTCGCCGGACTGCACAATGACATCGGGCTGCCCCACGGAAATACGGATGGAGTGAAAGTCGGAATAATCAAGCTGCGACTCCTGCGCGGATACTCCACTCGGTCGGATGCGCGAAGAAGCCTCACTGTCCTCGAGGGCATCCTCCTGCTCCTCCAAAGCTCCTTCGCTCAGGGCCTCTTCCATCGCCTTTTCCACAGAAGGAATGAGATCCATCGTTGCCATCATAGTAGACTCGATGCGGTTGCCCGTCCAAATCATAAAAGGAATGACCACCGCACCGATCAAAACCACCACCGAAATCAAAATCACTGCCACAACCTTGCCGTTCATTCACGATTCATCTCCTTAACATCATATCTTTGTTCCATTATACATAGTTTTGAAAAGGAGAAAAAGAGATGGAATGTAAATTTTACCATATTTCTATCACAAAGAGGAAAAATAAAAGAAGCTTTTCATAAAAAGGTGAATGTGATACAATGAGTGCCATAAACGTTACGGTATATAAATAGGTAGAGAATGTTAGATAATAAACGAAGTTGAGAGAGGAATTATCAGGAAAGATCATACAACGGACGAAAGGAGTTATATTATGGAATTGACCGTAAAACAAGTGATGGAAGAACTCCATAAACTGGATTGCAAAGTAATATCGGGGGCAGGGGGACTGCAAAATGAAATCCTTGTTGTCGATGGTATGGAAGTGCCGGATATCGCTCCGTGGCTGATGGAGGGCGAGCTGCTGACCACAACAGGATATTCCCTGCGCGACCGCAAGGACGGTCTGCTCCATCTGGTGCAGGACATGCATAAGGCGGGAGGGGCAGCCATCATCCTAAAGACAAGATTTTTAGGGGAGGTCCCCAAAAATGTCATGGAAGAATCAAACCGTTTGAAGATACCCATCATTGAAACACCCAACCGCCTCAAGTATGCAGAGCTTAAAAAAATCGTCTACCGCCTGATGATGGAGGCATCCACCCCAAATTACGACAGCAGCGAAAAAATACAAAATGAGTTCATGAAGGTGATGCTGTCCGAAGGAGATTTTCAGGAATCCTGTGATAAGATCTATGACATCTTACATCTCCCCACCCTCATCCTCGACGGAAGCGGCATCCTGCTTGCGAAAAGCCCCCAAAAAGGCTCTGCAATCCCCTTTGAGGTAAATGATTTTCTCAGCAATCCCGAATACATCGAGTTTAAGTCTTCTAATGCAGTGTTTCAAAACATAAAATACAACAATGAGTTGTGGAGCGTGTTCAAAATCTATGTCCACCACATGGTTGTGGGCTGCGTGGCGGTATGCTGCGGGGCAATGGGGCTGACCAAAAACGTGAGAGCCGTGATGCACCACGCAATCGATACCATTACCCTGCAATACATCAAGATGCAGGCGGTAAAAAAGAGCAGCAGCGTGTTTGATGACAACCTGTTTGTCGATATCATCATGGAAAACATCAAAAGCCCGCAGGCGCTCAATTATCGCGCGCAAAGTCTGAACTGGCCTGCGCCCCCGTTTTGCATGGTGCTGTTTAACATCGACAACTTTCAGGAGCACATCAAAAACAAAACGGAAGTAGAGATCCAGCACATCAAAAACTGCATCCTGCAATTCATTTCTAATTTTACCCTCTACCATCACCTTAAAAATGTGGTTATTTCAAAGGGGGATCTGTTCGTTCTGCTGCTCAAGAAGAATGACCGCACGGAGCTTGAGCATCTGATCGAATCGATCATCGATTTTATCAAGGACAACCTCGAAATTGATGTCACGGTGGGATGCGTCCTGCAAATAGAGGACTACATAAGCATCAAAAGCAAATACAAGGAGGCGCAGAACGTCATCACGATATGCCGCAAAAAATTTAAGAACAAAAAGCTGATGTTTTCGGATGACGTGCTTTTGGAGCAGGGATTGCTGCACAGCATGAATGAATATTTTATTCAATATACACAGCGTACCATCGGGGTGCTCGAGCAGTATGACAAAGAGCATCACTCCGACCTGCTCAAGGTGCTGACCGTGCTGATCAAAAATAAGGGAGTGCGCAAAAAAACAGCGGAGGAGCTTTTCATCCATCGCAACACCCTCACCGAAAAGCTGGCAAAGATCGAAGCGATCCTCCATGTCGACTTGGAAAAAAGTGATGATTTTTATAACCTGTTCCTTGCTATTTTTGTGAAAGAACTGCTATAAAATTTAGAGGGAAAAAGTGCACGGTGCACATTTCGCCATTCAAATTGTGGGCACCGCGAATATAGATTTCACTTTTTGCTGCTGCTATAATAAAGTCAGCCAATCGAAAATACAGCCAACGATATGGTATTGTTCTTTGCGGATTTTAAGAATCAAAGGAGGATGGGTGATGTTAATCAAAGAACTGGCAGAGCTGTTCGATATTCTCGACAGTTCCTCGGCAAGCGGTGAAGTGGTGAAACAATATTTACTTTCTCTGAATAAGGATGCAAATGTAAATATCACAAAAATGGCGGGGGCAAAAGGCTCTACGGATTTCATCAAGGTAAAGATCGCAGGCAAAAACGGAAAAACAGCAGGAGGGACCGCTCCAACCCTGGGCGTCATCGGACGTTTGGGAGGCCTTGGAGCAAGACCGGAGCAGATCGGGTTTGTTTCGGATGGTGACGGCGCACTGTCCGCGCTCACTGTGGCGGCAAAGCTGCTCAACATGCAGACAAGAGGGGACGTACTGGAGGGCGATGTCATCATCAGTACGCATATCTGCCCCAATGCACCGACCAGCCCGCACAAGCCGGTACCATTTATGGGTTCTCCCGTCAATATGGTCCAGATGAATGAGGCAGAAGTGGACGGCGAGATGGATGCCATCCTGTCCATTGACACCACAAAGGGCAACCGAATCAGCAACAAACGCGGCTTTGCCATTTCTCCAACGATCAAAGAGGGCTACATCCTCAAGGTGAGCAACGATTTGCTGGATATCATGGAAGTGACAAGCGGGGAATGTCCCAATGTGTTCGCACTCTCTCAGCAGGATATCACACCTTACGGAAACGATCTGTTCCACCTCAACAGCATCCTTCAGCCGGCAATCGCAACACATGCACCGGTTGTCGGCGTTGCCATCACAACACAGACGATGGTTGCAGGGTGTGCAACGGGAGCTTCCCACTTTGTGGACGTGGAATCGGCAGCACGCTTTGCGCTGGAGGTAGCCAAATCGTTTACAGCAGAGAACTGTCAGTTCTATGATAAAAAAGAATACGAGATGATCTTGGAAAAATACGGTCCGATGAATCATTTCCAGACCAAAGGAAAATCGAACCAGTAAGGAGGATTTATATGAAAAAGAGATTTTTAGCAGCCTTTCTGGCGGTTTCGATGATGTCCTCCATGCTCAGCGCATGCGGAGCAAAGGAAGAATCGACCGCTCAGACAGGGGATAACACTCAAAAGCCGGACGCTTCTCAGGAAGCAGCAGCAGATGTTCCGGAAGAGCAGAAATACGGGGATGTCCTTGTAATGGCCCTGTCCGCCATCCCTGCAAACCTCGATCCTGTCAAATACACGAGTGTCTATGAAAATCAGATCATCAACACCGTCTGTGATACGCTGGTTCGATACAACAAGGATATGGAAATGGTTCCATCCCTTGCTACAGAATGGAGCGCCAACGAGGAAGGTGACGTCTACACCTTTAAGCTGCGGGACGATGTTTACTTCCAGAAGGGCAAGTTCCAGGACGGAAGAAAGATGACCGCTGAGGACGTGAAGTATTCTTTGGAGCGCTCTGCCAAAGAATCTGCCCTTCAGCGACTCGATATGCTCGACCATTGTGTTGTTTTGAGCGATACCGAAATTGAGTGTCACCTTAAAACACCAAACGCATCCTTCATTTCTGCTCTCAACAACGGCGGAAACGTAATCGTTCCAAAAGAGGAAGTAGAAGGGTGGGGCGACGAATTTGGTGCACACCTTGTCGGGACCGGTCCGTTCTCTATGAAGGAATGGATCACAGACCAGAGCACCGAGCTTGTAAGAAACGATACCTACTGGGGTCCAAAGCCATATCTTGACGGCGTGATGTTCCGCTATATCGTGGATGCCAATATGAGAGCAAATGCACTGCGCTCCGGAGAGGTCCACATTGCAAACGACCTCAAGGGCGAGTCCATCCAGACCATCCGCAAGGATGAAACGCTCACCACAAATGAAATCCCAGGCATGGGCGTCAACTACATTTACTTCAATATGGAAAACGGACCAACGAAAGATCCAAAGGTCCGCGAAGCAATGATTATGGCAACCGATATCGACGCGATGGTAAAAGCGCTGTATCTCTATGACGATGCAGAGCGCGCCTATATGCCGCTTCCTCCGCTGTCCTGGGGCTACGACGAAGCACTCGAAAAAGAAGTGCCGGCATATGATCCGGAAGCTGCAAAGGCTCTCCTTGCAGAGGCAGGATATCCGGACGGATTTGCTGTAGAATATTACACCTCCGACAGTGAAGTTTCCATGAAGATCGCGACAATCTTCCAGCAGTACATGAAGAAGAACCTCAACGTCGACATTCAGATCAAAACAGCACAATGGGGTACCTTCAGCGCAATGGGCGCATCCGGTAAGGCTCCGATCATCGCCATGAGCTGGACCTGGGACCCGGACCCTTACTTCTACCTCAACAAGATGTTCCACAGCGATGCAATCGGCTCCCTTGGAAACGGTCAGTGCTTTAACAATCCGGAAGTAGACCGCCTGCTGGACGAAGCAGTTAAGGTAAGCGATACCGCAGAACGTGCAAAACTGTATAAACAGGCCTTGCGCATCATCGTTGAATCCGATGCGCAGATCGACTTTGCCAACACCAAGGTGATCGACGGCTTGAGCAAGAAGGTACAGGGTTACCTGAGCTACGCAGATAAACATGTTGTCATCTGTTCTCCGGAAATCAACACATGGCTTAAAAAATAAACAGCTCTGCGCTGCAATTTTGAATACGAAAAAAAGGCTCTTTTGTAAAGAGCCTTTTTTCGGACAAAAATCAGGAGAAATTATATATAATACGACAAAATATTCGATTTTATTATGCAATACGTCCAAAATTATGGACGATATTTTTGTTAGAGCAAAGAGAAGGATAAAGGAGTTGAGAGCATGCTGAAAATTATCCTGAAAAGGTTACTGCAACTGATTCCCGTTATGTTGATCGTTGTCACCATTGTCTTTACTATCACACGCGTGATGCCCGGCAATCCGGCAATGATCATCCTGGGACCTGAGGCATCCGTTGAGGCGGTAGAAGCCCTGACGGAGGAGCTGGGTCTAAACGACAGCATCCCAAAACAGTTTGTAAACTATCTCAGCGGCGTCCTGCACGGAGATTTGGGAAAATCCTATCGTTATAACCAGCCTGTCCTCGATTTGATTTTGCAAAAAATCCCGAACACCCTCAATCTGGCGCTGTCCAGTATTGTGATCGCTCTGCTGATCGGCATTCCGGTCGGGATCATCTCAGCAATCAAACAGTACACACCGTTTGACTATATCTCCATGTTTGGAGCGCTTGTGGGTGTTTCGGTTCCTTCGTTCTGGCTGTCCCTGATGATGGTGCTTGTGTTCTGTGTACAGCTCAACTGGCTGCCCTCCATCGGAATGGGCACATGGGAAAACGGCTTGGGTGACATCATCAGCCACCTGATTTTGCCGGCGCTCTGTCTGTCCACAGGCTCCATGGCAAACTTTGCGCGCATCACACGCTCCAGTATGCTGGAAGTCATCAATAAGGATTACATCAAAGCAGTTCGTGCAAAAGGCATCAAAGAGTATGTCGTTATCATGAAGCACGCACTCAAAAACGCATTCCCTCCCATCGTTACCGTAATCGGTATGCGCTTTTCCGCTTTGATGGGTGGCTCGATCCTGGTTGAAACCATTTTCAGCTGGCCCGGCATGGGAAAACTGATCGTAGAAGCAATCGGAAACAAAGACTATGGTGTAATTCAGGGCTGCGTTTTGTTCATGGCACTGTTCTATGTGGTAATCAACCTTGTTGTAGACATTATTTATATGTACCTCAATCCAAAGGTAAGCTATGAATCTCAGGGAGGTGGACATTAATGGCTGAGAACATCAAATTGGCATTGGATGAAAAAAGCCAGGCGGAGATGATCATTCGAGAGCGCAAGGCAAACAGCGTCTGGCGAAAGCTCGTTCGAAATAAATCCGCTGTTGTCGGACTCGTCATCGTCCTGATCGTTGTATTTTTAGCGATTTTCGGTCCCAGCATCTGTCCCAAGGACCCATACGAAATGGACTTCCTGAATATTCATGCAAAGCCGGGAACAAACGGCATGCTCTTCGGCGGCGACGAATACGGAAGGGACCTGTTTACCCGCATTGTCTACGGCGCACGCGTATCCATCCTCGTATCCATCGGCGGTATGCTCGTAGGCGCAGTGTGCGGTGTGGTGCTCGGCTTGATTTCTGGCTACATGGGCGGCTGGGTCGACAACGTTTTGATGAGAATTATGGATGGCATGTTCGCCTTCCCGTTCATTTTGCTGGCGCTGCTGCTGTTGACGGCATTGGGCGAAGGCATCCAGAACATTATTTTGGCAATCGGTATTTCCAACATTCCGGGCTATGCGCGCATCATCCGCGGGCAGGTTTTGATGGTAAAAAATGAAGAGTACATCAAAGCGGTCAGCGCACTGGGCGCATCGGATGGAAGGATCATCTTCAAACACATCCTTCCAAATGTTGTTTCTGAAGTTATCGTTTACGCAACGCTGAACGTTGCAGGTGCGATCCTGACCGAATCCTCCCTGAGCTTTTTGGGCTTGGGCATCGTTCCGCCAACTGCATCCTGGGGCGGAATCCTCAAAGCAGGACAGGATTGTCTGGCAGTTGCGCCGCATATTTCCATCTTCTCCGGTTTTGCGATCCTGCTCACCGTATTGGGCTTTAACCTTTTGGGTGACGGAATCCGCGACGTGCTCGATCCTAAGATGAAAAAATAACGGGTGCATACCAGAAAGGAAATTGCTCTATGAGTGAAGCATTACTTCAAGTAAATAATCTGCATTCTCACTTTTTCACTGCCTCCGGCGTGGTAAAAGCAGTGGATGGAGTTACATTCTCTCTCAAAGCGGGGGAAACGCTGGGCATCGTGGGGGAATCGGGCTCCGGTAAAAGTGTAACCTCCAACTCCATCATGAGATTGCTGCCGAAAAACGGAAAAATTGTAGAAGGAGAGATCCTTTTTGAAGGAAAAGACATCGCAAAGATGAAGGAAAGCGAGATGCTCGATCTGCGCGGCTCTCAAATCTCGATGATCTTTCAGGACCCAATGACTTCTCTGGACCCGGTTTTTACAATCGGCGATCAGGTCATGGAGGTTGTACTGGCACACAACAAGATTTCAAAGGAAGAAGCAAGAAAAATCGCAATCGAAGCGCTTGAGATGGTTGGGATCGCGCAGGCTAAGGAACGCATGAAATCCTACCCGCACGAATTTTCGGGCGGTATGCGCCAGAGAGTTATCATCGCGATGGCGATTGCCCTCAAGCCGAAGCTCATCATCGCAGACGAACCGACCACCGCACTGGACGTAACCGTTCAGGCACAGGTCCTCGACCTGCTCAAGGAGCTGCAAAAGAAGATGGGAACTGCCATCATCCTCGTCACCCACAATCTCGGTGTGGTATGGAGCGTATGCGACAAGGTCATGGTAATGTACGCAGGCAAGACCGTGGAATACGCCCCGGTCGACAAGCTCTATCTCAATCCGATGCACCCGTACACATGGGGGCTGCTCAATTCCATGCCGAAGCTGACGGATGACCCCAACAAACCGCTCGCATCCATCGAAGGAACTCCTCCAAACCTCAAGCTGACAGGCGGAAGCTGCAACTTCCACAACCGGTGCAAATACTGTCAGAGTTTGTGCAAAGAATCTTCCCCGGAGATCATCGAGGTGGAGCCGGAGCACTTTGTAGCCTGTCATCTGCAAACCAAGACACAAAAACTGGATAAAGAGGAGATGAGATAAATGGAGGAAAGAAAAACGATCCTTACCGTTTCCGATCTTACCAAAACCTTTACAATAAAGAGCAAAAAAGTGATGGGAAAGCCATCCTACCTCAAGGCGGTCAATCATGTGTCGTTTGAGGTAAAGGAAGGCGAAACACTGGGCATTATCGGTGAATCCGGCTGCGGAAAGTCGACCCTCGGCAAGCTCATCCTCAATCTGATCCCGGCAACCAGCGGCAGCGTGAAATTTGACGGCAAGGACGTCTACCACCTTCCGGCCCAGGAGATGAAGGCACTGAGAAATCAGATGAACATGATCTTTCAGGACCCGTATTCCTCGCTTGATCCTCGAAAAACTGCGGCGTATTCCATCGAGGAGCCGATGATCATTCACAACATCGGCACAGAGCAGGAGCGCAAGGAGCGCGTCAACGAGCTGCTGCGTGTGGTTGGTCTGGATGAATACCACGGGATTCGCTTCCCGCACGAGTTTTCGGGCGGTCAAAGACAGCGCATCAACATCGCGCGGGCACTGGCGCTCAATCCAAAGCTCCTTGTTTGTGACGAGCCGGTTTCTGCACTGGACGTTTCCGTACAGGCGCAGGTCATCAATCTGCTCAAGGAGCTCAAGGAAAAGATGAAGCTGACCTACATCTTCATCTCCCACGATCTGGGTGTTGTAAAATACATCAGCGACCGCATCGTCATCATGTATCTCGGAACCGTGGTGGAGGTCGGGGATTCCGCAACCATTTACGAAAATCCGATCCATCCATATACAAAGGCGCTGTTTTCTGCGATCCCTCCGGCAAGTCCCTTGGAGAAAAAAGAAAAAATCAAGCTGACAGGGGAGATCCCAAGTCCGCTCAATATGCCAAAAGGCTGCGCATTCTGCACAAGATGCCCCTACGCAACCGACCGGTGCCGCAACGAAATACCAACCCTCAAAAATGTGGATGACAGACATCAGGTCGCATGTTTTTTAAATGAATGATTGGAGGATTGAATATGAAAAATCAGGCAGTCAAGGAAGCCTTATGGAAGCTCGTTGACGAGGAAAAGAGCGAGCTTTTGCAAATCTGCGCAGACCTTATCAAAATACCAAGCGTTACCCCCGCTCAGTGCGAATCGATCTTAGAGCATGTTACCTGCTTTTTGTCTGATTGCAGCATCTCCTATCAGGTGGTGCGCGGGCCGGACGAGATGCCTTCCATCATTGCAGAGGTAGGGGAGGAGGAAGGACCCGTTGCGATCATTGATGGACACAACGACGTTGTGTGCCCCGGCGATCTGTCAAAATGGAGATTCTCCCCGTATTGCGGAACCATCACCGATACGCAGATCCTCGGACGCGGCACCTCCGACATGAAATGTGGAGTGGGGCTTGCACTCTTTATCGCAAAGAAAATCAAGGAGAAAAAGCTGAAGCTCAAAGGCAAGCTGCGCCTCTTTATCGTCCATGACGAAGAAGCCGGCGGAGAAAAAGGCTCGATGTACCTCATCGAGCACGGATACGCAGACGATTGCTCCTTCTGCCTGATCCCGGAGCCTACCTCCTATAACTATGTGGAGGTGGGGCAGAAGGGCAGCGTCAGGATGAAGGTCGTAACACACGGGACCCCGGTAAACGGCAGTATCATCAACTATGTGGGCAAGAATGCCATCCATGAGATGATGCGCTTTTTGAGCAAAATCGATGAGCTGTGCGAGATGGACGGCATCTACTTTGAAAATCAGCAGCAGGTCCTCCTTGATTCCAAGCGCATCATCCGCGAATGCTTCGATGAGGAGGGCGTTGAAAACGCCATCGACCGCATCAACCTCAACCTGATGGACATTGACGGCGGAACAAGCAATTCCATGACGCCGGAGGTGTGCACGGCTCTGGTCGGGATGCTTGTGCCGGTGGGCATCAAAACAGAGGATATCGTGAAAAAGGTGCAGGAGATCTGTGAGCGGGAGGGCATCACCGATATCGAAATCACCTACCCAAGGCTCAAGGACGGAGCATGCACCGATGTGGACACTCCTCTGGTGCGCTCTACCGTGGCAAATGCCACCGAAATCAAAGGCGAAACCGTTTATCCTGCCTACCAGTGGGCAACCAGCGATGCAAAATTCTTCCGTTATCACAATATCCCAGCCATCCAGTACGGCCCTGCCAATTCGCTTGGGATTCATTCGTACAACGAAGACGTTGAAATCAAGGATATCCTTGATTGTACAAAAGTATATTTTGGAGTTTTGGAGGATTTGATCGGCTTTGAAGCAGATACCGTTCTCAAAACTGAAAATCAGGCAGAAAGGGTGTAGCAACGTGAAGAATCTGGAGAAAAAAGAAAAACTGTGGAAACTGCTGGAAGAAACAAAGCAGGAGCTTCTGACGCTGTGCTCCGAGCTGATTCGTCGTCCAAGCGTAAATCCTCCAATCGATCCGAAGGAGATCACCGACTTTATTACAGGCTATTTTGATCAAAACGGCATCGACTATGAGGTGATATACAATCATCCGCAGCTGCCGATCATCCTTGCAAATGTCGGCAAAAAAGGCGGAAGGGTGCTGTGCATCAACGGCCATACCGATACCGTGCCGCCCGGGGACCTCTCGAAGTGGGATTTTGACCCGTATTGCGGCACCATCACCGAAACACAGGTTTGCGGCCGCGGCGCATCCGATATGCTCTGCGGTGTTGCAATCGGGATGCACATCGCAAAGCTCATCAAGCAGCACAACATCGACGTGTTGGGGCAAATCCGCCTGCACCTTGTTTCCGATGAGGAATCGGGCGGCGATTACTGCTCCAAATTCCTTGCAGAAAACGGTTATGCAGACGACATCGACGCCCTGATGCTGCCCGAACCTACAACATACAACAACGTGGAAACAGGCTCAAAGGGAAGCATCCGCCTTGTGGTACACTGCTGCGGCAAGCAGGTGCATGGAAGCATTTGCAGCTTTGCCGGAGAGGACAACGCCATGAAAAAGATGGTGAAGATCCTGAGCAGCATGGAGGATGTGCGCGCACTTCAGGCTCGCTTTGAGGAGCATCAGCTTGAGGTGGTGGAAAATTCGAAGCAGGTTGCACGCGATATCCTGAAGGTAGAGGGCGTGGGTGAGGTGATCGACCATGTCACCTATAATGTAAGCTATCTGAAAACAGGCGATGAAACCCATTCTCCCGCAGAATACTGCGAGGCAGGGATCGGCTTTGGCATCCCGAACGGAATCGAAACAGAGCGCGTGCGCGAAACCATCGAAAATATCGTCAAACGACTCAACCTCCCCGATGTTGAGCTTGAGTATAAAAAAATCAGATATGCAACCTACACTCCGGTGTCGGAGGAGATCGTGCAGACTGCGCTCGAAAATGCAAACTACCTCTGGGGACCGGACAAAAAGGTGGTTCCTGTTTATCAGTGGGCAACCAGCGACGGCAAATACTACCGTCTGGCGGGGGTTCCGTCGATCCAGTATGGTCCTGCCAACATTGACGGAGTGCATGGATACAGCGAATGTGCAGACATTGAGGAAATCGTCAACTGTGCAAAGACCTACCTTGGTGTCATTGTAGACTTCCTTGGCGTGAACATTTAGACGCACAGGATAAGGAGGAGCAAGATGGATAAAAAGAAGATATGGCAGGATATTGCAGATCAGCAGGATCAGCTCATGAAGCTGTGCTCTGAGATGATACAGATCCCATCCGAAAACCCGCCGGGAAATGTGGAGGAAATCACAGCCTATTTGGAGCGTTTTCTCACGCAGCATCATATTGAATATCAGGTCATCCGTGCAACGCCCGAATGCCCCAATATCATCGCCCGATATGGCAACCCAAACGGGAAGAAGCTGATTTTCAACGGACACTGCGACGTTGTTCCGGCAGGTGATCTGGAAAAATGGGAGTTTCCTCCATACTGCGGCGAGATTCGAAACGGAAAGATCCTCGGCAGAGGAACTTCCGATATGAAGTGCGGACTGGGAGCCTCGCTTTTTGCGATGGCATACTTTGCAGACCATCAAATCCCGCTGGCAGGGGAAATCGTGATGACGATCGTTCCGGACGAGGAAACGGGCGGCTTCCACGGAACACAGTGGCTGTTCGACCACAACTACATGAAAGGCGACTGGGCAGTTGTTGCCGAGCCGACAGGACATGACAACATCGAGGTGGGACAGAGAGGCTCTATGCGCACTCTCATAGAAATCGAGGGCACACCGGCCCACGGAAGTCTTGCACCTTATGTGGGCGACAGCGCAGTTGAAAGGATGATGGAATTCCTTCCGAAGCTAAAGGAGCTGCGCAAGCTGCATGGGACATTGGATGAAGAAATGCAGCAGGTGATGGAGGTTTCCAAACAAAAGCTCAAGGCGGTCCACCCCATTGAAGGCATCGAAAACAGCATGGATCATGTTTCCGTCAATTTCGGGATCGTCAACGGCGGGATCAAGAGCAATATGGTGGCAGACTACGCGAAAGCAGAGCTTGATATCCGCATTCCGCTGGGCATGACAGGGGATACGGTAAAAGCAGAAATCGACCGGATCATCAAGGAAAGCGGGATCGAGAAAATCAAAGTGAGCTATATGGGGGCAGACCGCGGAAATTATGTATCGATTCATGACCCGATTTGCCGCTCAGTATCACAGAATGCGAAGGAACTCATGGGGATCGACCTCATCATGGCATATCAGTGGGCATCGAGCGATGCGCGCTACTTCCGTGAGCACGGCATCAGCACCATCCAGTACGGACCTTCTGACACGAAGGGCATCCACAGCTACAACGAAACAGCAACCGTATCAGACGTCATCAATGCCTCCAAAATGTATGCGGGTCTGATTTGTGACCTTCTTGGCTAACTTACTGCTCTAACATAAACATCTCTCAACACACCGCTTTTGAAGCGGTACAAACAAAAGGCAGACTGTATTCTACAGTCTGCCTTTTGTTTTCTGAAAAATCCCCCCAAGACACCGTGTAAAGCGGCATCCTGGGGGGAGGGGGAGAATAACAGAGGGCTGTTATTTAGCGGCTTTTTTCGCTTCCCATCTTGATACGCAGACAGAGCAGGAGATATCGCCGGTTACGTTGAGGCTTGTGCGTCCCATATCGAACAGACGGTCTACTGCAACGATCAAACCGATGTAGGAAACCGGAATACCGATGGCTTCCAGCACCATGGCAAGCATAATCATGCCTGCACCGGAAACACCGGCAGTACCGATCGAAGCGAGGGTGGCGGTGACAACGACAAGGACCATCTGGCTGATGCTCAGGTTCATGCCGACGCAGGATGCCAAAAATACGGTAGCAACGCACTGATAAATGGCAGTACCGTCCATGTTGATGGTGGCGCCCAGCGGAAGAACAAAGGAGCTGATGTCTTTATCTGCGCCCAGCTTCTCCGCACATTCCTTGGAAACCGGAAGGGTCGCTGCGGAGGAGGTGGTGGTGAAGGCAAACAGCATGGCAGCCATCGCACCCTTGAAGAATTTTATCGGGCTGATCTTTCCGAACACCTTGGCGGATACGGAGTAGACAAAAACAGCGTGGAAGATGTATGCAAGGTAGGCACAGAGCAAAACGAGAGCGAGCGAACCGAGGATCTCTGCGCCCTGTGTTGCAACCACCCATGCCATATAGGTGAATACGCCGATCGGGGAAAGGCTGATGACAAAGGTCATGAGCTTTTCGATGACGGAGTAAAAGGAGCTGACGATGTCGCGGCAGAGTCTTGCCTTTTCTCCTGCTGCAAGGATCGAGCCGCCGAAAAACAGGGCGATCACAATAACCTGAAGCATATTGGCACTGGAGAAGGACTGCCACATATTGGTCGGGAAAATGTTGACAAGGGTCGCCATAAAGCCTTCAAAGGCTTTTGCCTCATATTCTGCCTTGGTTGCATCCAAAACAGGGAAGAGATGTGCATTTTTGAAAATGTTTGCAAAAACAAGTCCGATCACGCACGCAATGGCGGTGGTGCACATAAAGTACACAACGGTTTTTACACCAACCGAGCCAACCTTCTTCATGTCCTCCATCGAGAGGATGCCATCGATCATGGAGAACAAAACGACCGGTACCACAATGAATTTGAGCAGGTTTACGAAGATATCACCGAAGGGCTTGAGATAGGAGGCGGTAAAACTGCCCCAGCCGGCAAAGTAACAGCAAAGCCCAACAACGATACCGAGGATCAAAGCAATCAGGATTTGAATTGGAAGACTGAGCTTTTTCTTCATAGTGACTCACCTCATTTGATTTGATAGGACGAAACCATTCTACCCGTTAGAGTGGTCTTCGTTTATAGTAATAGTATATCAATCACAAAGGGTAAAGTAAACAGAAATCGTGCATTTCGCACTAAAATTTTGGATAATTGGATGAATGAACAAATATATTCAGATAAATTTTACAATTTGTTTTAATTATGTTAAAAATATAACGCGAAAAAACAGAGAAAAACGATGGACCGATGGGGAGAGAATTGAGTCGAATTTCAAAAAAAGGTTGCGGAAATGGAACGAATTTGGTATAATATACCGGTATATGGTAATAAGCAAGAGAGAGCGTTTGACAACAAGTCAAAAAAACAGATAAGGCATTTTCCTTGCATCTTCTTTGAGAGGAACGTGAGTATGGTTAAGACGATCGTGAATAAACGGCACAAGCTCCTGATTGCGGTGTTTATCCTGGTGTTTGCTGCCATCGGCTTTGGTTTTCTTGTAAATACCGCTGTATTGCAGCGAAAAATCATCCACGATGCCGAGGTCTACAGTCAGGAAGACAACGAGCATGATGCAATCCATTTTGAAAAGCGGATGGAGGACAAGCTCTATTTTTTGGGCGAATTTGCGGACATTGCGGCAAAAATGCCGGAGGACGCATTGACGCAGGAGCTGCTCGAGCATAAATCGAGCATTTTTTCCCTCGATCAAATCGTTGTCCTCAGCCGGACAAGCGCCTCCATTCCGCCGTCCTTTGACGATCCTGAGATGAACGACTGGATGCAAAGGAACCCGCAGATCTTTCAGGAGCCGACCATTTCCGCTTCGCAGGAGCACGGGGTGATGTTTACAGTGCCGATCCTCAAGGACGGCATCCCGAGCGGACAGGCGCTGCTGGGAACCAAGGAATACACCTCACTTCAGTGCACCAATCAGCAGGAATCGGAGCAAAAGGACCAAATCAGCCTGCTTGTCGATTCAAGGGGCGAGCTTGTATTCGCCACACTGGGCGGGGAGTCCATGCCGCAAAAAATGTACAACAAGATCCAGGAGGATCTTACAAAGCATTTTTCTCAGGGCGCGCAAACCGTCTTAAAACCGCTCTACGGCAAATACACGGTCGATATGCTGTATGGGAAAAAGGTGGTGGTGTCGGTTCATCCGCTGTCCATCAATGGCTGGACCCAAATCTCCATCACCCCGTGGAACATCAACGCAAGATACGAGTTTCACCTCTGGATGTACTTTCTGCTGTGCATCCTGTTTGCCCTTGTGTCCGCGGCGATGGTGGGGTATGTCATCCTGCAGAACATCAGGGCGAAAAAAGTGCTCAACAAGGCTGCCTACCACGATTTTTTAACAGACGGCATGACAAACAAGGGCTTTCAGCTTCAGGCGCGTGAGCTGCTCGACTGGGGCGGCTGGTCCTCGTACACGATGCTCTATTTTGATGTATGCAGCTTTGAGTACATCAACGAAACATGGGGCTTTGAGATGGGGAATAAGTGCCTGCGCCACATCTATGACTGCATGAATGAAGACCTTCGGCAGGGCGAGCTGACCGCGCGCAGCGAAAACGACCATTTCTTCCTGATGATCCGCAGCAACAGCGAGCGGGAGGTGAAGGAGCGCGTAACGGCACTGATCGACAAAATCAACATATTCGGGGAAGCATACAGCGAAAGCTATCTGTTCCAGTTTTCCGTTGGTGCCTATATCGTGGGCGAAGTGCAGGAAAACGTGCAGATCCTGCAGGATCGCGCGCGACGTGCCGCAAAATTCCACGATAAAAATGAAATCTGCACCTTCTATGATTACAAAATCATCGAGAAGATCAACCGCGAAAACAGGCTCAATGCCCTGTTTGAGGATTCTCTGAAAAATCACGATTTTCAGGTTTATCTCCAGCCAAAGGTGTATTTGCAGGAGAAAAAGCCGTGTGCGGCAGAGGCACTGGTGCGCTGGGTGCATCCTGAGGAGGGCATGATCTACCCGTCCGATTTCATCCCGCTGTTTGAGGACAACGGAAAAATCTGTGCGCTCGACCTCTATGTTTTTGAGGAGGTCTGTAAGCTGATTGCACAGTGGCGTGAGGAAAACCGTCTGTTTTCGGAAATTTCGGTCAACGTTTCGAGGGAACACCTTAAAAATGCCAACGCGGATTTTGAAGAATCGTACCACAAAATCAAAGATAAATATCACATTCCCGACGGGCTCATTCAGCTTGAGCTGACGGAAACCTCCCTCCTGCACGCGCAGCAGCTCCCGCATGTGGCACAGGTCATCCGGGATTTTCACGAGGATGGCTTTACCTGCGCCCTCGACGATTTCGGGTTTGGGTATTCTTCGCTGTCGATGCTCAAGGATTTCAGCATCGATACCATCAAGCTGGACCGCGGCTTCTTTGTCAACGAGAGCCAAAAATCGAGGATCGTTGTAGAAAATATGATCCGCCTTGCCCACGATATGGATATCGAGATCGTGGCAGAAGGCATCGAGGAAAAAGAACAGGTCGAGCTGCTCAGAAAGCTTGGCTGCGACCTGATCCAGGGCTATTATTACTCGAAGCCCCTTTCGATCAGCGACTTTGTCGCATGGCAGAATGCCCAGCTTCCATAGAACAAAATCCCCTGCTTCATGAATATGAAGCAGGGGATTTTTTTGTTCCGGAAAATCAAAGCCACCCGCCCCGCGGGTGGCTTTGGTATTAGAGGGAAGCTTCCTTATAGGATTGTAATTCGGGGGTATTGAGTGAGCTCATGCTGTGCAGGCTGATGGCAAGGGTAGAAAGATTGTGCAGTGTTGCAGAAACAGCAGGGGCAAGGATGCCTGCAACGCCCAGCGCGATCAGTCCGCCGTTAAATCCGAGCACGAAGTGGTAGTTTTTGCGGATGCGCTCCATCAGTGCATCGGAGAGCTGACGCAGTCTTACAAGCTCCCACAGCGTTTCTGCGGAAATGGTGATATCAGCGATCTCCTGTGCAATGGCAGCGCCGTCGCTGATGGCGATTCCGGCGTCGGACTCGGAAAGGGCAGGGGAGTCGTTGATGCCGTCGCCCACCATCATTACCGTATGACCCTCGGCGCGAAGGTCGGCAATAAAGTTTGCCTTATCCGCAGGAAGGACCTCTGCGCGGAATTCGTCCACGCCAAGCTGTGCTGCAATGGCAGCGGCGGTGCGGTAGCTGTCGCCGGTGAGCATCACGGTCTTGCGGATGCCCAGCGCACGCAGGGTGGCAAGCACCTGGGCAGCCTCTTCTCGCAGCGGATCGGAGATGCAGATAACAGCAGCCAGCTGACCGCCGACGGCAAGATAGAGGTGAGAAAATTCCACTGGGAGACTGTCAAAACGCTCCTGCTCTCCTTCGGGAATGACGCAGCCCTCATCCTCAAAGATGAAGTGTGCGCTGCCGATGAGGGCGCGCTGTCCGTTCACGGTGCTCACGATGCCGTGTGCCACAAGGTATTCCACCTTGGAGTGCATTTCTTCATGAAGCAGGTCGCGCGCTTTTGCTTCTTCCACAACAGCATTTGCCATCGAGTGCGGGAAGTGCTCCTCAAGGCAGGCAGCAAGGCGCAGCATCTCATTTTCGTCCTGTCCGGCAAACGGGATGACGCAGGCAACCCTTGGGCATGCACGGGTGAGGGTGCCGGTCTTGTCAAAGACGATGGTATCGGCTTTGGATACGGTTTCAAGGAATTTGCCGCCCTTTACGGTGATGTGGTCCCTGCTGGCTTCGTTCATTGCAGAAAGGACTGCCAAAGGCATTGCCAGCTTGAGCGCACAGGAGAAGTCCACCATCAGCACAGACAGTGCTCTCATCACATTGCGGGTGAGCAGGAAGCTCAGGATGCTGCCGGCAAAGGTGTAAGGAACCAGCTTGTCTGCAAGGTTTGAGGCTTTGTTTTCCGCAGTGGATTTCATCTGTTCCGACTGCTCGATCATGGAAACGATCTGATCGTAGCGGCTCTGTCCGGAGCTCTGGGTCACTTCGATGATGCATTCGCCTTCCTCAACGATGGTTCCTGCATAAACAAGGCTGCCGCAATGCTTTTCGATCGGGATGGATTCGCCGGTCAGCGATGCCTGGTTCACCATTGCTTCGCCGTCTGCCACAACGCCGTCGGTCGGGATGATGCCGCCGACACGGACCACGATGCGGTCCCCGGTCTGGATCTGGGAGATCGGGGTGAGCACTTCGCCGCTTGGGGTATCCAGCCATACGCGGTCGATGTTGAGGGACATGCACTGTGCAAGGTCACGCACAGATTTTTTGCGGGTCCATTCTTCGAGGAGCTCGCCCAGCTCCAGCAGGAACATTACGGAACCTGCGGTTGCAAAATCCCCGCGCAGGGCAGAGATCCCGATGGAGCACGCATCCAGCACCTCCACCTTCAGCTGTCCGCGCAGCAGGCAGTGCAGTCCGCGGCGGAGAAAGCGGGTCATATGCCATACAATGTGTGCGATGCGCAGCGGAAGAGGGAGAAAGAGCCTTCTGAGGAACCTGCCCATCACCTTTCCAACCAGTTTTTCCTGGAATTCGCGGTTGAGGGAACGGCTGCTGTAAGAGGGGGGCGTGATGCTCTGCTCTGCCTTTTGCCATGTAAAGCTGCGCACTGCCTGAAGGATCGCCTCACGGCTGCCCTGATAGTGCAGGATGACGCAGCGGGTGCGCTCGTGTACGGTTGCCTGACAGCTGAGGTTGTTCTGGGAGAACCATGCCTCCAGCAGATCTGCCTCTTCAAGGGTCATGCGCTTTTGTTTGAGCTGCAGACGCATCCTTCCGCGGCTCTCATGTACGATAACTGCATTCATGTTCTTTCCTCCATTGAAAAAGGAGCCGCAGTCACGGCTCCTTCCTTGATTATTTGTTAGGCTTCTTCGTCTGCGCAGTCGCATTCGCATTCGCAATCGCAGATCTGAGCGCAAGCAGCTTCCTCTGCTTCTTTTGCTGCGCGAGCCTCGTTCAAATCTTTTGCAGCGGCAAGGATGTCACCTGCGTTCTCCTGAACGGTGGTTACGGTTTCCATCACAGAATCCTTCATGCGAAGACCAGCTGCGGTAACCTGGGTGTAAACTTTTTTTGCATCCTTGCTGGAGAGCAGCTTCAGACCAAACGAACCAAACAGTGTGCCGCCTACAAAGCAGGCGAGTCTTGTGTAAACATGCATAGTAAAATCTCCTTTGTCTTATTTGTGTTTGTAGCCGGTAATCATAACCATAATCATGCAGATTACAGCGCCCCATGCCCAAAAACGATGTTGTTTCATTACAATCCCTCCCTAATCTGTACAGGACTGGATTCGACAGTTTTCTTATGTCTCAAAGTATACGCTTCACTATGGCAGTTTGTCAACGATAACTGCATCAATTCGTGTTTTTTCTGAAAGAAGCGGTTGTAAAAAAGGAAAATACAGTCAATATCACAATCATTTTTAAATAAAGTATTGTGACAGAAAATCCCATTTTTAACGGCAGGATCGGATGCCAAGCGGGGGCATTTTCCATCGGGATTTTGCGGAAAAAAGGAAGGCGCAGACAGTCTGTCTGCGCCTTCCTCGGGTGGGATCGCTTCATTCGGAGAGGGGGACGATTTTTTCAACGTCCGCGATATCCATTGCCATTGCATAGGCAAAGATGTGGCAGTAGGAGCGGATGGTGATTTGAGCGGGGATGGATTCGCCGTATTCGAGCTTCGGGGTATTCTCAAGCCCCTGCGGGATTTTCAGCCCAAACGAAACGTCATCCTGCACACCGCGCCCCTCATACAGATACAGCGGCAGCTTTTCCATCTCATCCCCCTGTACCGTAACGATATACGATTCCTCGGAGCTCAGAGGGTTGCGCTCGATGCTGCCCTGCACGGTCGCCGAGCCGCGGAACATCGAATCCAGCGATTCGACCTTGCCGCTTTGGTCGGTGGAAAAATCGAGCGCCGTCATCGTCCATGCACCGAGCGTGTCACCCTTGTGCATCGACTTCGATTCGCCGTTCATCCCAAGCTGAAACTGTGCCTCTGCGGAAAGGTCGCGCAGAGCAGCTTCGGTATAGAGGGGGATCGGAATGTTATATTCCGGGCTGATTTTCCAATCGGTAGAAAAATCGAACGATTCAAAGGTGGATGTCTTTGCCATATCCGCCTTGTTGACTTCGCAAACCCAAAGGCTGTCGCTCCCGTGCTCATAGAACCGATCGGTGCGCGGATCGCTCCCCTCCACAGCGCAGAAATTGCAGAGATTGAGCAGACCGCTGTACGACCCGACGAGATTTCCCACCGCTTCCGCCGGGATCGCGGAGTCTACCTTCACGTTGGCAACGCAGTTTTTCAAAAGGAACATATCGTGCGTCACACCGACAAGCCCTCCGAGATCGGACGCCTCGGTCAGGCGCTCATAATGCTCAGCAGGATAGAGCGAGGGCTGGAGCTTTGTTTTTTTGAGGATATCGGCAGGAGCATGTGCTGTAACCGTGCCGACACAGCTGCTGTCCCGAATCTGGGAATCCTCGTTGGCAACTCCGACAAGCCCTCCGATTGCGCTGCGCCCGTATACGTTGGCATTGGAAAAGCAGCGTGTCAGGACGGTACGGCTGCCGGCAAATCCCACGATCCCTCCTGCATAGGAATCCATTGTGTATACGTCGCCGGAAAAACTACACCCTGCAATCACTGTGCCGCGGTCGGACGGCGAGCTTGTTCCGGCAATTCCGCCGACAGGACCTTCCCCCGCGAAGGAGCCGTGCACCTTGAGCTCGACAACGAGGGCATCGGGACCGATGCTCCCGAAGAATCCCACGCCGTAAAATCCGTCCCGCAGACAGGAAATGTTCGAGACGGTGTGTCCCTGTCCGTAAAATGCCCCGTCAAAGTGTTCGACGAAGGCAGGCTCGTTGCTGCCTTTTCCGGAATAGCCGCCGATGGGGGTCCAGCTGTGTCCCTTCATATCAACATCGTTTTCCAGATACCACGAATATCCTGCATCGTCTGCGCCGCTGTTGACCCAGTCTGCAAGGTCGAGCAGATCCTGCGGGGTACGCAGGCTGCGCGCATGTGCATCAATGGGAGTACCGGGGAGCTCGTCCTTTGGCTCGGGAGCGGTCAAATCGGTCGGGGGCGAAGCGGTCGTTTGCTTGCTGGCTTCCTTCCTAAAACCGACGAGCGCGGTACAGACCGCCAGTACAACGAGGACAACAAGGAGCAGTATGCCAAAAGGCACACGCTTCGGCTTCTTTCTTCCCATTAGATCCACTCCTTTTGCATAATCGGACCGTGTTGCAGGCTTGTTTTTTATGGATTCGCAGAGGACAGGAAATTTCGCACCTGATTCTGCTTTTGTTGTTAAAACAACATACTTGACCCTATAAATACAGTATACTTTACATCAGAGATGATGTCAAGAATCGCTCGACCCAAGGAAAAAGACAGAATAAGATGGAGGAATCAATCAATGGATTATACAATGTTTTGCTTTCAATGTCAGGAAACAGCCGGCTGCAGCGGATGCACCAAGGTGGGCGTATGCGGAAAAAAACCGGATGTAGCAGCCATGCAGGATCTGCTTGTATTTGTAACAAAGGGGCTCTCTGCCGTTACAACAGCACTGAGAAACGAGGGGAAAAAAATTGCCGCTGAGGTAAACCACCTCATCACCAAAAATCTCTTTATCACGATCACCAATGCAAACTTTGATAAAGAAGCGATCATCGAGGCTGTCTGTCAGATACTCGTAGTAAAAAAAGAGCTGCTCTCTCAGCTGAGCGACGCTGCTGTGCTCCCATCGGCTGCACACTGGGATGCAGAGCGCACCCAATTTGAAGCAAAGGCGAAGGAGGTCGGCGTCCTTTCCACCGAAAACGAGGACATCCGCTCCCTGAGAGAACTTGTGACCTACGGTCTGAAAGGACTTTCTGCATATTCCAAGCACGCCAATGCGCTGCTGCACGACAGCGAGGAAGTGGACGCATTCCTGCAAAGAGCGCTTGCTGCCACCCTCGATGACAGCCTCGGCGCAGACGAGCTGACCGCGCTTGCACTGGAAACAGGCAAGTACGGTGTCGAAGGGATGGCGCTGCTTGACAAGGCGAACACCGAAACATACGGAAACCCCGAAATCACAAAGGTAAAGCTGGGGGTCGGCACAAACCCCGGAATCCTCGTATCGGGTCACGATCTGCACGATCTGAAGATGCTGCTGGAGCAGACACAGGGCACCGGCGTAGACGTATATACCCACTCCGAAATGCTTCCGGCGCACTACTATCCGGCGTTCAAACAGTATCCGAACTTTGTCGGGAACTACGGCAACGCGTGGTGGAAGCAGAAGGAAGAATTTGAATCCTTCCGCGGTCCGATCCTGATGACAACAAACTGCATCGTGCCGCCGAAGGACAGCTACCGCGACAGAATGTACACAACGGGTGCGGCAGGCTATCCGGGCTGCAAGCACATCAGCGGCGAAGCAGGAGAACACAAGGACTTTTCTGAACTCATCGAGCATGCAAAACGCTGCGCATCGCCGATCGAGCTGGAACAGGGCGAGATCATCGGCGGCTTTGCTCACGCGCAGGTCCTTGCACTGGCAGACAAGATCGTGGAAGCCGTAAAAAGCAAGGCGATCCGCAAATTTGTCGTGATGGCAGGCTGTGACGGCCGCGCAAAGAGCAGAGAATACTACACCGAATTTGCAAAAGCCTTGCCGCAGGATACCGTTATCCTCACCGCAGGCTGTGCAAAATACAAATACAACAAGCTCGACCTCGGCACCATCGGGGGCATCCCGCGCGTGCTGGACGCAGGGCAGTGCAACGACTCCTACTCCCTCGCTGTCATCGCGCTCAAGCTCAAAGAGGTGTTCGGGCTTGACGACATCAACGACCTGCCGATCATCTACAACATCGCATGGTACGAGCAGAAGGCAGTCATCGTCCTGCTGGCGCTGCTGTACCTCGGCGTGAAGAACATCCACCTCGGTCCAACGCTGCCGGCGTTCCTCAGCCCGAACGTGGCAAAGGTCCTGGTGGAAAACTTCGGCATCGCAGGCATCGGCACAGTCGAGGACGACATCGCGCTGTTTTTCGGGGAAGACCGCGCATAATTCCAAAACACCCAATCACACAACAAACCGGATGTACCGCATCACGCGGTACATCCGGTTTGTCTTACCCATTGTTCGATTGGATCAGTCCAGCCGCCTATGCCCGACCGAGGTCGCGGCGCTTTCTGCGCACAGCGTCCCCGCCCTTGGGTGGATTTGCGCCCTGGGACTCCTCACAGGGCTTGTTTCGTTTTCCGCCCAGACGGTCGTAGACCATCATGAGCTGGCGCGTCAGAACGGCAGCCATATCGGGGTCCTGTGCATCGAGCATCGAAACGGCATTGAGCGTGGCTGCTTTTTCCTGCTCCACTTCGGAATCGTTTTTGCACGATTTGAGCCTTGCGGCAAACGCGTTGCTTTTTTGCTCCACTTCTTCGAGCTTTCGGTATACGTCGGGCGCGTATTTGCACAGAAACTCCTTTTCCGAGGCGGTCAGGCGTCCTCCTGCCTTGAGCTTTTTGAGGATCTTATCCACCTTAGCGCGGATCACCTTGATGTCAGGCTCCTTTTGCGATTCCTTGACCATCTTGTTGAAGAAGGAGCCATTGAGCGCTACCTTTTCCATCGGGTCCATCGCCCCGGAGTTTTTCATCCCCCAGACCTGCTCCATCTTTTTCTGTTTGAGAAAACGGTTCATATTCGGGATCAGCTCGATCGACATGCAAACGCCTCCTTTTGCTGCAAGTTATTTTATACTGTAAATAATTCGACTGAAATTGCATCCTGCATCGAGGAGCTTTATCTAAATTATTCGGCAGAAATTTTTGTTTCCCTACCCAAAATCCACGAGATAAGAGGAAGAAAACACCGTTTATGGCAGGGGAGCGCCGCGGGAATTGTTGACAAAGGGAAAAAGGTGGTGTAGAATGAGTAACTGAAAAAAGGGGGAGCCTTAATCGAGAGGCTGAGAGGCAGGTGTTTCCTGCGACCCATACACCTGATCTGGGTAATGCCAGCGGAGGGAGAATATGCGCCGAAGCGTCACGCAAAATTTTTCGTCCCACTGGGTTTTCCGGTGGGGCGTTTTATTTTATCTATGTTAGGAAACGGAGGAAAAAACAATGCAGGCAAGTGTTGCAATTCAGGTTCTGCCGGCGGCAGAAAACGAAGATGAGCTCATTCGCATCGTAGACGAGGTGATCGACTACATCAAAAGCACAGGGCTCAATTACTATGTAGGTCCGTTTGAAACGACCATCGAGGGCGAAAGCTACGATCAGCTCATGGACATCGTGAAGGAGTGCCAGCATGTGGCAATCAAAGCAGGCGCACCGAAGGTGGCTGCCTACATCAAGGTCGTATACGAGCCGGAAGGGGAGATCCTGACCATTGATAAAAAAGTTACAAAACACCACCAAAAGTAAGACCCCGGCAGTTGCGGCGGTTGCGCTCCTGCTTGGCATCTGGCAGGTGGTTTCCGTCAGCGGACTGGTCCCGCAGTATATGCTGCCCTCGCCCGTCCGGGTGGTCACCGTATTTTTTAAGGAGCTGCCGATTTTGAGCGGGCACCTGCTCGTGACCTTGCAGGAGGCGTTTTTCGGTCTGCTTTTGGGTGTTGCGATCGGGTTTGCATTTGCGGTGGCGATGGATGCCTTCGATGTGCTCTACCGCGCCCTCTATCCCATCCTCGTCATCAGCCAGACCATCCCGACCGTCGCCATTGCGCCGCTTTTGGTGCTGTGGTTTGGCTATGAGATGGCACCGAAAATCATCCTCATCGTGCTTGTGACCTTTTTCCCGATGACGGTGGGGCTGCTGGACGGATTTCGCGCCGTAGACCGCGACGCTGTGGGACTGATGCGCTCGATGGGGGCGACAAAGTGGCAGATTTTCCGCTATCTTAAATGCCCGTCGGCGCTGCCGCAGTTTTTCTCCGGTCTGCGCATCGCGGCAGCCTATTCCGTTGTGGGCGCCGTCATCAGCGAATGGCTCGGAGGCTTCAGCGGTCTGGGCGTTTATATGACGCGGGTAAAACAGGCATTTGCATTTGACAAAATGTTTGCAATCATTTTCCTGATTTCGGCGATCTCCCTGCTCCTGATGGGGCTTGTGAGCGTTGCGGAGCGAAGCTGTATGCCATACCGCAGAATTCAGGATGAAGAAAAAACAAAATAAGGAGTAATCAAAATGAAACTATGGAAACGTGCCGCTGCACTGACAATGGCAGCAATGCTGACCCTTTCTCTCGCAGCGTGCGGCAGTCAGGAGCAGAACACCACCCCGGAAGCACAGACGCAGACAAAGGAGGAGGCTCCAAAGGAAGAGGCTCCGAAGGAAGAACCAAAGGACCTCGAAAAAATCACCTTCGTGCTCGACTGGACCCCGAACACCAACCACACCGGGCTCTATGTTGCACTGGAAAAGGGCTACTTTAAGGACGCAGGACTTGAGGTAGAGGTGGTACAGCCGCCGGAGGACGGGGCAGAGATGCTGGTTGCATCGGGACGCGCCCAGTTCGGCGTGAGCTTCCAGGATTACATCGCACCGGCAATCTCAGGGGATACGCCGCTTGGCATCACCGCAGTGGCAGCACTCGTCCAGCACAACACCTCCGGCATCATCTCCCGCAAGGGCGAGGGCATGGATACCCCGAAGGGGCTCGAAGGGCACAAATACGCTACATGGGACTCTCCTGTTGAGAAGGCGACCCTGCGTCAGGTCGTAGAAAAGGACGGCGGCGATTTCAGCAAGGTAGAGCTGATCCCTTCCACCGTAACGGACGAGGTTTCTGCATTGCAGAGCAAATCCGTCGACGCCATCTGGATCTTCTACGGATGGGCAGGCATTGCCTGTGAAACCGCAGGACTCGAAACAGACTACTTCGCATTTAAGGACATCGACCCCGTGTTCGACTTCTATACTCCAATCGTGATCGGAAACAACGACTTCCTCAAGGAACACCCCGACACCGCAAAAGCCTTCCTCGCTGCACTGGCACACGGCTATCAGGATGCCATTGACGATCCAAAAGGTGCTGCCGAGATCCTCATCAAAGCAGCTCCCGAGCTCAAAGACAGCGAAGCACTCGTTCTTGCAAGCCAGAACTACCTTTCCAAGCAGTATATAGCAGACGCTGCACGCTGGGGCGAATTTGACGAAGCACGCTGGTCTGCATTCTTCACATGGCTCAACGAAAACAAACTCCTTGAGCACACGGTAGAGCCTACCGCCGGATTCTCCAACGATTTCCTCCCGGCAGTATCATGAATAAAATCGAAGTAAAGGATGTAAGCATTTCCTTCGACGGAAAAAAGGTGCTCGACCGGGTATCCATCACACTCCGCGAGGGGGAGCTTGTGTGTTTGCTCGGCATCAGCGGCGGCGGAAAGACCACACTCTTCAACATCATTTCGGGGCTGCTCAAGCCCGATGAAGGGCAGGTCCTGCTGGATGGGGAGGACGTCACCGGAAAACCGGGACACATCAGCTATATGCTGCAAAAGGACCTCCTCCTCCCGTACCGCACCATCGAGGACAACGTGGCACTTCCGCTGATTTTGCGCGGCGTGAAGAAAAAAGAGGCACGAGAGCAGGCATCGCAGCTCTTTGCGGAGTTTGGGCTCACAGGGACAGAAAAGCTCTGGCCCGCCCAGCTTTCGGGAGGGATGCGCCAGCGCGCGGCGCTCCTGCGCACCTATCTGTTTTCGAACAATGTTGCGCTGCTCGATGAGCCGTTCTCTGCGCTCGATACTCTGACAAAAAACTCCGTCCACCGCTGGTATCTCGATGTGATGGAGCGCATCAAGCTCTCGACGCTCTTTATCACCCACGACATCGACGAAGCGATCCTCCTTTCGGACCGCATCTGCCTTTTGGTGGATGGGCGCATCGAGAACGAGATCGAGATCCGTGAGAAGAAGCCGCGCGGCGCGGACTTCGACCTCACACCGCAGTTTCTCGAATATAAAAAGGAAATCCTTTCTAAGCTGTAATCATTCTCCTTTTAGAATAAAGCAGGCGGCACTCCGTTTTCGGGAGTGCCGCCTGCTTTTTGTCATAATCGCTTAGGATCAGTTCGGCTCATTCACCGCACCGACAAACAGCGGAAGTCCGCTGTCGCTGGTGATGGCGAAGAGGAAGGGGCGGTCCAGCACAAAATCGACACTTTCCTCTGCCGGAGCACCGCCGCCGACCATCACCATCATGGTATAGGCTGCGGCGGTCACGCCCTCCTCATCCACGGCAACGCGCACATCGTGCTTCGCCTGAGAGAGTGCGATGCTGTCGGTATCAGTGGTCATCGGGGAGAAGTCGGACTTGGAAACATCGAATACATCGGTAATGCCCATCGTCTGCAAGCCTTCTGCAAGATCAAGCTCGGAGGTGATGTCGAATTTCGGCAGGGAGAAGTTGACTTTGAGATACTTGAAGTTTTCCCATTCGCTGTCGGAGAGCAAAAACGGGATGGTCTGCGGCATCCTCAAAAGCTCCTGTACGGATATACCCTCATCCGGAAGGAGGAACCACATCGCGCCGCCGTCGTTGCCGAGGGTCTTTTTCACTGCGGAAAAGCCCTCGCCCCAGTAGTAGGCTTCGTCAAAATGGGAGTTCATGAAGTCGCAGGTGATATCGCCGGACGGTGCATGGAATACGGCAGGAGCGGTATCCTCCTCCCTAAAGTCATGCATCCATTTTGCCTGAAAGTGGATGGTGGAGGTGAGCGCCAGCACGGTACGTGGGTCGAGGTGCAGATCGTTCACCTGCTCTGTGAGCAGACCGCCTGTCTGCTCGTTGAGCCAGTCGCAAAGCAGCTGATCCATCTCAGGGGAGCCCATTTTCCCCTGATAGGAGGAGGCATAATAGGTCTGCGCCAGTGTTTTCATTGTATTGGGATCAAATGTGATGCCTTCGTTGAGCCAGAGCGCATTGGCAAGGACGCTGGTGGTCGCGCCGTCGCTGCGGTAGTGCCCGTTCCATACCGAGTTTGCCTGGGTGCGCAGCGCTTCGATGCTGTCCGTGTGCAGAACATCCAGGATCTGCTGGCGGCTGCTGCCGTCGCTGAGCTCCGAGAGCATCGCCAGTGCCATATAGATATTGAGCGGGGAGCAGGCGATGTTTTTGCCGTCGCTCCCCGACAGGAACTGCTCGATGCTTTCGGAAAAGAACGGGGTAAGCTCCGTGAGATACGTTTTTTCCTGACGCTGTGCAGCAACAGATTCCTGCCATGCCTCGTACTGCTTGGAATCGGAATGGATCCCCCCGGGATACGGTGCCATCACAGGGTAGGTCGGCTCCTCGATGGCGTGTGCCGCAACCACAAGCGGTGCATGTTTTGGGGAAATAAGCACAGTGCCCACCACGGCAACCACCAGAACGGCTGCCACCGCACCCATCCAGCGCGGTATTTTCCGCAGCTTCTGTTCGCTTCGTTCCAATGCTTCTTCGCTGATTCCGTTCATGCCTTCATATAGATCCTGTCGATTCATCCAAAAACCCCTCCTTTATTAAATGGGACCGCAGTTTTTTTCGGGTCCTGCTGAGCATCACCGTCGTGTGATTGACGGTGATGCCGTAGCGCTGTGCGATCTCTGCGATGGACTCCGTGAAAAAGTATCGCCGGATAAAAACGCCGCCCTCCTGCGCGGGAAGGGCATCGACAAACTGCCGGATCGATACCTCAAGCTCCTGCGCGATGACGCTGTCCTGCACATCGCTTTCATCAGCCAGACATTCGGACAGCTCTTCCAGTACAAGGAGGAGCTGCCCGCTCCCGCGCTTTTGCGTATGGCTTGCCTTGCAGCGGTTGAACGCGACGCAGCGCGTGATCTTTGCAAGGAACATCCGCAGCGCATTCGGACGATGGGGCGGCATCCCGTTCCATGCATGCAGCCAGGTATCGTTGACGCATTCCTCCGAATCCTCATGGTTATCTAAAATATGGTTTGCAACGCTGAAGCAGTATCCGCCGTATTTTTCGCGGGATTTTTCAATGGCAAGCGGATCGCGCTCCCAATAGAGCGAGATGATCTGTACATCCTCCATGCAGCATCCCTCCTTTGTGTCGGGGTCAAGCCCCCATTCTCCCTATAAGTCAACAGATCGGGGAAAATCTTACAGGTATATTATAAAATATTTGAGAAAAATTTTCATCCCCCAAAAAAACAAACCCCCGCTGCACCCGACAGAAAAGTGCAGCAGGGGAGAAGATATCATATTGAATCAGCGGCTGAGATACGGTGCTGTGACGGAGCGGTCGGATCGGAGCATCTCCTGCACCGTGCCGGCAAAGAGGAGCTGTCCGCCCTGCACACCGCCGTGCGGTCCCAGCTCGATCACATAGTCCGCCGCCCTGAGCACATCAAGATTATGCTCCACGAGAAAGACGGAGTTTCCCTGCTGTACCAGCGCGTCAAACAAGGCGATCATGTCCCGGATATCCTTGAGATGAAGACCGTTTGTCGGTTCATCGAGGAGGAATACCTGTCCCTTTTCGCCGAGCCTTGAGGCGAGCTTCATACGCTGGAGCTCACCGCCCGAAAGGGTGGACAGTGCCTGATTGAGATGAAGGTACGACAGTCCCACGCGGATGAGCGGTTCGAGCTTTGCTTCGATCTTCGTCCCGGCAAAGTATTCCGACGCCTGCTGCACCGTCAGGTCCATGACCTGTGCGATGTTTAAGCCGTCCACCTCGATGGAGAGCGCCGCCTCGCTGTAGCGCAGACCGCCGCACGCTTCGCACACGGTTTCCACCGTATCCATAAACGCCATGTCGGACACAATGACGCCCTTTCCTTTGCAGACAGGGCATGCGCCCTCCCCGTTAAAGGAGAAGAGCCCCGGCTTTTTGCCGCTGCGTGAAGCGAAGATTTTTCGGATATCGTCTGCAATGCCAAGGTAGGTTGCAGGGGTGGAGCGCAGGCTGACCCCGATATCCTGCTGGCGGATGGAGATGAGCTCTCCCGGATACTGCTTTGCAAATTCCGCCATCAAGGAGCTTTTGCCGGAGCCCGCTACACCTGCCACCACAGCAAACACCCCGAGCGGAAGCTCGATCGTGAGGTCGTGCAGGTTGTGCAGCGATGCATGCTCGAGCGAAAACCAGCTCTGCGGGGTGCGCGGATGCTCCTTGATGGGAGATTTTTCGTTGAGAAGGCGCCCCGTCAGCGTACCGCTTTGGAGCAGCTCGGGGTAGCTTCCTTCAAACAGAATCTCGCCGCCGTCTGCACCGGCACCCGGACCCATATCGATGACATGGTCGGCAATTTCCATCATTTCGCGATGGTGTTCCACCATAAGGACGGTGTTGCCGCGGTCGCGCAGATTTTCCACCGCCTTGCTCAAAAGGTGGATATCGTGACTGTGCAGACCGACGCTCGGCTCGTCGAGCACATAGAGCAGGTCCGTCAGGGAAGAGTTGTTGTATTTTGCGATCTTGCATCGCTGCGCTTCGCCGCCGGAGAGGGTCCCCATCGGACGGTTGAGCGTCAGATAATCAAGCCCGATCTCAAGCAGTGCAGTGACGCGGCTGCGGATGGCATCCTTGGAATCGGCTGCCATCGGGGAATCAATGCCGTCAAGCCACTGCAAAAGCTCGCAAAGGGGCATTGCGGTCACGTCTGCGATGTTTTTCCCGTTGATCCTGCAGGAGAGGATCTTCGGATTGAGCCGCGCCCCGTGACAGTCGGGGCAGATGCCGGTCGTCACCATCGGCTCCAGGATACGCCAATGGACTTTTCCCTCGTCCGATTTGATGACGCTGCGGTACATCCGATGCACAAGTCCCTCGTACTTTGCAGTGCGGGGCCAGTTTTTGGGCGGGTCCTTGAGGCGCATCGGCTCGGCATAGAGGAAAAGCTCCAGCTCCTCGGGGGTATAGTCGCGGATTTTTTTATTCAGATCGAACAGACCGCTGTGTGCATAAAGCTCCCACCGCCACTGCCCCGGCTCAAACGCAACATAGTGGATGACACCGGGATCGCTGAGGGATTTGTCAAAGTCGACGAGCTTGTGCACATCAAGCTCCGATACCTCTCCCAGTCCGTCACAGCGAAGGCAGCGCCCCTGCGGATGGTTAAAGGAGAACGCATCGGAATACCCGACAAAGGGAGTGCCCACGCGGGAAAAGAGCACACGCAGCAGCGCGTAAAGATCGGTGTAGGTCCCGACGGTGGAGCGCACATTGGGGGTGGGCTTTTTCTGATCGATGACGATTGCCATGGGCAGGTTTTCGATTTGCCCCACGCTGGGGCGGACATACTTCGGAAGATACCGCTGGGCAAAGGACGGGAACGTATCGTTGAGCTCCCTGCGCGACTGTGCCGCAATCGTATCGAGCACAAGGGACGATTTTCCCGAACCCGACACACCGGTGACAACGGTGATCTGATGCTTTGGTATTTCCAAAGTAAGATGTTTGAGATTGTTTTCAAAGGCATCGTAAACACGAATGGTATCCTGTTTCATGGCAATTCCTTTCTTAAAAATCGGGGGGTATCAGGGGTTAAAGCATCTGCATCAGCTCAAGGATGATGCCGTCGGGGTCTTTGAAGTAGACAGCCTTGCTCTTGCCAAAGCCGTCTGCTGTGAAGTCAAAGTCCTGCGGCTCTGACAGGAACTCCACGCCGAGCGCACGCAGGCGGTCATACTCTCTTTGGATGTCATCGGTCACAAAGCAGATTTCGGAGATGGAGGTCGCGAAAAGGTCGGAGCTTCGCCGCTCGATCTGCCGATCGGTGAACTGGATCAGCTCCACCGGCGGAACCTCGAGGTGGTCGCTGCCATTGAGGTAGGCAACTCTTGCACGGGAGTTCGGTCTGCCAAAGAGCTTATCGGTGGCTTCCCCCTCCATCAGCAGCTCCCCCCGAAAGGCAAGCCCCAGCGTGTCGCGGTAGAATGCGATGGAACGGTCGAGGTCGGATACGGTAACGCCGACATGGATAATGGATGTGATCATGATTTTTGTCCTCCTTGATTCTTTTTGACAGCGGATAAATACAACTGGAACAGGAAGAAGATGCCAAAGCTCAGAATGACATGACCGATCCCGGCAAGCCCGCCGATCATGTGATCCCAGAAGCTGCTGACAGAAAGAGAGAAAAGCTCTGTCACGCCGCGCAGCGTCATAAATCCGAGCGTCATCAAAAGTCCCACGTTATAGGTGTAAAGAAAGCGGCGAAACGCCCTGTCCTCCTTGATGCGGAACACCTGCATCAAAACAGGCAGGAAAAAGAAGACAAGCGTCCCCAGTCCAAACGCGTGTGCATGCACAAGGCGCAGCACCGAGCTCCCGGTAAATTCCATGTAATAGGATGCTTCGTGATAAAACAGACCGGTCAATAGACCAAAGATCAGGTAAGCAGCGGAAAGATGAATCATTTTTTTCATAAAAAACCTCCGGATTAAGTTTTGCAAGGGTAGTATACCATACAGCATTCCCGATGAACAGTAGGCACATTTTGGTGCGTTGGAAGTTGATTTTCACACGTGCAAACTTTATAATAAATCTATATGATAAGATTAGGAGTGAAGAAAAGATGCCAGATTCACGAGAGCATAAGATAAGCTGTTCCAATTATCAATGTGAAATCGAGCTGACGCTGGAGATCCTGAGCGGGAAATGGAAGGCCCTTATTATATGGAACCTCCACCTGCACGGGGTCATCCGATACAATGAGTTTCGCAGGCTGATCCCTTCCATCACGCAGAAGATGCTGACCCAGCAGCTCAAGGAATTGGAAAAGTATGAGATCGTGTCCCGCAAGGTCTATCCCTCCGTGCCGCCGATGGTGGAATACGAGCTGACCGAAACCGGGCGCGAATTGATCCCCATTATGGAGGCAATGGACCAGTGGGGGAAAAAATATGTAAAGCATTATCAGGACACAATCGGCGCAAAACCGTAATTCCTACAAAAAGGTATGTAGCCGCCTAAAAAGTGCCTTCTTTACAGGGCATGAAAAGTGGGTTAGGATATGTTCTGTCAGGTGGGCAGACCACCAAACAGTCATAACAAATTCATTTTTCAGGAGGCAGCATGATGCAGAGATTTACTATTCCAAGAGATTTGTACTTTGGCGACAACGCAATCGAATACCTCGAATCCGTTGATGCAAAAAAAGCATTCCTCGTTTACGGTTCCAAACGTCTGGAGTCCGAAGGTGTGATTGCAAAAATTGAGGAACACCTCAAAAAAGCAAACGTTGAGACCATGACCTTTTCCGGTGTGGAGCACGATCCTTCCGTTGCAACCGTAAAAGCAGGTGTCTGCAAGATGAACGAGTTCCAGCCGGACCTTATCATCGGCATCGGCGGCGGTTCTCCAATCGACGCTGCAAAAGCAATGTGGATCTTCTATGAGCATCCAAACTTCACATTTGAAGAGGCTGCAAAACCATTCAACCTCCCTCAGATGAGAACAAAGGCTCACTTCATTGCAATCGCAACCACAAGCGGTACCGCAACCGAAGTAACATCCTTCTCTGTTATCACCGATAACGAAACCGGCATCAAATACCCAATCGCAGACTACAACATCACACCGGATGTTGCAATCCTCGATACCACACTGGTAGAGTCCATGCCGAAACACCTGGTTGCAAACACCGGAATGGATGCGCTCACCCATGCGATGGAGGCATACGTTTCCACCGTTGCAAATCCATTCACCGATGCACTTGCAATGCATGCGATCGAAATGATGTTCACAAACCTTGTAGAATCCTACAACGGCAGCATGCAGGCAAGAAAGAACATGCACCTTGCACAGAACCTTGCAGGAATGTCCTTCTCCAATGCGATCCTGGGCATTGCACACTCTATGGCACACAAATCCGGTGCGATCTTCAATATACCGCACGGTCTTGCCAATGCAGTATACCTGCCAAACACTGTACTGTTCAATTCCAAAACAGCAGGCAGCCGCTATGCAGAGGTTGCAAAACGTGTAGGTCTTTGCGGCAAAACAGAACAAGAACTGGTTGCAGCACTTGTAAAAGCAATCAAAGATATGAGAGCCGCTATGAACATGCCTGCATCGCTTAAAGAATTCGGAATCGACGAAGCAGAGTTCAAATCCAAGGTGGACAATATGGCACAAACAGCAGTTGCTGACCCATGCACCAGCACAAACCCAAGAGAAATTTCTGTAGAAGAAATGAAAAAGGTTTTGCTTGCATCCTATTATGGAGAAGACATCAACTTTTAATCAGAAATAGAATTCTTATCCCCCAATCAAACCGCAAAAAGCCGACGTCCTTTGTGGCGTCGGCTTTTTGCATTGTGTTACGGAAGCATTTCTTCAATATGATAGATATAGTCAAGGCTTTGCAGCGCCTCGATGATCTGCGTGTGTGTCTTATATTGCTTGAGCTCTCGGTTAGAGATGGAGATTGCAACGGAATAGACGCTCAAGCCGGAGCCTGCATAGGCAGAATTGGCTTCGATGGCGTCGATCTTGAGCCCAAGCCTTCGGATGGTGCTCACAAACTGCTGCAGGGAGCTGCTGCTCCTCAGCTCGAGATGGACTTCAAAATGGTTGGAGCGGTTTTTGAGAAAATGCTCCAGCACAGGAAAGACAAACAGGTCGCACAGCAGCGCAAAAAATGCAGCGAGGGTGACGGTATAAAACCCAGCTCCCACACAGAGTCCAAGGATCGAACACGTCCAGAGCGCTGCCGCAGTGGTCAGCCCCTTGATCTGGTTGCGTGCGCTGAAAAAGAGCGAGTGAACGCTGATGACAGCGACACCGAGGATGGATGCGGCGCAGAGCAGGAACAGGGTCGAGCCGAAGTTCTGCATCAAAAACAGATCGAGCAGCATGGCGGCGGTCGATGCAAGGGAAATGGTCATAAACGTCCGAAGTCCTGCGGAGTGGCGCTTGCTTGCGCGCTCACACCCGATGACAGCGGATAAAATAAGGGATATTCCGATGCGCAGCAGGACGCTGCATCCATTGAGCGTCTGCGACCAGACGCCCAGAAAATCGGCAATGGGATCGATCATCTCAATTCCTCCAATGATGTGATGTTATGAGTGTACCGCTACACAGTCCGGGATTTTGTCCTGCCGCAGGGCAGGGACGGACGCAGACTCCTGATCCCGATGTGCCGATTCCAGCTCCAATTCCTCTTGGATTTCCTGAATCCGTTCAATCAAAAGCTCCACCGAGGAGGGCTGCGCGCAGGCAGGCTTGCTTACAGCAGGAGCAGGAGAATCCTGCCCGGCGCAGGCATAGGACTTGGAGCGGTAGAGCGCAAATTTTGCACAAGCAGGTCCGATCAGCTCGTACAGTACACTGGAAGCGAGGATGACCGTTTGCAGGGCATTTCCCATCTCTCCGCCCAGAGCGCGCGCGCCCAGTGCGGCAAGACCGATGGCAACGCCTGCCTGCGGGATCAGTGCCAGACCGAAATAATTGCGTGTGCGCCGCGGCTTTTTGGCGCAAAGGCAGCCGACAAACGCGCCGAAATATTTCCCCGCGATGCGCAGCAGGAAGTAGAGCACACCGATGAGCAAAAGCGAAACGCCGCCGACGCTTCCCGATGGCTTCAAAAGGGCATTGAGGTCAAAGGACAATCCGGAGCGCACGAAAAACAGCAGAAGGATCGGGGGGCTGAAATTGTTGAGCTGGTCAAAGAGGGAATGGTCGCCGCTCGTGTTGATGTACACGGTCCCCATCGACATGCAGCCCAGCAGCGGAGATACCTTGGTGATCGCACAGATCGCGCAGAAAATAAAAAGAAATGCGGTGAGGAGAATGAGGCGGTTGTCGCGGCTTTGCTGTTTTTCCACCGCTCTGTGCAGCACAAGTCCGAACAGTCCGCCAAGCCCCAATACGCCGAGATTCCGTGCAATCGGCACGAGCATCCCGATAAAATGGATGGGCTCTCCGGCGATGCTGGAAAGCGCAGCGGAGATGGCGATGCTGTAAGCGAGCAGTGCCACGATATCGTCATATGCCACCACCTGAAGCAGCGTATCCACAAAGTCCCCCTTCGAGTTCGTCTGGCGAATCGTCATCATGGTGGAAGCCGGTGCCGTTGCGGATGCAAGCGCTGCAAGGACGAGAGAAAACGCAAGGTCGAGGTGAAGCACCCAGAAGGTGAAAACAAACACAACGGCGCTTGCAGTCAAAGATTCTGCAATGGTAATGAAGATCACACTTCCGGCGTTGTTTTTGAGCTTATCGAATTGGAAAAACTCCCCCGTGTTAAAGGCGATGAACGCAAGCGCAATGTCCGCGAGAAATTCTGTCTGCTCGATGATGGGTGCAGGGATGGCATTCAGACAGAACGGACCCAGCAGGATGCCTGCAAGGAGATACCCTGTTACGCTTGGCAGCTTCCATGGTGCGGTGATGCGCGCCATCAGGAACCCAAACAGGAGCATGACAGCAATGGAAAGGATGATGACAGCAGCCGGTGACTGTTCCTGCAGTCTGCCGTACAGGGAAAGAAACATGGTGAACGCCTCCTAAAAAATACAATAAAAGGAACACGGATTTTGCCGCATCCAAAAACCACTTGCAAATCGTCTGATATTAAGATAGAATATTATGGTAATAAATGCAACTTATAAATTTTTTTATTTCCATCGATAAAATTTATAGATTGGGGGATTCAGGATGCTTGATGTCAAATTGGAAACGCTTTTGGTGGTGACGGAATGTAAAAATTTCACAAAGGCTGCGGAGATTCTCTCCCTGACGCAGCCGGCAGTCAGCAACCATATCAATCAGCTGGAAAAGGAGTGCAACGCAAAGCTGTTTGTGCGCGGAAAAGGGGATTTTAAGCTGACGGAAGAAGGAAAAATCGCGGTGACCTATGCGCGACGCCTCAAGGCGCTGCACCAGAAAATGCTGACCAAAATCCAGGACGAACAGCGCCATGTTTCGCGCTTTCGCATCGGCATCACCCACACTTCGGAAAACAATACCATCATGGAAACGCTGGCAAAATACGTCAACCAAAATTCCGAAACAAGTATAACAATTATTACGGAAACCATAAATATTCTTTATGACATGCTCGAAAATTATGAGCTGGACATTGCCATCGTGGAGGGAAAACGGCTCTCGTCAAAGCTCAACTACTTCATGCTCGATACAGACTATCTCGTCTGCGCCCTGAGCAACGACAACGTCCTCTCAAAGCAGTCGATGGTGACAGTCAATGAGCTGAAGAAGCAGAACATGATCCTGCGCCTGCCCACCTCCGCAACAAGACAGCTGTTTGAAGCGTCGCTCATCGGCATCAACGATTCCATCGAAAATTTTAACGTGTCCTTACAGGTGGATAACGTGGCAACCATCAAGGATCTGGTGCGCAAGGATCTGGGGGTATCGGTCCTGCCGAAAAGCGCCTGCATGAGCGATGTGCGAAAGGGAAAGCTCACCATCCTCCCCATCGAAAACCTCAGCATGGTGCGCGAAATGAACATCGCCTACAACAAGGACTTTGACCATGTGGAGGTGCTGAAAAACATCGTCCAGCTCTACCAAAGCACCATCAAAATCTATTAAACCGCACCCCAGCCAACGCAGCACAGAGCGCCATCCGAGTATCGGATGGCGCTCTGTGCTGTTTTTTGTTACTCTACGCAAATTTTTCCCGAATTTACGCGAAAAAAGATAGCAAAACAAATGTTCTTATGGTAAAATGAACATATCGTTTGAGCAAAACAAAGAAAAGAATGATAGAAAACTACAAAGAAGAAAGGGAAAACCTGCTTTTTCCACAGTCGAACAACGATGTGGGAAGAAGCGGTTCAATGGGTGAACGGTATGGAACATCAGGTCCTTCGTCCGCAGGCGGAAGTGCGCTATCGGGACGAGCTGGAGGCGCTGCGCCTCTGGGATGAGGGGAACAAAAAGCCGCAGAACTGGCAGCTCTCTCCAAAGGCGGTGCGCCTGTTTTTGCTTGGCAGCGACAAGCCTGTTTTGTGCGGTACGCAGGAGCGCACCATCCGCAAAAAATACCTCGGCAACGATGCGCTTGTGGAGCGCTGCATCATCACGCTGGCAGGCAACCGCGGTCTGATGCTCGTCGGAGAGCCGGGTACGGCAAAGACGATGCTTTCAGAGCTGCTTTCTGCGGCAATCAGCGGATGCAGCACCAACACGGTGCAGGGCACCGCAGGCACCACCGAGGATATGATCAAATACAGCTGGAACTATGCCCTCCTGCTTGCAAACGGACCGAGTCGCGAAGCGCTTGTCCCGTCGCCGCTTTACGTCGGGATGGAGCGCGGCATCCTCACCCGCTTTGAGGAGATCACCCGTACCCCGGCAGAGGTGCAGGACAGCCTCATCAGTGTGCTGAGCGATAAGGTCCTCAACATTCCGGAGCTTGGGGACGAGGGACTGCTGTTCGCGCGTCCGGGCTTCAACGTCATCGGGACGGCAAACACGCGCGACAAGGGCGTCAACGAGATGTCAAGCGCGCTCAAGCGCCGCTTCAATTTTGAAACGGTCCAGCCGATTTCGGATGTTTCGCTCGAAAAGCAGATCATCCTCAACGAAGCAGGCGCACTGGCAAGCGAAGCGGGCATCACACAGCCGCTCGACGAGGAAGCGGCAGAGCTGCTTGCCACCACATACCACGAGCTGCGCTGCGGCATCTCGACACAGGGACAGCGCATCGAGCCGCTTTCCGCTGTGATGAGCACAGCAGAGGCAATCTCTGTCTATTATCAGACGATGATGACAGCGTGGTACTACGGGGACGGGCATATGGAGGAAGAAAATCTGGTGGAAAATCTGGTGGGAGCGCTCACCAAGGAATCGAACGAGGAGCTCGACAAGATCAAAAACTATTTTTCCACCATTGTACGCAGTAAAGCACAGCAGGAGGGCGGAGCATGGCAGCGTTATTACGAGGCGAGAAAGAAACTGAGATAGCACCGTTTTCGCTCGATTCCCCCATCCTGTATTATCCCGTGCGCCACCACAGTCCGGTGTGCGCGTGGCATCTCGAACAGATTTTGGCGCGGTATGCCCCCGACTGTATCCTGGTGGAAGGACCGGAAAATGCAAACGATTTGATCACAGTGCTGGCACATCCCGATACAAAGCCTCCGGTCGCGCTCTATTATACGTGTATGGAAAAATCCTCCGCCGAAGAACGAAGCGAGGTGTGCGGCTGCTACTATCCGTTTTTGGAGCATTCGCCGGAGCTTGTGGCACTGCGCGCAGCCGCACAGAACCACATCCCCTGCGCCTTCATCGACCTTCCCTATGCAGACATCATCGCGGCAAGCAAGGAGGCACACGGCTTTCGTGTCGAGGAAGAAAGGATAAGCTATGCAGACGACCGCTACCTTGCCGCCAACGCGTTTCAAAAGCGGCTGTGCGAGCGGGCAGGGCTGCGCAGCTTTGAGGAATTCTGGGAAAAATATTTTGAACAGGGCGGACTTTTCCTGTCAAGCGAAGCGTTCGTGCAGCAGATGAATCGTTACTGCCTGCTTTCGCGAAACCACACGCCGCAGGAGGAGCTGCTGGAGGACGGATGCCTTGCGCGCGAAGCACACATGGCAATGCGCATCCGTGAGGCAGCACAGCAGTACCGAAAAATCCTCGTGGTGGCAGGCGGCTTTCACATCGTTGGATTGCAGCATCCCACCGAGCAGCCCGATCCTCCAAAGCGCGAAAAAATGACCCAGATGGTATATCCCATCCGCTACACGATGCCGTCGATGGATGCGCTGCTTGGGTATTCGAGCGGGATGCCCTCGCCGCAGTTTTACCGGAGCATATGGGATGCGCTGCACCGAAGCACGCCGCAGGAGGCGTGGGAGGATGTGGTGCTGCACTATTTCATGAAGACGGGCAAAGCCCTGCGCAAGAAGGGCGAAAACATTTCGATGTTCGATGAGATCTGTGCACTGCATCAGGTGCGCGGACTGGCGCAGCTGCGCGAGAAGCCGATGGCAGGGCTTTACGAATTACAGGATGCGGTGCTGAGCAACTTTGTCAAAGGGGAAGCGGTGTTTTCAAACTGCGAGCCGCTGCGCATCCTTTCCACGCTCACAACGGGGAGCGAGGTGGGACAGCTCTGCGACGGGTCCATTGTTCCGCCGCTCATCCGCGATTTTGACGCACTGTGCAAACAATATCGGCTCCGGCAGCGGGATGTTGCCCGGCTTGAGATCACGCTCGCCGTCTTTTCCCAGCCAAAGCATCGGAAGATCAGCCACTTTTTGCACCAGACGGTCTTTTTGGACTGCGGCTTTGCCCAGCGCAAAAAGGGACCGAGCCTGCACCACCGCCGCGACCGCAGCCTCATCCGCGAAACGTGGGAATACCGCTGGACGATGCGCGTAGATGCCGCACTGACAGAGCAAGCCATCTACGGCTCCACGATGGAGGAGGCGTGCAGTGAGCTGCTGTGCCGCCGCATGGAGAAGACGTCCCATGCCAAGGAGGGCGCGCATCTGCTGTTGCAGGGCTTTTTGATGGGTCTGGACGAAAAGGCACAGGAGCTTGTGTCCTGTATGGAGCAGCTGCTCATTCACGACGGTGATTTTCTTTCCCTGTGCGAAGCCTGCTTTGACCTGAATGCGCTGAGCGAATGGCAGAGCCAATACCGCGACGGTGAACCGCACGACAAGCTCCTTGGACGCTGTCTGCGCCGGGTGACAGGACTTCTGCCGGCGATGAATACGGTGGACGATCAGGCGGTGGAACAGGTGCAGCGCGCCTGCCTGCTGCTCTATCAGGTGACCGAGCGGGTACCATTCCACGAAGAGCGCGAATCCTTTCTCGCTGCGCTGCAAATTCTCATCGGGGAAACTCCCATCCATCCAGCGCTGCACGGGGCGGCGCTGGGGCTGTTGTACGGCGCGGATGCCACATGGCAGGAAACCATCAAGCAGGTCATCGAGGGGTATCTTACAGGAACGGCAGGCATGATGCGCCGCTCGGCAGATTTTTTGCAGGGGCTTTTTTATACGGCAAAGGATCTCATCCTCATCGACGGCGATTTCCTCAGGCAGATCGATGCCCTTTTGTGCGAACTGTCGGACGAAGTCTTTACCGAGATCCTGCCGCAGCTTCGTCTGGCGTTCAGCTATTTTGTCCCGATGGAAACAAACCGCCTTGCACGCAAGGCAGCGGCTCTGCACGGCACAAGCGCACGGGAGCTGCTGCGCCGGGGCGTGGATGCCGGAGAATACAGCCGCTTCGAGCAGCTTGATGCCTGGGCGGCAGCACAGCTTGATATCATCATGGAGGAAGGAGAGGATGAAGATGACGAGTGACGGAGCAGCCATGAACCGATGGCGGCTTGTGCTGGGCAAGGATGCCCGATACGAACTTCCCTTAGAGGGGAACAACTTCCTTCGCATGGAAGAAGCCCTCGATTTTCTCTATGGACGGGAAGCGGGGGAGGATGTGCGCAAGAACGGAGAATCGGGCGGGAACGGACAAAGCTGCCTGACCATCCCCGAATGGCTCACCGAGATTCGGGAATTGTTCCCGCAGGAGAGCATCGAGGTGATGCAGCGTCATGCGCTCGAGCGCTACCAGCTCACGGGACTGCTCACCGATTCGGAGGTGCTCGAGCGCATGGAGCCAAACGTGGAGCTGCTCAAGCTCGTGCTGAGTCTGAAGAGCTGCATGAAGGGGCGCGTCCTTGAAACAGCGCGTGCCATCGTCGACAAGGTGGTGCGCGAGCTGAGAAAGAAAATGGAGCAGGAGATCGAGCGCTCGGCACTCGGAAAAATCGACCGCAGCAGCCAAAGTTCCGTGCGCTCCATCCGAAATCTCGACCTTCCACGCACCATCCGCAAAAACCTTGCACACTACGACACCGAGGAGCGCCGCCTCATGGTGGAGCATCTTTATTTTAACGGAAGGATCAAGCGGTATAACCCGTGGCACGTCATCCTGGTGGTGGATGAAAGCGGCTCGATGATGACAAGCATCATCCACAGTGCCGTGATGGCAGGCATCTTTGCAAAGCTGCCGATGCTCAAAACAAGCCTTGTGATCTTCGATACCAATGTTGTCGATCTGACCGACCAAATCGACGACCCCGTCCAGGCGCTGATGAGCATTCAGCTCGGGGGTGGAACGGACATCGCAAACGCCCTCACCTACTGCGAAGGGCTCATCACAGAGCCGCGCCGCACGATGGTCGTCCTCATCAGCGACCTGTGCGAAGGAAATACAAGGCAGAACCTCTGCCGCATCAGCCACAGCATCATCGAAAGCGGAGCCAAGCTCATCGCGCTCACCGCGCTCGATGACAACGGCTGTCCCTCCTACGACCGCTCGATGGCAGAGTCGCTGGCAGACCTTGGGGCATATGTCGGGGCACTCACCCCGGCAAAGCTCATGGACTTTATGGCGGAGGTGATGCGCAAATGAAGCTCGAAGGAATCAAAGAAGCGCTCTGCGCCGCATTGCGCTTGGCAGACGAAGATTATCTCATCGGACTGTGCAACAAGGGCACCGTCAACCGTGCCAAAAAGGATTTGGCAGCAGGCATCGATCCGCAAGTATCAGTGGAAGGGGACACGGTGTCGCTTCACTGGGAGGGGACAGAGTGCGTGATCTGCGCGCCGCTGATGGAGAGCCGCTGCTCCTGCCCGAGCACCTCGCTGTGCCGCCACCGCGTCACGGCGATCCTCTGGCTCAGGCAGCAGCTCGAATCGGGCACACAGGACGAGGACGCGCCTGCTGCACCGCCGCCGCAGTTTGAGGAGCTTCGACAGTATCCCATCGAAAAGCTGTATAAGCAGATTGGGGAAAAGCAGCTCATGGCACTCATTGTGCGCAGCGAAAACGGCGTGTCCCCCAAAATCACGGAATCCTCCGTCATCAAGGTGGAGCTGCCGTGGATTCCGGCGACCGTCCACCTGCTCGAGCCGCTGGAGCACAGCACCTGCACCTGTCACAGCCGCGAATTTTGCTCTCACAAGGCGCAGGCGCTGCTCTACTGGAAGCTGCAGCAGAAGCTTCTCGACCTTGCAGCACTCAAAGAGGCAGTGCGCACAGAGCTCCCCACCCCGTCGACGCAGGAGGGGAGGGGGATCTGCCGCGCGGTGCAGGAGATGCTCAGTGCGCAGATGAGCACGGGACTCAGCCGAATGCCAAACGACGTCTGCGACACGGTGGAACGCATGGCATCGCGCTGCCACACGGGGCAAATCCCCAACCTCGAGCGCGCCCTGCGGCGGCTCGGAAAAGAATACACCGCCTATTACGCGCGCTCTGCCCAGTATCGCGACACGGCGCTCCTGCACGGGCTGGCACAGTCGTTTCGTCTGGCGCAGGCGCTGGAATCCGCCGATGATTACACCTACCGCACTCTGGTGGGATCGTTTCGGGACGAATATTTCGACGTGGGGGAGCTTCATCTGTACTTTTTCGGGATGCGCGGCTTCGGGGGTAAAAACGGCGCCCCCTCCGGGAGCATCTACTATTTTTGGGAGTGCAGCAAATGCCGCTACTATCTCTTTTACCAGATGAACCTGTCAAAAAATTTCTCGCAGCGTGCGCTCAAGGAGGGCAGCACCTTGTGGAAGCTCCCGTGTGCGCTTGAGCACATGATGTACTATACGCTCGATCTCAGGCGCGCCAAGGCGACCGAGGCGGGAAGGCTTTCTTCCACCGAGCAGTGCTCCGCGCTCCTTTTGGAGCTCAAAAAGCCGTGGGAGGTGTTCCCGCAGGAGGAGATTTTCACTGATTTTAACAAGCTCCTTTTGGAGCGCAGCGCGCCGCACCTGCCGGAGCTCAAACGTCTTGCGCTCGTGCGCCCCAAAGAATGCATCGTGCAGGAATACGACACGATCCGGCAGGTATACTCGATCTGCCTGCTCGACGAGGAGGGGCGGAGCCTTTGGGTGGAGGTGCGCTATCAGGACCGCGCAGCAAAGGTGACAGAGTGGCTTGAGCGCACAGCACAAAAGATTCAAAAATCGCCCGATCTGCGCCCTGTCTTTTTCGGGACGGTTTACCGCGAGGAAGATAAAATCAAGCTCTTTCCGATCGAAATTTTTACAGACTGGGAGGGAACGGTATGACGCAGCTGTTTTCGGAGATCGAGCAGGTCCTGTCGGACCTGCTACAATCGGGGCTGTCCACACGGGCTTCGGCAGCGGTGCCGGAGCTTCAGATGCTGGCAGAAGAATGCGAGCGCGTCGGACTGCATACAGGAGGGCAGCTTTTGACACAGCTGAAGGACGCCCTTGCATCGCGCAATAACACCATCCTGAAGGATGATGCTGCAATCACCGCGCAAATCAGCCGCCTTGTGCATTATCTCGAGCTTTGTGAAGAAAAGATGCAGGAGGAACGAATTCAAAAAGCGTGGTCGGATCGTATGATAAAGGAGGAATCGATATGACATTGGAAGAACACAGAGAACGCTGTACCTCGATGATTGAGGTGCTCAGGCTGAGTGCCGAAAACAAAAAAATCGCACAGGAGTATCTGCTGGAGGAAACAGCGGACGACTCGGTTTTGAAAGGCGTACAGCCAAAGGACTTTTTTGCCTGCTCCAATGAGGAGAAGGGTGCCTTGGTGCGCTGGATGGAGCTTCTGCGCCAGGACAAAAATCAGGAGAGCATCTCGCGCTGGATCAAGTTTTTGTGGGCAGCGGGAAAAAGCTCGGCAATCTATGTTCTGGAGGACAAGAACGAGCGCAAGATTACCATCCGCGAGCGTCAGCTTCGCATCGATGCAGTCGGCACTGCTGCCGTCGCTGCGATGGAGGCAGAAAAATTTGCACACGTCAATTATCCCAATACAAAGAATACCGAGTGGCTCCACGAGCTTGCACAGACCCAGCCGCAAACGCTGGAGCTTGCCCAGACACTGGGCGGCACCTCCAACAGTCTGATGGATGTGATGCTTGCAGGCATCCTGCTTTGCAGCGCACCGTATGACGAAGAACGGGTCCGTCGCCAGTGCGCCGTGGTGGTGGAAGAAAACATCAGCTCCTTCCGCCATACAGCCCCCAAACTCACCGGGGAGGAGCGCGACACCTGCATCGACTACATCAAAGAGGGCAACCCCTGCGAACCTGTCCCGATGCTCTCCGACGGTAAGACGAACGCATTCGATGCGCGAAGCGCGATGCGCCTCAAAAGCACCAACGAGCATCATACAGCGCTGTTTGGCACAGCCTCCTTCTTTGCCCAGCAGTACGACCCTCATGCGCGCTGCGCCGTGCGGATGTATGCAAAGCTCAATCCGCTTGCACTCGTTGAGGGCATCATGGAAGCCGCCCCACACAACTACCTCATGGAGCAGTTCGATGTGCTGTGCAGCGACGTTCCGGGCAAGGAGACAATGCTCCTCATCGGCATGGGGAACACGCTCTTGCAGGGAAAAGCGGAGGAATTTCGCAAAATCGCACAACGCTGCAAAAGCTCGATCAGCTATGCCATCCACCTTGCAGAGGACGCAAGACATGACAAGGCAGCAGAATTTCTCGTTCAGGTCAGCGGCATGGAGGAGCTTTACAGCAAGGAAGCCATCACTTTGTGGTTCCTCAAGGATGTACGCAGCGGAGAGCAGGAGATGCGCGACCTTCTGGAAGGAGAGGGAAGCCTCAAATTCATCGAGCCAAAGCGCCTGAAGAACATCAATTACAACTATCAATCTATGAATCAGATCATCAAATTGATGAGTCGCTACTACGCAAAATACGGGTGGGACAACTTCCTGTGCCGCAGCATTGTTGTGCTTGCATTGAGCGACAACTACTGCTACTACATGAGCTGCAAGGTCCTTGGGTGGATGCCGGGCGATGGGAGCGAGTGCACCGCTGCATTCGTCCGCGGAGCACTTGCAGAGGAAATGCAGCTGGAAACGGTGTTCCTGATTTTGAGCAGTATGTACGAGAGCATTTATAATAATGGCACAATGAAGGAACTGCGCACATCGGTCTACAATGCGCTCTCTGATATCCAGTACCTGCCGCTGCTGTGCCGCAGCTGCCAAAAGAGCACGGTGCTGGGACGCAGCATCTCCATCGAGGTGCTGGAGCACATGATGGCAAACGGTGCAAGCGAGCAGGACTGCAAGATGGCAAAGGATGCCCTCCTTGGCTGTGCAGCGGATTCCTCCGTGCAGCTTCAGGGGGAGCTTCAGGAGCTGTTTGTGCGCCATCCCGAATGGGTGGCGGAGTATGAAAGCATCCTTCTCAAAAACAAAAAATACGCTGCTCGCCTGCTGATGGTGAAGGTGCTTGCTTCCTTTAGGGACGGCAGCCACGAGGTGCTTCGGGAGGCGCTCAAGCAGGAAAAGAACGTCAAGGTTGCCGATGCCATCCGCGAGACCCTCGGAGAGTCTGCCGAGCCGGAGGAAGAACCCGCTGATTTGGAAGAGCTTGCAGCGCGCGTTGTAGCAGCAAGCGGAACACGCAAGCTCCAATGGCTGCTCAAAAATCCGCTGCCGCTTTTGCGCTTTGCAGACGATGCACACACGCAGGCGAGCGAAACACGCCGCAATGCCATCCTGCTCTCCTACAGTGAGCGCAAGGAAATCGGCATCAGCGAAACGGCGGCGAAGCTCTCCGCCGACCTCGACAAAGAGGATCTGCGCCAGCTGGCGCACGAGGTGTACGAGCTTTGGATGGAGGATTCTGCACCGAGCAAGAACAAGTGGGTGCTTTCCTTTGCAGCGATCTACGGCGGAGCGTCCATGACCCCGAAGCTGCGCCACGCCATCAACGAGTGGCCGCAGAATGCGCGCGGAGCCATCGCGTGTGACGCAGTGCGCGCTCTGGTCCTCAGCTCCGACCCGTCTGCGCTGCTCGTCGTGGACAGCATCGCCGGGAAGTTCAAGTTCCGTCAGGTGAAGCAGGCGGCAGCGGATGCCCTCAAGGATGCGGCTTCTCAGCTTGGCATCACGCCGCAGGAGCTTGCCGACCGCATCGTGCCGGACCTTGGCTTCTCCCAGCGCGGCACACGCGTCTTTGACTACGGACCGCGCAGCTTCACCGTCACCCTCACACCGCAGATGACGCTGCAAATCGAAAACGACGCCGGAAAAATCGTAAAATCAATGCCTGCCCCCGGAAAAACGGACGACGAGCAGAAGGCAGCCTCCGCCTATGGGGAATTTAAGGAGCTGAAAAAGCAGATCCGCACCACAGTCGCATCGCAGAAAACGCGGCTCGAGGCGGCATTGAGCGAGCTGCGCTGCTGGGATACCGCAGCATGGGGCAAGCTCTTTGTGGAAAACCCCATCATGCACCAGTTTGCCATCAGCCTCATCTGGGGCATCTATGAGGATACCACACTCAAAGAAACCTTCCGTTACATGGAGGACGGCTCCTTCAATACAGTGGATGAGGAAGAATATACCTTGCCCGAAAACGCAAGGATCGGGCTTGTGCATCCGGTGGATCTGAGCGACGAAGCCCTCGCCGCATGGAAGCAGCAGCTTGAGGATTACGAGATCACGCAGAGCATCCAGCAGCTCGACCGCCCGATCTACCGTCTAAACGAAGCACCGGAGCAGGGGCATATGGATCGCTTCGGCGGCAGGATGCTCCCGACGGTGTCCCTGTTCGGCAAGCTGCAAAAGTTCGGCTGGTACCGCGGCAGCATCTGCGACGGCGGCGGATACTTCGATTTTTACCGCGAGGACAAGTCCATCGGACTGGGCGTGCAGCTCAACTTTTCGGGCAGCAGTGTAGGGTATGCGGACGATGATATTATGACTGTATACGATGCGGTCTTCTACCATGCAGGCACGGTGGAGCGCGGCAGCTACTGCTACGATGCACCCAGCAAGGAGCGCATCGTTCCGCTTGGAAAGGTCCCGCCGCGCTACTACAGCGAGATCGTCTACCAGCTGGAGATCGCTACCGCATCCAGCACCGAAACGAACCCCAAATGGGAAGAGGAGTATCGAAGATACAAATAGCTGCATAGGATAGACAGAGCGGTCTGCATTCATAAATTTGTGCAAAATTCTTTGCAGAAATTCCTTGACAGCACCCCCAAAAAAACGCTATAATGAACCTGTAATCCGGTAGGTAAGGCTACCGCAAGGATATGGGTCACTGCCGCAGAGGGATGGAGACATCCTGCGCTGGTTTGAACAGGTTTTGTCGAATACAAGGCAAAATCTAATGTGACTTCACCGCCCTGCGATGCTAAAGCTCAGACGGCGACAGAACAGAGTGTCTTTTCACATGCGCGTCACCGTTGTGGCGCGCATATTTTTTTGCACAAAGCCGGATAAAATTTTTGAGAACAAAGAGAGGTGAACATCCTATGGACAGCGGCAGTCGAGATCCCGAACGACAAACTCAATACAGTATGCAGCGTCCTGGGATGGACGCCAACTCACTTTGCTGAGTTTGCTGGATCTCCTGTCACGAAACGGCATTTGCCGAACTCGACGACAAGGAGGAAAAAACAATGAAAAAGAATTACAGCGCAGCAGTATTTAACACGGTGGGCAGCATGATGTCCAGCGAGCCGATCACCCTTTCTCCGCTGATGCGTGCAAGGGATGCAATGGCAAGACTGAGAAAGGTCGGTGTACCGCAGGATTTCATGACAAATTGCTATGTTGTGGATGACAACGGGTATCTGCTTGGCTCCTTTACCGTGCGCGAGCTCATCATGGCACCCGATTATCAGCGCGTGGATCAGTTTATGGACCGCCCCAAAGCGCTCCTCCATCCGGAGGACAACCAAAAGCAGGCAGTATCCCTGATGGGGCATCTTGCCTGCGGAGAGCTACCGGTGGTGGATGCACAGCAGCGTCTGATCGGTACAGTGAGCGCCAATGAGAAAGAAAAAAATCCCGTGGAAGAACACACCTACTTGCAGACACGGGTTTGGGAGCTTTATAAGGACAGAGTGTTCTGGCTCTTGCTCTTGATGATCTCGGCTGCCTTCACAGGTGCCATCATCACCCACTACGAAACCGCACTGGCAGCGCAGGTTGCCCTGACTGCCTTTATCCCGATGCTGATGGATACCGGCGGGAACTGCGGAAGTCAGTCCTCCGTCACCGTCATCCGCGGGCTTTCCCTCGGGGAGATCCGCTACGGCGACTGGTTCAAGGTGGCATGGAAGGAAATGCGCGTGGGCTTCCTGTGCGGGACCACCCTCGCAGTCATCAACCTGCTTCGCCTTGTGCTGCTCAACCATCTCGAATTTGCAGTAGCGCTCGTAGTCAGCCTGACGCTGATCGTCACCGTCATGGTGTCGAAGCTCCTTGGCTGCTTTTTGCCGATTGCCGCCTGCCGCCTCAACCTCGATCCGGCAGTGATGGCAAGCCCGCTCATCACAACCATCGCAGATGCGATTTCTCTTGTGGTTTATTTCCGAATCGCAACGCTTCTTTTAAGTCTTTAATGTGAAAAATAAAAAAGTACCTGCTTATCATAAAGCAGGTACTTTTTGTTTCTTACGGTACAGTGACTAAAGCACAAGGGACGGGGGATTGTAGGTCCTTGCACTAAGCTCGCTGTCGAGCATATAGAGGGCTTTTTTGTCCTCACCGAACAGGTCAAAGCGCTTGATGAGGGTTTCTGCATTCTGCTCCTCCTCACCCTGCTCCTTGACGAACCAGTCTAAGAACTGCATGGTGCGAAAATCCTTGACGCTGTGTGCCACATCGTAAATGTTGTGGATGAGGCTTGTGACATACTGCTCATGCTTGAGCTGTTCGTGCAGGACGTGCCCGATGCTCTCCTTTGGAACGTCTGGGCTTTTGATGCCTTCGAGGGTGATGGTTTCGCCGTTATTCTGCAAATACTGGATCAGGAGGGTAGCATGGTCGCGTTCTTCCTGTGCCTGGATCTTAAACCAGTTTCCGAATCCATCCAAGCCTTCATGGTAATAGTAGTTGGAAAAATCGAGATACAGGTAGGCGGAATAAAATTCTGCGTTGATCTGCTTGTTGATGAGTGCTGTTACTTCATGATTAAGCATAATGAAAATCTCCTTTTCTTTCGCAATAGCTGAAATTTAAAACAGCGAGCCCGAAGTGTTTATGAAAGCGGCTCAAAATCCTCTGGACCGTGTTTGCAGATCGGACAGACGAAATCAGCAGGAAGCTCGTCCCCTTCATAAACATAGCCGCAGATCTTGCAGACAAAGCCTTTTTTCTTCTGTGCTGTCTGCTGCGGCTTTGGTTTGATGTGGTCAAAGTAATACTGATATGTGACAGAAGGAACATCGTTGAGCACGTTTTCTTCCACAACGCTGCCGATAAACATCACATGGGTGCCAAGATCGATGCTCTGGGTCACTTTGACGGAGATCATGGCGTTGGTGCCTTTGGTGAGGTAGTACAGCCCGTTTTCGCTTCTTTTTGCATCGGAGAAGCCTTCGAATTTATTGACATCCTTTCCGCAGTGAAAGCCAAAGCGTTCAAAGGTATCGAAGGTGACATCCTCGTTGAGGAAGGAGAGATTGAGCATTCCGGTGCGCTCGATCATGCCGGTTGTATAGTTTTCTTTATTCACACAAACAGATACCTGCTTTGGGTCGTTGGTTACCTGGATCGCCGTATTGACGATACAGCCGTTGTCCCTGCCGTTTTCCTGTGCGGTCAGGACAAAGAGTCCGTAGCTGAATTTATGCATTGCGTTCATAGAATTCCTCCTTAGATTTTATTTTAGGGTGTTGCCCTTTCTATGGTATCATATTTTTGGAAGAATATCAACCTGCTTTGTATACTTTGTGAAAGAAAAAACGGAACCGTTTCCTTTTTTCGCAAAGTATGATATGATGGAAAAAAGCAGGGAGGAGATCATATGAAAACATGGCTCGAAAAATACGGGGTGCGGTCGGTTCTGTTCGGTGCTGTGATGATGCTTGTGGGATATTTTACAGGGAAAATACGCTATCCCTACGACAGCACGAGTGCGCTCCCTCCGGTGTGGGTGCAGCTCATCCGGCTGTTTGTGATCTATACCGTCGCGTTTTTTGTGGTGAACTGCCTTTGCGGTTTCATCGCCAAAAAGATGAAGTAAATGCAAAACAGGGGGAAAAGAAGCTTCTCCAATAACAAAAGCCGAAGCACATCGCATTCGATGCACTTCGGCTATGTTTGATTCTGGAAAATGATGTGTATATTCTATAAAAGAGCATTGGATCGCAAAGATTCCTTCTAAAACAGATTGGTTACTTCGGGGAAGCAACAAGGAAGCACATATCGTTCGGTTCGCCGCTTTCCTCACTGAAGAAGTCGAAGAAGGTAAAGTTATACAAAAAGCGTTCTGCGCCGTAGATGCCATAGCCATCCTGATTGTGGTCGGTTGTATCGTAAGAATCTGCCACGATGATCACGTCATCCTGGGTGGTTTCGGTTCCCATGGTGTCATATCCGATGATGACCTGCCAGTGTCCGCCCCAGTCATTCCAGCCGACTGCGATAGGTTTGCCTTCTTTGAGGGTGTTTTGAATAAATTCAAAGGTAAACACTTCCTCCGGATTCTCTTTGCAGTCCAAAACGGAATACAGATCGAATCCGCCTACGCCCTCGAAAATATCAATGAGCTGGCTCATAGAAGTAGCACCTGGGGTCAGTCCGTTGCTGCGGAACTGTGCAAGGGTTTCCTCGTTGTGATCTCCAAGTGCATCGAACCAGTCGAGTATCATCAAAGCACTGGATACACCGCAGCTCCATTCGCTGGTCTGCTGCTGGGTTCTGAAGTTTGTGAGAATGGTTAAGGTATCGGTCGATTTCATGTTGTAGAAATCGGGCGCCTTATAGTAAGGACTGTCGGGATGGTCGCCCTGACGCTCCGCGCTGTCCGAGCCGTCCTCCGGGCTCAGGTCGCAGGTGTAAGGGATCTTCATTTCATCGTTGACAGTAGGTTTCTGCTCCTCGGTTGTCACCTGAGCTTCCGGCTTTGGTTCCGGTGCTGCGGTCGCTTCCGGCTGGGTGCAGCCGGAGAGGAGAAGAATACCAAGAGTAAGAGTAAATACAATTATTTTTTTCATCATTTCAACACTCCATTTTGATTTCTAAAAAAAGTAATTGTACTTGCTGAACAAACCCGCCTTATATTGTATTATTTATGATTGGACAGTACAAAAGCTGTCCGCCCTTTATTTATCCAATTTTCCGGTCGTTGATTGAGTCTATATAGTAATTTGTCTTTAGCTGAAAAATCAGACTATCTGAAACGGTCTACTTTTACTACTCTCGTGTTGTTTTTACAAGTACAGCTTTCGAGAATGATCTCGCGCCATGAAATTGTGAGCCTATAAGCTCCAACAGGAGATGCGATCCAAATTGTGCTCCTTTCGTTCGATTTGATATACACAAGTTACCATTATACAAGAACCTGAAAAAATTGCAAGCATTTTTTTAATTTTATGAAAATAAAATTGGAGGCTTTGGATTCGGATGCAAAAAATCCGCCATCTTACCGATAGCGGATGCAGAAATTATAGATGAAAACGAATGCTCCGAAAAGCAGGATGAGCCCCGCTTCCAGCCAGCGCCGCTCCTTGATTTTGTCGCGGACAAGAAGCACCCACCAAATCAGCAGGCAGACAAGGGCGAGTGCGATCATAATGAGAAACGCGAGCGTAAGTACAGTAAAAAGCACATCAGGTGCAGCGATGTCAAACAGATAGAGGACCCCAAAGCAGCAAAAGCCGATGGCGGTCAAAACAAGTGCAGATAAAAACAGTTTTTGTCTCATGGTCTTCTCCTTTCGAATCAGGCTGCATCAGCAGACAAATGGTTTTGTCCATTATACCAGAAGGAAAAGACGCTGTAAACATCGGCATTCGATGCAAGGACAGGCTTTTATCGCATATACGAAAGCAATCAAAGGAGGAAAACAATGGATCAGATCAAAAAGGATTTTGCAGTTAAGGAGCTGCGTATGCAGGCGCTCAATTTTGTGCTGCTCACAGCGTCGCTGGGGCTTGGGGTCTGGTATATCGGGTGTCTGTATATGGTTTTTATAATCGTCCCGCTTTTCTTCCTGCCGATCCTCCTGCAAGTCTTTTCCCAGATGCATCGGTTTTCAGAAGAGTTTCAATGTTGTTCTGAGCGGATGCAGGAGCAGGTGAGCGCACAATACCGCGAGAAGCACCCCATCTATCGCGTCGCCTATGGAGAGCTTCATCTTTTGGAAAGCTGCATCCTCAGCCGGAACAAGCGCCGCCTCCTCTTCCTCCCGCTGCAGGATATCCGCGGGGTGAGAATAGGCATCCGCCTTTTGGGGACGAAACGGATTCCGGTGCTTCACTTTTTTATGAAGGACGGGAAGAAGATCAAGCTCGACTTCGACTGCACCAACAACTATGAGGAAGATTCGCAGAGGATTCGATGCTGGCTTGAGGATCACCTCGGAGCAGAAAAGCTCGAGCGCACCATGAGCTGAGTATCATACCATCAAGAAAATAAAAAGCAGCAGTTCAGTCTGAACTGCTGCTTTTATTGCTTGTCAAAGTGAATTTTGTGAAAGGGCACCCTATTCCTGCGGATCGCCCCCGACAGGGAGTGCGTTTGGATAGTCCGACCCCATATCGATGACCACATAGGAGAGCAGGAGGTTGAGCAGCGCCATCGGGATGGAGAGCGAGTTATAAAATACCCTCGTGCTTGTGCGGCACAGCAGGAGATAGTTGCTGTACGCAGCAGAAGGGGAGGCAGTGCTGTCTGTGATGGTCAAAACGGTCGCAGAGCGCGAAACGGCGTTTTTGGCAATGCTCGAGAGCGGATAGTAGTATTTTGGAAAGGAGAAGAAAAGCACCATATCCTCCTTGCAAAGCTGCTCGAGCATATCCTGCGTCTGCTCGATGCTTGTAAGATCGACAAAAAACGCATCGATGCCCAGGAGCTTCAGGCGCGCCTGCGTAAAAATCGCGAGAGCACGGGAAATATCGTGCGCGCACAGAAAAATGCGGCGGCTTTTTCGAATCTGCCGTGCGCTGCGGATGATCTCCTGCAGGTCAACAGAGGAGAAAAACTCCTGGCTGGCGCGCGCTTCTTCCCGGCAAATCTGCTGAAGGAGCTCTGTTTTGGCAGAGGTGTTTTCGTTTTTCACCTCCGGCACAAAGTAGGTGGTGGAGGAGAGCACACGCACCATATTCTGCGTATATTCGCGAAATGCGTTCTTCAAATCGAGAAAGCTGTCGTACCCCAGCTTTTTGCACAAACGCAGCAGGGTCAATTCGGTGGAAGAAGTGCGCTGGCTGAGCTGCGCCAAGGTGATGTAGCACAGATCCTCCGGATTTTCCATCAGATATTGTGCAATACCCTTCTGCTTTTTTGTCAGATTTGGGTAGGCTGAGTGGATGCTTTGGATTATATCCATGAGATACCCCCATACAAGAAATGTAAAAATAGACAAGGAATTGACATTCTTTTTGCAATTTTTTATAAAAATAAATCGAAATGCTTTACTTTATTATAATATAGAATTATAATGACAGTGAAAATTAAAGTAAACACTTTACTTTTGAGGAAAGAATAGGATATTTTCAGAGAGCTGATTTTTACAGCACGGTGACATTTTACAACAGCTTGCCAAAAAAGTAAAGGGATGTAAGGGAGGGAGCATCAGACAGCCTGAAGCAAAGGCAGATAGGCAGTACCTGCATCAGCAGAAATTTTTAACGGAAAGAGAGGACAATGTATGAAAAAGTTGTTCGACGAACATTTTGAGGGAACCTGGATCGCCATTTTTATGATCATGTTTGTATTTATCATGATCCCTCTGCCATTTTTCTACAGCGAAACATATTTACCTTCGTTGGGAGGCATCCCATCCTTTTTGTTTGGATGGATCATCCACAATGTCGTTACCTTTGCATTGATCGTTGTGTACTATCGGATGTGCATGAAACGCAAAGAGTATCACATTTACGATGAAAAGTCCGACAACGGGAAAAAAGCGGAATAACACCGCGTTTTGATGGAAAAAGAAAGGAGAACGATCTATGATAAATCCATCCCCAATCCCATTTTACACCGTTTTGTTTTTATACCTTGGCTTGATGGCGTTCATCGGCTGGTATGCAAGCCGCGGAACAAAAAGCCTCAACGACTTCTTTGTACTCGGCGGTAAGGCTGGCGTGATCGTCAGCGGTATTGCTTATTTCTCAACACAGTTTTCCATGGGTACCTTCCTCGGAACTCCGGGTACCATCTACGGCGTGGGCTATGCAGGTCTTGCAATCTCCGTGCCGGGCGCAGTATTCTGCATGATCATCCCTGCCATCCTCATCGGACGCAAGCTCGTTACCCTGGGACACGAGTATGGCTTCCTTACCATGGCAGACTACCTCTCCGACCGCTATGCATCCCCTGCGATCAGCGGCGTTCTGGGCGTGATGATGCTGTTCTTCCTCGTTCCGATGATGGGCGCACAGATCATCGGTGCAGGCGTTATCGTTCATGTATTCACCGGTCTGCCGGAATGGGTAGGCGTTGTTGGTATGGGTATCGTTGTTATTCTCTACTGCATGAGCGGCGGTATGAAGGGCGCAATGCTCACCGATGTAATTCAGGGCAGCCTGATGCTTGCAACCGCGGTTGTAACCTTCATCGTTTCCGTTAAAATGGGCGGCGGCTTTGAGCAGATCAACCAGAACCTTGCAAGCATGAACGAAGCATACCTGAGCTTCCCCGGTGCAAACGGCTATATGCCATGGGGCTACTACGTTTCCAACATTGTGCTGTGGTCCTTCTTCACGATGGGTCAGCCGCATCTGTTCACAAAGTTCTTTGCAATGAAAGACCATAAAACCATGTTTAAGGCGATCCTGCTCGGTACTGCCGGAATGTTCTGCGCTGCAACCCTCATCGAGTGGTCCGGCGTCAACGGCATCTCCTTCATTCAGGATATCCAGAAAGCAGACCAGATCGTACCAATGATCCTGCAAAGAGGTCTGAGCCCGTTCCTGGCTTCTGTCTTCATCGCAGGTATCGTAGCAGCAGGTATGTCCACCATCGACGGTATCCTCGTAACCACCACCGGTGCTGTTACCCGTGATATCTACCAGAAGATCATCAACAAAAAAGCAAGCGACGAAAAAGTTATGAAGCTCTCCACCGCAACCACCATTGCAATCGGTACCGTCGTTGTGATCTTCGGTGTTGTTCAGCCGGGCTCCATCTTCGAAATCAACCTCTTCGCATTCTCCGGTATGGCAATCTTTGTAGTGCCGATCCTGTTCGGTATCTATTGGAAGAAAGCAACTGCTCCGGCAGCAATCACCTCTGTAGCAGTTGGCGTTGCAACCCTTCTCGCATTCACACTTGTTCCATCTCTTAAAGCAATGACACATGGATTCCATGCATTGTTCCCTGCAACCATCATGGCTGCAATCACCATGATCGTGGTAAGCAAATGCACAAAAGCTCCATCCAAAGAGGTGATCGATCGTCACTTCGAGATCTACGACAAGGTGAAAGAGCGCGCAGAACAGTTATAATCAAAAGTAAAAGTCAGGAAAAGGAAAGCGGGGTTTACTTATGTATTTAGCAAAAATGAGCACAGCACAGGCAGCACAGGCAATGAAAAACGATCCGATCTTCGTTCTTCCGGTGGGCAGCACAGAGCAGCACGGAACCCACAGCGCACTGGGTACAGACTTCATGGTCCCAACCTATCTTGCAGACCATGTGGCAGATATGGAGAATGTCATCATCCTGCCAACCGTACCATACGGTGTATGCCCATACCACCTGAGCTTTGCAGGCAGCATCAACATCGGATATGAGGGACTGTATCAGGTGCTCAGCGGCATCACAAAATCCCTCATGCAGCACGGTGCAAAACACATTCTGATTTTGAACGGACACGGCGGCAACAACGCAGCCATCGACAAAGCAGCACTGGACGTATACCATGAAGGCGGCGTATGTGCAAGCATCGACTGGTGGAGCCTTGTGGCAGATCTGGACAGCAAGTTCCACGGCGGTCACGGCGATATGCTCGAAACAGCAGCAATGCTTGCAGTCGATCCATCCTCCGTACATATGGAGTTCTGTCAGCCGATCAACGGACAGCACCCAAGCGAGCACACCGAGCCAGCATACATCCAGGCAGTTCGCTTTGAGGGCGGCATCGTCCGTCTGCCGCGCGACACCAAAGAGATCGCACCAAGCGGCTGGTTCGGTCCGGTTGACCCAAAAGAGGCAACCGCAGAGCTCGGTCAGGAAGCACTCGACTGTGCTGTAAACTACATCCGCAAATTTATCGAAGAATTCCGCACATTTTAGGGGTTTTTCATGAATCAGAAAAAGCTGTATGAAGCATTTGCTTCATACAGCTTTTTTTCGTAAGATAACAATTCCTATGCAAGCAGATCGATGCCGGAGGGCTGTTTTTCCTGCTCCTCCTTGTCCTTCTCCTTCTCAGAGGAAGACAGGGCGTTGTTTTCGCGGATCGTTTCGTTTGCATTTCCGATCTCTTTTGCAAGATCGGCAGAAAGATCATCCGACATGGATTTGAGCTCTGAAATGTGAGCTTCCTTTGCAGAAAGGAATATCTCGCTTGTAGGCTGCGAAGGGCGGCTGTACTTGCTGATAACCATCATTTTCATGGAAGAAATTTTGTTATACATCTTGTCCAGCTTCACCTCAGATTCCAGCACGCGGATGTCGCCGTCGAGATGGCTCTTCACGCTGTTCACCACGTCCATGCTGTCCATGTTGACGGAGAGCTTTGTGAGACTGGAGATTTTTTTATTCTCCGCCTCCTTCTCGGTTTTCGGCTCCTTCTCGGTCTTTTCCTTCGGCTTTTTTTCGATTTCGGCTTTGCGCTGCATCGCATGGATGTCAGAGATTTGCTTGTCGATCGATTCGATTTGCTCCTGATAGGTCTCCAGTTGGGTTTTGATTGCTTCCAGTGGAGTTCCTTCTTCCGCGGAAGATGCAAGAAGGGAGTTCTTTCGTTCGACGACAGCTTCTCTCTGTTCCATCAGATTGCTGATGAGGTTTGCGGTACGTCCCTGGGAAGAAATCGATACAGTATCTCTTCGGTTGGGCATCCCGGCTTGGAGCGCATTGCCGTTTTGTCTTGCCGCCATCGGATTCATATTGAACCGATGTACAGCGCATGCGCCTGACATAACTCTCATGGTTCGTCACTCCTCTTTTAGTTTATACTATAAGCGAATGCCTATAGATATCCAAATTTTAGCACCATCGTGCAGAACTGTCAATATAAGCGGCAGGAGTATTTGCTTTGCAGGATAAAACATGGTAAAATGCAGGAAAAGGTACCGCGACGGTGCAGGAGAAAGGATGTGTCTGCATGAAGAAAAAAAGCAAGCAAATCGCCGCGCTGCTCCTTTTGCTGATCGTCACAGCAGTTGTGATAATCTACCGGCGCCCCATGACGCTGGAGGAGCTTTATCCCAATGTCGATCTGTCCTGCTGCGAAAGCATAAGGGTCTACCACCACGTTCACACAAAAAATCACAAGCTCGACGACGAGCCGCCCGTGGTATTGCTCAAAGGGAGCGAGCCGTTTTGCGCGGTCATGGAAGAAGTCAGAACCAGGACATTTCGCAAATCTCTGTGGAACCTGCTGCCTTCCGGCGGAAAATCCCACGCACTTCGGGAGGGGGATTTCAAATGGGAGCTGATCTTTCGGGTAGACGATGTAACATTCCCGGACGGGAGCATCGGGAGCGGGGATATCGTGCAGCTCAAAAACTTCTACGGCACGCTCGAATATTTTTCTCTCGACGGAAGGAGTGTGCGGTGCAGCACCGAACATCAGGAGGAATGGCTTGAGAAGATTCAGTCGATCCTTTCTGCGGCGCAATGATCCTGCTGCATCAAAAATCTGCAAAGCAATATACAGGAAAAGGACTTTACCTCAAACAGGTGAAGTCCTTTTTTATGCTTCATACAGGATACAGCAGAAAATCATGCAATATTTTGGCAGACTTCCTGACGGTATTTTCGGGGAGATTTTCCGGTGACACGCGTAAACACCGAGGAAAAATAGGTGGGCGAGGAAAAGCCGCAGTCCTGGCTGATGGTCTGGATGGATTCTCTGCTTTGGGTCAGCAGCTTTTTGGCATGTTCCACGCGCTGCATCGTTACATATTCCGAAAACTTGACCCCGGTGCAGCTGGAAAAAAGCTCCGACAGATACGCCTTACAGACAAAGACCTGACCTGCCACCTGCTCCAGACTCAGCGGCTCGCTGAGATTTTCTTCAATAAACTGCTTTGCGCGGGCGATGTGAATGTTGACGTCCTGCGTCTGTGCAAGCTCGTGCAGATACGTTTTCAGGATGTGCTCCCCGATGTGCATGAGATCATCCCTGCCGGAGCACGAATGCACCAGGGGGCTGTTTTGGCAGCAGCAGCTGTGCAGAGAGATATCCCTTTTATAAAGGATGTAATTGTACAGGCTGCGGTTCATCGAGGTCAAAAACACCTGCATGGATTCCTGCCTGGGCTGCTCTGTTTGCGGAAAGGCAAGGCTTGCCTGCTGGTTAAAAATGTGCAGGGCGCGTTCGAGGTCCATGTCGAGCATCGCCGCGCATAAATGTTTAAAATTAAAGAAAACTTCCATTTCCTGTAAATTGTTAATTGCGATCATAATGCCTACCTTTCAAAGAATCTATAAATTTATTCAAAAATCTTAGAGGATTTTTGCCTGCAACTTATGATATACTCCACTATGTTAGTTTTGACTAACAGTCTAACGATTATAGTACCGTATTTTTTGAGAAAAGTAAAGGGTAAATTTTCAAAAAGTCTGTGATATTTTTCTTGACTGGATGTCACGAAAGGAATGGAATAAAACTTGGAAAAGAAAATCAGAAAAATCGCAATCTACGGCAAAGGAGGCATCGGAAAATCCACCACCACATCCAATCTGTCCGCAGCACTGGCGGGCAAGGGATATAAGGTAATGCAGATCGGATGCGACCCAAAATCCGATTCCACCAAAAACCTGATGGGCGGCAAGCGCATCCCCACTGTCTTGGAGCAGATCAAGGAAAAAGGGGACGAGCTGAGCATCGAGGACATCGTCTTTGAAGGATTCGGCGGTGTGCTCTGTGTCGAAGCAGGCGGTCCGACCCCCGGCGTAGGCTGTGCAGGCAGAGGGATCATCTCCGCATTCGAAAAGCTCGAAGAGCTCAACGCCTTCGAGGTGTACGAGCCGGATATCGTGATCTACGATGTACTGGGCGACGTTGTGTGCGGCGGATTTGCCATGCCGATCCGCGGCGGCTACGCTGAGGATGTATATGTAGTATCCTCCGGCGAGATGATGAGCCTCTATGCTGCCAACAACATTGCAAGCGCCATCCGCGGCTTTGGCAAGCGCGGCTATGCAAAGCTCAGAGGGCTGATCCTCAATGCCAAAAACATCGACAACGAGCAGGAGATCGTCGCAAAAGCGGTGGAGGAGATCGGGACAGAGATCACGCAGTACATCCCGCGCTGTCAGGACATCCAGACAGCCGAGGCAGGCGGCGGCACCGTGTTTGAGATCGTAAAGGATTCCCCCATGTGTGAAACCTACAACGCACTGGCAGATAAGATCCTCGCATAGCACCCAAAGAAAAAACAATAAGATTTGATTAAGGAGAGCATACACCATGAAAATGAAACACACTTTACTGGCAGCACTTTCTGCCCTCACCATTTTGACTGCCGCAGGCTGCTCTGATAAGGAAGCACCAAAGGATGCCCAGCAGGATGCCCAGACAGGCTCCGCCCAGCAGGAAAGCACCGCAGCACCAGCCGCCGCGGAGGACAAAGCAGAAGAAAAATTCACCCTCAAATATCCGCAGGAAATGAAGGACCTTGGATACACCGAGGATCTTGTGCTCGACAAGGTTCCTGAGCGTGTGGCTGCAATCAGCACCTATCCTGTCATGACTTTGTATGAGCTTGGCGTCGATCTTGTCGGCGTTCCGTCCACCAAGGTCATCGAATATCCGGCAGACCTTGATGCAGAGCAGTTCCCGAACCTGATGAGCGAACAGTTCGACCTTGAGCTTGTTGTTTCGCTCGAGCCGGACCTTGTGATTTTACCGGTTGGCTCAAGAGATACCCACGAAAAAACACTCAAGGAGCTTGGCATCCCAACCTACAGCATCTCCACCTCTCCGCAGGGCGACCTTCCGCTCTATCAGGTCATCAAAAATCAGACCAAAGAGATGATCGACGCCTTCGCTGTAAGCGAGGAACAAAAAGCAGCCGGTGCAAAGATCATGGAACGCTTTGCCGATGCGGAAAAGAAGGTAGAAGAGGTCAGAAAGAATTACGAGGGCAAAAAAGTGATGGTGCTCATGGCTTCTGATCCTACAAGCCAGAATTTGCAGGGCGAAAACGGCACCCTCGGCTCCATGATGGCGATGCTCGGCTTTGAAAACGTGTATCAGCCAGACCCGAATGGCGTACAGATGGGCGCACACAACTCCGTACCGCTCGATATGGAAAGCGCGCTCGAATATCACCCGGACCTCATCGTATTCACCGGAAGCGGCGACAAGGCAGCAATGGAAGAGCTGGTGCAGAAAACGATTGCACAAAACGAAGCATACTGGAACTCCATCGAAGCCATCCGCAACAAACAGTACATTGCGCTGCCTTCCAACTATGTTTCCACAGCAGGCACCAACATCATCAACAATATCCTGGATCTGATCGAGATTCTCGAAGCACATTATGCAAACTAATGTGCTTCGAAAAACAGTCGGAAGAACCATCGATCATGTCCTGAAGCAAGAGAAAAAGGGACGGTAACTGAATGCAGAAGAAAAACAAAAAAACTGATTACATCAAGCGCCTGCAGGTGGGCGGGCTGTGGTGTGTGATGCTTGTCATCATAGCAGGACTTTCCATCGCCGCCATCGCGGTCGGAAGCGCCGGATACAGCTTTTCCGAGGTGGTGACCTCGCTGTTTTCCAAGGAGAAAAGCACAGCACAGACCGTGGTATGGAACCTCAGACTTCCCCGCGTCATCCTGGCGCTGCTCATCGGGGCATCCCTGTCCGCTGCCGGTGCGCTGCTTCAGGCAGTGATGCGCAATCCGCTGGCAGACCCCGGCACCATCGGCGTTTCGGCAGGTGCGGGGACCGCTGCGATCACCGTGCTTCTTATTTTCCCGAACCTCACCCTGTCCCTGCCGCTGTTTGCCTTTGTGGGTGCTGCATTGGCCTGCGTGCTCATCTATCTTTTGGCGTGGCAGGACGGCGTCAGCCCGGTGCGCATCATCCTGTCCGGTGTGGCGATCAACTCGGTGCTGGGCGGATACAATGCACTGCTCCAGCTGATGAACAGCGACAACCTCACGGGCGTGCTCTCTTTTTTGAACGGCAGCCTTTCCGGAATGTCGTGGATTCAGGTGCGCATCATGGCGCTGTATGCCGCAATCGGGCTGATCCTCGCCCTCCTTTGCATCAAAAATGCCAATGCGCTCCAGCTTGGGGACGAGATGGCGCGCAACCTCGGTGTGCGGGTCAATGCAAGCCGCATCTGCCTTTCTGCTGTTTCCGCGTTTCTTGCCGCCGCCACAGTATCCGTGGCGGGAATGATCGGATTTGTGGGGCTGGTGGTCCCGCATATTTCGAGAATGATCGTAGGCTCCGACTACAAGGTGATGCTCCCGACCTCCATTTTACTGGGGAGCATCGTGCTGCTCTTTGCCGATACCGTGGGCAGGACCGTGATCCCCGGAATGGAGATCCCGGTCGGCGTTATCATGTCTGTGTGCGGCGGACCATTCTTCCTGTATATGCTGCGTAAGAAAGGGGATTTCCATGGAAATTAGAGGAAACAGTCTTCAAATCGGATATGGAGATTTCATTGTGATTGAGGAAATGGATATTCGCATTTCCAAAAACGAGATCACAACGATCATCGGTCCAAACGGCTCGGGAAAATCGACCGTCCTCAAGGCGATCACACGCTTGCTTCAATATCAAAGCGGCGTGGTGAGCATCGACGGGCGCGATCTCAAGAGCTTCGGAACCAAGGAGCTTGCCCGCTGCATCGGGGTGCTGCCGCAGATGCACCACGCCCCGGCAGACTTTCGGGTCAGGGAGCTTGTGAGCTACGGCAGGATGCCGCACCATCGGCTGTTCCACAGCCAGACAAAGGAAGATCAGCAGATCATCGAGGATGCGATGAAGGCAACGGGTGTCTACCACCTGCGCAACAAATCCATCCATGAGCTGTCGGGCGGAGAGAGCCAGCGCGTCTGGATCGCAACCGTTTTGACCCAGCAGCCTGAGATCCTGTTCCTGGACGAGCCGACAACGTATCTCGATATCTCCCACCAGATCGAAACGATGCGTATGGTGAAGGAGCTCAACACAAAGACCGGGATGGGCGTTGTGATGGTGCTGCACGATCTGGGGCACGCGCTCGAGGTGAGCGACCGCATCATCGTGGTCAAGGACGGCAAAAAATACAGTGAGGGAACACCGGATGAAGTCATCACACCGCAGATGCTGCGGGATGTGTACCATGTTGACGCAGATATCGTGCATCTTGACGGACGTAAAAAACCGCTCATTGCATTTCGCGAGTTTGCATAACAGATAGACCAATCGTAAGGAGAGAACAAGCTTGAACGAACAGAAATTACAAAAACGGATGAAACGCCTGCACGAGATCACCGCATCAAAGCAGATCCCGCAGCTGAGCTATGCCGTGTTTCCGGGCACTCACTGCCCCCTGATGGGTGCAATGATGGCAGTCCGCGGAATCGAGGATGCCGTGCTGCTCGTGGTGGGCACCGATGAATGCACCTACTATACAAAACAGGCAACCATGAACAACGAGCGATTCGGCGGTCTGGACGGGCGATGTCTTTCGCTGGTGCTGACCCAGCATGACGTCACCTTCGGATGTAAGGAACAGCTCTACGAAGCATTTGAGGAGCTGATGCAGGAATATCAGCCAAAGGCGGTCTTTATCGTGACCACCTGCGTTGTGGAGATCACCGGCGACGATGTCGACTCCATGAGCGACGAGCTGAGCAGCCGATACAAGATCCCGGTGCTTTCGGTCCATACCGAGCACTTCAAAACAGAAAACCATATCCCCGGCGTCAAGGATACCATCACCGCATGCTTTGGCATCATGGAGCCGCAGGAAAAAACAAACACCGTCAATGTCATCGGGCAGCGCATTGGCGTCTTTTCAGAAACCGAGCTCTATCGGATGCTGACAAAATCGGGCGTGGAAATGGGCATGATGCTCCCAAGCGGAACAAGCGTGGAGGAGATCCGCAAAGCTGCCTGCGCCAAAGTCAACATCGTGGTGAATCCGATCGGATTGGAGCTTGCACAGAAGATGGAAAAAGCCTTCGGGACCCCGTATGTCCTGTTTGACAAATACGTTGACCCGAAGAAGATCTACGCGACCTATCAGCAGCTTTTCCACTATTTGCAGCTCCCGCTCCCGCAGGAGATCGACGAGCTTTACCAAAAAGCACAGAGCTGTGTACAGGAGGCAAAAGAGCTTTTGCAGGGCGTGAGCTACATCTACGGCAACACTCCGGTGGACTGCTATGAGTACAACGCCTTCATGACAGAGCTTGGCATGGAGCCAAAGCTCATCCAGACGGTGGATTATCCGGGGGAGGACCACCCCGAGCTTCAGACCATCCTGAGCCACTATGACCCATACGTTGTAAAAACGGCGAACATCGCACCGCTTCAAACGGTATATGATATGCTCAAGCCAAACCTCTATCTGGGGCATGAGTACGCAGAGCGCCTGCGCAAGAAGAACATCGCGCTGGTGCATTCCGATCTGCTTTCATCCATGCTTGGCATGGAGGTCTGCATGACGGCGCTGCGCACCTTGACGGACGCCGCTAAACTGGCAAAAATGCTTGTGGAACAGGGAGGAAACCGATAATGGCACTTTGCAGATATTTACCCACACCATCGGACCGCATGGCAGCACTCTGGACGCTGCTCACCATCAAGGACGCTGCGGTGCTGGAATACGGTCCCGCCGGAACGACGCACTATTCCGTCAGCATGTTTGGGGCGATGGGCGTTTCTCTGAATCAGAACCTCTTCACCACCCACATGAGCGAGGACGACGTCATCATGGGCGATGTCACCCGCCTGGAGGATGCGCTCGAAGAAATCGACGAAAACTACAGCCCGAAGGTCATCTTTGTGGTGGCAAGCTCGGTAAGCTCTGTGATCGGTACAGACATCAAGGGCGTCTGCCGCTATATGCAGGATCAGGTGCAGGCAAAGCTCATCCCGATCGAAACAGGCGGCTTCAAAGGGGATTACAGCGTGGGACTTCGCACGATATACAGCACCCTCGAGAAAAACCTGATCGGACAAAGCGGCAATAAAATTGAAAAAAGCTACAATGTTCTGGGCGCATCTGCCCACGCATACCGCATCAAATCGGACCTGTGGGAAATCGAAAACCTGATGCAGGAGAGCTTTGGATACCATGTGAACGCAGTCCTCGGGATGGAAACCACCGTCGATGCCCTGGGAAAAATGGGTGATGCACAGATCAATCTCGTGCTCCGTGCCGAAGCACTTCCGGCTGCACAGAAGATGCAGGAAAAATACGGGATTCCGTATGTCTACGGCGCACCGTATGGCTATGAGGGAACAGGAGCATGGCTTCAGGAAATTGCAAAGGTTCTAGATACGCCGGTATCCGAAGCAATGGAAAAGACCCTCAAACAGCGCAAGGATCTCACCATCGATTACAAGATGTATGCAAGGATGTACGCTGCAAAGCCGCAAAAGCCAAATGCTGCGGTCATGGCAGATTATGATACCCTTTGCGGACTTACAAACCTCCTCAAGGAAATCAATATGCCAATTTCTCTGCGCGCCTGTCCGCACAGCTTGCAGATGCTCGACGATGCAGATCCGTCCATCCGCACCTTTGAAACAGAGCGGATGCAGATCGATGCGTTTCGTGCGCTGGAGCACAGCCTTGTGTTCGCCGATGAAGTGTCGCTGCATCTTTGCAGCGAGAGCAACACCACGCTGTGCGTGAGCTTCCCGCTTGTAAAACGTGCACAGATCGCAACGCATCTTCCCATCATGGGGATTCGCGGAATGGACAGCATCCTCGAATCGGTGGAAACCTATTATAACACCCTTCCATAATCTCTGCTTTCCCATCTTTACTCAATATAATACCCATATCACCTTAAAAAGCTCTGCATTTTGCAGGGCTTTTTAAGCAGTTGACGCACACCGAAGAAGGTGGTATAAAAATAATAGAAAAAACGAGCAATCGATACACCTGCATCGAATTTGACCCAAAAAAGGAGAGTATCATCATGCAATACGCAATCAGTTACAGCAGCAAAACCGGAAACACAAAAGCACTGGCAGAGGCGCTCAAAGAGAGCCTCCCGCAGGAGGACCTTGTTTTCTACGGCGAATCGGGCGACCACACCCCCGAAGGAGAGCTGATCTACGTCGGCTTCTGGACAGACCGCGACACCTGCGATGACAATACGAAAGCGCTCTTAAAAAACCTGCACCACAAGAAGGTGTTCCTCTTTGGAACCGCAGGCTTCGGAGCGGACCCTATGTATTACGAAAAAATCTTAAACAATGTGAAAAAACTGCTTGACGAAACCGTTTGCGTCATCGGTACGTTCATGTGTCAGGGCAGGATGCCGATGAGCGTGCGCGAGCGCTACGAAAAAGCGGAAAATATGCCCCACAAGCAGATGATGCTCGATAACTTTGACGAAGCGCTCAAGCATCCAAACGAAGCGGATCTGCAATCGCTCAGGGATGCTGCCTTGAGCGTACATCCCATGCAGTAACGCTGTATCTGGTATTTTTCAGCAAAATACGATATAATTGGGATATTCACAAAATATCCGAAATTTTTTCTATGAGGTGATGCAGAGCATGGCAATCTGGGAGCTTTTGACAGAATATGTTTGCGATACCGTTCCGGTCGCCAGCATTTCGCTGATCTTTGTTATGGGGCAGATCATTTTTCAGGCAACACAGTCCATCCTTGTGATCCTTAGCAGCGCACAAAGGCGCAGCGGAGCGGAAAGGCTGTTTGTCGGTCTTGTACCCCTTGTCTTCGTTGTGACATATGCTGTCATGGATGCACTGCTGGGCGGCTCCTTTCTGGGCGGAGGATTTCACGACACAAAGAACCTTTTTTACTTCCTGCACGATCCGCGGCTCTTCTGGGAGGTGGGAGCGCTGCTTGTGCTCTTTGTACCACTCAATCTCCTTGTCAGCCGCTGGCTTGAGCACATCAAATGGTGGGTCATGCTTATAACTTCCCTCGCAAGCTGGGGCGTCTACCTTGTGTGCCTTGTGGGGTTTGTGGGGATCTTCACGCCGCTTGGAAGGGTGTTTATGAGCGAACGGCTCGTCCTCTGGTACACCTACAGCGTCTATGCGATCCTGTTTCAGGTGCTGCTCAGCCTTACTGCGGTTTCGCTGCGCCTGTTGTTCAGCGAACGGGAGGAGCACCTGAACTCGGAGGAAAATTTATACGACGACAGATGGTGCAAAAAACAGATCACACGCCTGCTCCTGCGCGGGCATCGGATCTTCCTGCTCGGCATGGGCTCGCTGGTCCTCCTGCTGTGCATCCTCATTTATCCGGAGGCGAGGGAGGAGCCATCGCCTGTGCTGATCGGATTCCCCGTAATCTTCATCCTCGTCCTGCTTGTTGTTGCCCTGCGCGCTCTGTTTCCCTCTATGGTGCGCAGCGTGCGCCGCGTCTGGGCATGGGAGGACGGGGAGCGGCGCCGCCGGATGTTCTGTGAGGAATTTTTTGATCCCCATCACTCGCTGTACCACGGGGACGGCATCGACCTTTCCGAACATTTTGTCCTGATGCGCAGCACGCTCTATCCGATCCTGCTGTATCTAAACGACATCGAGCTTGTCCAGTTCAACGGGCGGCAATATGCAGCAGTCCTCAAGAATGGGGAGCGTGTTCCGCTGCTGCTCATCAATGAGAAGGATGTGTTTGAGCTGCGCCGCCGCCTCGTGCGCAGTCCAAGGTGACAGAAAATCATACAGCAAGGGGACAGCCCATTCCGGGCTGTCCCCTTGCTGTATGTCACGTTCTCCGTTTGCTTGCTGCCGCAAAAGCAGCAACTTAAATTTTGCACCGCTCCAAGGGAGCCCCGAAGCAGTCTGTCCTTCCGAAAGTCCGCAATATGCAGGCAGAGGTGTTTTGACTCTGCCTGCTATAGCTTCAAATTGCGCTTGCTTCTGGTGCAGATCACTTCGAACAGGCAGCCCGATCGGATGCTCACACCCTCTCGGAATAGAAGCGGTATCCGTTTTTGCCGTTTTCCTTTACCTGATACAATGCCTGATCCGCTTTTTCATAAAGAGACGGGAAGGTAGAATTCTGAGAATCGGTCAGCATGATTCCGATGGATGCGCTGACCTGAACGCTCTTGCCGTCCTTGCTGTGCTCCTGGTTCAAAAGATGATTGAGGTCCCGGATGCGCGGCTCGAAGGCAGAAAGGTTCCTGATATCCGGTGCAAATATGACAAATTCATCGCCGCCAAGACGTCCGATGATATCTCCCTTGCGGAAGAAGTGCAGCAGGGTATCGGCTGTTTTTTGCAGCACAACATCTCCCATTGCATGTCCCAGACAGTCGTTGACCTCCTTGAAGTGGTCGAGGTCCAGGATGAGCAGTGCTCCGATTTGATTTCTCTGCTCATTTTCTTTGAGAGCCACCTCGATTTCTTCGAGAAATGCCTGCCGATTGTAGAGCTTCGTGAGAAAATCGATCTTGGATTCCTGCTCGATCTTTTTGATATCATCGAGGTGAGTTTCGATTTGAAGATCCTTTTCGCGCTGCTCTCCGTAGTCCTCCAAAACACCGATGGTCTGATTTGTGCCGCCGGCATTGTCGGAAATGATCCGTACACGCACCCATTCCTTTTTGCCGCGCATATGGGTACAGATGATGAATGGCTCACAGACTTTTTTCTCTATGATCAAACATTGATACAGCTCTGTATATTGCGTCAGGCTCTCAGGATCGAGCAGCCCTTTTTGCAGTACCTTCTCCGGCTTCACATCGTCAAAGGAGCGGTACTGTGTCCCTTGCTCCGCCGGATAGCCATAGAAGGTGATCTGCTTGAGGACATGGTCGATGGTGAACGGGATGTTTTTTGTCTGCTGCAGCGTGGTGCGGAGCATAAGGTTGATTGCCAGGATTCTTCGGTTCTGGGTCGCCATCTTCTGGTACATCGTGTAGATGAGGTTGTAGATGATGCCGAAAATCGTTACCACGCCGATCGTGAGCATGATGAAAAAATGGACAGAAATTTTTCGTGTGCGGTAAACATAGTCATGCAGCCCTTCGTCCACCTGAACCGACAGGAGATACCAGTTGTTGATTTTGAGCGGGCGGTAGCTGACATAACGACCGTTGGTTCCATCTTGAAAATGGAAATGTCCGCTTTCCTTGCGCTGGATGCTTTCGTAAATCTTTTTTGCGGACATGTCGCCCGAATAGGTATAATTTTCGAGCTCCTCCCAGATGGGGCGTCCGAGAAAATCCCGGTTTTGATTGAGCGCAAACTTGTTTTCGGAGGGAATGAGGTAGAAGCCTCTGTCGTCGATGATCTGGAAATACTGATAGGAATCGTTTGCAAAATCCATGCTGTCCACAATGGAAGAAAGGGGGTATTTGCCCCAGAGGATGCCGCAAATCTCCCCGTGGTGCTTGAGCGGGACAGCAACAAAAATGAGTGTGTCACTGCCGTTTTTCAGCACGTTTGAGATGTAGACTTCATCCTTTTCGATGTCATCGCGGATGTGATCGTAGGAAATGTTGTACTGGTTCCCGTTGCAATCGATGCCCTTTCCGTCGAGGTCCGAAATGCCCATCAGCTGAAAGTCCACAATCGAATACAGAGAGTACAGGCGCTCCTGGACCCGATCGGAAAACAAAAGCTCCTCATCTTCAAGATGGGTTGCAATAATTTTTAAAACATCGGTATGCTGATCCAGCTTTAGGTACAGATTTCTTTCCACAAAGGTGGACAATTCCTCTACCTGCTGGATGGAATGCTCCAGCGACATACCGTACAGCCTTTGATTAAACCGCATAACCCCAAAAATCTGCATCACCAAAACCACAAACAGGATGAGGATGATTCGGGTGATCTTTTTTGCTTCTCTTGATTCTAACCACTTTTTCATTACTGCGCCTCCCTTCTTATCACAAACATCCTTTCTCAAAAAAGCAGTGCAGCCGAGCTATTGTCCGATAAAAGCATAAAAACAGTGCTGCAATGCAGGATGTATTCCAAATAAACTTCAAAATAATTCCAACCTAATTATACACTAAAAGAGTAAATTTTGTCCACGCAAAATTTCCCGAATTTTCGGTTCAAAATCTTGATTATTTGGGAATTTATAAAAAGCAAGGGGAAAGCAGGAAGCCCCATGAAGGATTTCCTGTTTGGTATCACTACATAAGATAAATTGCAATCAGTTGTCCGATTCGCCGATTTCCGACTCGATAACGCAGCTCCACGGCACATGCTCACAAAGCCAGACGCCGTTTTCCGAACGATAGAAGCGCAATCCCTCTGCGCGCATTTTTTCTGTATCGATCGGCAGGATCACAGGGGTTCCGTGGCGCGCCCCCACCTGTTTTGCGGTTTGCCGATCCTGCGACAGATGGACATACTGGCGCGAGCGCTTCTGGATGCCGTTTGCCCGAATATCCTCCAAAAACCGGGTCGCCGTGCCGTGGTACAGTCGGGGAGGGGGGAGCTGTTCACACAGCTGCAAATCGACCGCGATGGAATGCCCTTGATTGGCGCGGATCTTGGTATGATCTTCGTTGAAGGAATACCGCTGCTTATTGTTTTCTGCAACGATTCGCTCCAGCGTCTTCTGATCGATCATCCTTCCTGCGCGGCGGCAGCCCTCCAAAAGAGCATCCACCTGCGCCCAGCCGTGGGAGTCCAGTGCAATGCCCGCAAGCTGCGGCTTATGCCGCAGGATCAGGCTCAAAAACCGTCCCAGCTCTTCATCCTGCTTCTTTTGATTCATCGTGTTCACCTTCCGATCTCACACACTTTTCCCGAAGACCTGCTCGAAGGCGTGCCGGCACGCCTGATTTTTGGAGCGGTCGTAAATCGCAAATGTGACCGAATCGAAGAATCCGAAAAATTCTCCGTCCAGCCATTGCTTCCACCAGCGCGAAACCGCAGCAGGGTCGTTGCCAAATACCCCGCAGCCGTATGCCCCAAGGATGAGGTGGCGGCATCCCGTCTGTGCAAAGCCCAAAAGACAAAGCCCCATGCGGGCGCGCATCGCTGCGTTTGCCTTTTCGAGGTCCTCACCCTTTTGGATCACCTGCGCATGGTTGACCGCCGGCATCGTCAAAACGGAAGCGGTCACCGGCTGCTCGATCAGCGCAAACGCTCCGTTGCGAAAGAACACTACCTCCGGAGAGAAAATGGCATGGTCTGTATAGATCATACTCTTGCAGGCGCGGTTTTCTTCATAGTAGCGGGGATTTTTGCACAGCGTTTCGTACAGTCCGCTTGCAGCAGCAAGGCTTTCTTCCTGCGCCATCGCGCCGTTTAAGAATCCGCCGCCCGGATTCTTGGCACTGGCAAAATTGAGCACACCGATCTTCTGCTTCCCCTCATGGCACAGGCGCAAAACGGCATCCACGGTATTTTCCGCGGTCAAGGCAAGCTCCGTTTTCACCGGGGAGTGTTTTGGAAGCTCAAAGCTCTGCCACTGATGCGGCTCGATCAGGATGCTGTTTTGGACGGAAGCGTTTTGCAGATGGGAAAAATCGATCTTCCTTCCGTTGTATTCATAAAAGCCCTGACGCTGGATCACAACAGTTTCCTGTGCGATTTCTTTTCGATTCATTGTGTTCACCTCTCATAGTAATTTCTTCCATAATACAGGATGCAGCATACCGGCGTTCAGCTCAGCGGATCATTCTCATCGGTGGCATGGCAGGGCCATGCCGGAACGATGGGGGCTCCCGGCTTAAATTTGAAATCACAGCATCCGTCGCCGGCAGCGCAGGTTTTTTCGCGGTAGAAGGGGAGCCCAAACGATGCAAACATCACGTAGTCGAGGTTGCAGATGTAGGGCATATACTCCATATAACCATATTCCTTCGCAAAATTTGCAAGAGGGCACACAGTGGTATGGTAGATGGTGGTGTATTCGGCGGTGGGTTCCTGTGTCTGCGTTTCAAAGCTGCCGGGATTTTTTCTCGCGTTGGCAGCGTTTTTGGCATCCTTTTTTCGGAGCATCTTATTGACGAGCTTCGGCTTTGACAGAAGCATTCCGGTCAGCTTCTTGATTGAATTGGGGATTTTGTCAAAATATCGCTCATAGGCAAGGGTAATCAGATAGCCCCATCGTTCAAGGGATACTCCATATTTTCTGCACACCACACCAAGGGCGATGTAGCAATAGGCACCGGTGAGGTTTCGGGTCCCGCTCACCTGATTGCCGCCGATATACGGGAATTTTTCGAGCAGCTCGCTTCGGTAGTAGTCCCATACCTCTTCAAAAAGCTGTGGGTAGGTCCTGCCCGTTTCCTTTATTAGCTCGTCCGCAATGGGCTTGAGGAGCTGATCCATATCTTTTTTGAACTTCGCTTGATTCGCTGCATAAAATTCGTGCATACTCACTTTCTCCTTTCGCAGATGTCCGGCAAAGCATGATCCGAACGTGAGGGACACTGTGCCCGCTTTTGCAACGCTTTATTCTCCTTCATTATACTATAATCATTGGTAAAATCCAGCATGATTTCTTAAACATCACGCTTTTGTAACAGATCGGACAGCAGACCTGTCCCAAATCCATGCAGCAAAAAAGGAGCTGACCGGTTTCATAAAACCGATCAGCTCCTGCTTCTGTCAGATTGCAGTTACATGTTTGAACGCCAGTGCTTCAGCTTGGGAAGCTGCTCCTCAAAGTAAGCCCGCGCCTGCTCTGCGGACCAGTTCTCGTTTGACATATGCTCAACGAGAAAATCCGTTAGCTCCTCAAGCTTTTTGTAAACGAAGGTTCCGTCCACATAACACCACTTGCAATAGTCCTCGTTGAACGTACCGTCGGTTTCTCTGCTGGTCGAGGAATCATCAAGCGGCATCCCGCAGCATTGGCAGATGAGCGTTTGCGGGGAGCCCAACAGCGTGTTGATTGAAACATCAAACAGCTTTGATAACAGCTTCAGTGTCTCCGTATTCGGCACGGTTTCGCCGTTTTCCCAGCGCGATACCGCCTGCCGGGTGACGTAGACCTTTTGGGCAAGCTCTTCCTGAGAGAATCCGTGTTTTGTCCGAAGCTCCAATATAATATCCTTTGTTTGCATATAAATCACCGCCTTACCCTTATTATGACATTGATGCCATGGATAAGCAAGCAACCTGCTGTTGCTTGCGGTCCGCTCCCGTTGTGTGTTCACGCCGGGGGGCGGTGCAGGGGAGGGGAAAGCGCTGACGGGAATCCATTCAATGCCTGCCACAGCAAAGCGAACGCTGCCTTTTGCTTTTTCCCCTGTTACAGTAATTGTATCGGTTCCACCTTCTTCGATTTCGACATTGAATTCATTCGATGCCAAAATGTCATCGCTTTCGTAAACAGGTTCCTCGCTGTCTTTTTGAATCCTGACCGATAAGCTCCCTTTTCCACATTGATAAAGGGACAAGATATGCCGCAGCCATCCATCTCACCGGAGCAGATCGCACAGGCTATTACAGGCAGTGTAGCTGGTATGGATGGTGTCGATCAGGATGCACTGAGCAAACTTGGACTGGCTCTTCAGGAATTTATGCAGCGTACATTAGAACAGGCACAGGAGAAACAGGATGCAGACCCGAAGCAATGAGCAGCTTTGCGCTCTCGCACAGAAGGGCGAACCTGCCGCTCGTGATTTGCTTCTGAAAAATAATCTTGGATTTATTTGTAAAATCGCAAACGAATTGTATCAAAGTATGAACCTTTCCCAAAGCAACTTGTGCCTTGACCAAGATGATCTGATTCAGGAGGGGAGTATTGGCCTTCTGAACGCTGTCACATGTTTTGATGATAGCCGAGGTATGAAGTTCCTGACTTATGCAGCCCCAGCAATTCGAAATGCTATGATCGACTTTGTTCGAGCGGAGATCTCTCAGTTTGAAATAAAAATCTCAGAAAAAGATGGGCTCGCATTTCAGATCATCCGTTTGGAGGACATACTCAACGAAGAAGAGCAAATGCAGCGCATCGAAGCCATCGCTCATCCGTTTGTTCTTTCACCAGAAGAAATTTACATCAAGAAAGAGGAAGTCTGGGAACTGTATCAGGCTGTCCGAAAGTTTTTATATCCCTTTGTTCCAATGATGTGCTGTTGCTCAGATTGCCCGCACATAGGGCAATCTTTCTCACCAGAACGCCAGAAGTACAGCACACATCAAAGGAATGTCCTGTGCTTCTGGCTGTCATCATCTCCACAAAGGTATAACACAATAGACTTTCCCTGAAAGTCGTGTGCCAAGGACGGGCGCTGCCCTCCTTTGGAAGCCTCCCGCGGACACCCTATGCCAACAGGGATGCTGCTCGCCCCTATTGGATGACCCAGAGCCAAAGGTGTTTCCCCTTTGGAAACCCCATGTTCGTGCAGTGGCTATCCATCCTGTTAAGATAGGCAGGATTTAGCCATGCACAAACACAGAAAAACAGACACAAATTCTACCTTTCTGAACAGGTAAAATATGTGTCTGTTTTTTGATACTCATCATTTCATTACTTTTTCAAGCAACGCCTGATAACTGTCCACTACATCGCAAATCACATTTTCACCACTAATTGCTTTGAAATGCTCTTTTGCACAATGAATTTTAGATTGTTCAATTTCTCTTAACTGCATAGAACTCATAGAACCTTTGGTTTCAGCAACGAAGTAAATATGCTTTACAGTTCCATCGTAAAAGGCAATTGCCCAGTCAGGGTTATAGTGTCCCACAGGAGTGGAAATATAGAAACTGTCAGGAAGCTTCACATACACAGCAACATCAGTGCTAGTATCCAAATCAGCGGCAAAATCACGCTCGTTTGTAGAGTCATAAACAATGTGGTCATACAGATGACGAGTTGCCTTCATTGCATTTATACCAAGCTTACCCTTAATAGTTGGCTCAGTGAAAATATCAGTACTGTATTTTTCGTCCAGAACATTATATGTAATATGCTGGATGATTGCAGTTGCCTTTTCATCATTAATAAGGGAAGCTGCCTTGATAATGAATTCTTCAGGATTGTTTTTGAACTGGTTAAATACATCTTTTTCGATGCCAACAAGAATATCCACCACCGCTTTACGAGTCAATCCGGTTTCTTCAACCAGTTTTCCCACCAGATCATATTTCACTCCATGATTAGCGGAAATTCTTTTGGAGGCATCGTATGTAGCCGACTGTTCCTTAATAAAAGAACTACCACTCTGGAGGGCATCCTTGGACTTAATTTCTTCCATTGAGCCTGTTTCCACTTTGAAGTAAATCTTTGCAACATGGAGGTTGAGGTTCAGCGATGCAATAGATTTCTGAACCAATTCATCAGTATCAAAATCAACTACATATACAGATTTCGGACTGATACGTTCCCAAAGAGCTTTAAACTGAGGCATTGCCAACTTCTTATCGTCAATCTGCAACTCGATATTATTTTTACGAGCATCTTCTGGTTGCATAGAACGACTATCATAAACAGAATCCAAAATCTTAATAACAGAATCTGCACAATCCGCAACTTCTTCAGCGATTTTTATTTCATTGTTTGCCTTGTCTGCATAGTACTTGTCAGTAAGTACGCCCTTTTTATCAATATATCCATTCACAATCAAATCAAAATGAATAGCATTTGCAGTATCAGTATCCACAACCTGTTCATTTCCTCTTGCATCCACAATAACCTTGCCTTTGAACAGATCGGCGGTGACAGCCTGCGGACGGCTGGCAACTGCATCGGCCAGCTCAGACTGCAAGCCTTTTGCAAAGCTTTCATAGCTTTCACTGGCAATAACGGTCAGTACATTGATGTTGTGAACATCATTGCCCAGGATATTAGAATCCATTCTTTCACCGTCCTGGTTAACACAAAGACGGAGTCCACGGCCAACTTCCTGTCTCTTGCGCACATCGCTGCTGCTTTGCTTCAAGGTACAAATCTGAAATACATTAGGGTTATCCCAGCCTTCACGCAGAGCCGAGTGCGAGAAAATAAATCGTACTGGAGATTTTTTCGGGTCTCGGTCAAGGAGAAGTTCTTTGTTCTTCATGATCAGATCGTAGGCATCAATATCATCAGAAGTGCGTTCCTTTTTATCACTCAGCTTACTATTGGCCATTTTGCCTTTCTTGTCTACAGAGAAATAACCCGCATGAGTGCTGGATGCTGGGATAGCATTCAGATATTTAATGTAATCATCCTCACCCAAGGAAATCTGCAACTGCCCAACAATGTCATTATATTCTTCTTCAAACATATCAGCAAAGATGCCGTTAAAAGGCTGTCCAGCAGCATCATATTGTTTATAATGGGCAACTTCGTCAATGAAAAACAGGGATAGAACCTTAATGCCCTTGTAGAACAGTTGTCTTTCTCTCTCAATATGGGACAGAATCGTTTCACGAATCTGAATGCGGCGAAGCTGTTCCTCGCTGACTTTACCGATGACATCACCTGCATAAATCTTAATGCCATTTAGAAATTCAACAGAGTTATCTCGTCCATCAATGGACTTCACTACAAATCCATCTTTGTATTCTTCCATCTGTCCGGAGTTATCGTACAAATTAAAACCAATGCCAACAGTCATGGTCTTTTTGCGGATGCTGCGGGCACCTTTGAAATCGAACTGAATCGTTGCTGTAGGATCAGCTTTGGAGAGATTTACACTCTCCAAATACACATAACTTTCCGTAGCAGTGCTGCCGGATTCTGTGATTCCTTTTACAGAAATCTTTTTAACCAGCTTCTTGTTATAGGCTTCCATCGCATCCAGACGATACACCATATTGTAGATGCTATCATCTTTATGGGTTGCGGAATAACGCAATGTCATCAAAGGGTTGAACTCGTTCAGTCGTTCTTTTGTTTGTTTGCCCTCAACGGACTGTGGCTCATCAATAATAAGAATCGGATTCGTCTTTGCAATAATATCAATCGGGCGACGGGAACGGAACTCATCCAGCTTCATGTAAATACGACGAGCATCCTTACCTCTTGCATTAAATGCCTGCGAGTTGATAATCATTACATTGATAGAGCTGTCCGATGCAAAACGGTCGATCTCGGTAAGCTGGGTAGAGTTATAAATAAAAAAGCGGATTTTCTTTCCGTATTCTTCTGCGAAATGTTCCTGCGTTACCTCAAGGGACTTATACACGCCCTCACGAATAGCAATACTTGGAACCACAATGATGAACTTGCTCCAGCCATAGTGCTTGTTTAACTCATACACCGTCTTAATATAGGTGTATGTCTTACCAACACCGGTTTCCATCTCTATGGTCAGATTATATCGTCCCTCCAACTTGGTCGATGGTTTAATCTGATTTGCTCTTTGAATTTTTTGTAAGTGTTCCAGAATCAGACCGTCGTTCAACTCCGGTACAATTCTTTCATTACGCCAGCCGGTAAAATCTTCATCCTCATCAAACGATTGATTATATCCACTCATACCATATTTATCTTTTCCAATACCGCTGTCTATCATATAGGTAGGGGTAAGGTAAGGCTGACCAGCGAATACATCCACAACTGCTTTAGCGGCATCTGCCTGGAACTTCTGATGCTTGAATTGTAATTTCACCAAAAAGCTCCTTTCTTAAATAACTTTTACACGCTTGGTAATATCATCCGCATCCTCCGGCATATACAGCTTGAAGATTTCAAATACATTGATCTTAGCGGGGCTGTCAGCAAATCCGGAATCTCGGAATACGGCACGGAGTGGTTTGCGTTTTGCAATTTCTTTGACAACACTTTCCGGAATATGATTATCAAAGCAGGCGATCAGATCTCCATCATTGTAGGTATGAACAGTGCAGTTTTCAATCTTTTCGCTGTGATAGGGCATAGAAAGGGGGAGACCCCATTCCAGCAGACAGCCAAAGAACAAATCAAGGTCGGTGCGGTCTTCTTTGATATTGGAAATCATATCCGCAAGCATTTTCCAATCGTAATCATCTGCTGCATAGTAAACATCTTTCATATTGCTGTCATCCAGCTTGAAAACACGGAACCCAACATCCAAATTAGTGGTCGTCAACGAACTTTCTTCTTTGATCTTCTCACCGGCACGGCGGATACGCTCTTTGCCGATCTCACAGATATTCTTGTAGCCGGCTTTATAGGCTTCGCTTTGTTTATCACAAGGTTCAGGAAGCTGTACCATGATAAATTTGCGGTGTCCGCCGTCTTCTGCATTTAACTGCATAACTGCATGGGCTGTGGTTGCGGAACCGGAGAAGAAATCTAAAGCAATGTCAGTTTCAGATAAAGTAACTTTACAAAAATCTTCAATAAGCGACAATGGTTTTGGGAATGAGAATATTTTTCCATTTAAAATATTTTCAACCTCTGCGGTGCCTCGACGGCTTGAATATTTTGTATCAGCTAAAAGGCTTCGAATAATCTTCTCCTCATGTCTCATTTTTTGAACAATTCGATATTCGCCAGGTTTTATTTCGTATCCAATAATTTCTTTATTTATATTTTGAAGCGCCTTTTCTTTTCCCCACCGCCAAACAAATTGTACACCATTTTTTATTGATTTTGGGGGATATATCTCTATGCTACCTTCTTTTTCTTCTAACCCAATCTCAAAAAAACCTTTATCAATTGGCTGATCCAAGTAGATGTAAAAAGGATAATACAAATTAGGCCTATTTTGTTGGTTAAATGCTTCATTGCTATTGTACAGTGGATGAATATTATATCCACCATTTTTATCATTATATTTAAAAGTTTTATTTTCATTAGGAAGCATTTTTGACTCTGCTTTTATGATGTTTTTGGCATAAAACAAACAAAATTCATGCATTTTTCCAATATGCCCATAATCTCTAGCGTTAGGTGTTGAGTTTATAACAAAAGTTCCACAATGATTGTCTGCACCAAAAACTTCGTCACACATTTTTTTTAAACTATCCATTTCGTTGTCATCAATAGAAATAAAAATAAACCCATTGTCACATAACATACTTCTTGCAAGAAGAAGCCTTGAATAAATCATACTACACCAATCAGAATGAAAACGTCCGTTGGTATCGGTGTTTTTGAACAGGCGGTTCTCGTCTTCGTCATAAACGCCGCTGTCCTCATTGTATTCATCGGAACTCTGAGCAAAGTTGTCTCGATAGATAAAGTCATTACCTGTATTGTAGGGTGGGTCAATATAAATCATCTTCACCTTGCCCAGATAGCTCTCTTGCAACAACTTGAGAACTTCCAAATTATCGCCCTCTATGTAGAGGTTTTCGGTATTGTCCCAGTCCTTGCTTTCTTCAGGGCAAGGGCGCAGGGTCTTACGGATCGGCTTGTTCGCTTCCACAATAGCTGCTTTCTTTCCCACCCAAGTGAATTCATAAGCTTCGTCGCCCTCCAACACATCAGAAGAAAGCATCTGCTTGAGCATTTCAAAATTGATGGCTTTTTTATATACCTTCTTTTCAGGTGTGCTGTGTTCCTCGTCCAGTGCTTCTGTGATGCAGTTGGGGAACAGTGCGCCGATTTTTTCAATATTTTGCATCGTCATATCAGGCGTTTCCATTTTCATCTTTTCCATTAGGATTTTCCTTTCTGATTTCTGGCATTATACTTTTCATTTGCTCCATGATAAACGATTGATTATTTTGATATGCTTGCTGTTGTTCCATTAAATCTATCATACCTTTTGGAATGTAAGGGTTTTGTATAGATTCCCATGTAATAACATTCTTATAGCCTAATGACTTCGCCATTGTTTCTAAGAGCTTTTCTCTTTCCAACTTCATTTTGGCTAATTCAGTATCTGTTGGATTTTCTACGAACATTTTATCAAAACAAACTTTCCACTGCTTACGGACTTCTTGGTCGTCTGAAAAAACAATATCGATTAAATTCATAGCTTGAACGCTTTCATTTGTCCATCCATAAATTCGACTTGTCATCAGTACCTTGAAAATCATCATTTTGTCGTTTCGTTTTTGTGCTCGATCCTGTAACCAATGTCCAACAACAACTGCAACTATTGGCACTAAGATAAGTGCTATTATATTTATAATATCCATTATTTTATCGCCTCCAGGTCTTTCCTAAATTTTTTTAGTTCTGTGTTCAGCTGTATTTGGCGGTTGAGCTGTTTTTCCTTCCGCATTTTTGCTTCCAACGTTTGGATTTGCTTTTGCAGAGTTAATCTTCGACTCTCACGTTCCACAGACTCTTTCAGACTTTCTGCTTTGTTGGACTGTAACGCATTACCAGCAATCTGACGCACAAAATTATCATAGATTGTGTCCATGTTCAGTCCATCCATTTTTAGAAAAAGATTTTCTTCTTCCATCCATTCTGTGTGGTAATAACGGCTGACCTTGAAAGCGTTCTTGCCGGACTCAGCAGCTTCTTTGTAGCCAATCCAAGCCTGATACTTTTCTTCATACTCCAGAAGAAACAGGAGGTGATACGGAATTTCCTTATCAATCTGCCTCAGCACAGCTTCATTCAAAGCAGGCTCAGATAAACGAATCTCAAAAACTTCGATTTCTGTTACTCGCTCGCCAGAAGCAATATTCAGAGTTGAGACTGCCAGCTTATTTCGCCAATAGATTGTGCGAATCTGCTCGACGAATGCTCTCTTTAGGGTAGGGGTGATGTCGATTTGCTCATAAAATTTTTGCTTTGGAATCCGTTTGTTGAATTCTGTGGACTTTGGCAAACCAAGCATATTGATACATCCTTACCTCACTACCAAAAAGCAAATTAGTTCAAAATCATTCAAACCCGATACAGCAGACAACAATGCAGAAGTTCCGCCACTCTTGAACAAGCTGTCAATGTCGTTTTCTTCTTTGACATCAATGATAGAATTGATTGCTTCACTTAGCAGCTCTGATATGTCTGCCATGTCTCGTCCATCCCTGGTCTCGTCATTGAACTTCTTACAAAGGGAAATGATTGGCTTGTCCTTACCTCGGCACAGAAGGCGGATTGTGTCCAGCATTTTCTTTGGATTCAAGTAGTCGCAGATGATTTCACCATCTTCACTGATATAAACCATATAGAATGGATGAATACGATTTCTATTATCAATGTTTACGTTATTGTTGATATTCTTCATAACGAAGATAACACCAGCTGGAGTATCTTCACATTTTGGAACCACAGCATGCATACCGTTTGGAGCTGTTTCAACATCGTAGTTGTGTTTCATATACTCCAACAAATCAAGACGAAATTCATTCAGTCCTAAGTCCATAATAGAGATACCAGTAGACATTTCTTCAATATCCACAACTTCCTCCTGCAAGCGTTTCAGCTGTGCTTTACGGTATTCCAAATCTCCTTTTTCCTCAGGATTGATAAGGTTGTCGTCACCAGTAGAAGTCATAACCGAAATGCGCATACGAGTTTCAACACGGCTTTTCAAGTTGATATATTCGTCCAAATCCATATCAGGCCAAAAATTCACTAACTGTATATAGTCGTTAGTACTACCGATGCGGTCTATTCGTCCAAATCTCTGAATAATACGGACAGGATTCCAGTGAATATCGTAGTTCACCAGATAGTCACAGTCCTGCAAGTTCTGACCTTCAGAGATACAGTCAGTGGCAATCAGAATATCCAACTCATCCTTACTACCCGGCATCAAAATATCCTTGCCTTTTGACTTGGGAGAAAAACACGTTAAGACAGTATTCAAGTCGGAGCGTAAACGGGGGATTGTTGTCTTTCCATCAACAGATCCAGTAATCTCAGCGACTTCCAGACCAAACTCTTTCTTAGCAAACTTACTTACATGGTTATATAAGTAATCAGCAGTATCAGAAAAGGCTGTAAAGATAATAATCTTGCGGTTGCCTTCATTGATGGGGTTCGCCATTTTTTTACGAATCAAATCAAAGAGAGTTTGAAGTTTGGTGTCGTGCTCTGGTGTCACATCAGAAATCATCAAAGTCAAAAGCTCAAGATTTTCTGCATCCTTTTCCAGTTCATTAAGCCAAGAAAGATAATCCATATCTGCAAGATCAATTTTGACTTTCTTACCAACAGAGAAAAGGTCTGTATTTTGGTCGTCTAAATCAAAATCGTTCACATTGGATAGATCGGTAAGATTCAAAACAAAGTTGTTGTTCTGGTATTTTTTAATTGTTTTAATCGTAGAGTTGATCAGATTTGTAATTCTTTCTAATGTAAGACGGAAAGAATGTACTGAACTTTCCAGCCGCTTCAAAAGGTTGATGCTCATCAAGCGACGGATACCTTCTTCACGACCTTGTTGAGTTAAACTGGTTCCTTTATTGTGGGTCAGATCAATATATTTTGCCATCTTAGATGGCATGATATAATTGGATGGGGTGTAAATTGTAAGGTTTAGAGACATCAACACTCCATATATTTCGTTGTAGTTGATAGTGCCACTGAGATCTGTCAAGCACGGTCTCAAAGAAATAGGAGGCAGTCTTTCAGGAAACTTGCCAATATCTGATGTGCTGTAATATTTCTCAATGTGTCGTCTGGAACGAGCTATAGTCACACTGTCCAACATTTCAAAGAAATCAAAGTCCAGCGTTTTGAGCAATGCATCAGTGGTACGTTCTTCTATAGGCAGTTTGCTCCATGCATTGAACGCTTTTTGTGCCTGACGAAAAATCTCATCAATGCTCTTTGTCGTATCCAATTTATCGTTGATTTGAGCTGTATCTCCCTCATAAGCAAGAGCAAGCTGGTTCTTTAAGTCAATAAATTTATTGTTGACCGGAGTTGCAGAGAGCATGAGGACTTTCGTTTTAACGCCAGCCCGCACAACTTTATTCAGTAGATGAAGATAACGATTTTCTTTGTCACCTTCACCGGAAACCTCTCCACCATTACGGAAATTGTGACTCTCGTCAATAACAACAAGGTCATAATTTCCCCAGTTCAAACGATCCAGATCGATTCCATTTGACGATCCGTGGTCACGAGAAAGATCAGTATGATACAAAACATCATAACGGAGCCTGTCCTCTGCAATCGGGTTGTTAATGTAGTTTCCCTTATATGTATTCCAGTTCTCGGAAAGCTTTTTCGGACAGAGGACCAGAACGGATTTGTTTCTGTTTTCATAATATTTCACAACCGCAAGAGCGGTAAAAGTCTTACCAAGACCTACGCTATCAGCCAAGATACAACCATTATACCTTTCCAGCTTGCTGATGATGGCAAGTGCAGCGTCTTTCTGGAAATTATAAAGCATATTCCAGATTTTACTCTGCTTGAAGCCAGTAGCTTCATTTGGAAGTTCATCTTCGGAAATGTCATCCAGAAATTCATTAAAAATGTTATACAGTGTAAAAAAGTAAATGAAATCCGGTGAGTTTTCCTTATATGCAGCACCAATGCTTTCTATAACAATGTTTGTAACATCTTGCAGCTTTTTGGGGTCATCCCAAAGCTCATCAAAGAGCTTAATGAAGTAGTTTGCGTTCTCAAAGCTCTCTGTTTTTTGAACAGGGTAATATGCATTGTTGCCACGTTCACAGCCAAGGTCAACAGTGGTAAATCCGTTGATAGGCATATAGGTACTCTGGTCAACGGTCATAAAGCCCATCATCTGCTCTTGAGTTACATTAGATTTGAAAGTTGCTTTCTGCCGAATCCAATCCGCACATTCTTTTGAAATTGCTTTTTGAGTTAACTCATTTCGAAGCTTCACTTCAAATTCAGTTCCATAAAGGCTGCGTTCTCTTGATAATCGGTGAATGTAAAATTCTCGCTTTGCCTTCGGAGTTTTCTCTGTAATAAATGTTGGGGAAGTGAAAATAAATTGCAGTTCTTCAATGCCCTCTAACTGCTTTCTAAGTTCCTGATATGCGTAAATTGAAAAACAAGCGGCAGCGATTGAAATCTTACTTCCTCTATGAACTATCTTCTTCAAATCGTCACGGACAGTATCATTGATGTTATCTAAAATCTGCATCAGCTATCTCCTTAACGACCTATATCTTCAGGAATGACTTCCATAATGTCATCAAAAGTACAGTTCAATGATCTACAAATCTTCGCTAATGTATCCGTATTTACATTATCACCACGATTCATTTTATTGATTGTATATGTACTGATATTTGCCAATTTAGCCAGATCTTTTTTCTTCATGTCTTTATCAATCAGCAGCTTCCAAAGTTTCTTATAACTGACAGCCATGTAATTCATCTACCCTTTCTTACAAACAAAGCACTTTACAATAATCTATGTTAAATTGTAACATAAACATCGAAAAGTTCAATTATTAATAGAGCGAAAACTATATTTTTTTGCTTAATTTTGATTTACTTGGATTTTCAATGGAAAGCAAAATAACCCCCGGTCGAACGAGAGTTATTAGAATCTTCTAAATTGGCAAGCAGTATGAGAGGGTAGGGTTTTACATAGAATTTTGGATATAAAAAGAGCGTTTATCTAACCCATCAAATCAGGACAAATAAACGCTCCATATAAGGCTCTCTAATTCTGATAAAGAATAGAGAGTTTCCATTAAATCATCTGAAAATGCTTCAGTGCCTCGGTGATCGCCTTTTCTTTTTCCGGTGGGCATTTCGGCTGTCTGGCATTTTCAGACTTTGACTTGTTGTAGTTCACACGCTCAATAATGCCGTTCTTCCGCTTGACTTGGGCGATATACAGGTGGCTGACCTGTAAGCCGGTATGCTCTTTCACATAATCCTGAATCTCGCCATAGGTGGCTTTACTCTCGGCAGAAGTCAGATCCATTTCGTCCAGATTCAGGTCCACTTCAATATGATGCTCGGCTTCTTTGAGTTTGGACAATAATACTACCGTCTCTACATGTGTCGTCCGTGGGAAGAGATCGACCGGGACGGCGCGGATGGCTTTGTAACCCATGGCATCCAGTGCTTTGCAGTCGCGGGCGAGGGAAGCGCAGTTGCAGGAAATCATCACAAGCTTTTTCGGTGACATCGTCTGAATCGCTTCCAATACATCGACGCTGCAGCCCTTGCGCGGTGGGTCCACCACGATGACATCCGGGTGCAGTCCCTCCTGCGCCAGCGTTTTGGCAGCTTCTCCGGCATCTGCACAGAGGAAGCGGGCATTCTCAATGCCGCAGTTTTTGGCGTTCTCGCGTGCGTTTTCCACGGCATCCGGGATGATCTCCACACCGATCAATTCCCGTACACGCGATGCCATCGAAAGCCCGATTGTGCCGGCGCCGCAGTACAGGTCAACAAGAAGCTCCGAGCCGCTGAGCCCTGCCATATCGGCGGCAAGCTCGTAGAGCTTTTGTGCGGCTTGACGGTTGACCTGATAGAAGCTCAGCGGGGAGAGATGGAAGGAAACGCCGCAGAGGGTATCCTCGATAGTGTCACTTCCGTAAAGAGTGATGCATTTTTCCCCAAGGATCACGTTGTCCTGACGTTTGTTGACGTTGAGAACAACGGAAGCGACAGAAGGACATACCTCCAAAAGTCCCTTGATATACTCTTCCGAATGGGGCAGGGAATTTCCGTTGACAACAAGGCACACCATCACCTGACCGCTCACTTCACCGTAGCGGATATAGAGGTGGCGCAAAAGCCCGCGCCCCGTTTCCTCGTTGTAGATGGGGATACGGCAGCTTTTCGCAAACGTCTGGGTATATTCCACAATATCGGTAAAAAACTTCGGCTGGAGGGAACAGGAGGCGCAGGGAATGACACGGTGGCTGCGCTTTGCAAAAAATCCGGCAACGACTTCGCCGTCCTCGATGCGGATGGGGTACTGCGCCTTGTTGCGGTATCCTTCCTCGAGCGGGGACGGTACGATGGGGTCAAGGGGCAGATCAAGTCCGCCGATGCGTGAGAGGGTATCGGCAACAAACTGCGCCTTGTGGCACAGCTCCTGCTCGTAGGTGATATGGCGAAACGAGCAACCGCCGCATTTTTGATACACAGGGCAGGAGGGGGCAATGCGCTGTGCAGCAGGAGTCAGGATCTCCTCGATTTTTCCGAAGCAATAATTTTTCTGCACTTTGACGATGCGCAGGCGAAGAACATCCCCCACAGCGGAGCAGGGGACAAATACAACAAAGCCATCTATTTTTGCAATGCCATTGCCATCCGAGGACATGGCGGTGATTTGAGCGTCAAGGATATCATTTTTTTTCAGCATATCGTTCTCCCAAGATAAAATATAAAGGTTTTCTTTAGTATAGCAGAAAATAAAAAAATTTTCACTACCTCCTGCACAAAAACCCAAATCCCGCACAATCATGCGAAAAATCCGTCTGAAAAAATCTGAGGGAAAGTATTGACAAATCAGAAAAGATACGATATAATTAACAACGTTGTCAGGGATGACCTGATACACATAAGATGGGAGTTTAGCTCAGCTGGGAGAGCATCTGCCTTACAAGCAGAGGGTCAC
>JAHHTZ010000003.1 GCA_020024285.1 Oscillospiraceae bacterium | reverse complement strand
GACAGAACACAACCAATAAGGGTATCATAATGGGAATGTATCCGAGCATTGCGATCGCCGTAGTTACCACGCAGTAAATGGCGGCATAGATCCCCACGTTGATTAAGTCTTTTCCTTTGAGCTTTGTCTCTTGTTTCATAATGAAATACCTCTTTCCTTTATTTTTAATGCTTGGATAAACAAGCAGACTGCTTAATCTATTCGGCAGAAGTTAGCGAAAGCTAACCGCATTTCAAAAAATTATAGGGCATCAGTACCCCATAATTTTCCTCCAGCCCGCTTCGTAAAAATCGACGAGCTGTCTGATGTATGCTTCTGCGTTTTCCCTTGGAATCTCATGTACTACGATTTCAAAAAATGCACAAAACATACCACTGGTCAGCATATGCTCAAGCTGTGGATGAACTGCATTCATCGGAGTGCCGTTCTGGTTCATTGCATTAGAAAAATCATGGGTCGCATCACAGTCCATCTGCGCCATCTCGTGAATCAAATTTTCATAAGGCGTTCCCTCTGAGCAGCACAATATCAATTGAAACGCACTGAAATTATCGTAGATATATTCGGTCATGTCAAGCAACTTGGAAACGGTATACTCTGCCATACAGGACCGCTGTTCATCGGGTGTCATCTCTTGGAAATTTTCCAAAGTTGTCTGGTACATCTCCAATATATGCAAATACTCTCCCTTCACAAGAGAGTCAAATAAATCTTCCTTGCTCTTGAAATATCCGTAAAAGGCACCAGTTGTGACCCCAGCTTTTCGAACGATATTCCGCAGAGAGGCTCCCTGAAATCCCTTTTGCAGAAATTCCTCACACGCAACCGCCATAATATTTTCCAATGTCGTGCGCTCACTTTCACTCAAAGCTGTCCCTCCCTTGATATAACATCGTTATATAACGCCGTTATTATACTGCTGAATCTAAATTTTGTCAAGAAAATTTCACAAGCGCAAACACTGTTGAGCGTAGCACAAGGGCTGCCGTGAAACGCGCCAGCCCTTGTGCTTTAATCAATCAGCTCATTCCAAGCAAATCGGCAATTCTATCTTGACCAGAAAGCCGTGCGGACTGAGATTTTCAAACTGTACGGTTCCCTGATGTGCTTTTACAATTTGGCATACCAACCGAAGTCCTATGCCATGTGCGGCTTCGCCGCTGGCCTGATACGGCTCTGCCGTGAAACTGGCACCATTCAGCCGCTCCAATGTTTCAGCAGAAGTTCCCTTTCCGTCATCCTTTACGGACAGGAGAACCATTCCATTTTCTTGTGAAACACAGATATTGATGCTGCAGCCGCTTGGATTATGAACGATACTGTTGCCAATCAAATTCTCAAGCATCCGTATCAGAAGAGAAGCATCTCCCTGAACAAGATGAGGCCCGTTGGTATCCGTTTGTAAATCAATGGAGTATTTCTCATCCAAGCCGCTTTCCAATGTTTGCACGATGACTTGCCGAACCATCTCCAACAGATTGACGGATTGCATCGCAAGCGGCTGCATGGAATATTCCAGCTTTGAGCAAAGATTGAGATCTGCAATCAATCTGCGCAGCTTTTCGCTTTGAACCCGAATGGTGCTCGCTTGCTCTCTCACTTCGGACGGAAGAGAAGGATCATCCTCTAATTTACCGGCATAGCCCAGAATGTAAGATAGCGGTGTCCGAACATCATGGGAAATACCATTGATCCACTCTGCACGAGCCTGTTCCTTTTTCAGCAGATGCTCGCCGGCACGGTTCAATTTCTCATTGATGGGGGCAAGCTCCCCTCGCTTTGGAAGCGACACTTTCTTGCCCTCAGAGATTTGCTCAATACCGTGAAGGATCGGTGAAATGGCTCGCTCTACTTTTCGGGTATTTCTCCAAAGCAGAGCCAAAAACAGAAGAAGGTTTGCTGCGATAACAACCATAGAACCAAATAATAAAGAAGATACATAATTGGAATCCACAGAATAATTCCATTTGACCAAACTGCCCGGTGTACATCCGATCACCAAAAGTCCTGCAGGATGCTCATAAACATAGGTCGGGTAATCTTCGATATACCATCGGCTGAATTTTGCCACATCCGTGAGGGTGTATTTTGTTGGCAGATCTGCCGGCATATCCAGCTGCCAGCATACGCTTCCGTCCTGGTCGAGTATCATGGCCCATGCCTGCTTTTGCCGCAGGGCATCACAAGTGAACTCGTCTGCAATGATTGTCCCATTATCCTGCAGCTGGATTCCGTCACAGATCGAAACAATCGGAATGTCCGGGTCGGAGGAATTGCTGTTTGCAAAAGTGAGAACACCCAAAATCAATCCCACATTTGTGATGAAAAAAAGCAGCAGGATCAATGCCGTGGACAAAAAGTATTTTCGAAAGAAACGATAAGCGCTTTCCATCACTTCATCCCCTTTACGATCAACTTGTATCCCAGACCTTTTACGGTGAGAAGGGATACGGGCGCAGATGGATTTGCTTCCAGTTTCTCTCGCAGATGGCGGATATGCACCATAAGTGTGGTTTCATATCCCTGCCAGATTTCTCCGCAAGCTGTCTGGCAGAGAGTCCCAATGGTTACGATATGTCCGGCATTGGCTGCCAGCTTTTCAAAAAGCTCAAATTCTTTTGCGGTCAGTGGGATGACTTGATCTCCCCGGTGAACTTCAGCGGTGTCCAGATCAACGGATGAGGATGCCAGATATACCATACGACTTCCCTTTGGGTAGACTCGCTTCAAGATCGCCTGTACCCGCAGGAGCAGTTCTTTCGGCAGAAAAGGTTTTACAAGGTAATCATCTGCGCCCAGCTCAAACCCGGCATATCGGTCCTCGGCTTCTCCCTTTGCAGTGAGCAGCAGGACGGGGACTTTACTGACCGCACGCACCTCTTGCAACAGTTCCAGCCCATCCATTTCAGGCATCATAATATCTAAAATCAGCATATCCGGCATCTTCTGAGCAATCAGCTGGAATGCTTCTTTTGCAGAAGAGGCTGTTGTGATTTGCGTGAATCCTGCTTCTTCAAAAATGGAACGAGTCATTTTCAGAAGACCGATTTCATCATCTACAATCAGAATTGATTTTTCGTACATCGTGATACCTCCTTCCTGATTGAGATGCTTTCATTATAGCTTGCAAAATAAGTGCTGTATAGGATGCAGAATAAAATTAAGGTTATCTGAAGGTTAGCGCAAAGACACATGAAGGATGGCGAACTAAAATAATGGTGTACAAAGGAGGTACACCATGGATAAACTGATGATTGAAACACAAAATCCTATTTTGAGAACAAACAGAAGGCATTTGCAGACAAGCATGATATCTGTGTTTTCATTGTCTACAAGACTCGCGTTTTCTGCTGGCGATAAAAATGCAAGCATTACTTTTCACAAAACAATATAAAAAAATGCCGATTTATGATATAATTTTGCTATTCCAACTAAAGATATCTGCATACCTAAGTAAAGCACAGATGGCAAAAAACCAAGCGAATGCAGTCACCGGTGCAAATCCAATGAGTGGAAAAATATGCTGATCCTACAACAAAACAGCCTGTGACTGTGTATATTCCAGCCACGTTTTCCGTTTTGTGGGGAAGCGATAAAATTGATGAGCGCAAAATGAATATTTTAAACGGATTGAAAAAATGGCAGCAAAGAAAAAGGCGGGGAAAGACGCTATGCAGCAAATCTTCGATTATGCTGCAGCTGAGCAACGTTCCGGGATAGCTGCCCAGGATGAACAGAGGTGATATTACATGGAGATTTTCTTTTACTGTACACCGCAAAAGCTGAAAGAATTGTTTTCTGAAATAGAACAAAGATATTCTCTTATCTATGAGCCATTCTTTGGAAGGGTTCCAGGAATAGCGGAAATTGATATTCCGCTTCAAAAACCATTCAATTCTTGTCGAGAGTTTCACGATTTTGGGAAAGCATATTCCGGGACGCAATGTTTCTGGATCTATACACCGGATGACACTTCGATTGAAACCGATCCTCCGATATCTCTGAGGTTCAGCGGTCCTCCCGTAGATTTAAAAGATGACCATGTCCTTTGTGAAGGAACATTATTTTTATCGACAGAAAATAAGACTGTTTTATCACGAACACTTTACAAAAATATAAAGCGTTTCTTTGTGAAGCACTTTGTGAAATCCGGTTATTGCTATATTGATCCGGATGTATATTCGAATCGGCATGAATACCTTTTCATTCAGCGCGATCATGGCTTTCTGGCTCCTGCATGGTTCTTTGATGACTCGAATAAGCACATTCCTATAGACATTGACACCTGGTATTTACAGCAAGGGAAGAATCAGGAATCTTACCGATCCCCAAAGCCGAAAATTGAATTTTTCACCTCTGTATCCGATTTAGTACGAATCCTCTCCGAATTAGAACTAAAGTATAAAATCAAGTATCTGGAAACCGTTCATCAAGGAAGAACGACTCATACTCTAAATGTATTTTATTCGGCAAAAGAACTTGAAAATACGGATGGGAGGTCTGTGGGTGTCCGTCAAATTTGGGTATATGATGAAGTCAGCCGTATGTTTGTCTGCCTGTCCATAGATGACTTCTACAACAGCGAGAAAAAAATAATCAATATAAGCAGTGCGATTGGAGCAGGTAATCCTTTTGGGGATGAACTTTACTTTGACTTTGAATCAGCAATAAAACAAAATTTTTACACATTGGATGAAAAACACTATGGTCCGTTTTATTTAAGTCCATCCATATACAGCAACCGACAGAATATGGTTCTTAATTTAAATGATCCTCGATTTCGCATTATCGATGATGACAAAATTGTTCCTGTTTGGAGAAAGGAATGGGAGCAAATTCAAAATTGATGATTCTGAAGATGAGCGATAGCCCCCTGTCATTTGTTTGGTGCGCATTACCGTCAATGAGCTAAGGTCGACCACCCATAGCGTTGATGATGAGGGACAAGTCCAAAAACAGATAGGAGTATGATTGTGGATAGGACGATTGTTGATGTGAAATATAAAGAAATGAAAAAGACGTTAGCCCAAATACCCAACGATCCGGCGTTAGTGGTTGGGGCGTTCGCTGTAGAGAGGCTGTGGCAGCCATTCCTGATTGGCATCTCAAAGTGCCCATATTTTGAGCAGGAACGAGAAAGTGTGGTACAGCTTGAGGAAAAATGCCTGGATATAATTTGGACAAGGATGCAGCGTGGCTTTGTGCAGGAAAGCGACTGGGGAGAATACTGCGAACTATTTGATCAAATCGAAGAGCTGTCTGCTGAAGTTGATCTTAACTATGAGGCAAAAAGCTTTTACTGTGCAGTTGGGGATTTTGCTTATTGGTGTCTTAGACCATGTGAAGAGGTAAAAGTAGCAGGTATTGCAGTTTGTGCCCTTGAATTGTTTGTTGAATTGATGGCAGAACCAGAGAAAGCAACGGAAGAAGATCAAGCGGCCAATGCGGAAATACAACGAATCAATGCTGATATTCAATTAGCGCGGGATTATCCTGAAAATATCGATTGGATCATGCAAAGAAGATCGGAATACCACGCTTTGAACGTTAATTCAGTTTGTTCTTAAAAGATCGATTAGAAATCCAAACCGCAAGCAAGCATGAGAGCAAGGGCACCCATGACGTTATCAATACAATCGGGGAGAAAGCACAGAAATGCGAAAGGAGGCTTTGCCGGTATGGAATCGAAGCATACTCTACGCCCTAAAATTGGGATGGGAACTGCGGTGATCGTGCTTTACATCGTCGTTGTCATTGTGGGCATATTTCGCCATGTGATGCAAATGCCTACAAAAGAAAACGAACTTGATGTCATACAGTCCATGATAGAGAATATTGAGCTCTACCAAGAGGATATCGAAGCTTGGGGGTATCATGTGTCTGTGCTGCCGATTGCAGAAAAATCGGACAATAAGGCATTGCAACGCTATTATTTGGATCATTATCATCATCCGATTCTAATATTGACGGATGCAGAGGGCGGAATGTATTGTTTCTATTATGGGTTTGACGAATATACCTCGGTAGTGTCCTATCCGGATATAGTCAAAGAAGTAGGTGGTGAGTATGAGGAAGTGCAGAAGACGGTTCGCTTAGAGCTTTATAAGAGTGATCTCTACCAGGCTCCATTTTTAGAAAATCCTAACAAAGCCGGAGTGCGTGCATATTATGATGTGGAAGTTGAAGTTGATGTAGAAACTTTTTCGGCAGAGGATGGAAAGGAGATTTGGGCGTGGGGAAACGGTATTTATTCTACATACTATTGCAGCAACAACTTTATTGAGCATATGCGCTTTAATGGACTGAACCCAAAAGAAAATAGTCGGGATGAAGATTATGGTATTAAACAGGAATATAGTGCAGAGCAGCTTTTGGGATTCTATCGACAGGGACTTGACCTGCAAGAGCGCCTATTTGCACTATATGACGCAAACTCATAGGAGGGCAAAATGAATGTTGCAGAATTAAAATGTGAGTTAGACAAAATAGGAGTTCCGTGCCGTTTTTATTCGATCAACGGTGATCTTACCGGGGATACACATATATTAAATCATGTTCATACCTACTGGGAGTACTTCTATTTTGATGAAAAAGGGTGTGAAACCGGATACCGTCGATTTGAAAATGAGCACGATGCCTGCATTTATTTCTATCAAACGTTAGCAGAGGAAGTGAAGTATTATCACCCAAGCAAACAGGGTACATAATGGGTGGTATGATTATCTTGTATTGAACCGCACCACCAAGGTGGGGACCTTCGATGGTAGTGTGCAGGTCCCAGTAATATCGATATCTTTACCCCTAATAAAGTGCAATTTAAGTTTGGCTATTGATTTATGAGGTGCTAAAATGACAGAACATTGGACAACGTTGTGTGAAATCATAAAGAACAGTGCAAAGATCGAATTAAATCCCATCACTCCGTTGGAGCAGATAAAGACCTGGGAGAAAAAACGAAAGATCATGCTCCCTCAGGATTATGTTGCGTTCATCACTCAGATGGGTGATGGTGGTATGGTATCCGCAAAAGATTGGACAGGCGGAGAGCTGATCCCCTTCTCTGCATATGAGGAAAAGGGATATTCCCTTACCCATATCAAAAAGCCCTTTACCCTGTTGGAAAGTTGGATGCCGGACTTTGGAGATCCTTTAGAGGAAGGGGTAGAGCTCAGTGAAGCCAAAGAGGAAAAACTGCTGCAAAAACGCTGGACAATGATCCGTGAGCACGGCTCGATTCTCCTGATGGACAGCAAGACGGATGATTATCAGCGATGGCATCTTATTGTGACGGGGCCACGGGCAGGAGAAGTATGGCTGGAGAGCGAATTTGGTGTGGTGCGCTATCCGAACTGTACCTTTACAGAGTGGCTTTTACGGCATTTGGATGGCAGCTGGGAAGCATACGCTGCGGATTGTGCGCAGAGAGATGAAGAAATCAGAGAAAAAAGAAAAAAGGAGGCAGGACCTCGGGCTCAGTGCCTGAAGTATCTGAAGCAGAGCTGCAATCGAATGAATCCCCCTGCTTCTATAGAGGAAGTCAGACTATTTGAGGAAAAGCACAATATCCGGCTCCCAGAGGATTATGTGAAATTTGTGACAGAGATAGGAAACGGTGGAAAGGACTATCGGCTCAAATATCCCAAAATTTATTCCTTGTCTGACTGTGATGCTATGGAAAGTTTGGACAAGCCTTTTTTCTTCCAGACCCAAGAACAGCTGGAGCGAGTGACCGATCAATTAGGGATATCAAAGGAATTTCCCTATATTCCATGGGAGGAGTTGGTGCCGCTCTGTGATCTAAACTGTTATACAGAAGATGAGAAAGTAGATCCGTGGTTTTACCCGATCCAAAAGAATTTGAAGGGATGTCTGCCTATTTTTGCACCTGAAATTACCCAAAACCCTATGCAGCTGTTTATGATTTTGAATGGGGAATTTCGGGGTGAGATTTGGGTAGCCAACCGATATAAGCTTATCGTAAAAAGTAATTTCCGATTCATGAATGGAGATAAAGTGAATCTGTTCAACCTGTGGGAAGCCTATTTGTATTATCAATATGATTGTTAAATAAACAGCCAATAGAACATAGAATCGCACAGAGATATTCAGAGTGCGATTCCCCCAGCAATAGTGTGGGCGTGGCGGACGGCAACCAAAGCCGCACACAGCAGCTTTAGCTCACGGCATCACAGCACAGACTGTCCCCAGCTGCTTCAAGCTTGCTGGTCCACAGCCTGACCCAACCACCCAAAAATGCATCACTCACAAAAAAATATTTCTAAGGAGGGAACTACAATGGAACAGTCTATGTTGTGGAGTACGTCAGAAACAAATAAATACCTGTACCGTCAGTTATGTACATTAGCTAAGACACATGGCTTCGTGGTAAGCCCAAAACAATCAAAGACACTTATCCGTATTAGGGAACATCATATCCAAATGATATGGATAGAAGTAACTTATGGTGAAACTGATTTTAATATGCTGGTGGCACCTGCGGCCTCTTTTTCTACTGCACTATTTGCCAGAAGAAGGATAACACCCAAAAGAAGCAATGATGATGCTCAACAATACAATTGGTACACCGGCTTGGCGATTCCTGACAAAGTATCCGGCAAAAAACTTTACCGTCCTGAAGAAATGCGAAAGGCTTGGGAAGTGGCAATTGAGCCACAGGTTGAGCGGGAGATTTTTGCCTATTTTGATGCATTTGATTTTGCAAAATTTGCGTCGCTCACTCAAAACCATAAAGATGATGTACTTTCACTTTGCATAAACCCAGGAAACGATGATGCCCTTCAGTTTCTTGCGATGGCACACAATGCAATTTGGATGGGGAACTACGGGGAAACAATACCACTATTAAAACAGGCAATAGCCGGTGAAGAAAAATGGCTCGGAGCTTCTGTTGAATTTGGGTTTGATGATCCCGAAGATACAGTATCTCATTTGAAAGACCGCGATGCAGCCAAAGACCTTGCTGCAATTATTGAGGGAAAGGCTGATGGGTGGGAGACACGGGTGTTGGCGTACATGGAGGAGCTGGAGCGGATTGCATTAAACAAGACGTGGGGGGTGGCTCTGTCCCCGAAAGGCGAGACGGTTCGCCTAAAGAAAAAGGAACGACTCTAACCAATAGAAATGTATGTTCCTTAAAAAACCAGTCTAATGCTGTGTTTCTGGCAGATATAACCATAATCAGTACAACAGCAGCAGCACACATCAAGCCCAGCGGAGCAGCGCAGGAATTGGAGTATGATGCTCTGGGACATATCACAGGGCATTGTGGATGGCAGCGGCAAAGAAATATAGTCATAGTTATTGCTTTGATGAAGAAGGCAAGCTGATATTAAGCAATTATTTTGTTCATGGAAAATTCAAACAGGAGAAATTTGATTAAAGCAGCAAAGACGCAGAGTAAGATTCCATGTCGGATTCCTGCGGAATTGACCCTGCCAGGCTGCTTTTGGAAAGGAGAGAAGCTTCCTGTGAAGGAATACGAGATCGTTCAGCATCCGCAGATGGATGGGATCACTCTTTTTGTGGATACCCTCAGCTATCGCACCCCCCATTTTCACCCGGAGTGGGAGCTGGTCTGGGTGATGGAGGGGGAAATGTCCATCCACTGCAAAGGAAAGCAGTACCATGCCCAAAAGGGTCAGATCGCAGTGCTGGGTCCCTTGCAGCCGCATGAGCTGCAGGCTGTGGGGCAGGAGTGTACCTTTTTGTGCTTGCAGGTGGCTTCAAAGCTGCTGGAGCAGTTTTTTCCGGCGGCGCGCCGCACCCAGCTGGATGACCTGTTTTTGCAGGAGCATTTTCCCCCGCAGGAATACCGGCAGTTTCAGCAGACCTTGCAAAACATGGCTTGTATCTATCTAAAGCAGCCCGAGTTTTATCAGCTTTTCTGCGGCGGGCAGGTCTGTCTGCTGTGGCACAGCCTTTTTTCCAATATGCCCTGCCGGGTCCTGAGTGCAGAGGAGGCGGCACAGGCAGAAAAACGCAGTGCCCGTCTGGAACGCCTGCTGGAATTTGTGGATCAAAACTATCGGCAGCGCATCCGACTGTCGGACTTTGCACAGGCGGAGGGCTGCACCATGAACCATATCTCCTTTTTTGTGCATCAGTGCCTCAACCAGAGCTTTCAGCAGTATGTGGACACGATGCGCTTTCATTGTGCCTGCAAAATGATCGATGCAGGGAATACCCGCATGACCGATGTCTGCTATGCAGCAGGCTTTTCCGATTACCGCTATTTCTGCCGGGCATTTCGCAGACGCCTGGGCATCACCCCGGAGGAATACGCCAGACGCAGCCAGCCAGCCGCCCTGCAGAAAAGCCATCTGCATCACAGCATCCATTCCAAAGAGCGGTTTTATTCCCCGGAAAAAAGCCTTGCCCTTTTGAAGCAGCTGTAGCTGCCAAAGCCAAAAACCGGTCAGATGCAGATCGGATGATTCTGTCCAAAAGCCAAAGAGGGTTCTTGCCCTCTTTGGCTTTTCCTTTTCAATTAGTCAGGGAAGAGCGGCTTTTGAAGCCCTTTGTCGGTTGTGCATAAAGCAGACTGTGTAACCTGCCTAAATTCATATAAATCGTAACTTTGTCTAATGACAGTCCCATCTTTGACAAAGCGCATCCGAAAAAGCCTGTGTATACTGAAATCAGAAATGATTCAAAGGGAGGAATGCAGGATGCTGTATATTGGAATCGATTTGGGGACCTCTGCCTGCAAATTTTTGCTGGTGGATGAAAAAGGCAGGGTGCTCAATACAGTGACAGAGGAATACCCCCTTTCTTTTCCGCATTCCGGCTGGAGTGAACAGGACCCGGCAGACTGGTGGAGGGCTTGCCTTTCGGGGATTCCTGCTCTGCTGCAGGGTTTTGATGCCGCACAGGTAGCGGGGATCGGTGCAGGAGGGCAGATGCATGGACTTGTGGCTCTCGACAAAAAGGATGCCGTTTTGCGCCCCGCCATTTTGTGGAATGACGGCCGTACCGCAAACGAGGTGGAATATCTGAACAGCCATGTGGGAAAGCAGGTCCTCAGTGCCCGCACAGCCAACATCGCTTTTGCCGGATTCACTGCCCCAAAACTTTTGTGGATGCAGAAAAAAGAGCCGGAGCTGTTTGAGAAGATCGAAAAGATCATGCTTCCCAAGGACTACATCGTCTATCGGTTGACCGGCGTACACGCTACAGATTTTTCGGATGCATCCGGCACCTTGCTGCTGGATGTCAAAAACAGATGCTGGAGCAGCGAAATGCTGTCGGAATGCGGTCTGCACCATCATCAGCTGCCCCAACTGTTTGAAAGCTGGCAGCCGGTTGGCACTCTGCTTCCTGAGATTGCAGCGCAGCTGGGTCTGCCGCAAAGCACCACAGTCTGTGCAGGAGCAGGGGACAATGCGGCTGCGGCAGTGGGTACCGGCACCGTGGGGAACGGACACTGCAACATCAGTCTTGGCACATCGGGAACGATCTTTATTTCGTCCAGTCAGTTTCGGGTGGACCCGCACAACGCGCTGCATGCCTTTGCCCATGCGGATGGCGGCTGGCACCTGATGGGCTGTATGCTATCTGCCGCATCCTGCAACAGCTGGTGGCAGGATCGGATCATTCAAAACAGCGATTATTCCGCAGAGCAGCAGAAGATCCTGCCGGAAAAGTTAGGCTTAAACCACGTCTATTTTCTGCCCTACCTGATGGGGGAGCGAAGCCCCATCAACGACACCGACGCACGGGGTGCATTCCTTGGAATGACTATGAATACCGACCGCGCAGATATGACACAGGCTGTGCTGGAAGGGGTGGCATTTGCGATTCGGGACTCGTTTGAGGTAGCCAAAAGTCTGGGCATTTCCATTCCGCGCTCCAGCATCTGCGGAGGAGGCAGCAAGTCGAGCCTTTGGAAGAAGATCCTGTCCAATGTGCTGGGCATCCCGCTGGATACGGTTGCAACCGAGCAGGGACCGGGCTATGGGGCAGCGATGCTGGCGATGGTTGCCTGCGGACAGTTTGCCAGTGTGACCGAGGCATGCGGAGAATTGGTGCAGGTGAAAGCCACTGTGGAGCCGGAGCCTCTGTTGACACAGCGATATGAGCAGCGATATGCTCAGTTTCAAAAAATCTATCCAGCCTGTCGGGAACTGTTTCCCCAGCTGCTGAAACAGGAGGGAGAATAAAATGAAGATTTACTCCGTAAAGGACAAAGAATTTGCGCCCTATGGACGTGTGGTAGAGGCACCCTTTATTGGGGAGCTGCTGGAGGTTTTGAAAAACACCCCTCAGCCGGATGCAGGAGTTTCGTATGTCCCTGTGGATGAAGCCCTGCAAGCGCTGCCTGCCGCCGAAAAGGTGAAGGAGCATTTGTACGGAGGGCTGCCGGTGCAGCTGGGCTGGTGCAACGGAAAAAATACCAAGCTCAACTGTCTGGAGTACCATCGGAGCAGTGAGTTCAATCTCGGTACAGAGGATTTTATCCTGCTGCTGGCCCGTCAGGACGAAATCGTGGACGGGGTACTGGATACCACAAAGGTCAAAGCCTTTCGGGTTCCGGCTGGGACGATGGTGGAGGTTTACGCCACCACGCTGCACTATGCTCCCTGCCATACCGATGAGCAAAAGGGATTCCGTGTGCTGGTGGCACTGCCCGCAGGCACCAATACCGAAAAGCCGAAGTTTCCCCCGAGCTGTGACGAGGATCGGCTGCTGTGGGCATGCAACAAGTGGTTGCTGGCTCATGACGAATCCAGTGAAGCAGCTGCCGGAGCGTACCTTGGTCTTGCAGGAGAAAATATTGATCTCAAAAGCGATCTATAAATAACATTCAGACAGACTGTCTGAGAAAAGGAGAAAACGATGTTTACCAATATTCCCGTAGTTCATGCAGGCATCATTGCGGTTTCCCGCCCCTGCTTTCCCGCCGAGCTTTCCCGCCGCCGCAGAGCAGCACTGGCTGCCGTATACGGAAAAGAGCTGTATGAGTGTCCCATAATTGTGGAAAACGAGCTGGATGCCAAAAAAGCAGTGGAGGATGTAAAGGCCGCCGGAGTCAATATGCTGGTGGTATACCTGGGAAACTTTGGACCGGAAACGGCGGAAACGCTGATTGCAGATTGGTTCGACGGTCCCATCATGTATGTGGCGGCTGCCGAGGGGGACGGAGATCTCCACGACGGGCGAGGGGATGCCTACTGCGGTATGCTCAACTGTTCGTACAATCTGGGTCTGCGCAAAAAGAGAGCTTATATCCCGCAGTCGCCCGTCGGCACAGCGCAGGAGCTGGCAGAGCGCATCCGCGAATTTGTGCCCATTGCCCGTGCCATTCTGGGGCTGAAAGGGCTTAAAATCATTGCCTTCGGTCCGCGACCGGACGATTTTCTGGCGTGCAATGCGCCCATCAAGGCGCTGTACGATCTGGGGGTTGCTGTAGAGGAAAACAGTGAGCTTGATCTGCTGGCTGCATACAATAAGCACAAGGAGGATGCAAGAATCCCTGCAAAAATAGCCGAAATGGCTGCCGAGCTGGGAGCGAAAAACCCCTATGCCGGAATTTTGCCTCGTCTGGCACAGTATGAGCTGACCTTGGAGGATTGGGCAGAGCAGCATAAGGGCTGCCGCTCCTATGTGGCATTTGCAAACAAATGCTGGCCATCCTTTCAGACTGAGTTCGGGTTCGTGCCCTGCTATGTGAACAGCCGTCTGACCGCACGAGGCATCCCGGTGGCCTGCGAGGTGGATATTTACGGCGCACTCAGTGAGTACATTGGCACCTGTGTATCCGGCAAAACCGTCACCTTGCTGGATATCAACAATACCATACCGGAGTCTATTTACGAAAAATCCATCCGCAGCCAGTACAATGTTCGATTGAGAGAGACTTTTATGGGCTTCCACTGCGGCAACACCAGCTCGGAACTGCTCCAAAATCCGCATATGGGCTACCAGCTTATCATGAAGCGCGATCTGGAGCCGGAGCTTCCGGAGCCGGACATCACCCGCGGTACGATGGAGGGAAACATCCGACCGGGAGAGATCACCTTCTTCCGCTTGCAGTCGACAGCAGATACACAGCTCAAAGCCTATGTTGCTCAAGGGCAGGTGATGGATGTGGACTGTGAGAGCTTTGGCTCCATTGGTGCTTTTGTCATTCCGGAGATGGAGCGTTTTTATCGCCATGTGCTTTTGGAAAAACGCTTTCCGCATCATGGTGCTGTGGTATTTGGTCATTACGGCAAGGAGCTGTTCGAGGTGTTCCGCTATCTGGGAATTGGGGATATTTCCTACAATCAGCCCAAAAATCTGCCATACCCAAGCGAAAATCCCTTCGCCTAATGCAATGCTTTGGGCGTAAAATGTCCCAGAGAGAATAGAAAGCTAAAAACAAGAGAAAAGGGCGGTCGTGCATACAGCACGACCGCCCTTTAGAATATTCCGGGACAGCGCCCGGTTGAGGAGTTTTCTGGTGTAGATAAAATACACTACAGTCAGAATATCAGACTCGATGGACTAAATAGCTTGGATGTTGTATCATAAAGATTCACTTAAAGTGCCAATAGACCCAAACCCATCTATGCTGTAATGTCCCAAAGAGGTGATCCCAAAAGGCAAAAACGCTGGGGTGAAACGTCAGGTTGCAGACAGGAATTGGAGAGGCGGAATCGTCAGATCACGGAGGAATATCGCTTCCTTCCTTTTCTTCCTGACACAGAAAAGCCCCCTTATGTAGTTATTATCCTACATAAGGGGGCTTTTTGCCATTGTCCGTTTTACTTGACCTGTTCACCAGAATTGGAAAGACCTGTTTTTTTGTTGGAGAACAAGGGTTTTGTTCGACTGGTGACACTGCCAAGATACAAGAATCGTGGATTTCTCATCACTTCCTGTGCAAAAAAGAGAAAAAAGACAAAGTATTCTTTGTAAGCAGGACGATACAGTATCACAGCGCCATCGTCAGTGTCAGCATTTTCTTTCGTTAGCCATCCATACTTCTCAAACTCTATAAATATTTTTTCTACATTTTTTTCCGGAATATTCGTTTCACGCGCAGCGAGACTTTTGGAAAATAAAAGCTGGGGCCTGGTACAGACAAAGAGAAAAAGCTGAAGTGTTTGTCGATCACTGAGAATACGAAACAGCTCAAGATATTCATTGATCTCTGCAAATATGCTTGCAAAGCCATTCTTGGGCTCAGGCATCAATGCCATGAGTTGAGCATCCTGTGCAGCAAGAAAATATGCAATTCCTTCGTTTCTTGCAACGCGGCATCTGGAATATTCCGCATCTTTTGCTGATCCAGGTCCGTATCGTAGATCGTGAATGGCGGAAATTCCACTGATTCCCTTAAAAATAGACCAGCAGTATTCGCAGGCCTGTTCTATCCGCTTGCTGTCACAAGTATTCAAAACAGAGCAATACAAAAACTGATCGAACTTATCCTCTGCACGCATAGTTCGACCACATAGTTCATCCAGACTTATTTGAAAATGATCTGCAATGGATATCAAAACATCGATGTCCGGTGTGCCACCGTGCTCCCATTTTGATACCGCCTGCATTGAAACACCAAAAAGGTTTGCAAATTCAGCCTGTTTCAAATTATGCCTTGATCGCAATTCTTTGATTTTATTTCCTATTTGATTATACTGCATTTTCGATCCACCTTGTTCTCCCCTGTCAATGTATATAAATATTCTTTTTTGTTTTTTATCACAACTACTAGCAGCCAGTAATAATCCCATCAGTTTATCCAATCAACTGATGGTTTATTTTTATCTCAATAAATTAACAAAATATTATAACTTTAGATACAAAAAATACGCTATATATAATAATTTATTTATATTATAGGGCAAAGCAGTAAAAAAATCAACTCAACAAAACGTTGATTTAATAAACTGGTTGTATAGTAATACAAACGATACTATAGCATAATTCTATTGATTATTGTACTAAAGTGTGATTAAATATGATAAACAAATAAATAGATATTTGAGAAAAACTATAATGCATATTGCACAAAAGCGTTCGAGCGCCGCGCTGCTGCATCAAGAAAAATGTGTTCTGCATAATATGAGCTTTGGGATATCTATTTAGGATTGACGATTTTGTAAGGAGTGAGCAAACGGATGAAAAAGTTCGTATTGAGGCGAATCCTCAGCGGTATCCTGACTGTTCTGGTGGTATTTACGATGAACTTTGTTCTTGTAAAAAGTGCACCGGGTGACCCAATCAGATCGCTGATGGGAAAAGAGACGGATGACCCCGCTCTCCGCGCCGCCTTGGAAGCCAAGTGGGGATTGGATCGCCCTCTGCATGAGCAGTACTTCAACTACCTGGAAAACGCTCTCAAGGGTGACTTGGGTACTTCGATTACCTACAACCGTCCAGTCAGTGAAATGATCGGCGAACGTGTTGCAGCAACATTGCTGCTTGGTTTGACTGCCCTGGCGATTGCATTTATCCTTGGAACGCTGCTTGGCATTTTTTGTGCCCGACACGATGGATCATTCATCGATTCGATCCTTTCAACGGCCTCCTATGCAACGGATGCAATGCCATCGTTTTGGCTGGGCTTAATGCTGATCATTGTATTTGCAACCAATTTGGACCTGCTTCCATCTCAGGGAATGTACAACGTCCGTGCCGGATATACAGGTCTGCGCTATGCATTGGATGTTCTTCAGCATTTGGTTTTGCCATGTGCCACATTGGTTCTTGTTACCATGCCTGGATACTTCCGTATCACAAAATCTTCTATTTTGCAGGTTACAAGCGAAGATTTCATCACAACGCTTCGTGCTACCGGTATGAGCGAGCGAAAAATATTCAACAAATATATTTTCCGCAATGCAATTCTTCCTACAGTTACGATGCTTGGTATTTCTGTGGCATTCCTTCTCACCGGTGTTTCGCTGATTGAAATTGTATTTTCGTGGCCTGGAATTGGACGATTGACACTCACCGCAATTACACAGCGAGATTACCCAACACTGATGGGTGTTTATCTGGTGATGAACGTATCGGTAGTTATTGTTATGATTATCACCGATATTTTATATGCGTTCCTTGATCCTCGTATCCGCTACGAATAAGGAGGAGAATCTAGAATGAGTAAAGTATGGAATAAATGTTTATACGCAGTTAAGAACGACCGACAGCTGCGTTTGGGTGTAATAGGACTTGCACTTTTGCTGCTGATTGTTCTGATTGGTCCTATGCTTGCAACCCATGATCCTTATTTCTATGGTCCGGACAGTCTGGCAGCACCGGGTGAAAACGGGCATTTGCTGGGGACAAACCACATGGGACAGGATGTCTTCAGTATGTTGATTTACGGAGTTCGCACCTCGCTTCTGGTTGCCATTACTGCATCGATGATTTCTGGTATTCTGGGTGTTCTGATTGGCGGAATCGGAGGATATTTCGGAGGAAAAATTGACGTTGTTGTTTCTGAGATCATCAATACATTTTTGATGATTCCAACATTTTTCCTGATCATGCTGATTGTTTCCCTGTTTGGCAGTGACATCATGAATGTTATGATCGTTATTGGACTTACAACCTGGTCAAGCAACGCAAAGCTGATGCGTGCACAGGCGCTGTCCCTAAGAGAGCGTACCTTCGTAAAAAGTGCGATCGCACTGGGTGAAACAAAAATGCAGGTTCTCTTTAAGTACATTCTTCCAAATGGTATTTTCCCTGTTGTAGCTAATACGACCCGTGGTATGGCTGGTGCAATTTTGACAGAAGCATCTCTTTCGTTCCTCGGTCTGGGTGACCCTAATATTATTTCCTGGGGACAGATGATCTATCAGGGAAAACAGTATATTACAACATCCTGGTGGATTTCCACCTTTTCAGGTGTTGCAATCATCCTTACTGTAATTGTTTTCTACATGCTGGGTGATGGACTGAACCATGTACTCAACCCTAAATACAGAAAAGGGGGTAAGTAAGAGATGGATCATATTTTAACAGTAAATAATCTGAATGTTACATATGTAAACAATAATCGTCGTGTAATGGCGGTGCGTGATGTCAGCTTTTCAATTGATAAAGGTGATTCTCTGGGAATTGTCGGAGAGTCCGGCAGCGGAAAAAGTACAATGGCAATGGCTCTCCTTCGCCTCCATCCCAAGGGAACAGAAATTAGCGGAGAGGCAATGTTTGAGGGAAAAAACCTCCTCACAATCAGCAACGAGGAAATGAATGAGCTTCGCTGGATGAAGATTGCTGTTGTATTTCAGAAGGCAATGAATTCCCTGAGTGCAGTTCATCGTATCTCAGAGCAGATTGAGGATATTTACAGAGTGCACTGTCCCCAGGCTACCTCAGAAGAAATTAAGCAAAAAGCACTGGAACTTTTGAAACTGGTCAATCTGCCGGAGCGTGTATATCATCTGTATCCTCACGAAATGAGTGGCGGTATGCTGCAGCGTGTTGCGATTGCGATCAGCCTGCTGCATTCTCCTCAGCTTTTGATTTTTGACGAAGCAACCACAGCACTGGATGTGGTGACACAGGGACAGATCCTTCGTGAAATAGTAGAGATGGAAAAGACATTATCAACCACCCGTATGATGATTACTCATGATATGTCCGTTGTGGCAACAACCTGTAATAAGGTTGCAGTAATGTATGCGGGGGAGCTGATGGAATTCGGTCTTGTTAAAGATGTCCTGACCCATCCATACCATCCTTATACACAGGGTCTTCAGGGCTCATTCCCATCGCTGAAGGGGGAGAACAAGACATTGACATCGATCCCAGGCTTCTTGCCTGATCTGTCAAAGGAACGCAAAGGCTGCGTTTTTGCACCCCGATGTGCTTATGCAACAGAGCGATGCCGCAATGAAAGACCCCCAATGATAAAAACAGGTGAGTCAGGCGCAGCAGCTTGTTGGTTATGTGAAGGTGAGAAAAATGGAAAATAAATCTTTTATTGAAATTCAGCAGATACAGAAATTTTACCCTCATAAAGATGGAAAAATCTTTCACAAGCACGGCGAAGAGAAAAAATATGTAAAAGCAGTGGATGGCATCAACCTGTCCATAAACCGTGGAGAAATCCTTGGAATTATCGGAGAATCCGGATGCGGCAAGTCCACCTTAGGACGCATTTTGGTTCGTCTGGAGGACCCAACCAGCGGAGATGTACTGATCAACGGTGTTTCTACAAAGGAGATGCTCAAAAAGGATCCAAAAGAATTCCGCCGTCAGGTCCAAATTATCTTCCAGAATCCATTTGATACATTTACCCCACGGGATACCATCCAAAAGATCATGCTGAGACCCCTTCAGCACCATAAAATTGGTAAAGATCAGGAGGAACGTTTGACGATCATTAAAAAGGCGCTGGAAGCAGGAGGGCTTCGTCCGGCAGAGGACATCATGAGCCGCTATCCGCACGAGCTTTCTGGCGGTCAGCTTCAGCGAATTTCCATCATTCGTTCCATGTTCCTGAATCCCGGATTTATCATAGCAGATGAGCCTGTTTCCATGCTGGATGTTTCTGTTCGAGCAGAAATTATCAATATGCTGATTGATCTGGCTCGAAACCATAATGCAGCAGTTGTTTTTATCAGCCATGATATTGCGCTGACGCGATATATTTCCGACAACATCGCTGTTATGTACCTGGGACGTATCGTAGAATATGGCACAGCGGACGAGGTGATTAAAAATCCGCAGCATCCCTACACCCGTGTGTTGATCTCGAACTGTGCTTCGGTTGACCCGTTTGAAGAACATGAGGAAATCGCCATCGAAGGAGAACCGCCTACGCCAATCAATCCTGGGCCCGGATGTTATTTTGCACCACGCTGCTACATGGCCACCGAAGAATGTTTCAAATCTTACCCGGATTATACACAATTTGGGGGTGGACATTATGCAGCCTGCAATAAGCTGAGTCAGCAGTCCAGCAAAAAATAGTCATGATAGTTTGTACAAGCAAACTACAAATATATTAGGAGGAAGAGATATGAAAAAGGTAAAACTGATCTCGTTGCTTTTGACATTTGCAATGGGCTTGTCCGTTTTGGCAGGCTGTGGCAACTCCAACAGCAACACCAATACCGGAGAAACTGGCGGTCAAACTCAATCAGCACAAACAGGCAGTTCTACAAAAGATACTGTAATTTATCGTATCGGTGGTGACCCGCTTAGTTTCAATCCATCCCTTTTAAGCGATGATAACCTGTATCCTGCTGCACAGAATATGTTCCATCGCCTGACAAAATTGGATACCACAAAATCCCCGATTCCTGATGCAGCAGAATCCTGGGAGGTTTCTGAGGATGCTCTGACAATCACTTGGCATTTGAAAGATGGACTCAAATGGTGGGATGGAGAGGCCCTGAATGCAGAGGATGTCAAATATACTTTTGACTACATAAAGGAACATTCTGAATGCTATTTCAGCACCAGCATGAGCATTGTTGACAGCATTGAAATCGTAGATGATTTGACAGTTGTATTCCACATGAATACAGCAGATATGTCTTTCATTGCACGTCTGGGCTGGTATGCAACCTTTATCATGCCAGAACATATCTTCAATAATGGACAGGCATGGGGCGACAATCCAGCTTCCAATAAACCAATTGGTTCCGGTCCATATAAATTGGACAGCTACACACAGGGCTCCAACATTACATTGGTTGCAAATGAAGACTATGTAGATGGCGCACCAAAGATCAAAAAGCTGATCTTCAGCATTATCCCAGATGATGCTACTGCAATGCAGGCACTTATGAACGGAGAACTGGACGGTATGGAAGGTGTTCCAAGTGCCTATGTAGATCAATTCCTGAATGATCCGAACTTCCGCATGATTCTGGATCCATATCCATCTCCATATCGTATTGTCTTCAACATGAAGGCAGATAAAGTAAACGATTTGGCAGTACGTAAAGCAATTGCTCTTTGCATCAACCGTGAGGAAATTGCATCAAAAGTTTACGGAAATATTATGACTCCAGAATACAGTGCATATCCATCTGTGGTTTCCTGGTGTGCAAATACCACAGATACCTATCCAAAACAGAATATCGAAGAAGCAAAGAAGGTTCTGGAAGAAGCTGGCTACACCAAAGATGCAAATGGTTATTATGTAACCGGAATTACATGGGATGTATTTGAAGGAATGCAGGATATGGCAAACCTCATCATTGCAAGCTGCAAAGAAGCTGGTATTGGCATTGATATGATCCTGTCCGAATACAATGCATGGTCTCAGAAAGTTGGTCCGGGGGGAGACTTTATGATGGAATCCCAGGGCGGATTTATGGGTCCTGACCCTGCCGCTTTGAGCACCAGATATGGCACTGGTTCCAACAGTAACTATGCAAGCTGGAGCAATGCTGAGTTTGATAGACTTTGTGCAGAAGGCGCAGCAACCATAGAAAAAGAAAAACGTGCAGAACTTTATAAACAGGCACAGAAAATTATTGTGGATGAACTTCCCGCAATCAATGTAATCGGTTATGCTGCATATAAAGTTTACCCCTCCGATTTGATGAATGTACCAGAAGATGGTGCTGGAAAATGGGGCTGGGCAGACTGGAACAACGCTTACTATCAATAATAGTTGCACACTTTCAGGTACAGAAAGCAATTTCCTCAGCTTTGAGATTGCAGGACACGCTAAAGTGTGTCCTGCAATTTTGTTATGTAGATTTTATAAAACAGTATACAATGGAGGTTATTATGAAACAGATTTTTACTGACTTACTGAACAATATACCAGACTATAAAGAATTTCTTACGCTGGAAGAACTGGATGCCAGTTCCAGAGCATTGGCAGAACAATATCCTGATGTTGTAAGCCTGTTTGAAATGGGCAGAACGAAGGAAGATCGTCCGCTGCTTTGTCTTAAAATCGGAAATGGCTCCAAAAACGCGCTGATGTTCGGCTGCCCTCACCCCAATGAGCCGATTGGTACCATGATGCTGGAATACTTTACTGAAAACCTGGCTAAAAATAAGGAGCTGCGTGAGGAACTGGACTACACATGGTATGTTGTAAAGGCATGGGATGCAGATGGCCTTGAGCTGAATGAAAAATGGCTCAAAGGACCTTATACCATCTATAACTATTCCCGAAATTTCTTCCGTCCGGCAGGATTCCGTCAGGTAGACTGGACCTTCCCGATTGACTATAAACAGCTTCACTTCCATGACTCCATCCCAGAAACAAAAGCAATGATGGCTTTAATTGATGAAGTTAAACCTGCATTTATCTATTCTTTGCACAATGCAGGATTTGGCGGTGTTTACTGGTATATCTCCAAAGAACTTCCAGAATTGTATGACGAGATGTATGCTGCTGCGAAAAGAGTGAATGTTCCACTGAATCTTGGAGAACCAGAAGCTCCATTCTGCGTACCGTTTGCCCCAGCAATCTACCAGAGCCTCGGTATTGAGCAGGAATATGACTACATAGAAAAGTATGCTCCGAAAGGAACCGATCTTTCAAATGCAATCAATGTTGGAACTTGCAGTGAAAGCTATGCCCGCCAGCACCATGGCAGCTTTACAATGCTGACAGAGCTTCCATATTTCTTTGACAAACGCATTATGGATCTGTCAGAAGGTACTATGAGTCGCAAAGATGCGGTTCTTGAGAATCTCAAAGCGAACGATGAGAGCAATCGCTATCTCCTGGAAACAATGGATATTTCTAAGCAGTATTTTGCTCCAATGAACCCATTCAAGCTTGCTTTGGAGGCTTTTACAGAATCTAACGACAGCGAAGCAACCCGCAACATGGTGAATACAAATCCGGATTTTGCAAAGAAGGCAACTGTAGCAGAAGAATTTGATAATATTTTAATGTCACGGTTTTATAAATCACTTTCATATGGCATGCTTATTCGTGTGAATGAATATGAACTGGATGAGATGCAGCGTACTGGAGAAGTGAATCCGGAGAAAGAAGCTGCATTGAAAAAAGCAAGAGATATCGCAATTACTCACCATAAAGAACTGACTGAGCAGCTGGAGCGGGATATTCATTATGAGGTGGTTCCGATCCGTAAACTGGTTTCCATTCAGTTGGAATGTGGCCTTTTGATCAGTAAATACGTTCATGAACACAATATTACGACCAAATAAGGGGGGAGAGCTGCATGAACAAACTGGAGTCAATGCTGCGCGTGACAACGGCACGCAGTGCAGTGTGGCTGAATGAAAATACCATTGCTTTCATTCGTGTAGGAGATGGCGGTCCAAAGGTATGGGAATTGAATATCAATACCGGGGATTGCAAACAACGCACATTTGGCAATGAGCGGATTTGGTCCATCAGTGCCCATCCACAGACCGGAAGCATCATCTTCTGCATGGATAAAGGCGGAAATGAACATGAGCAGATCTATCTCTTGGAAAAAGACAGTAAGGAGCCGCGTGATTTGACAGGACTGCCTGACAGCCGGCATTTTCTTGGCGGATTGTCACCGGATGGCAAGACACTGTCCTATGCCTGCAACAGCCGAGCTGCAGAGACCTTTGATATTTGGACCTGTGACATTGAAACAGGGGAAAAGAAAATGGTTCTGCAAAACAGCGACCATTACAATTGGCCCGCAAGCGATGCTCTTTCTCCGGATGGCCGTTACCTGCTTTACAATAAGCTGCTGGGTACCTCGGATAACGCTCTTTGGATGGTAGATCTGAGCAACGGAAAGGCTGTTCGTGTTCCAGCTGATGAAAAAATTTCAGCAGAAACCAATCCTGCATGGCGTCATGATTCCAAAGGATTTTATCTTGTTACAGACCGTGACAGTGAATTTCCTTATGTTGCCTACTATGATATTGCTTCTGCTTCGATGGAAAAATGCTATTCCTTTAATTGGGAAGTGGAGTCTTTGTCTCTGTCCGTTGATGATCGCTATTTGGCTATGACCATAAATGAAGACGGCTACTTTACATTGCATATTTACGATCTGCAAAATAACGGTGTTGAGCTTAACATTCCATCTCCTCCAAAGGGTGCTGTTAGTGCCTATGGTTCTCTGTCCTGGTCACCGGTTGGTCACCAGCTGCTTTTCACACTCTCAAGCGGTAAACGTCCGGAAAATGTGTGGATGCTGGATGTAGACACGGATTCCATTCGCCCGCTGACGTTCTCAGAGATGAATGGCTTGACCAGCAATGATCTGTGCGAACCAATCCTCAAACATTATAAATCGTTTGATGGGCTGGAGGTTCCATTCTGGCTTTATGTTCCAAACGGTGTTAAACCTGAAAACCTTCCGGTTGTGATTGAAATTCATGGAGGCCCTGAAGGTCAGGAACTGCCAACCTTTACTCCATTTATTCAATACCTTGTAAGTGAAGGAATTGCAGTTGTAGCTCCAAATGTTCGCGGCAGCACTGGTTATGGCAAAACATATACCCATCTGGACGATGTAGAAAAACGTTTGGACAGCGTGAAAGACATTGAAAGTCTGGCAGAATACTTGATTGCGGAAGGAATTGCAGATAAAACTCGTATGGCAGTCAGCGGCACGAGCTACGGCGGCTTTATGACATTATCCTGCGTAACACGTCTGCCCAAGCTGTGGAGCTGTGCAGTTGATACTGTTGGCATGTACAACCTGGAAACGTTCCTTGAAAATACCGCAGAATACCGCAGAGCCCATCGCGAAAGCGAGTATGGGTCCCTGGCACATCATCGCCACATTCTTCGGGAAGTATCACCAATCGCCAAAATTGATGATATCGAAGCCCCTCTTATGGTGATTCAGGGACGCAACGATCCTCGTGTGCCAGCAGAAGAAGCAGAACAGGTCGTTGGAACCCTGCGTGAAAAGGGTCATACTGTGGAATATCTGTGCTACGAAGACGAAGGTCATGGAGTGGTCAAACTGAAAAACCAGTTGGATTGCTATCCACGTACAGCGGCATTCCTTAAAAAGTATATGAAAATTGATGATTAAAATATAAAACAGATCCAGCAAAAAAGGTATCAATACTCAGCATCCCGTGATCTGGGTATTGATACTGTATTTGCTGTTTCAAAGTAACGATAAGGGGGAGATTATGATGGGCTTAAAAGAGAGATTATCTGAAATTCTGAGTCTGAACCTGGATAGAAAATATACCGCTGTCTCCTATGCTATTATGGTTGATGGAAAGATCTGGGCTGCAGATGCACTGGGAACAGATGGCACAGAAGAAAAAAATCCTGCAACTGTAAACCATACATTTAATGTTTGCTCTATTTCCAAAATGTTCTGTACTGTGGCAGTTATGAAATTGGTAGAACAGGGAAAAGTAGATCTGGATACCCCTGTTTATCATTATCTGCCTGATTTTAAGATGCTGGATGAACGCTACAAGGATATTACCGTTCGTCACTGCTTGAACCATGCAAGCGGTTTGCCTGGAACCCAATGGAAGCATTTTTCCGCAACACATGTTGGCTCTTTGGAAAATGAAGAATACTATCAGGAAGTATACGACCATCTTGCAAAAAGCTATCTTAAAGCAGCTCCCGGCAGCTATTCTGTCTATTGTAATGATGGATTTACCCTGGCTGAAATGGTTGTTGCAAAAGTTTCGGGAATTCCATTTGGTCAATTCTGCAAGGATTATATCACAGAGCCAATCGGAGCTCACTCCACCCGTACTTCTACTACAGTAAATCCAGAATATCCTCTGATTCATGAGAAAAACAAAGTGTCAGAGTACTTCTATTTACAGGGCTGCGGTGGCTTTACCACAAATATGATCGATTTGTGCAAATTTGGTAATTTGTTCTTGACGGAAAATGACATTATCAGCGAAGAAAGCAAAGCTGAAATGAGAAAGCACCAAGGTGTAACATTCTTGCCAGAGGATACCTCCAGTACTTCCTATGGTCTTGGATGGGACAATGTCGCAGTATCTGATCCAGAGCTGGATTTGGGTGAGCATGTTCAGACAAAAGGTGGAAACAGCTTTCAGTTTACAAGTGGGCTGTACATTCTTCCCAAATACAATGCAGTTTTGGCAATCAGTGAAACACATGACTGCCAAATCAACGTTGGGCTGACCATTCGACAGATGTTTGCCGCAGCGCTTTTAGAAGAAAAAGGCATCAATATCTATAAAAAATATCAGATTATTCCAAAAGATCTAATCGAAAAATTTAATGGAACATACCTTGTTCCAAGCCAGATTTGGAATACACATTTCTTTGGAACCAATCTTACCATTACAAATGATACCACCACTGGTGAACACAACGCTGTTTACAAAGACCTCAAATTTGACGGAACCGATTTTCTGGATGAAAAAGGTGAGAAGTACTTCTTCCGTGAGTATGGTGAAGACTGCTATCTGTATTGCACCAATCGGGAAACGGTCGCTCCTAACGCAATGAAAGCAAAACCACATCCGACACTCAGCAGCGCATGGAAAGCACGTATGAATAAAACATACATTCCAATCGACTATACCGAACAGGATATGGTAAGCCACGAAATGATGAACGGACTGCGTTTTGCAGAGCTTCCAGGTATTGAGGGTGTTGTTGTTGCTTCCTTTAGTGCAATGGATGGTGCCGATATTTATGGTCAGTTTGAAGGATGCTGCATCCCGGTTGATGATACAAAGGCAGCTGGATTTATTCAGACTCCCTCGAATGGAAGCCGAGATCTGGTCCATCCTTATTTTGTAATGAAGGATGGTATAGAGCATTGTTATGTTGCATCTTATTTGTTCCGTGATGCAGCAACTATTCCTGAATATCATGGTGAAACTTTTGAGAGCGAACCATATAACCCTGGTTACAACAGCGTTTACAAAGTGGCTTCAGAACTGAAAGAACTTCCGGCAGTGCCAGAAAAACGCCGCCTGATTGTAATAAATAAGGATCTTTCTATTGTTTATGACAGTCAGGTAAAAGGTGAATACAAACCATTGAAGGAAGGCTATATCAGCTTTATTTAGCTGCAATCAATTCACTGACCTGCGGTGAGCTGCTTTTTGTACAAAGAATCAGACACATTGATTTTCTTTCCATTCATCCCTCCCTCTATATCAATAGTGTCTATGGTAATATTGGTACATCCTCTTTAGATGATGTATCACAGGTGTCTTCATCAAAACATTGTGGAGCCTATCCTTGAGCAGGCATGACTTGATGCAAAAGGATTGAATAAGGATACAGAATGCAGCGGATGATATCAACAGTGCGCTGGGTTGAGGAATTGTTCTGCTAAAAGAAGCGAATACAAGCAAAAAAGGCAATGGATGTATCCATTGCCTTTTTAATTGATGTTGAACAGAGATGATACCCCCCCTGCTTCAACTAAGGGGTCAATGAAAAATACTTGTAGTGAAAAAGCTCCTGCGTTAAGATAGAAATGATTTGGCGACCATACAACCAAAGAACACAGGAGGTCATGTCATGAAAGATATAAATAGTTTATCCGATAGCGTTTGGAGATGCAAATATCATATTGTGTTTACACCCAAATATCGAAGACAAGAAATATATAGGGAGCTCAAAGCATACACAGGAAAAATATTGAGAGAATGGCGCGAAAAAAGGTGCAGCAGATTACCCAGCAATGCAAGCTGCCGGTTCAAGCTCATAGACCTGATCGAAGTGCTGCTTGCCTTTGTCCTTCCTCGCCCATAATGGCATCCAAACCGTCCGGCATCAAGGCAAGATCGCCCACAAGTGCACTGTTGTGCAGTGCCTTATTGCTCATTTTGTGCAGCGAAGCTGCTGTGAGGATCGATTGAAGGCAGCCAATGAGATCAATAAATGTCTGACATGATATATGCACAGTCCTTCTCCGGTGCTCCGTGGACAATCATATCCTTTTTGCACTTCATATTAAGACAGCTCAACACCGACGGACATTGATAGCACTTTTTCTCGATCCTTGATATGCTCCACAGATCATTGATCTCCTGATCCAGCACCACATTTCCGTCCTGATCGATATATCCCAATTTGTTTTTGGGATGGTCCAAGCAAACCGTACATTTTTCAATCGCTCCATTTGCACGAAATACAGCGCTGTGCGGATAGTTTGCATAGCATACATGCGAAAAGGGCGACTGCTCCCCATTGATCCTTGTTAACCCGATTTTATCAAGATATTCGAGATGTTTTTTGATGATAAGATCCTGGGTTTCGTTTGCCGCCGGATTCGGGCAATGTGTACTTTCGCAGCCCCAGTCTTCCGCTGGGCGAACCAATATCTTGAATCGGTCGTCCTCTCCAAACAGCTCTTTGATATAGTCGTACCATGTAAATCTTTGTTCATCCTCCAGGACATTGTTCCGGAGAATGAGCTGATATTGATACGAGCTTTTTGGAAGCTGCGAAATATCCTTGAGATTTTTCAGGATCGTTTTTAAGGTGCCTTTGCCTGAAACGTGCGGACGGGTTTTGTCGTGTGTCCATCCGTCCAGCGTGATCTGATAATTTGTGATGCCGCTGTCATAATATTGCCGAAACGAATCGATGTCAAGCAGATATCCGTTTGTTGTCATATTTGACTGAAATGTAAAATCGTATCGGTCCTCAAGCTCCCATATGAAATCCCTCATGTGAAGGATGTGCTTTTTGCACAGTGTAGGCTCTCCGCCGAACCAATTGATCTGCAATATGCGAAACTTAGAAATATGCTCCTCAATATATTTTTGTATCTGAGTGAGTGTTTTTTCACTCATTGTTACTGCTTCATGATTTTCATAGCAGTAAGGGCAGCGGAAATTGCATTCCTGTGTTGGAATGATCGTCAATAAAAGCAGACGGTTCAGCTTCTTTTTGTAGGAATCTAGCTCACTCTTTATTTCACTCTCGTTTGCAAGCAATTCCTGCTCATAAAGGAACTGCGTCAAATTTGTGGAAATTTTTGAGCAGCCGTGATTCAATATCTCATCCAGTTCTTCCTCATATCCGTCTTGAAAAATCCTTACTTTATTCTCCAGTATCCCGGATGTCAAATGGACAGAATCTTCTGTGTGCTCCTTTTTTACATATCCCGGTATTATATACATTTTGCTCCCTCTATTCTTTTAAGAATTCGGTTCCATTTTACAGAGCCCTTAGAATAAAATTTTGCAGCGGCTGTTTTCTTTGATCGATTCCACTGCGTTTTTTCTGTTTTTCATATTTGTCCTTCATTATAGCAGTTATTTTTGAAATAAAACGATTGTATGTAAACAAATTATAAAACGAGGGGTAAATTTATACAAAAAGCAATAAAATAGGAGAGATATCGTTGAAAAAAATACATCTTATGGTAAAATGAAAGAAAATAGATGCAAAAAGGATGCTATATCAATGAAAAAATATTTTATCGGGGAGCTGATCAAAAAACGCCGGCTGGAGCTGAAATTAACGCAGGAACAGCTCTGTGAGGGCATCTGCGAACCAATTACAATTTCCCGGCTGGAAAACGGGAGGCAAACACCATCGATGAACAAGCTCCGCGCCCTCCTTCAAAGACTTGATTTGCCGGAGGATAAATATTACGCCCTGATAAGTAAAAATGAGATGCAGATTTCTGACCTTCAGACAGAAATCATTTCCTGCAACGTGTTAAGGGATTCGCAACGAGGTCTGATAAAAATCGAGGAGCTGGAGGAGCTCGCTGATCCAAACGACCACTTGCTCCAACAATTTATTCTGCGCTCCAAGGTTTTGCTTGGGAAAAGAGAAAATGGGCAGATCGCAGACTACAGCTTCGACGAAAAATTGGAGATGCTCCTGCAAGCCATTCGGATGAGCGCACCAAGCTTTGACATTGATGCAATCCATGAGGGGCTTTACAGCATCGATGAGGTCAAGGTGATCAACCAGATCGCCCTTGTTTATTCTGATTTACAGCAGCACAAAAAAGCAATTGATATCTACGATCAACTGCTTAACTACATCAAAAAACATTTTCAGAATATTTTACAGTCCGGTGGTCTGCTCCCTCTGGTGGCATACAATTATGCGAGGGAGCTGGACCTGGTCGGACGGTATGATGAAGCGATCGAGATTGCACAAATCGGCTGGCAATCCTGTGTGCAGTATGGACAGTATTCTTATTTACCATCCACCATTGCACTGATTGCAGAATGCTATCATTTTATAAATCAGGATGAAAAAAGTAAAGCGTATTATAAACAGGCTTTCTATCTTTTTGAAGCAATCAATAACAAACGCGACGCTGAGAAAATCAAATCTGAAATTGAAGAATATTTCAGTGCGGACTTTGCCTTCTAAAAGCAGTCTCCGCCACCTTCACCAACATATGGAACCGGTCCCTCCGGCTGATCGGAAGCAGAACACTGGCTGCATGGTGCTGACACCATCACGCTCATGCACAGCATAGCGGACAGCAAAACAGAAGCTAATTTTTTGATCATCATAATCACAACATCCTCTCATCTTTTTTTACACAGTATACTGTAAAATTTTTCCGTAGAACATATCGTTTTGTGATATTTTTCGAATATAAAAGCGAATTTGGAATCTTTTTTCCAAATTCGCTTTTTTGCAGCCGACACAGGGTAAGGCGCTGATATCTTGTTCAGCATCCTTCGGCAAATAATGTTTTTATAAACTCTTGAATTCCGATCTCATCCTCGAGATTTTTGCTGTAGATCATAAAGTGATTTACAGGCGGAATACGATCCCCTGTAATTTTTACTTCACGAAATACGCCGGATTCCAACTGTTCCTGCACCATATGATGCGGGAATAATGCAAAAAACGGACTTCCCTTGAGGAGCGGGATGGCACACGATGCCACATCAACTGCAATCTGCGGCTGATAGGGTGGCGGGAACAGCTTTTTTCTTGTAGGAGCGTACAAAAAATTGGTATCGATCATGGGCAGGTCCTTGATGTCCCCGAAGGCTATCTCGCTTTGATACCGTTCGTTTTGCGAATCTGTAACCAAAACCATGCGGTCCTGATCGATCATGGTGCAGATATAGTCGGAATAGTCGATTGGACGATGGGTAAAGGCGATATCGATGGAGGTCTTCATCAAATCGTTCAGAAGCTGGGAGGTATGCCCAAAGCGAACCGTGATTGCAATATGGGGAAATGATTCCGAAAACATCTTTATTTTTTTGCTAAGATACATATCGTAGTATGCATAGACGGTCCCAATCGTTAAATGAGAAATGTACTGATTGGCCTCATGCATCTGCTCAAGCACTTTTTCTTCGATGTTCATGATTTGCTCGGCATACCGTTTGAGGAGCTTTCCGTGGTTTGTCAGGTAGATTCCTGCGCGGCTGCGATGAAATAGTGGCTGCCCCAGCTCCTTCTCTAACTCGTGGATTCGTTTGCTGGCGGAGGACTGGGTAATAAAAAGTGCTTTGGCAGCGCGGGAGAAGCTCTTCGTTTCTACGATAAGTAAGAATGTCTTTAATTGTTCTGAAGTCATATGTCCTCCTTGATCGCTTTTTGGAATCAAAATGAGAAATAATATTCCCTTTTATAATTATAGATGATGTGGTATCATTGTCAATAGAAAGTTAGTGATCGCAAACTATTCTGTATCGCACAGAGAACCGTTTTCCCTTTGTGCAATGGTGGCGCAAATTTATCAATATAAGGTGAAGCAGGTGATGTTATGGAATATGCTCAGAAACGATTCGATTTGACCGAAGGATCGATTTGGCGGAAAATGATTTGTTTTGCATTGCCGATATTGGTCGGAAGTCTATTGCAGCAGCTCTATACAACAGTTGATGCTGTTATTATAGGACAATTCGCAGGGAAGAACGCATTGGCGGCGATCGACTCGGTTTACAGCCTGATCAAGCTGCCGGTCAATTTCTTCACGGGGCTTTCATCCGGGGCAACGATCATCATATCTCAGTATTACGGCGCAAAAGAAAGAGAACGTGTATCGGACACAAGCCATACGGCACTTTTATTTGCTTTCTTTGGCGGGCTGGCGCTTTCGGTGCTTGGAATTTTTCTTGCACCCTTCTGCCTTAGAATTTTGAAGCTCCCGGATGATATTTTTCACGATGCGCTCATCTATGTCAGAATATACTTTGGCGGTATGGCTGCATCCATGACATACAACATCGGCGCAGGGATCTTTCGGGCTGTAGGAAATTCAAAAACACCCTCTTACTTTTTGATCCTCGCAAATATTTTGAATGTTGTGCTGGATGTCCTGTTTATTGCGATTTTTCGCTGGGGCGTTGCCGGTGTTGCGCTGACAACGGTATTCTCTCAAATCCTGAGTGCTTTTCTGGTCACCAGAGCCTTGGTCAAAACAGACCTGGACTGCAAGATCCATCGAAACAAGCTCCGTTTTCATCCGGCATACTTAACACAAATGATACGATTGGGTTTACCGATAGGGATTCAGAGCACATTGTATCCCTTGGCGAATATGATGATCCAATCCAATATCAATGCATTTGGAACAAACAGCATTGCAGCCTGGGCGGTGTGCGGAAAGCTGGATTTTCTCATATGGCTCATCACAGATGCCCTGTGTGCCACGATTTCAACCTTCGTCGCCCAGAACTATGGAGCGCAGAAGCTTGAACGTGCGAAACGTGGAGTTTGGATCGGGAGTATTTTGTCGATGGTCCTTGTTGCGTCCATCGGTGCGATCCTCTATTTCTGGAATATACCGTTGGGCTATCTGTTCGTGAGTGATAGCGATGTTATCGCAATCAGCTCTCAAATCATGAGCGTCCTTGCTCCGCTCTATGTTGTCTATGTCTTGGGCGCTGTTCTTCCCGGAGCGATACGCGGGACGGGAGAAACGATCAAACCGATGATCCTGACTCTGGTGGGGTCGTGCTTGTCACGCGTTTTATGGATCGTTGCTGTTGTACCGCTTCATCCCACGCTTATGATGGTGCTGATCTGCTATCCTGTATCCTGGGGCATCACATCCGTCCTCTATTTGATCTTTTATCATCGCTGGATGAGAAGATTCAAGGCTTAATTTGCATGGATGAAACACAGTATTTGAGCATGATTATTTTAGAAGTATGAAAACCCCTTCCTTACGAAAAACAGCTGATTTTGATGCGGAAGCAGCGTTTTTGCATTGATTGCGAAAACGAAAGTGCTGTGCTATAATCAGTCCATGAATGCATCCGACCCCATCAAATGATCGTTTAGGCAAGAGCTTTGACAGATTTTTGGCGGCAGACGGAGTATATCGAATCACTTGGACAGAAAATAGCCTTCTCGACCAACCACAGACTGTGATGCCCATTCGCAACAGAGAAAGACTGTTTTTAGAAATAAAACTAATTTTATGGAAGGGAAAACAGAAATGAAAGAGATGGAAACGAAATTGGTGCTGCTTGGTACAGGCACACCAAACGCATGCCCGGATGCTTCCGGACCCTCGGTGGCAGTTGTGGTGGGGGATCGGTCCTATCTGGTGGATTTTGGTCCGGGGGTGGTGCGTCAGGCAGCAAAGGCCTACCGCGCCGGAATCGACGGATTGGCAGTAAAGGGGCTTTGCCGCGCATTCTGCACCCATCTCCACTCCGACCATACAGCGGGCTATCCGGACCTGATCTTTACTCCGTGGGTGCTGGAACGGGAGGAGCCGCTTCAGGTCTACGGTCCAAAGGGGATTCGCTCCATGACCGATCATATCATGGCAGCCTATCAGGTGGACATCGATTTTCGTACCAATGGCTTTGAAAAAGCCAATCAGGTGGGGCGTGAAGTAGAGGTAACGGAGATCCAGCCGGGCGTCATCTACACGGATGATCGGGTGAAGGTGGAAGCGTTCCCCGTTTCGCACGGAACGCTGGAATGCTATGGCTTTCGCTTCACCACAGCGGATCGGGTCATCGTCATCTCCGGGGATACGGCTCCGGTTCCCATTATGGAACAAATGGCGAAGGACTGCGACATTCTCCTGCATGAGGTATTCTATACAAAAGGACTTGCCCAGCGAGAACCAAAGTGGCAGAAGTACCACAGCACAGTTCATACTTCCTCGGTGGATTTGGCCCGCATTGCATCACAGGCTCGCCCCAAGCTGCTTGTGACCTATCACCGCATCTATCACACCGAGGTCCAGACCAACAAAATCGACATTGCTGCATTGCTAAAGCAGCGTGAGGATGCAATCTATGAGGAGATATGCTCCGGGTATGACGGCAAGGTGGTCATGGGGCACGATATGGATGTTTTCTAAAATCCGTTTCTTCAGAAAACCATAAAAATACAAAGAAGAACCCGAACGTCCGCATTTGTGCGGACGTTCGGGTTCTTTGCTGTCGGTTGAGCAGAAAGGGAGTACAGCTGCATGGTGCAAACTGCCTGTTGGTCGGTTCAGTCCGTCAGATCGACTGCATCTATGCGGCTTTATATTTATTTTAGCCTTACAACTGCCATTGCCATCTGTGGACCATCTTCAATGCCGAATGGGAACAAAAAGGCACGGTCTTTGCTGATATGGCAGAGGGAATCATAATTGCAGGTAAGCAGGGGAGCGGACAGAGCACCGGTTTCAAGATCGACCTTTTTGAGTGAGGAGAGATTCTGGTTTTTATCGTAGGTGAACAGGTAGACATTTTCTCCGTCTACTCGCGCGGAGGAATGTTCTTCCTTCACCTGAATCGTTTGATGGGTATCCATATCGTAGATTTCAAGGCTGCTCTGTGCCTGCATCATGGGATTGGGTAATCCGATTGCCTTGTTCCCAATCACATACTGAAACTGAATCCCATGGTCGGAAGAAGAAGGGATATCGTAAGGGGATGAAATCTCTTTTTCCTGCGCAAGATCGAAATAACGGTAATGAGAGAGGCACGACGCATGTACGTTTTCGGTCAGGTAGGAGAGGGTGCCGTCCTTGATTTCCTGAGGATATGCGCTGAGACTGAATTTATCCTCCGTCACATCGCACACCTTGATCTGTTTCCCACTCTCAAGATCAGCTGCATAAAGACCGCCGGGGTAGGAGTAGGCAATGTAGTGCAGGTCCTCTGTGTAGATGTAACGCGAGCCCCATTTTCCGCGAAAGCGTGCTGCATCCTCAAGAAAATACGAAGGGAGGTCCTTGCTTTTGACAAGATTGCCGCGCAGATCATATTCTCTCAGATTGTGGTCGGTTGCAAGAAGGAGTGTTCCACGCTCGCCGATTTTCATTTCCTGAGCGTTTTCGCCATAGGCAAGCGGAGCAAAAAAGGTGCTGTGCGGCTCGCTCAGATTTTGCAGGTCGAACACAAGAAATTCCAGCAGACCGATCGTGTTTTCCGGTGACACCATGACAAGATCGCTCTCGGTCATCCCTACATATTCAAGATGACTCAACGTCTGGTGTTCCGACTCGTTTTGTGCATGAAAGATAGAAAGCGGATGATCTGTTGTGACAGAAAATGCCTCCCTCTGCGGCTTCGGCTCGATGCGCACAGAGGTCAGGTAAAACTCATCGTATTTATTTTGCTCAAAGCTCATGATGCGGGAGCTGTCCGTCCAATCGGAGGAGAGGGTCACCTCACAGTGAAGCAGATCGAGGTAGGTCACATCGGTAATACGAAATACATCATCCCCCGCCGGAAACTTCGGATCACTTTTTTTGAAAACTGCTGAAACATAATAATTCATCACATCGTTTTTGTCTGTGATATGATCGAGGTAAAGACCGCTCAGCTCGGTTTCTCCCAAAGCCTTCGGTGCAATTTCCTTTGCTTTTTCGAGCGGCAGCTTTACATCAGGATCACTTTTGCTTGTTGGAACTTCCACTTTCCCGTGCCGAACAGCGTAGACCATTAGACGGTAGATGTCGGCTGCCTGATTTTCCGAGTGAAGCTTGGAGGGGTAGATGTCCTGAAAGGAATAGGCGAGATCCCTGACGTAGTTTTCCCACCACCATGCTGCATCCTTCGGTTCCAGTGCTGCAATCTGAGGCGGTGTCTTCTTGCTGCTGATCGAGGTGCTTTTCATCCTGCTGACAGATTCTGTAACATAGTCACCGAATACCATCTCTGCACAGGGCTCGTCTTTCATGGAGAGATAGCGGAAACTGCCGTCCGGCATATTCTTCACGGTCAGCACTTTGCGCGTGTCGGCGGTGTAGGAGCCGTCCACGTTGAAAAATCGCAAAAACAGGGAGGTGGTGTCCCCTTTTGCAACAACATCCTCAAGAATGACAGTTGGGTATCCTCCGCCGAGTCCGCCCTCATAGTGAAACTCGTTGTTTTCGTTGAGATCGCGCTTTGTCAGCTCGTAGAGCCTGTCTTTGTCGATTTCAAAGTATTGGGACATCAGCTTGTAGAAATCATCAAACGGCATATTGGCATCGGGATAGCGCGTCCAAAAATTCTCTTTATCTTTGGACTGATGACGGATCATACCATCTGCACAGGGAAGATATTTGAAGGTTTTGAAAAATCCCTCAGCATCCTCAAAGGAATCGCCCGTAATGACGCAAAAATAGATCGGAGGAATGTACTGCTCCAGCAGAGCCTGATGCTTTTCGTAGTCGGGAAAGGTATCAATGTCGTTGAAAAACTCAAGGAGCCCCGGTTCGCTGCTGGTGGTATCCGTTATCTCAAGGATACCGCTGGGCAGAAGACGCAGTGAGGTTATGTCGGTGGTATAGGTGTGATCCTCCCACAACAGCTCATCAAAGGAGAAGTTTTCGGGGTCTGCCCCCTCTGAGAGGGAGGTGCCTCTTATTTCTTCGGTGATGTTTTCGCCGTCGAAGTGATAGGTCGATTTCCACAAATCCTTTCGGAGTACACTGGAGAAACGATATTGTGTAAAGGAGGCTTCCTTTCCGTCGGATACAGCGTTAAAGAAGTTGATCACAGCGTCCGGAGCGGTGATGACGCCTGCATCGACGATGATATGTGCGGTTTCATCCCGAAGTGCTTCCTGATAAAACGAGGAGGCTTCCACCTCCTCCGGCACAAGATCGGGATATCGGATTTTGGCGCCGCTCACATTTGCGGTATCTGCCGGCTTAACGGAGCCCGACGATTCCTCTTTCGGGTCTGTCAGGAAAAAACAGGCGGAGAGCAGACAGAGAGAAACGGATAACGCGATGATACAAAGCCCCGGTTTTTTGTAGCGCAGCACCTTTTTCACCCGTTCTTTTACACTGACCTCACCAAAGGCCAGGGGGCAGGGGGTCAATATTTTGCAGGAGCTGCTGCAGGAGAGAAGTGCGTAAGAGTATGCCTTTTTTTCTTCCAGGGTAAAGTCTTTGATCACGTCCTCGTCGCAGGCAAGCTCGATATCCTTGGAAAAGAAGATGTATGCCAAAAGGATTAGCGGGTTAAACCAGTAGATCGAAAACAGCAAAAAGCCGATTGGCTTGTAGATGTGGTGGAGGTTTTTGAGGTGGGATTTTTCGTGTGCAACCACATAGCGGACGTCCTCCTGCCGCAGCGAAGAAGGCAGATAGATCCTGGGGTGAAGAAATCCCAGAATGAAGGGGATGTCGATGTAGTCGCAAACGTAGATATCCCGTCTGATGCGAACGGATACTTCAACATTTTGGCGCAGCCGGATAAAGCTCACCGCACTGAAAACGAGGAGGAACAAAAAGCCAATAAGCCACAGAATCCCCAAAAGCTCCATCCAGTCGAAGGTGGGAATCGCCGCAGGAGCGGGCTGTGCTGCGGGAGCTGCTGCCGGCGGTGCAAATTCCCGGATGGGGACCGATTCTGCAATGAAGCGGTTGATGCCGCGGTCAAGGGTTTGAAACCCCGAATGGACGGTGATCGGTGCAGAAAAATCGGATTTGACGATGGTATGGGCGCTTGGGATCAAGCTCAGAACACTTTGAAAGTTAAAGGGGATCGCAAGGCGCAGCCCCACCAGACTCCAAAGCACGAGGTTGATCCACTTCGGCGCATTTTTTAAAAGAACCCGCAGCAGGAGAACTGCCAGAACAAGATAGGATGCAGAGATGCTCATATTAAGAAGCTTTATAAAGATGCCTGCCATCACTTTTCCTCCTCATAAAAAGATATAAAGTCCCTGAGTTCCTCGGCTTCTGTTCGCGTGAGTTTTTTGCGTTTGGTGAATGCCGCAAGAAAAGCAGGAAACGAGCCGTGGAAGGTTTCGTTGACAAACTGCTCGCTTTGCATGGCGTAAAAATCGTCCTTTGAGATCAGCGATGTGACAATGCTGTTCTTATTTTGAAAGAGCCCCCGTTCACACAGCTTTTTTAAGGTGGTGTAGGTGGTGGACTTTTTCCAGGTAAGCTGTTCCTCGCACAGCTTGACGAGCTGACTTGAGGAAAGCGGCTCGTTTTCCCAGATGATTTGTGCAAATTTTGCTTCGATAGGTCCTAATTTGATGTCGCCCATTGTTCTTCCTCCTTTTGGTCTATTGACTATAGACTGATTTTAGTCTACTACCTACCAACCAAAATGTCAAGATAAAGTTGTAGTCCTGCACATAAGGCGATATAATAAGATCGATCTCAAAGTGCAGGAGAGGCGAAATTTGATCTGCGAAAAGGGGAATCACGATGAAACGAAAAATTCTTGCAGCCCTGTTATGCGGTTTGATGCTGTTTCTTTGTGCATGCAAAGCACAGACAAGCTCTGCCAATGAAGTGTCTGAAAAGAAAACAGACAGCAGCCCGCTCCCCCAGTCGGAGGAAGGGCAGTACAGCGGCTGCCTTGCAGGATTGGTGGAATCAGACGAGGGCTCAGACCTGATCGTATTCGATCCCGAAACGATGCAGGCAGAAAAAATCACAACACTGAAGAATGTGTGGATGGGAATGCCGAATGCATTGAGTCCAAACGGGAGATTTTTGGCGTATGCAAACTATCTTCCCACGAATTCGTCGGATGCCCGAATCGGAGAGAGCATGGAGCTTTATCTTCTGAATCTGGAAACGGAGGAAACAACCCCCGTGCTCTGTGACCCGAAGGGTCAGCAGGTGGAATCCATCCGATGGCTGCCCGATAATCAGACGCTTATCTTCTCCATGTGTGTACCGCAGGAGCTGTATTTGGACTATCTCCTATATTCTTACAACGTCAGCACAGGGGAGAGAAAGCTCTTGGACAGCGGGATGACACAGACGGATGTTACCCCCAAAACCATCGAAGAACAGGAGAAAAATATCATCAGACCATTTCTGTGCCGCTTGAAATCGATGACACGTTTTTCTTTACAACGCTTAAAAATCCGGCTGTTTCCCCGGACGGCACGAAGGTGCTCTATACGACCTCCTTTCATCGCAGAGCGACACCATCCTACGATCAGGATACCCCCTATGAGAAAATCCCGCAGCTATGGCTGCTCTCGGGGCTTTGGTGCGTGAGTGCAGACGGCGAAGGAACACCACAGCTTTTGTACAGCAACCCCGATGCACGCTCCAACACCGGAAGGGCGGTTTGGTCGCAGGACGGGAGCGAAATCTACTTCAGCCGCTACTATGACGGCATGGGGGAGTGCGACTGCGGCATCGAACGGCTCAATTTGCAGACCGGGAAAACGGATGTGCTGCTCAAACAGATGGACTCCATGCGGACAAACCGCGTTTGCGCTGCCTTAGAGGGAAATCGCCTTCTGTTTTGCTCCGAGGGAGAGGAAGGACAAAACAACTATGTGATGGATACAACAACAGGAAAGTATGAACCCTTCCCCTGCACCTATCAGGGAAAAGAACTTTCTCTAACAACATTTCGCATCATCGAACCATAGAAAAAGCCCTGCCGTCAACGCGGCAGGGCTTTTCTTGCCTCTCAATGGGATGCACGGTTCCAAAGGATCAGCGAATGTTCCACTTTTCGAGAAGTTTCTGTCATCTGTGCGCAATTTTTGCCGCTGTTTTGCTTTGGATACAGACTGTTTATACAAAATTTCGGGCACATGACAGAAAGGCTGTACAACTGTCTTGTCATATGCATGGCAATATGCTATACTGTGTCAAACGCAAAAATCATTGCAAAAAAATATCTGCGCGGTCAACGCGGGAATCGAGGACAACATGACAAAGCAGGAGGAAATCGCAAAAATCAAAGCGGAGAAAAACGCTGTGATCCTGGCGCACTACTATGTATCGCCGGAAGTTCAGGAGGTTGCAGATTTTATTGGAGATTCCTTTTATTTAAGCAAACTGGCACAGGGGCTTGAAAACCCCATCATCGTATATTGCGGGGTGCATTTCATGGGCGAAAGCGGAAAGCTCCTCAGCCCTCAAAAGCAGGTTTTGCTGCCGGATCTCCATGCGGACTGCCCTATGGCGCACATGGTGCGCAAGGAGGATGTGGAGCGCTGCCGCAGAGAGTATCCCGACTTGGCAGTTGTCTGCTACATCAATTCCACAGCCCAGATCAAGACATGGTCCGATGTGTGCGTCACCTCCGCCAATGCGGTGAAGGTGATCCGCAATCTCAAAAATCACAACATCCTGTTCATTCCGGATCAAAACCTTGGACGCTATGTTGCCCAGCAGCTCCCGGAAAAGAACGTGATGGTTTTGGACGGCTACTGTCCCATCCACGACCGCATCTCTGTGCAGGAATTGCATGAGCTCAAACAGGCGCATCCGCAGGCGGAGCTCCTTGTTCATCCGGAGTGTTCTGCTGAGGTTCGGGAGATGGCAGATTATATCGGCTCTACTTCGGGGATCATCAAGTATGCAACGGAGAGCACCAATACAGAGTTTATCATTGGGACCGAGGTGGGTGTGAGCTACGAGCTTAACAGGAAAAACCCGCAGAAAACCTTTTATTTCCCGAAAACGGTTCCGGTGTGCGCTGATATGAAACGAGTCACCCTGGACAAGATCCTCCATGTGCTTAAAACAGGAGAAAATTCCGTCCATGTTTCCACAGATGTGGCATCCGCCGCAGGGTATCCGCTCCAGCGGATGCTTGAGCTGGCAAATTAAGAACAGAAGGCGAACGATGATGGAAAAAGAATTGTATTACGATACGGTGATTGCGGGGTGCGGGGTAAGCGGACTCTTTACTGCACTTCACCTGCCCAAGACGCAGAAGATCCTGATGATCTGCAAGGAGGACATGGAAAGCTGCAACTCCATGCTGGCTCAGGGTGGTATCTGCGTGCTTTTGAACGATGCAGACTACGACGATTATTTTGAAGATACCATGCGTGCAGGTCATTATGAAAACCGCAGGGAGAGCGTCGATATCATGCTCCGTTCCAGTCGAAGCATCATCAATCAGCTGATCGACTGGGGTGTGGAATTTGCCCGCAACAGCGACGGCTCCCTCGCCTATACGAGAGAGGGCGCGCACTCCCGTCCGCGCATCTGCTACCATGAGGACATCACGGGAAAGGAAATCACCACAAAGCTGCTTCAGGCGGTGAAGAAGCTGCCAAATGTAACGATCATGGAGTATACCACCATGAAGGATATCCTTGTGGAAAACGGTGTCTGCACCGGGATGGCTGCCCAGACAAAGGATGGAGATATGCTGTATATCCACGCCGGGGATACCGTGATGGCAACCGGAGGCATCGGCGGTCGGTACGAGCATTCCACAAACTTCCCCTGCCTTACCGGGGATGCACTGGACGTAGCGCAAAAGCATGGGGTGGAGCTGGAGCATTTGGACTATGTTCAGATCCATCCGACTGCCCTCTACAGCAAGGAGCCAGGACGCCGCTTTTTGATTTCCGAGTCTGCCCGGGGCGAGGGTGCCGTATTGCTCAACAGCCGCGGCGAACGCTTTGTGGATGAACTGCTGCCCCGTGATGTTGTGGCGCAGGCGATCCGGCGCGAGATGGAGAAGGAAGGGAGCAAGCATGTCTGGCTCTCCTTTGCAGCCATCCCCGAACACGAAATTCAGGTACATTTTCCAAATATCCTTGCAACTTGCAAAGAAGCAGGGTATGATATAACAAAGGAGCCGATCCCTGTGGTACCCGCCCAGCATTATTTTATGGGCGGTGTCCACGTTGACAGCAACTCCGAAACCACGATGGAGCACCTCTATGCAGTAGGGGAAACGAGCTGCAACGGGGTCCACGGGAAAAACCGTCTGGCAAGCAACAGCCTGCTGGAAAGCATGGTATTTGCAGAGCGTGCAGCAAAGCACATTGCAGATCAGCGAAAGGATGAGAAACGATGAACTCCATAACGATGCAGCTTGTGGCAGACCGATATATCCGCCTTGCCCTTGAGGAGGATATCAGCAGCGAGGATGTTACCACCAATGCCGTGATGCCTGAAGAGAGGCTCGGGGAAGTGGACCTGATTTGCAAGGAGGACGGCATTGTTGCAGGTCTGCCTGTTTTTGAGCGTGTCTTTTTTCTGCTTGACCCGAAAACCGAGGTCGAGTTCTTTGTGAAGGACGGCGATCCGGTGAAATCCGGGCAGCGTATGGCAGTGGTACGGGGCGATATCCGCGTCCTTCTCTTTGCAGAGCGTACCGCCCTCAACTATTTGCAGCGTATGAGCGGGATCGCAACGTATACCCACTCCGTGGCAGAGCTGCTCAAGGGCAGCAAAACGACCCTGCTCGATACCCGCAAGACGACCCCCTGTATGCGCATCTTTGAGAAGTACGCAGTACGGGTGGGCGGCGGCTCCAATCATCGATACAATCTTTCGGACGGGGTATTGCTCAAGGATAACCACATCGATGCTGCCGGCGGCGTGAAGGAAGCAATCGAGGCTGCAAAAAAATATGCCCCCTTTGTGCGCAAGATCGAGGTGGAAACAGAAACGCTCGATATGGTGCGCGAGGCGGTGGAAGCCGGCGCAGATATCATCATGCTCGACAATATGACAACAGAGCAGATGAAAGAAGCGGTCCGCATCATCGGCGGCAGAGCAAAGACGGAGTGTTCGGGAAACATCACGCGGGAAAATATCAGAAAAATCACCGAGCTTGGCATTGATTATGTTTCAAGCGGCGCGCTGACCCATTCGGCGCCGATCATGGACATCAGCCTGAAGCATTTGAGAGTGCTGAGATAACATGGATTTGAACTTGGAAGAAGGAGGGGAGAAGATGGAGCAGGAGATGAGCGGTGCCGATCGCCGAAAAAAGATCCTTCAGTTGATGGAGAACAGCCAGACACCGCTGTCCGGTGCTGCGCTGGGCAAGGCAACGGGCGTGAGCCGTCAGGTCGTGGTGCAGGATATTGCCCTGCTGCGCACAGAAGGACATCCCATTGTGTCAACCATTCGGGGGTATTTGCTGGACCGCCCTACAGAAGCGGTGCGGCTCCTGAAGGTCTGCCACACCAATGAACAGACGGAGGAGGAACTGAATACCATCGTTGATTTGGGCGGCTGTGTGATGGATGTGATCGTCAACCACCGCGCATACGGCAAAATCTCTGCGCCGATCCAGATCAAAAGCCGCCGCGATATTCAGACCTTTATGGAGCAGATCCGAACCGGGAAGTCCACACCCCTGCTGAATATCACCTCCGGCTATCACTTCCATCACATTGCGGCAGAGCGCGAGGAGATTTTGGACGAAATCGAGGCGCAGCTCAAAGCCAAGGGCTTTTTGGCAGAAATCCTGCCCTATGAAGAGGGCAATGTGTAACATCAAATCGTGTATCAGATACTATGCGCTGCGCAACAATTTGCACAGCGCATAGTTGCATATATCAGAAGAAAAACGGTTCTGTCGGCTTTTACAGCACGAACAGGACCGCTTTTCTTTTTATTTTTTGAGCGATCCGATCCTGCCGGTGTAAGAAAAAATCCACGATCATCTTGACATTCTCGATAATCGAGATATAATGAGGGTAAAGATACTCGATATTCGAGAATAGGAGGCAAAGAGATGGCACGGGCAAAATTTCAGACCCTCACAGAGCAGATGTTTTATACGCTGCTCTGCCTGAAGGAGGAATGCTACGGGATGGATATCCTCGATCGTGTGCCGGATATGACAGATCATCGGGTGCAGATCGGTTCGGGAACGCTCTATACCCTGCTGGAACAGTTTCTCGATGCGCAAATGATACGGGAAACAAAAGTGGAAGGACGGCGGCGCAGTTATATCCTGACCGAAAAGGGCAGAGAGATGCTGGAAAAGGAGTACACCCGCCTTGCAGCACAAATTGCAGATTATGACCTGATCTTTGGAAAGGAGGATCGAAAATCATGAAGGATACAAAACGAAGGATAGAACACTTTCCCATTTACAACCGCACCACAATCAGCAGACACCTTGAGAAAATGGCGCAAAAGGGCTGGATGATCGAGAAAATCGGAGGTTTTGGGTGGGTATACCGCCGCATCGAGCCAAAGAGCCTTCGCTTTTCGGTGACATATTACGGGAGAGCATCCGAGTTTGACCCGGAGCCGACGGAAGAACAAAAAATCTTTGAGGAATTCTGTGCCCATGCAGGGTGGGTGCTTGCATGCAGCTTTGGGCAGATGCAGATTTTTTACAACGAGCAGGAAAACCCTGTCCCAATCGAAACGGAACCCAGCCTCGAGGTGGAAGCCATCCATACCTGCGCCAAAAAGAATCTCATCCCAACACAGCTTATTTATCTTGCCATCGGACTGATGCAGATAGGAATATTCTTTGTTTCTCTCAGGCAGGACCCGATCGAGCTCCTTTCCAGCACGATGAGGATGTTTTCTCCGCTGTGTTTCCTGCTGCTTGGAGTGGAGGCTGTGGCAGAATTGGTCTGCTATTTTGGGTGGTACCGAAGGGCGCGAAAAGAGGCGCAGTACGGGACCCTTCTGGAGCCTAAGGGAGCAAAGAAGCTGCAAAGTATCATCACATGCATCATTCTTCTCGGATTGGCAGTGATGCTGATCGATTTGTTCGTAGGGTCGGACAGGCAGCTCAAATTCATCACCGTGCTGACACTGCTGTATATACCGCTGCTTTACATCATCGTAGTCCAGATCAAAAACGTGCTCAAGCAGCAAAAAGCCTCCAGAACGGTCAACCGCACCGTGACGATCGTATCAAGCTTTGTGGCTTCCTTTCTGCTACTTGGACTGATCTTGTTTGCAACGCTCTCCTCCTATGAGCATGGTTTTTTAGCGGACAAAGGGGAGGAAACGTATGAGTATCAAGGTCGAGTCTGGACGGTTGGACACGATGAGCTGCCGCTGAAAATCGAAGATTTGGTGAAAACGGAGTATCAGGATTACAGCTGTACCTTGGATGAGGAGGAGTCCTTTCTTCTGAAAAGGCAGAATGCAAGGCAGAGCCCGCGCTTCGATGCCGCAGATTTCAAAAACATTCCACACCTTGAGTATACTGTTGTTGAAATAAAAGCTCCGTTCCTTTATAAAATGTGCAAGGACAGCCTGCTGAAGGTCGATCCGATTTTTGATGAGAACTATCAGCTGCAGGATGTTTCCTTCGCAGGAACAGAGGAGGTGTACCGCCTGTACGATGAGAAATACGGGTATCGCAATGATTATGTCCTTTGCTGGGATGACGTCCTTGTAAAGATTTACTTCGACTGGGAGGTAACCGCAGAGCAGCTCAAGATCGTCGGAGAACGATTGGGGAAGCGCAGCGCCTGATGTACTCCGCGCAAGATGCAGCAAAACAAGGCTTCGGATTTTGCATCTGCAAGTCGGAAGATATAAAAGCACTTCTGTTATTTTCACAGAAGTGCTTTTTTCAATCGGGTATTTTAGAATTTGATGGATTCGGGGAAGGCTTCTTTTCGTAAGATCCCCCACATCTTGTCGATGTAAGAGAGGGTGTAGAAATTTTCGTAGTAATGATAGTAGAAGGCGCCCTTGAGCGTCATGCGGTAGACCCCGTTTTCCTCTGTGACGAAGCCTAAAAGCTTGGCAAGCCAGATTTCAAAGCCATACATCGATCGAAGCGGAACACCGAAGAACTCTTCAAAATCGCGGCTGTCCACCTGGGTGCTGTAGGCAGTCCAGAACAGGTAATACACCATCCTCTGGCGGCGGGTGAAGCGGATGGTCAGCGCAGTCGGGAGTTTTTGTGCGTCGATGCGCTTGCAGTATTCTTCCACAGAGAAGGTGTTGATCTTGAACTGGTCCTTCAAAAGGGTGGTCGCAGAGCAGCCAAAGCCGAGAAAATGCTCCCGTGTCATGGAAGAATAATTTGCCCGCTCCTCCTTGGAAAACGTCCAGATCGAGCTTCGGTGGTAGCCCTGTTCCATACAGTATGCTGTGATGGCATCGAGCAGAGCGCGCTTTTCTTTCTTTTTCATTGTGGGTACTGTGCTCTGCGTGAAGGTAAAGTCGATAAAAGGGTAGATGGCAACATGATTTGCTCCGTTGGCAAAGGCGGTATCGATGTCCTGTTTGAGATCCTCGAAGGTCTGTGTGGGGAGCGCAAAGATAAAATCCATCGAGACCGTTTCAAACGGGACCTCCGATAAGGATTGCGCCATAGCGGGGAGATCGATGGGCTTTCTGCCCAAGATGTCCTGATATTTTTCCTGAAAGGACTGGATGCCGATGCTGATTTTTGTAACACCTGCATCCCGCAGGGTTTGCAGTGTGGTGCGCGTTACATTGTCGGGGTGGAGCTCTACCCCGATCCCCTCGGTGATTTCAAAATGCTCCTTCAGTGCGTCGATGATCTCTTTGAGGCGGTCTGCGGCAAGGGCAGGAGTCCCACCCCCGAAATAAAGGCTTGTGACCTGCTTTTTGCCACTGATCTGATTGCCCACAAGAGCGATTTCGCGCAGGAGTGCATCGAGGTAACGGTCGCACAGCTCCTTGGAATATTTCACCTTGCAGTAGGGGCAAAAGCTGCAAATGCTGCTGCAAAACGGGATATGGACGTACAATCCGAGATTTTGGCACTGGGAATACGGCAATTTTTCGTCGTATTCGTTTTTGAAGGTAAACGGTTTTACAGAGCGGGTAAGCCACATCCTGCTCAGTGTTGTAATGATGCTCATAGGTTTCTGTACTCCTAAATGTATTTTAAGTAGGTTCTAAGCATATCAAGGATGATTTTGATGTTTCCCTGAAACAGCAGGGTATATTCCGCGACAAAGAAATATCCGCACTGTTCGCATAACCCCGGAATTTCGATGCAGCGTCCACAGGTGCTGAGTTTTCCGTCTTCCATCACAACGCATTGATGACATGGGGTCGGAAATTTATTTTCGATGAGGTAGGGGAAGGCACTTTTTAGGTTAAAAACAGGGACGCCCTCCCTCATCATCTGTGTAATGACAGCACAGCACGCAGCTTTTTCCTGCTTTGAGAGTGCAAGCTCCTTTGTGTCTGGATATGGAGTATGGAAGTTAAAGGATACTGCACGCACATTTTTCGTATCTCTTGCAGTAAGACAGACATCGTGAACGGTATCTTTGTTGATCTGGTTGATCGCCATATAAAAGCAGATATTGTCGGACGCGGCGTTTTTGATATTTTCCATGATGGTGTCGTAGGTATCGCCGCGGATGATGTTATGATGTTCCCGATCGCCGTCCAAGCTGAGGAGGATCAAATCGGCTTCGGGAAGATCGAGGGGAAATGTGCCGTTGGTGACTACATTTACAATCAAAAATCCCATCGCCTTTGCCTCGATGACAAGGTCGCGCAAAGTTTTGTCCCCGTCCTCCCACAAAAAGGTTTCTCCGCCGCAGAAGAACAGGATGCGCACCCCCATATCATAAAGCTGCTGCATTTCTCTGCGGATCTGCTCGTAGGGATGAACAACGGATGTGATATTATTGACGGAGCAGTGTTTGCATTTGAGGTTGCATTTATCGGTAAGGATGACTGTGCCGAGGATCGGCTTTTTCTGACGCAGCAAGATCGTCTTGATGCCAAACGCGGAAAATCGAACGAAGGAAGAAAATTTCATAGTGTCCCTCCTTTTTGTAAATTGCAGGAATATAAAAGATAAGGACATTTTATCATATGTTTTCGGAATTTGTCCATAAAGAAAAAGACAAAGGGCAAAATCAAAAGAAACAGTATTAAGAAGAAGAGATTTGATGTATAATGAAGCTGCAGGATCGCTTTGAAAAATCAGACATGATTTTATGCAGACTATGAGATACACTGCCATTGATATAAGGGAGGATTTTGATGTTTAAGATTCTGATTGCAGAAGATGACGGAGAGCTTTGCCAGCTTTTCCAGCACGTTCTAACAAAAAACGGATACTCAGCAAAAGGGGTTTCCAATGGCAAGGAGGCGCTTGATTCTCTGGAGGAGGAATACTGTGATCTAATCATCACCGACATCATGATGCCCGTGATGGACGGCTATGAGCTGGTGCGTGAGCTGCGCGAGAGCGGCATCAATACCCCGGTTTTGATGATTACAGCAAAGGATGCATTTGATGATATGCGCATCGGATTTCTGTCCGGGATCGATGACTATATGGTAAAGCCCATCAACGTCAATGAGATGGTGCTTCGGGTGGGGGCTTTGCTGCGCCGCGCGCAGATGATCAACGACCGCCGCCAAATCATCGGAAGCACCATCCTTGAATGCGATTCTCTCACGGTATCCACCAATGGGACAAGCATGTTTTTGCCCCAGAAGGAGTTTATGCTCCTTTATAAGATGGCAGCGTTTCCGGGAAAAATTTTTACACGGCAGCAGCTGATGGACGATATCTGGGGGTACGATTCGGAAACGGATTCCCACACGGTCGATGTGCATATCGGAAGGCTGCGCGAGCGTTTTCGGGACAACCCCGATTTTAAGATCGTCACCATCCGCGGAGTGGGCTACAAGGTGGTGAAGCTATGAGAAAAAATTTTTCGCACAGAATGAATCTGCGCCTGATTTTTTCCTTGCTTGTCATGGTGGAATTTATCGTTGTGGTTGCATTCTACTGGCTGGCAGCGGAGCTTCACCACCGCTTTTTCAATATTACACTCAACATCCCGACGAATGTCTGGCTCCTGTTTCTCAGCACCATCGTAGGGGGAGGCATCACCACCTTTTTGAGCAGGCGGTTTATTGAGCCGATCATAAAGCTCGGGGATGCGATGAGTCAGGTTTCCAAAGGGGATTTCAGTGTACGCCTTGAGGTACACCATCCGTTTAAGGAGATTCGGGATCTGTATAAAAACTTCAACCTGATGGCGGAGGAGCTGAGCTCCACGGAAATTTTGCAGACGGATTTTGTTTCCAACGTTTCCCATGAATTCAAGACCCCCATCAATGCCATTGAAGGCTATGCCACCCTGCTGCAAAATGACAGCTCCAATTCACCGCAGGAACAGGCACAGTATATCGACAAGATCCTGCTCAATACAAGGCGCTTGTCCACCTTGGTGGGGAATATCCTCCTTCTTTCCAAGGTGGACAATCAGGCAATCTTGTCAAAGCAGGCATCCTTTCGCCTGGATGAACAGATCCGCCAGACCATCGTGATGCTTGAGCCTGCATGGGACAGGAAAAACCTCGAATTCGATATCAAAATGGACGAAATCGATTATATCGCAAACGAATCGATTTTATTTCATATCTGGAACAACCTGATCGGCAATGCAATCAAATTCAGCCCCGAAAACGCAGTGATCTCCCTCTCTTTGAAGGAGCTTGAAAATGAGATCGAATTTACCATTGAGGATCACGGACCGGGAATCAGCGACAGTGTAAAAAAGCATATGTTTGATAAATTTTATCAGGGCGACAGCTCCCATAAACAGGAGGGAAACGGCTTGGGGCTTGCGCTTGTAAAGCAGATCGTAACGACATATCATGGAGAGATCACAGCAGAAAATATCCCACAGGGCGGATGCAGGGTCACAGTGCGACTGATGCGGCAGCCATAAAATCACCCCATCAAAATGCCCAATTCTCAACAAATGTTGAAGAACGGTTGATTTTTAGTTGAAGTTCACCTTGTAAACTACAAAACGTGAAGGAGGGGGAAGAAGCTATTATGAAACCGGTTCAAATAACCTGCGATGCGCTGAGTGATCTAACAGAAGAGCTGTATCAAAAATACAGGATTCGGTGTATCCTCCATCAGACAGGCACAAATCAAAATAAATGTGCAGATGAGAAACAGACCATCAAAGAATATTCGGATTGTTTTGAAGAATATATTCAATGCGGATTTCAGGTTGTGCATATCAGTCCGTCGGCTTCCCTTTCCCCAAGGTGCCATCAGGCGAAATGTGCAGCAAGGAACAAGAAGGATGTCTTTGTGGTGGACAGCCAAAACATTTCTGCCGGATTGGGACATTTGGCAATTTTAGCGGCAGAGCTTTCCAACGCAGGACTGGATGCTCAGGAAATTGCGCTCGCATTGGAAGATATGAAGCAGCGTTTGGACACGAGCTTCCTGTTTTCCTCTGCAAAACGGATACACAAGGGGGGATTTCACACAGCAGCTGCGCTGTTTTTGACAAATCTGATGAAGCGCTGCCCGGAGCTCCTGATTGAAGACGGGAAGATACGGGTCGGGCATAAATTTGGGGGAAGCCGCGAAAATGCCATCCTGCAATATGTCAGGGAACGGCTTGAGGGAGAAACAAACATTCAGCACGACCGAATTTTTGTTTTGTACAGCGGCATTTCCAAAGAAGAAATGCAGAAAGTGGAAGGGCTCATCCAAACATTTCAGCCTATGGAGGAAATCATCGAAATGCCGTTTGGCAGCGCATCCTGCGGGTGCGCTGAGGAAAGCGGCTTGGGGCTGCACTTTTTGAGGAACACATGATACTATTATAAATTGGTTGGAGTGCGGAGCTGTTGTGTGAAGCAGCCGCAGTATTTTTAGATCATTGGTGAGGACAGTTTACTTATGGAACATGAAAAACAAACCGAAAATCCCATGATAAAGTTGTCACGCTTTATCGTAGATAAGCGAAAGGCTTTTTATCTTATCTTTATTGCAGCGTTTATCTTTTGCGTGGTTTCGATCCCAAAGGTAGAGATCAACAACGACATCACATCCTATCTGCCGGAGGAAACAGAAACACGGCGCGGACTTACGATTATGGATGAGGAGTTCATAACGCTCGGTACGGCAGATGTGATGGTTGCAAACGTCACCTACGATACAGCAGAGCAGCTTTCTCATCAGCTGGAAAACATACCGGGTGTTTCAGAGGTGGTATTTGATGACACAATCGACCACTTCAAAGACTCTTACGCCCTGTTTTCCATCACGTTTGACGGAGAAACAGAGGACCCCGTTTCTGTTGATGCAATGAAATTGGTGGAGCAGAAATTGCAGGGGTATGATGTCTACACCTCCACCACAGTGGGCGTTGACAAATCTGCTTCTCTGCAGGAAGAGATGATGGTCATCCTGGGCATTGCCGCAGTGGTTATTGTCCTTGTGCTTTTGTTTACATCCAAAAGCTATATGGAAGTTCCGGTGTATCTGATCGTGTTTGGAGTGGCAGCGGTCTTAAACATGGGAACAAACTTCATCTTCGGCAGCATTTCTTTTATTACAAATGCGATTGCAGTTGTATTGCAGCTGGCACTTGCCATCGACTATGCCATCATCTTCTGCCACCGCTACATGGAGGAGCATGAACACGGTCTTGATGCGCGCGAGGCAAACATCCAGGCGTTGAGCAAGGCGATCATCGAGATCTCCTCCTCCAGCCTTACGACCATCTCCGGTCTTATCGCGTTGATGCTCATGCAGCTCAAAATCGGTTTTGATATGGGTATCGTACTGGCAAAGGGAATCATTTGCAGTATGCTCTGCGTATTCCTTCTCATGCCGGGACTGCTGATGCTGTTCAATAAACCGATCGACCGCACACGCCACAAAAACCTTGTCCCCAAAATCGATATCTGGGGCAAGATGGTGGTGAAGCTGCGCTACATCCTCCCTCCGATTTTCTTAGTCATTATGGTGATCGGGATTATGCTGTCCAATCGGTGCGAATATGTATTCGACAGCAACGATGCCGACTTTGACAACAAATCGGAAATGGACCTTGCAAGAGAAAAAATCATCGATACCTTTGGAGAGAAAAACACCATCGCAGTGCTTGTTCCAAAGGGGGATTACAAGAAAGAAAAGGCGATTTTGGACCGCGTTTCTTCCATAGAATGCATCACCGATGCGACGGGACTTGCCAACATCGAAGTAGAGGATGGGAAAACGCTGACAGATGAGATGACACCAAGGCAGTTTGCAGAGCTTGCAAAAGTGGATATTGAGCTGAGCCACCTGCTGTATCAGGCGTATGGTCTGAGCGTGGAAGAATACGGAGCAATTTTCCAAAATCCCGATGATTACAGCGTCCCGCTTCTTGACGTGTTCGAGTTCCTGCTGGAGCAAAAGGATAAGGGAGTGATCAATCTCACCGGCGAGCAGGAAGAAAAAGTGGATGATCTCGATAAAAAGCTCGATATGGGTCTCAAACAGCTGCGCGGAGAAAACTGGGTCCGCCTGGTGTTTGTGGCAGACCTTCCGATCGAAGGAGAATCCACCTACGCGCTGCTCGATCAAATCCGCAAGATTGCAGAGTTTTACTACGGAGATGATGTCATCCTCGTCGGAAACTCCACGAACGCATTTGACCTTGCAAGCTCGTTCTCAGGCGATAATATGAAAATCAGCATCCTGACGGCGCTCTTTGTTATGGCGATTTTGCTGTTCACCTTTAAGTCGGCAGGCTTGCCGATCCTCCTTGTACTGACGATTCAGGGATCGATCTGGATCAACTTCTCGTTCCCGGTCATCAACCATACAAACCTCTTCTTCCTGAGCTATCTTGTGGTAAGCTCCATCCAGATGGGCGCAACGATCGACTACGCAATCGTTATTACGAGCCGATACCTCGCCCTAAAGGACAGTATGAACAAGAAGGAAGCAGTGGTCGAGGCATTGAGCCAGAGCTTCCCGACGATCCTGACATCCGGCACGATCATGGCGGTGGCAGGATTCCTGATTGGGGGCATCTCCACCGATGCAACGATCGGCTCTGTCGGACTGACATTGGGACGCGGTACCGTAACATCCATTTTGCTTGTTATGACCGTTCTTCCTCAGTTCCTCCTTCTTGGAGATATCATCATCGAACGAACAGCCATCACACTCAACCGCGACCGCAAACAGCGCTTCAATCAGGGCTCTATGCGCATCGACGGTCATATCCGCGGTCATGTATCCGGATTTGTGGACGGGGAATTCAAAGGAATTCTGCACGGAAGTGTGGATGCACTGATAGAAAGTAAGTATCAGGAGGATAAAGATTCACAATGAAACTATTTAAGCGAATAACCGCTCTTGTGCTGACCGTTTTTGTCTGCTTTTATTCTGCACCGATGGTTTTCGCTTCGGATGATGATTCTGTAGTCATCATCCGAAGTGAAGAAGAGTTTGAATCCTTTGTGAAAAACTGTACCCGCGATGTCTGGTCAAAGGGACGCACAGTCGAGCTGCAGCGCGACCTCAACTTCAGCGGCAGAGAGTTTACCCCGATCCCTGTTTTTCAGGGGACCTTTCACGGGAACGGGCACATCATACGAGGGATCTCCTTTACACAAAAGGGCTCGCAGATCGGGTTGTTCCGCATGCTGACGGAAAGTGCATCGGTAGAAAATCTGATTGTGGACGGCACCATCGATGTCGACGGCTCGGCGGCTCAGGTCGGTCTTCTTGCAGGAGAAAACAACGGTAAAATTTATAACTGTTCTGTGAGCGGCATCGTGGATGCAAAGGAGGACGTCGGCGGAATCGTTGGATTCAACTGCGAAACCGGCATCGTGGAATCGTGCGTCAGTGCAGTCAAGGTACACGGCACCACAAATTCGGGCGGAATCGTCGGAAACAATGAGGGCATCGTGCGCCTGTGCACAAACAAGGGCGAGATCAACACATCCTCCGATCAGGAGGTCCCAAGCAATGTGGGCGGGATTGCAGGTCTGTCCCGCGGTGTGATCCAGCAATGCCAGAACAACGGAAAAATAGGCTATGACCATCTCGGATACAACATCGGCGGGATTGCGGGGCTGCAGTCCGGAGAAATTCGGGACTGCAGCAACACCAAAATCGTGAAGGGACGCAAGGACGTCGGCGGGATCGCAGGACAGATGGAGCCCGTTCATCATCTTACCTACGCTTCCTCACCGATCGACGACCTCAACAATAACCTTGCATCCCTCTTTGATCAAATGGAATCCTTTGTGGACCGTATCAGCTCGATGACAGATCAGGGGGCAGAGGATGCCAAGGTCGTGAACGAGGCAGTTTCCAACATTCAGGGTCATCTCTACGATGCAGGAAGAGAGGGACTCGACGATCTTGAGGAGGTAGGCGACGATCTCTATTCCTGTGCAATCGAGATCCGAAAATCGCTGGATACCTTTCACGAAGCACTCAATAAGTTTAACGATATACTCGGAAAGCTGCTGGATGCCCTTCCTCCGATCACCAAAACATTCGACGGGGCTTCGGCAGGAGCAGACGCAGATGCAAAGGACGCGCTTGAACGCATCGGGGAGGAGGCAAGACTTGCCCAAAAGCACCTGCGTGAAATCGAAGAGGATTTTCGAGCTTACGAGCAATTTGCAAAGGAACTGGTGCATCTGATCGAGGACGGAAAAACCGACCCGAAATTCCTTCCGGAACTTCCGAACACGGACATTTCCGGAAAAACCCAGAATCTTTTGGACGAAATCGCGAAAATTACAGAGGATGTGCAGAAGCTTGCAGGGGAGGGGGAAAATACCGCACCCAACCCTTCCGATACTGCGACATACTCTCCAATGGGGCTGATGGATTCCCTGAAGCTCCTGGCACAGGAGCTTCATCAGGTTTCGCTGTCCTTTTCGAATGCGGTTGACACCGTGATTCGGCAGACCCAGCGGGCATTTCGCCTGATACGGGATTATGGTCGTACGGTCAACAGAAAGGCGCAGTCAAAGCTCGATGATATTGACGATGAATTGAGCGTCATTCAGCGTCAGGTCAGAAAGATGACCGATTCCATTCAAAACGACAACAAAGAGCTGCACTCGATTTCCTCCAGCGTGTTCCGCTGTCTGGACAGTGTTCGCAATTCGATTTATAACCTGACAAAGAAACCGGAACTGACGGTCACAGACCTTTCCAGCGAAGTTACGGAGGGTCCCGGTTCCATCGTTGGCTGTATCTCTTCCGGCCCTGTAGAGGGGGATTCCAATACGGGAGGCATCGTGGGAACCGTTTCTACAGAGCGCCGCAGCGACCCGGAAGCCACCTTCCTGCTGGATGACTTTGAGCTTCTTTCCGATGCCTATGCGACATTGCGCGCCGTGATCCGTGAGTGCAGATTTGACGGAGAGGTGACCGTAAAAAATAATTACGGCGGCGGCATCGCCGGAAGCTGCGAAGCCGGTGCAATCGTTGACTGCACCGCACGCGCAAACGTGGAAACGGGTCTGGATTACTGCGGCGGCATCGTGGGACGCACCAAGGGGACCATTGAGCGCTGTGCAGCCTTGGCAGACTTAAAGGGAGAAAGCTGGGTCGGCGGCATCGCAGGCTTTGGTGACGATATCTCGAATTGCAGAAGCATGATCCGCAGCGAAAGCGACGGAGAATATCAGGGTGCCATTGCAGGAGAAACCGAAGGCACACTAAAAAACAACCGCTATCTCTTTGAGGAGCTTGCCGGATTGGATGGCGTAGACTATGCAGAAAAGGCACAGGGACTTGATTTTGAGGAATTTTCTCAGCTTGACCACGTCCCATCAGACTTTTTGACCTTCTCCTATCGCTTTGAGGTGAACGGGGAGCTGATTCAGGAGATCCCGTTTGAATATGGGGGAGATCTTGATGTTTCACAGATCCCTCCTGCCCCGCAGCAGGCAGGGAAGTATGGGCAGTGGCCGGAATATCCGACAGAAAATCTGACCCGCTCTATGGTGCTGGAGGCACAGTTTGAAGAACCAACCTCCGTTTTGTCCTCCGGTGAGGAGTTTGCACAGATCCTTGCACAGGGCGTCTTTGCTCCTTCTGCATCCATATCCGTCAAGGAGAAGGAGCTCCCGACGGAGCCGCTGGAAAATGAGGCAGTGCCGGTGAAAGCATGGTCCTACAGCATTTCCGGAAGCAAGGAGGACATCGTTCAAATCAGACTGCGCACCGATGGCACAAAGCATCCGGCAGCAGCCCTTTACAGAAACGGCGGATGGATTCCGGTGGATGCGACCCTCGATGGCAGCTACCTTGTATTCAGCGCCCCGGTGGAAGGCAGCGTCCTGCTGATGGAGCAAAAATCCACCTTCCCGATCCCTGTTGTGGTCGGCGCAGCCGCAGTGATCGTCCTGATCCTTCTGATTGTGGTATTCCGCAAAAAGAAACATCCGACCCCGCCGCAATTACCGCAGGGGGAAGGTGCTTCGCAACAGGGAACAAAGTCCGAAGAAGCAAAAGAGCAGGGAATGGATTAGCAGGATTTTGTGAAGTCTATTGCAGGGATGGTCTAATAAAAACGTCTGCAAAATCTAACAGGCGGATGTCATAAAAAAGCACAGGGGACTCCTTTACAAAAGAGTCCCCTGTGCTTTTTAAAAGTTTGTCGGGATAAAAAAATGCTCTGTACCAAAACTTAGCACAGAGCGAATGATACGATATGAAAAAAGCTCCTGATTCCCAGGAGCTTTTTGGCACACGAATTAGATTGCGCGGGTAACTTTATTGGAACGCAAGCAACGGGTGCAGGCATAGATGTGGCAAGGTTTACCATCAACAATTGCCTTAACACGTTTTACATTTGGTTTCCAAGTTCTGTTAGAACGTCTATGAGAGTGAGAAACCTTAATTCCAAAAGTAACACCTTTTCCGCAGATATCGCATTTAGCCATGGTCTGCACCTCCTTTATTTACAGGTAGTCAACATTAGTATGCTATCACATTTTAATAACAAAAGCAAGACCTTTTTGAAATATTCTTTAATAAAAGTCGAAAAATAAGAAAATAACCAAAAATGGGCGTGATACTGCCCTTGTTTTTTTATAGGTTGAAAGGTATAATTGTCTACGAGGAGTTGATAATCAATGCCAATATCTTTAGAAAATCTGGTCATTCGGGCATTTGTTTTGCTGACCGCGATGCCGATCCACGAATGTGCACACGCACTGACTGCATACTGGCTGGGAGATCGCACAGCAGAATATGAGGGACGACTGACTCTAAACCCATTCAATCACCTCGATTTGATGGGCAGCATCATGATTTTGTTCGCCGGATTCGGCTGGGCAAAGCCTGTTCCGATCAATCCCTTGAATTTCCGTAAGCACAACGTTTCGATGCGGGGAGGGATGGCAATCACGGCGATTGCAGGTCCTCTTTCCAATTTGATTTTGGGGCTTCTTTTCTTTATCCTTTTTAAGGTGTCCCTGTTTCAGTTTGATGCCGTCCGCGCTTCCCGTGCGCTTTTGATGATCTGTCAAATCAACGTGATTTTGGCAGTATTCAACCTCTTGCCGATCTATCCGCTTGATGGCTCGAAGGTGCTCAACTATTTCCTCCCCGGCAATGCAGTGGAGTGGCTGGAAGAGCATGCAATGATGATTCAGGTCGTATTTATGGGGGTCATCCTCGTTACAGACCTGCTTGACTATCCGCTGTACTTTTTGCAGCAGATCGTTTTGAAGGGATTTGACTTTTTGACCTCGATGGGCGGACTGCTGCCCGCGATTTTTTAACCCGTCATGGAACAGCTGTCGTTTAAGGTAGCGCAGATCGAAGGTCCGCTCGACTTGATCTTGCAGCTGATCTCCCACCATAAATTAAACATTTATGATATTGAGATCGCAAAGCTTCTGGAGCAGTATATGGAGTATATCCGCGGGTGGCAGGAAGCGGATATGGAGATTGCCAGCGAATTTTTGGAGATGGCATCCCGCCTTGTGTACATCAAATCCGTTTCCCTCCTGCCAAAGCATGAGGAGCTCGAAGAAAAGCTCAAAAGCGAGCTGACCGGTCAGCTGATCGAATATACACTGTGCCGTCAGGTGGCAGAGCTGCTCAAGGCAAGCTATCAGGGGGACTCTGTTTTTGCAAGAGCTCCGCGCGTTCTGCCAAAGGAAGAGGGATATTTCAGAAAGCACCAGAAAAAGGAGCTGCTCAAGGCATATCTTGCTGCCGTTGGAAAGCCGGGCAATCTCCCGCCAAGCCAGCGCATCTTTGAGCCGCTGATGGCGCGCAGGGTAGTTCCCGTGTCAAGCTGCATTACCCGAATCCTTCAGCGTCTTTATCGGGAGGAGCGAGCGCCCTTCCTCTCCCTGTTTGAGGAAAGTGAGGACCGCTCTGACATTGTGGCAACCTTCCTTGCAGTTTTGGAGCTGATGAAAAACAAGAGGGTCCTTCTCAGCGAGGACGGAACCACCATTGAGATGAACCACGAACAATAAGGAGAACGTATGGGAATCAAGGAAATAAAGGGCGGGATACAGGCAGTTTTATTCGCTTCGGGAGATCCTTTTGAAGCACAGCGATTGGCGGAGCTGTTTTCTGTCAATACCTCTATTGTAGAGAATATCGTGGAATCCATCAACGAGGACTATCAGAACCTCCCGTTTCAAATCATCACATTGGGAGATTCCTATCAGATGGTCACCCGTGCGCAATACGAAGAGGTGATCCGGCAGGCGCTTGATGTAAAACGAAATGCCGCTCTGTCGCAGGCGGCGATGGAGGTTTTGGCAATCATCGCATACAACCAGCCGGTGACCCGCGCCTTCATTGAACAGGTGCGTGGCATGGACAGCAGCTCTGTTGTAACGTCCCTTGTCAACAAAGGTCTGGTTGCAGAAGCGGGACGATTGGAGATCCCAGGACGCCCCATCGCCTACGAAACAACACCGGCTTTTCTGCGGTGCTTCGGCATGAAGGATATCAAAGCTCTGCCCAAGATTCCGCAGCGGGAGGAGCCATAACAAAAGGAGGCAGAAGCAGTGATCGCAGCAATAATCGTGCTCAGTATCCTATGTATCATCCTGTTTCTCCTTTGCATCCCAATCACATTGGAAGCCTCCTATGAGGCCACCCTGACCGTAAGGGTACAATACCTGTTTTTTAAGTATCTTCTGTATCCGATGCAGAAAAAGGAAGAAACGAAGGAAGAGCCCACCGAAGAAAAGAAGGAAAAAAAGGCTCCCCAAAAGAAGAAAGAAGAAAGCTCACGCAGAGAAATTTCTGAAACCCTGGCAATGGTGCAGGATATTTTGAGCAGTGCAGGAAAGCCCCTTTGCTTTTTGATCAAAAAGCTGCACTTTCGCAAGGTCCACCTTCAAATCGTTGTGGCAAAAGAGGATGCCCACCAAACGGCGGTGGAATACGGCAGGATGAATGCGTATGTCTATGGAGCTTTTACATTTCTGAGAAACTATCTGGATCTTAAAATATCCAAGATCGAAATCGAGGCAGACTACAAGGATGAAAAACAACGCTTTTGTGCAGGAGGACAGGTAAAGGCAGCGCCCCTTGTCCTTCTGATTGTCGGGATATGGTTTGTCTTAAATTTTATCGCACAGAGCAAAAAGAAAAATAAAAACGAGAAAAACGGAAGGAATGATACTATGAGCGAACATATTTCAGGGCTGACAGATAATACAATGAAGAATTTGAAAAATTTAGTGGATACTGATTCGATCGTCGGAGAGCCGATCACCACACCCGACGGCACCACCATCATCCCGGTATCGAAGGTTTCGTTTGGATTTGGTTCCGGAGGTTCCGATCTTCCAACCAATACGCAAAAGGACGTTTTTGGCGGCGGAAGCGGCGGCGGTGTGACCATTCAGCCCCTTGCATTCCTTGTCATCAGCCATGGTGATGTCAAGCTGCTGCACGTCAACAGCGGCAATACGATGGGGGATCATATTGTCAATATGGTTCCTGAAATGTTCGATAAAATCAGCGGTATCATGAAAAAAGATAAGGACATCCCACAGGATAAACCGACCGAAGTGATGATGGATTCCACCCTCACCGAGGAATAGCGCCTTCCTTGGGGGAGCGATCCGTTACAGACAACCTGTTCTGAGGGGAATTTACAGAATGATGTGTGACAACTTCCGGCTTTTTTGGGATACCATCAAACGATGCGATTGGGACCACAAAGGCGACGATGACGAGGTGTTAAAGCCTGTCATAAACGATCTATCGAAACAAAGCGACGATGTTATCTTTCAATTTGATGAAGAAATGTCAGAGCTGCTGTATCATCTTGACACAAGGGAGCTTGCAGATCAGTGCGAGCAGGAAGACCCCATGATGTGCGATGACACGTTTTTATATTCCAGGTGTGCTGCCCTTATCAATGGTCCCCGGTATTATGAAAAAGTGAAAAGCGGCAATGCAAAGGACGTGTGGAGCATGGAGTTTGAGTCCTTGCTCTATGTCCCGCAGCAGGCATGGGCGCTCAAGCACCACAAGGAGCCGGAGGACTACCCTCATATCGCTGCGTTGAGCTATGAAACCGGCAGCAACCTTGAAAAATGGAAGTGATCCTGCCCAATCGAGCATCTCCGCGCTCAAACAGGATGCACTGTGCATAAGTGGAATAGCTGTGGAAAAACGCAGGACCGACTGAAAATCGGTCCTGCGTTTTTCCTATCTCAAACAGGATCATCCCGATACCTCATGCTTACATATTGTATCTCCTTAGGGCATACAGTATAGCAGAGTAGGAGGAGAGAAGGATGAAATGTCGTCAACTTATTTTGGGGCTTGCTGCTGTTGTTTTGGGTCAGTGCATCGCCCTTCCTGTTTTTTCTGCATCGGAAAAGGAAGAATATGACCATTTTGAAACGGATGCAAAGGCGTGTATCGTTTTGGATGCGCAGACCGGGAGAATCTTGGGCGGACACAACATCCACGACCGTCTGCCGATGGCAAGCACCACCAAGATCATGGGTGCTATGATCGCACTGGAACAGCCAAATCTCGATGACTATTTTACGGTAGACCCGAAGGCAATCAGGGTGGAAGGCTCCTCCATGGGGCTTTTGGAGGGGGATCAGGTGACCCTGCGCTCCCTTGTTTACGGGATGATGCTCCCCAGCGGAAACGATGCCGCCAATGCAGCGGCGGTGCGGATTTCCGGTTCTGTTGAGGAATTCGTCGAGGAGATGAACCAACGTGCCGGGGAGCTGGGACTTTGTGATACACACTTCGTGACACCATCCGGGCTGGATGCTCCGGAGCATTACTCCACAGCCTATGATATGGCAGTCCTGACTGCCAAAGCGATGGAGAATGAAGCATTCTGCGAGATTTGCAGCCTGTCCGATGCACAGGTGCGCTTTGGAAATCCGCCGTACAATCGGTGGCTCAAAAATTACAACAAGCTCCTGACACGCTATCCACACTGCATCGGCGTCAAAACAGGATTTACAGACAACGCCTACCGCTGCCTTGTGTCCGCAGCGGAAAAAGGAGGCACCCGCCTGATTTGCGTGACGCTCAACTGTGCGGATGACTGGGGGGTGCATGAAGTGCTCTATGAGAAATATTTTGAGGAATTAAAGGTAAAATCCTTTGAGAAGTTTTTCCCAAAATCCCTGCCGCTTGGAAACGTTGGACTGAGCGAAGGGGGCAGCAGACTTGAGCAGGTAGAGGTTACAGTGCAGGGGAGCCCGAATGTTTCGGTGCGAAAAGGGGAGAAGCTCACCTGCGAGGTATTGGCACAGCCTTTGCTCCTTGCGCCCATCGAAAAAGGGCAGGTATTGGGGGAAATGCAGTATTATCTCAATGGAAAGCCGTGGTTTTCTAAGCCGATCGTTGCGAATGAGCGTGTTCTTTCCTCAGAAGTACATAGAAAAGGGCTCAGACTTATTGACAGGATGAGGGAATTTATCATACAATTATTTTAAGAATAAGGAATAAGAAACACGACCATATATTGGAGGAACTATGAGCGAAACAAGAATTCAAAAAGTCCTTTCTGAAAACGGAATAGTTTCCCGACGGAAAGCAGAAGAACTGATTAAACAAGGAAAAATCCAGGTCAACGGACACGCTGCCACTTTGGGTCAGAAGATCAACCCGATGCGCGATTTGATCACCATCAACCACGAGCGGGTGTATCTCAACCAGCGTTCCAAAAAAATCTACCTGATGCTCAACAAGCCGCGCGGCTATGTTACAACGATGAGCGACGAGCTGGGACGCCGCTGCGTGAAGGAGCTTGTTGAGGACGCTCCTGAGCGCGTATATCCGATCGGGCGTCTTGATAAGGACAGCGAAGGCTTATTGCTGATGACAAACGACGGCGACTTTGCAAACCTTATCATGCACCCAAGCCATCATGTATCGAAGACCTACCGTGTCACCGTGCGCCCATCGATCTCGGATGAACAGCTGACCATGCTGTCCTCGGGCGTTATGATCGACGACCGCAAAACAGCGCCAGCAGTCATCCATGTATTGGAGAAGGAGCCGGGGCGCGTTGTGTTTCAAATGACGATCCACGAGGGCAGAAACCGCCAGATCCGCAAAATGTGCGAAGCAGTGGGGCTGGAAGTGGCTCGACTCAAACGCACCTCCGTCGGACCGGTGAAGCTCGGAATGCTGCAGCCGGGTCAGTGGCGCGAGCTCAAGCCGAATGAAGTGGGCATGATCCGCAACGCAGTCAAGACCATGGAGGAATCAAATCCCCGCAAAAAGGATGCACAGCAGCCGCAGGGGAGCAGAAACCCCGACCGCAGCGGCAAGCCATCCTCCCAGCGTCCGGGTGCGGACCGAGGTCCTGCAAGACGTCCGAAAGCAGAGGGCGGATACAAGGCACCGACGCAAAACCGCTCAAGAAAAACTCCGGTTCGCGGCAGAAACGGAGAAAACCGCCGATAAACAGAAAAAAATCCATCTGTCGTTTCACAGATGGATTTTTTTAATGTATTTATTCGTTTACCTCATAACCGCAGAAGGTGATTGCAGCATGGGCCAGCTCGGTGGTTGGGTCGATGAAATCATCCGGCAGATGAAGCTGTTCTGCAACGATTGGAAGCTCTGTGCATCCAAGGATAAAGTAGTCTGCACCGTTTGCCTTCATTTCATCCAGAAGGGCGCGCAGGGGAGCAGCATCGGTGAGGACTTCACCAGCTTTTACGCGGTAGATGGCGTCCATCAGAATCTCTCTCTGTGCTTCGTTTGGAAGGACAGATTCTACACCTTCTTCTTTGAGTGCGTTTTCATAGATGCCGGTGTTGAGCGTACCGGTCGTTCCGAGGATACCGGCTTTTTTCCCAGGGAAACGGGAAGCACAGCTTTTTGCTGTTTCCTTCAGGATGCTGATGAAAGGAATTTTGGTCAAAGGCTGAAGGCGCGGGAGAAAGTAGTGCGCTGTGTTGCATGGCATGATGATGCAGTCAGCACCGCATGCTTCCAGATGGCGCAGTGCAGATTCCATTTCTTCTACAGGGTCCTTGCCGCCTTTGAGGATCGCAGTGGTGCGGTCCGGGATCTGTGCATTGCTGTCAATATAAACACGGATGTGGTCGTTGTCACAGGATGCTTTTGTCATTACTACGATTTTGTGGTAGAGGTCTGCTGTAGCCAGAGGACCCATTCCGCCTAAAATACCGATTGTCTTTTTCATTTGAATACCTCCTGATGTTGCATTCTTCTCTTCTATTGTATACCCTTTTTTTAAGAGGGGCAATCTTTATTTCATCAATTGCCTAAAATATAGAAAATTGTATAAAATAAACAGGGTCATTGCAGCAATCCTTGATGCAATGACCCTGTAGGTGAAGCGATAGAAGGCAAGCTTCAGCAGAAATCACAGTCTGCGTCTGCGGCGCACATGGCGGTATTTGCGCTTGTTATGATTGCGCAGCACCACCAGAAGGATGTAAAGCCCGCCGAAAATCAACACAAAGAGGAAGAAGAACTTAAACCAGAAGGACGAAAAGAATCCGCGGATGCGGTCCAGAATGTAAAGCGCCTCGCTGCGCTGGATGGTTTCTGCTGCGAGCAGCTCAACGCGTCCGATCTCCTTGCCTGCAAGGATCAGGCGAAGCTCCCCGACCTGCTGCCCCTTTTCGACCGGAGCATTGATGCTCTTGTCCGGATTGAGCAGGGAGGAGTTGAGCTCCGGCACAGTACGCACATTGTCGATGTTGTAGTTTTGCGGCATCAGCGTCGAAAACGTGGCACCGCTCATCAGCTGGACCTTCTTTTTTCCGTCCTTGGCAAGGCGCAGATCGATGTCATAAACAACGCTTCCCTTTTCAATGACGGTTTTTACCTTGTAATTTTCAAATGCCCAGTTGTAAAATTGCGTGGTTTGTTCAAAATCGGTGCGGTTTGGGAGCAGCTTTCCTTCTGAATCATAAAGCGGTGTCCCCATCATAACGAGCATATATTCATAGCCGCTTTTCTTTGCGGTTGTGATCAGACAGCGCCCGGCTTCGTCGAGCGTTCCTGTCTTTACTCCGTTGATGATCGGGGAATAGTAGTTCGACTGCGGGTTGAGCATTTTATTGGTATTTGCCCAAACATAGCCGGATTCATTTTTGTTTGTGGGGGCGGATTCATACCGCGCAGTGCTCACGATTTTTGCAAATGTTTCGTTTTGCATTGCGTACCGGGTAATCAGGTACATATCGTAGGCTGTAGTATAGTGATTGGCATCGTAAAGCCCGTTTGGATTGACAAAGTTGGTGTCAACAGCGCCAAGCTCCTTTGCCTTGTTGTTCATCATTTCATAGAAGTGGGTCATGGAATCTCCGCCCACATAGTCTGCAAGGATGCAGGCTGCCTCGTTTCCAGAGGCAACAAGCGTTGCGTACAGCAGATCCTCGATGCTGACTTCCTCCCCGGCGTGAAGCCCTGCCACAGAGATCCCGCCGCCGATCGCGACATTTTGCTGGTAGATCTCATCCTGGATCGCCAGCTTATACGGGATCTTCACAGAAAGGTCGGGACAGTTTTCAAGCGTCAGGATCGCCGTCATGATCTTTGTCAGGGAGGCGGGGACCATCCATTTGTGTTCGTTCTGTGCAAAGATGACCGTATCGGTTTTCATCTCTACCATATAGTAGGCTGCCGTTTCCGTGATCGGAAACGGAACGGAGTAGTTGGACGATGGAGCATTGGGGTTTGTCTGTGCGGGGGCGGAATCAGTCTGGGAAGAATCGGGATTCGGCTGCGGCGTATCCGGTCCATCCGCCGAGAGCCGGACAGGAAAGAGAAAGGTGAGAGTTATAATGATGGAAAGAAAAAAGGCTGTTTTTCTCATAATGATCCTCCAATCTGAAATAATTGCTGATTTGCAGCAGACAGCAAAACAAAAATGGACAAATTATCCTGGAAAACAGGGGAAATTATAGAATAGATTGTTATAATTCGAGGCAAGAGCTGTAAAATCCCTTGAAAAAAAGAGAGATTTTACAGTATGATAGTACAAGAAAAAGGGGGAATAGAATTACATGATTTTAATTACAGGCGATACCCACGCGGAGATCGAGCGCTTTAAGGATAAACGAATCAATCAACTCAAAAAAGGGGATACTCTCATCATCTGCGGAGATTTTGGCTTTGTGTGGGACGGCTCTGAAAGCGAACAGAAGCTGCTCAAAAAGCTGGGCAAGAAAAAATACAACATCCTTTTCGTCGAGGGAACGCATGACAACCTGTCCCTGCTTCGGGAGCTTCCTTTGGAAGAATGGAACGGCGGCATGGTGCGCCGCGTCTTTGGCAATCTGATGAAGCTCGAGCGCGGAAACATCTACACCATCGAAGGAAAAACCTTTTTTGCCTTCGGCGGCGGTGAGAGCCTTGACATGGATGTGCGCAGCGAAGGAGTCACCTGGTGGAACGAGGAGCTGCCCACCGAAGAAGAAATAACGCAGGCGCGTGAACGCCTTCAAAACCGCCAAAACAAGGTGGATTATATCATCACCCACGAGTGCACCGAGCAGATCCAGCATTTTCTCAACGCCACAAGCGAGCATACAAACACTCTGACAAAATTTTTGAACGAGGTTGCAGAAACTGTGACATTTCGCCGCTGGTATTTTGGCTGTTACCACCGGGATAAGCAGATTTCCTCCATGTATCATGCCCTTTTTCAGTCCTGTCAAATCATTGAGGACTGAGATAGAATGAAAATAGGAAAAAAGAGCCTGAAGCGTTGATCCGTCTCAGACTCTTTATGATGGCGGAGGTGAAGAGATTTGAACTCTTGCACCGGCAAAGCCGGCCTACCGGATTTCGAATCCGGACCCTTCAACCACTTGGGTACACCTCCCGATTGATTCTGATATAGTATATCAAATATTTTCGAGAATTGCAATTCCTTTACGCAAAAGAATTTTAAAATTTACAATACGTTTATTGCCCCAAAAACGGGAATTGAGTATAATATGATAATATCATGCTTCGGCGCAGCATGCGCCAAAGCAAAAGGAAAGGTGTTGGACAGAATCCATGAAGTGCAATAAATGCGGAGCAGAGATCCCACAGGGAGAGGTGCTCTGTCCCCAGTGTGAAGAACCGATAGAAAAACCTCAATTTCTTTCAGAGCCTGAGGTACAGCCATCAGAAGAAGCAGACAACAGCTTCGATGATGCAGACGATACCGCTTTTGCAGAAGATGAAGAAGGAGATCCGCTGAAGCCTCAGGATACAGGATTTGTGCCGGATGAAACGCTTCAGGAAATCGTTGATAAAGCAATGGAAGAACAAACAAAAGCATCCGAAGAGCCGAAGATCGAAGAGCCTGAGGTCGAAGAAGAAAAAGCACCCCAAAAATCGCACAAGACCACCTGGCTTATTGCGGCACTCCTGATTTGCGGTGCAATCGCAGCCGGAGCATTTTTCCTGCAAAAGGAAAAATCTCCGCAGCAAAATGCGGCATCTTCAGACAGCAGCCAGACTGTTGCATCGTATACAACAAACCGAACCATTCATACCATGCTCCCGCACAGCGACACAGCGCTGCCTCTTTTTTACAATGCAGCCTATAGTATCAACGATTACAGCGCAATCGCTCCGATGATCAAAAGCGATTCCATCTATGTCGGCACAGATAACTATGCAAAAATCGACGGAGAAACGCTGTATGTCCATACGCAGATCGACGGCATCGATCCGATGAGCCAGTACCCCAATTCCATGAATACCCTGTATTCCCTCAAAAACGGGGCAAAGGAACCGGCTGTGATCGATACGGATGTTCAAGCCATCCAGTGCTCGTCCAATCACGAAGTATACTACAGCAAATACGAGGACGACAAAATCGTACAGTATCGCTACTCCAACGGGGAAAAGGTTCCGGTAACCGATTTTATCGAGACGGATATGGCTCTTGTTACAGACTGTTCTGAGGACGGGTCGGTGTTCGGATTCCTTGGCTTAGTGAAGGGTGAGGCGGACCCAAGCAAGCTGATGATGGAAAACGGAAACGATTTTGTACCGAAGAACGGATATTCCGTCAATGGTACCGTTCACTTCTACGAAAAACCCACCAGCAACACCCACGGGATTTCCAATGACGGGAAAAAAATCTATGTGACAGACGTTCCGCAGAATTCGAGAACCGCACATTTGATGGTCGTTTCCGATGTGAACACCGGAGAGCTCAAAAGCATTGCACAAGAGGTTTCGGAGGCAATCCTGTATTCCGATTCCGGTTCTGCACTGTGCGTGGGCAACGTGACTCTGTCGGAAAATGTGATGAATCCGGTGGGCGACCTCATCTATTATAACGGTGCGGATGATACCATCCACACGATTGCATCGGATGCTACCTGTTTCATTGAGTCAGTTCCCAAAGAGTACGCATGGTTCAACGAAAATTCCAATGAAATGATCGCAACAGAGCTGACCAAGATGATCTCCATCCCGAAGGCGGTAAAAGAAGGGGAGTTCCACTATATCAACAAGGACGGCAGCCTCTGTGCCGTGGATACCGAGGGGAATGTGTTCGTCATTCAGGAAGGATTTTACGAGCCGGAACTGTATTCCTACAAAGAAGGACTGATGTACCCGACACAAAAAGGGGATTCCTTCTATTGGACAAAGGACGATAAGGTATACCGCTATGTCATCGGCTCCAGAGTACAGCCTCAGAGCATTTCCCTTGATGCACCGATCCATGAGAAAATAGATCAGATCAGCCAAATGGGCTACCTCTTGGACGGGACCGGAGCTGTTTTGGAGCAGACCGAAAACACCCTCAACCGCAAAGGCTTTGACGGAAGCTCCTCCTGCATCTATGACAGCCCGAACCCGATCACCGTGGTAGGGCTCAATCCTGCCGGGGACAAGGTCTACTTTATTTCGAGCGATAACAGCCTCTATGAAAAGCAGATCCAGTCAAACAGCAACCCGAAAAAGCTGTCAGACAATGTTCAGAAGGCAGTATCGGTGTCAGACGGACTTTATGTGCTGTCCAACTACGGGCAGTCCGGCGGCACACTCAGCTTTATCGCACATGGTCAGACAACCCAAAAAACCATTGCAGAAAATGTCATTACTCTGAGCGATACCGTGATTCAATAAGAGAACAAAACGCCCTCGTACAGAGGGCGTTTTGCATAGGAGGATTTCAGGATGAAATTCTATGGAATTTATATTCATATCCCGTTTTGCCGCTCCAAATGTCCGTACTGCGATTTTTACTCCATGCGATACAGTGAGGAGAAGGCACAGCAGTATAAAGATGCGCTCCTGCGTGCCATCGAGCAAAGCCCGCGTGCGGAAGGAATGGTGGATTCCATCTATTTTGGCGGAGGGACCCCGATCCTGATGGGGCATTACCTGTGCGAGATCTTGGACGGTGTGAGAGCACGTTTTCCGGTTGCAGAGGACTGTGAAATCACGGTGGAAGCAAACCCTGCGGTGATGACGCTGGGATGCCTGCGCGAGCTGCACCGGCACGGGTTCAACCGCATTTCGATGGGGGTGCAGTCTGCCGTGGACGACCAGCTTCGCACCCTGGGACGCCTGCATTCCGCAGCGCAGGCAAGGGAATCGGTGGAGCTGTGCCGCATTGCCGGTTTTGAAAACATTTCAGTCGATTTGATGCTTGGCACACCGGGGCAGACGGAGGATTCCATCGATGCCTTCTGTGAAACGTTCTGCCCCATAGTAGAGCATATCTCTGCCTATCTGCTCAAGGTGGAGGAAGGAACGCCGTTTGCCCGCCGCCATATTGAGACGCAATGCCCCGATGAGGACGAATCGGCGGCACTGTATCATAAGACGGTGGATACACTCAGGAGGTGGGGATTTCACCAGTATGAAATCTCCAATTTTGCAAAAGACAATCGATACAGTCGCCACAACACGCACTATTGGAACAGCATCGACTACCTTGGCATCGGTCCGGCAGCGCACTCCTTCTGGAACGGGGAGCGGCGGTATTTTCCAAGAGATCTTGACGGATTTATTGAGCTGCACAACCCGTGGGACCTGTGGGAGTTTGATACAGCCGGCGGAGATTTTTTCGAATATGCGATGCTGCGTCTGCGCCTGACGGACGGGCTTCGATTTGAGGAATGCATGAAAAAATATCCGAACATCGATCTGACCGAGTTTCGAAAAAAGGCGGAGCTTCTTGCACAGCATGGACTTGCCGTTGTGGACGAAAAGCATGCTGCATTGACGACGGAAGGCTTTCTCGTTTCCAATTCTGCGATCTGGTCCCTGCTGGAATCCTACGATTTGGAAGGATGAAGGAAAAGAACTGTTACAGGATACAAAAAAGCACACAGAGTGGTACACTTCTGTGTGCTGATAAATTTTTAGAAAGAAAACCGCGCATCGATTACGATGCGCGGTTTTTCGTACTAATATTCAAAGTGGTTGGATGCAGGCTCAACGGTGATTTTGTTGATTACTACCTTGTGGCTGTCGTGTTCCATTGCTGCAATGGCATCCACAACCTCCATGCCCTCGAATACCTGACCGAATACGGTGTGCTTGTAGTCGAGCCACGGTGTACCGCCGATCTCAGCATATTTTTCGATCACTTCCTCCGGGAAGCCATCGCCGTCTGCATCGGTACCGGCACGTTTCATCTGCTGAAGCATGTCAAGTCCCACTTCTTTTGCCTGAACGATGAAGAACTGGCTGCTGTTGGTGCAGGGACCTGCATTTGCCATAGACAGAGCACCGCGGAAGTTGCGCAGTTTTACGCTGAACTCATCCTCAAAGTCATCACCCCAGATGCTTTCGCCGCCGGAACCGGTCCCGGTTGGGTCGCCGCCCTGGATCATGAAGTCGTTGATCACGCGGTGGAAGGTGATGCCGTTGTAGTAACCGTTCTCGGCATGGGTGAGGAAGTTTTCTACTGCTTTTGGAGCATATTCCGGAAAGAAGCAGAGCTTGATGGTTCCTTTTTCGGTTTCCATGATCGCTACCTTGCTGTCTTTTGCTGGTTTTTCAAACTGATACATTGATGTCAACATCCTTTCCTGCTGTCTTATTCGTACTGAAAATGATTTTCAGCTGTGTCCACTGTGATTTTGATGATCTTAGGCTGATTTTCCGGGGATACGGTTCCGTTATCGTCCTGAACCTTTGTTTCCTGTGCAATTTTGTCTACAACATCCATGCCTTCAAATACCTGACCGAACACCGTGTAGTTATAGTCCAGTGCCGGGGTGCCGCCCATCTCAGAGTATGCCTCGATCACAGCATCGGAGAAGCCGTTGCCTTCTTCGTTGACGCCGATCTCCTTCATCTGGCTGATCAAAGCCGGTTCAACGGTTGGATTCTGAACGATATAGAACTGGCTGCCCTGGCTGTTTGGCAGAGAGGATTTTGCCATTGCAACGGCACCGCGGAAGTGGTGCAGGTTGTTGCTGATCTCCTCACCGAAGCCCTCGCCCCAGATGCTTTCGCCGCCGGTTCCATCGCCGGAGGGGTCGCCGCCCTGGATCATGAATCCTTCGATGATGCGGTGGAAGGTGAGCCCATCGTAGTATCCGTTTTCGGCATGGGTGAGGAAGTTTTCTACCGCTTTTGGAGCGTATTCGGGATAAACACACATCTTGATCGTGCCGGCGCTTGTTTCGATGATTGCAACCTTAGCGTCCTTCGCCGGTTTTTCTTCCAGCTGAGGGAGCACGGTTTCGCCTTGTGCAGGAGCTTTTGCTTCCTCGCTGCTTTGTGTTGTTTCATTTTTTTCCGTTGTATTGTTTTCTTCCTTGTTGGAGCAGGCTGTCATCGCTGCCATTGCCATTGCGCCAGCCAGAAGAAGAGCCAACCATTTTTTCATTTGATACACCTCGTATAGTATTATTCATTCCGAACGGGAATCGGCTTCCAAAGATGCCACCTGTTTATTTTATCGAAAAGTGAGGGGAAAATCAACCGTCTGCCCCCATTTCCTACAGGATATTTTCTCCCCATTCAAAACACGAAATCTATTATACCCTATTTTTAACCGAAGTGCATAAACAAAGGATGAACACATCATAAACAGAAGATACAGGAAAAACCGGGGATATCCCCGGTTTTTCCTGTATGCTGCGATCCTCTTTTTGCATTGAGGAAACACGAACTTATTTTTTGAGAGCCAGAGCGCCGGCAGCTGCAACAGATACAACGGCAAGAGCCACTGCGGTTCCCAGCATATCATCGGCACCTGTGTTTGGGTTTACCTTGTCGTTAGAAGGTTTGCTGGAGGAGTCGTTTTCCGGTTTTACTTCCTGTGGTTTGGAAGCTGCCACGACATCAAGCTCTCGGTCAGAAACAACATAGTATCCGAGTGTATCGGTTTTGATCTGCAGAGCTTTCTCTTTTTCGTCGTAGGTGGAATTGAGCTCGACCAGTGCACCGTCCTCTACTTCGTAGATGTAGTGATCTTTGTCAGCGTAGATGGAAAGGACACCATTGCGGGTGAAGGAGTCGTGTGTACCCATGAAGTTGTAGAATTCGAGTTCAGCACGTTCGTCGTACTGGAGTGCGATGTTTTTGTCAAAGTCGCGGGAGAGGTTGAGCAGGATCTTCTCCTTGCTGTACATCGGCACATCGAATGCAGCATCGTCGTTAAACTCGAAGCGTGCAGTGCCGTCCTCGTTTTTCGCTACTTCAAATACGGTTGGACCGGTAACATTGTTGATCCAGTTGAAATCAACGTATCCGCCGTTTGGATTTTCGTAGTCTGCTTTTACCTGAAGCTGATTTGTTTTGTTGGAGGTGCGGTTTTCGCTGATGTATACGCCGCAGGAGATTTTGTCGGTTTTTACGCTGTCGTAGTGCTCTTCGAGGTTGATTTTAACATAGAGAGCGTTCTCCTTGAGGAAGGAATCGTCTGCCTGAGCGGTGTAGAATACTGCGTCATCGATTCTGCCTTTGGTGGAAGAAGAGAAGTTGATTCTCCAGTCTTTGTCGATTTTGCCGGTGTACTGTACAGTTTCTTTTGTGCCGTTGGGTCTGCCGTCGTCACCGAGTTTGTCGGTTTCATGGTAGAGAGGCATGTACAGAACATCGCCCGGATTGAGGACGATTTTTTCGTCTTCGTTGTAGTTTGTTGTCTGATGGCCGCTTACAACGGTAAGCTGACCGTCAAACGCAAAGTTGACTGGCCACTCCACGTCGCTGGATGCACCGGAACCAAAAGAAACTTCTGCAAAGGATGCCACGTTCATGGATGCGATCATGGCAGTTACCAGAGCAGCGGTAACAAATTTTTTCATTTGTTTTCCTCCTAAGAATAAATGGATTTTGCTTGTCATGTCCCGGTTGTCTGTTCCGATTATAGCGTGGCAATCACGGAAAATCAACTTCCTTTTCCTTCCACAAGGGGCTTGTCTGGACATTTTTCCCACAGCGGCAAAATCGCCGCAGGAAGGGGAAAACCCCCTCTGTAAAAACTATTACAGAAAAAAATCAGCGTATCCATGCCGTTTTGAGCGGATACGCTGATTCCTTTTATAACACGATTTTTCTGTGATATGGACGCGAAAGGCGAAGAGGATCTCCCTCTATTTACCAAGGCTTAGAGGGTGCCGTGATACTCCTTGTATGCGTCGCGCAGCTCCTGTGCGGTTTCCTCCGGGCAGCGCGGATTGCAGTGCGCCCAGACCCCGGTTTCGCTGGAGGCGTTGAATTTCTGCTGTTCGGCAGAGCGCAGCGGCGGGAAAAATTCGATGTGGAAATGGTAGCAGTCGTCCACGTTTTCTCCGTTTACCGGTGCGTTGTGCATACACATCATGTACGGGAATTCCTTGTGGAACAGGGTATCAAACATTCCCACCGTATGCTTGAGGACGATGCCGAGATCTGTTTTCTCCTCCTCGGTAAGCTGCGAAAGGTGCGAAACGTGCCGCTTCGCCTGAATGTATACCCCATACGGATACTCGGTAAAGAACGGAAGGAATACCACAAAATGCTCGCCTTCAAAGATGATGCGCTGCTCAAAGTCCTGCTCCGCCTTGAGCATATCGCAGAACAGGCATGCGCCCTTTTCTTCCTTATATTGTTTTGCAGATTCCACCTCAAGCTGGATCTTCTTCGGCACAACAGAATAGCCATAGATCTGTCCGTGCGGATGCGGCATAGTGGTCCCGACCATTTTTCCGCGGTTTTCGAAGATGAAAACGTATTTGATGTTCGGGTCGGAGGAAATGTCGCGGTAGCGCTCGCACCACAGGTCCACAAGCTTTTTCATGTGCTCGTCCGTGAGATCGGGGATGGTGGTGGTGTGTCCGGGAGAATAGAGGATCACCTCGCATTTTCCGTATGCCGGACGTACCTTGAAGAAATCGTTTGCCACGTCGTCAGGCTCCGGCGGATTCTGCGACAGGGCGGGGAAGTCGTTGTCGTACTTGTAGACCTCGTAATCGTCCGGAACCTTCCCGGAGCCGGGACAAAACGGGCACCAGTCCTTCGGCATTGCGGGGCGCCCCTGCCGTTTTGAGTTGATCATGATCCAATCCTGAATCAGCGGATGCCATCTTAATTCTGCCATGCTGCACACTCCTCTATTTTGATTCCGCCAACGGGACGGATGGACAGCAGGTGGCATGTTCCCTCGCCTGTGACCTTCTCCATCTCGGTGCGAAAGTGCTCTACTTTTTCCGTCGGTACAAAGACCTGTATCGTTCCTGCAAAGCCGCCCCCGTGTACGCGGCAGCTCCCTTTTCCGCACAAAAGCCGCTCGGCGGTGCAAAGAGCAAGGCTCACGCCCTGGTTGAGCGGGTCCTTGCAGGTGTATACGTTCTGTAAGTACATATAGGAAGAACGCCCGGAACGATTTGAAATCTGCAAAAAGCGTTCAAAATCCCGTACACGCAGCGCCTGCGCCATCTCCTGCGCGCGCAGGTTTTCGTCATAGAAGTGGCAGGCGCGCAGCAATGCACGGTCGGATACCTGATGGCGCAGCTCCCCGATGCTCTCGTAGAAGGTCTGTGCGGGAACTTCGCGCAAAAAATCCTCCCCAAAGCATGCGGCAACCGCCTTCATCTCGGTCGGTACGGCGGCATATTCGTCCGTCAGGTCCGCGTGGGAGCCTTTGGTGTCCACGATGCACATGGTATAGCCTGTGCAGGAAAAGTCGAAGTCGATTTTCTCCACCATCGGTTTTTGAGGGTCGTAGAAATCCACTGCCACAAATCCGCCCACAGAGCATGCCATCTGGTCGAGCAGTCCGCACGGTTTTCCGAAGTAAACGTTCTCCGCGTACTGCCCGATCTGTGCTATGGTGACAGGGTCGATCGCGCCGTTATTATAAAGATGATTGATGAGCGTCCCGATCATCACCTCGAACGCTGCTGAGGACGACAGCCCCGAGCCTTGCAGCACGTCTGAAGTCATATATGCGTCAAAGCCGCCGACCGCATAGCCGCGCTCTTTCATGGCTGCTGCCACGCCGCGGATGAGGGCGGAGGTGGAATTTTTCTCTTCCTCTTTTACTGCAAGCTCTGAGAGGGAGATCGTGGTGAGGGGGAAGCCCTCCGACAGGATGCGGATGACGTTGTCGTCGTTTCGGGCAGCCGCCGCTGCAAGGTCGAGGTTTACGCTTGCTGCCACTACGCACCCGTGCTGATGGTCTGTGTGGTTGCCGCCGATCTCGGTGCGCCCCGGCGCGCTGAACAGCTCCGGCTCGCCTGCGTTTGGAAAGGTCTGTGCAAAGGACGCAAGAACCCTGTCGTAGCGCATACGCTGGCATTCTGCCTGATGTGCCCCATACAGTGCGGCAAACACTGCGTCATACTGTTTGTCCTGTAATTTCTCTCTGATCTGTTTCATGGTATTTCACCGCCATTTCACCAGTTTTCTTTCTTATAGATTATCCCACTCGCAGCAAGAAATCAAGAGAGCAGGAATCGATTCTGCAAATTTTGTCCCGATGTGTATAGATGCAGCATGCTTTCATATACTATAGGCAGAAAAGGAGAGGATGACGATGGCAAACATGACGGCACAGGAGCTGCACCGCATACAGGAGCAGCTGAGGATGGAAGGGTGGATGGTGAAAAAATATCAGTTCTATTCGCAGAGCGTGGACGACCCGCAGCTTCAGACCAAGTTTCAGCAGATTGCGGCGTGTCACCAAAACCATTACAATAAGCTGACAGGGCAGCTGGGGTAGGAGGGCGGACGGATGCAAACGGGATTATGCAATGAGGAGCTTTTGCTGGATGCGCTGATGTCGGAGCAGCTGATGACGATGCTTTACAACAGTGCCGCTGGAGAAGCCGTTTCCCTTGCGGTGCGCAGCGAGTGGGTGAATATCCTGACCGAAGAACACCAGATCCGCCACGAGCTGATCCTCGAAATGCAAAAGCGCGGATGGGTGCACAGCGAGCCTGCGCAGGAGGCACAGATAAAACAGGTACAGCAAACGTATCCGCCGAGGTAGGACGTCCGGGTTATTCCCATGAAATAAATACAAAATATTAACAATTTGACCTATGGTAACAAAATAATTACAAAAAAATTGCGAAAGGGTATTGCTTTTTCAAAAGCAATCGGTTATAATACAGTCAGACAAAGGAAAACATTGGAGCTTCTGGTTCCAAGTGGAGTGTTTTCCAACGTCATACTTGAATGGGCTGTTGTGGAGATGGCTCAGTCAAGATGATTATTAAAAAATATTTCTTAGGAGGAAATTTAACTATGAAAAAGATTCTTTCCGTAGTTCTCGCTGGTGCTATGATCCTTGGCATGAGCGTAACTTCTTTTGCTAAAGACTTCGTTGGTGGCGACAAAGGCGGCGATAGAAATGAAGCAGCTTCCAGCCTCGTATTCAACAACGTTTCCCTGAATGGTAAAGCAGCTGTAGCACACAACGCTCATTTGAACGGCAAGGACAGCAACCTCAAAGGCGGCGACGTTCTTTACTTCCTTGTAGAAGATGGTAGCGGTGCTCTTACAAAGGCAGCTGACAACGACTGGAAAATCAAAATCAACAACGCTGAATACGTAGAAGATGCAGTATTCTTCGTTGATGGTACTGATGCTAAGAACAACAAAGTTGTTACAGGCGGCAAAGATGAAGCTCTGTATGTAAAAGTTACTCTCGAAAATGATTTCGATAACTTTGACGAAGACGTAGAATTCTACTTCTACATTGCAGATGAAAATGGTCAGTCCGAGAAAGTATCTGTAAGCTACAAATACGAAGGTCTGAAGGAAGTAGAACTGAAAAAATCTGACCTTGACTGGGTTCTCACTGTAGACAAAGCTAAAACCTACAAATACAAAAAAGGTGAGAAATCCGGCGTTGCTACCATCGATATGAACGGTATCCTCGCTGAACTGAAAATGTACGCAGGCGAGAAATACTCCATCGACCCAGACCTGCACTACGACAAAGACCTCTCCAAAGAGTATGATGTAGACGTAGAGCTGCTCACCGTTCGTGACGACATGGAGACCCTGTTCTTCAAAGCTGACAAAGACAACAAAATGATCGTTGCTTTGGACAAAGACGGCGACCTCGTTGAAGTTGACGCTAAATACGTTACCGACTACAAATTCGGTTCTGGTAAACGCGTAGACGGTTACCTCGTAGAAAACGTTAAATACGGCAAATACGCTAAAGTAAGCAACAAAATCGAACTCAACGACAAAAAAGACGAAGATAAAGTTGACGAAGATGCAAGCAAACCAACCGCTGACACCACAAAACCAAACCCTAATATGGGTGCTAATGACTTTGTAGGTGCTGCAGTTGCTCTCGCAGTAGTATCCGTTGCTGCTGCTGGCGCTCTCTCCCTCAAAAAATAATTAACCGCTAACGGTTGATTATTGTCACAGCTTAATATGTGATAACATTCAGGCAGGCTCTGTTCTCCACGCAGAGCCTGCCTTTTTTTCGGCATTTGGAGAACAACCACACGGCGAGAGGGAAAAAGGATACAAAAGAATAACACAATGGATTTAAGTAACAAAATAATTACAAAAAAATTGCGAAAGGGTATTGCTTTTTCAAAAGCAATCGGTTATAATACAGTCAGACAAAGGAAAACATTGGAGCTTCTGGTTCCAAGTGGAGTGTTTTCCAACGTCAGGCTTGAGTGGGCTGTTGTGGAGATGGCTCAGTCAAGATGATTTTATTAAAAAATATTTCTTAGGAGGAAATAAGACTATGAAAAAGATTCTTTCTGTAGTTCTCGCTGGTGCTATGATCCTTGGCATGAGCGTAGCTTCTTTTGCTAAAGACTTCACCGGCGGCGCTGGTAGCGCTGACAGAACAGCCAACGATGATGCTGCTAAAATTACTTTCAACGTGGTTTCCCTGAATGGTAAAACAGCTGTAGCACACAACGAGCACCTGAACGGCAAGGACAGCAACCTCAAAGGCGGCGACGTTCTTTACTTCCGTGTTGATAACATGAAAGGAGAGGGACTTAAAGGTGCAGCTGACAAAGACTGGGCTATCAGAATCAACAATGCTGAATATGTAGAAGATGCAGTATTCTTCGTTGATAATAACAAGACCATTACTGGTGGTGATGCTGACAATCTGTATGTAAAAGTTACTCTCGAAAATGATTTCGATAACTTTGACGAAGACGTTGAATTCTACTTCTACATCTCCGACAAAGAACACGACAGCGAATCCGCAAAAGTATCTGTAAGCTACAAATACGAAGGTCTGAAGGAAGTAGAACTGACAAAATCTGACCTTGACTGGGTTCTCACTGTAGACAAAGCTAAAACCTACAAATACAAAAAAGGTGAGAAATCCGGCGTTGCTACCATCGATATGAACGGTATCCTCGCTGAACTGAAAATGTACGCAGGCGAGAAATACTCCATCGACCCAGACCTGCACTACGACAAAGACCTCTCCAAAGAGTATGATGTAGACGTAGAGCTGCTCACCGTTCGTGACGACATGGAGACCCTGTTCTTCAAAGCTGACAAAGACAACAAAATGATCGTTGCTTTGGACAAAGACGGCGACCTCGTTGAAGTTGACGCTAAATACGTTACCGACTACAAATTCGGTTCTGGTAAACGCGTAGACGGTTACCTCGTAGAAAACGTTAAATACGGCAAATACGCTAAAGTAAGCAACAAAATCGAACTCAACGACAAAAAAGACGAAGATAAAGTTGACGAAGATGCAAGCAAACCAACCGCTGACACCACAAAACCAAACCCTAATATGGGTGCTAATGACTTTGTAGGTGCTGCAGTTGCTCTCGCAGTAGTATCCGTTGCTGCTGCTGGCGCTCTCTCCCTCAAAAAATAATTAACCGCTAACGGTTGATTATTGTCACAGCTTAATATGTGATAACATTCAGGCAGGCTCTGTTCTCCACGCAGAGCCTGCCTTTTTTTCCTGGTACAAAGCTATTTTAATAGGAAGAAAACACAACCCCCCGACTGTTACAAGGACAGTCGGGGGGTTGTGAATCGGGTAAAAATCAGGATCAATGATCGGTAAGCTGTTCTTCGATGAAGCCGCCGCCGAGGACACAGCCGTCCTGTGTATAGATCACGCAGGATTGTCCGGGGGCGGGAGCGCGCTGAGACTCGTCAAACAGGACGGTCATCTCGTCCGCAGCGGTGCGGCGGATGACAGCCGGAGCCAGTGCCGCGCGGGAACGGATTTTTACAAAAGCGGAGAAGCTGGGGGAATCCCACAAAGCATGCGGCAGACAGACGCAGCTGCGCAGCGTTACCCCGTTCGCATATTCATCGCCTGTGCGGGCGAGCTGAATGGTGTTCTTCTGCGTATCGATGGACTGGATGAACACAGGATAGCCCAATGCGACGCCGATGTGCTTGCGCTGACCCACCGTATAGTGCAAAAGCCCCTGATGGCGTCCGCAGACGGTCCCATCCGGTGCAAGGATCTCGCCCTGCTTCGATTTGCCGAAGTTGCGCTCGATATAGGAAGCGTAGTCGTTGTCGGGGATGAAGCAGATTTCCTGACTGTCGGGCGTATTGGCGCAGGACAGCCCGATTTTTGCAGCGATGGCACGGACCTCGGTTTTTTGCATCCCTTCAAGCGGCAGGATGAGCATGGAGAGCTGCTCCTGCGTCAAACGGTAGAGCATGTAGGATTGGTCGCGCTCCAAGCAGGAGGAGCGGCGGATCATCCAGCCGCGGTCGGTTTGGAAGATCCCGGCATAGTGTCCCGTCGCGATGTTAGGAATGCCCAGCTCCTTTGCCTTATCGCAGATGAGGCGGAACTTTGTGGTGGGGTTGCAGAGGATGCAGGGGTTGGGCGTGCGTCCGCGCTTATATTCCATGCAGAATGGCTCGATGACATTTTTGCGGAAGAGATCGTGCGCCTTGATAACATGAAGCGGTACATCGAGCTGCTGTGCGGAGAGCTGTGCGGCTTTGACGGCGGCGGTGTGTGCCGGGGAAAACTCCACGACAGCACCCTGCACCTCATAGCCCTGTTCTTTGAGTAAATGCACACAAACGGAGGAGTCAACTCCCCCGCTGAGTGCAACAAGTATTTTCTTGTTCATGGCTCGATTATTCATGGCTGCCGCAGCCGTGGTCGTGACAGGCATCGCATTCTTCCAGCACGCCGACGATCGGTGTGGGGTCGATGCCAAGGCGGCGGTAGTAGTCTGCAAGAGCTGCTTTGATTGCCTGCTCTGCCAATACGGAGCAGTGTACCTTTACCGGAGGAAGTCCGTCGAGCGCTTCTACTACGGCTTTGTTGGTGAGCTTGAGCGCATCCTCGATGGATTTGCCCTTGATAAGCTCGGTTGCCATCGAGCTTGTTGCGATGGCAGCGCCGCAGCCGAAGGTCTTGAAGCGAACATCGGTGATGATGTTGTTTTCGATTTTGAGGTACATTTTCATGATATCGCCGCAGACAGCGTTGCCTACTTCACCGATTGCGTTTGCATCCGGGAGCTCGCCGACATTTCTTGGATTGGCAAAGTGGTCCATAACTTTTTCAGAGTAGATCATAGTGTGATTCCTTTCTTTATGTCATAATCGAATGAATGAATTATTTCTGTTTTTGGAGTTCTTCCCAAAGCGGGGACATGGATCTCAGAGAGGATACGATGCCGGGGAATACCGAGATGATGGTATCGATATCTTCCTCGGTGTTTTCTTCGGACAGGCTCATGCGGATCGACCCGTGAGCGACCTCGTGGGGAATCCCCAGTGCCATGAGAACGTGGCTGACATCGAGCGATTCCGACGCGCAGGCAGAACCGGAGGAAGCCATGATGCCGTACTGGTCAAGACGGAGCAGCAGAGATTCGCCCTCTACGCCGACAAAGGAAATGTTGGCATTTCCGGGGAGGCGGTTGGTGCGGCTGCCGTTGAGACGGCATTCCGGAACCGCTGCAAGGAGTCCGTCGATCAGACGATCGCGCAGGGCAGAAACCTTTGCGATATTTTCATCCATGTGGGATACTGCAAGCTCGATTGCTGCACCGAGTCCGACGATACCGGCTACGTTTTCGGTACCGGCACGTTTGCCGCGCTCCTGTCCGCCTCCGTCGATGAGGTTGTCCACCGGGATACCCTTGCGGCAGTAGAAGGCACCGATGCCCTTTGGTCCGTGGAATTTGTGACCGCTCAGGGAAAGCATATCGATGTTCATTTCTTCTACATCCACAGGGATGTGTCCCACAGCCTGAACTGCATCGGTGTGGAACAGGATCTTGTGTTCACGGCAGATCGCGCCGATCTCTTTGATTGGCTGGATGGTGCCGACCTCATTGTTGGCAAACATGATGGAAGCAAGTCCTGTTTCCTCTGTGATGGCGTTTTTGAAGTCCTCCACGGAAACAAAGCCCTCGGGGGAAACCGGAAGATAGGTTACCGTGAAGCCCTCTTTTTCAAGGCGCGCCATCGAGTGGAGCAGAGCATGGTGCTCAATGCAGGAGGTGATGATGTGCGTTTTGCCTTTTTTTGCAAGAGCGTGTGCAAAAACCTTGAGCCAGTTATCCGATTCGGAGCCGCCGGCGGTAAAGAGGATCTGAGATGGCTGAGTATGGAGCGCATCTGCTACCTGCTTGCGGGCCTTCTGCACTGCAAGGGCAGAGGTGACACCGAGGGAATAGAGGCTGCTTGCGTTGCCGAAGTTTGTGGTGAGGTATGGCATCATTGCGGCAAGGACATCTTCTGTGATACGGGTCGTTGCTGCATTATCAACATAGATCTGTTTATTCATAAAAGGATCATCCTTTCGTGTTCTTGATTTGATTCTATTGTATACTAAAAGAGTACATAATGCAATAGGACGAATGTAAAATCTATTTAAATTTGTTGGATTGAGCAACAGCCAAGGCGTCACAGCGCTCATTTTCTGGATGACCTGCATGACCTTTCACCCAGACGAGAGTGACGTTATGGTGCTCAAGCTGATCGAGCAGACGCTGCCAGAGGTCGGGGTTGAGGGCGGGGTCTTTTTTGTTGCGCATCCAGCCGTTTGCCTTCCACTTATACACCCACTTTTTCTCGATGGCGTCGATCATATACTTTGAGTCAGAACAGAGCGTGACGTCGCAGGGCTCTTTGAGCGATTCGAGCGCGGTGATGGCAGCCATGAGCTCCATGCGGTTGTTGGTGGTGACAGCTTCGCCGCCGGAAAGCTCCTTTTCGTGATCCTTATATCGGAGAATCGCTCCGTAACCGCCGGGACCTGGGTTGCCCGAGCAGGCACCGTCGGTGAAAATTTCCACATGTTTTCGTGCTGGCATATTTTTCTCCTTTTGGGCTATAAATATAAGTAAGTATAAAACGATAGCACAGTATCGTAACTATTATACGGCATTTTGAAATACGGCACAAGGTTTTCGAAAAGAATATTCGATGAAAAGGCACAGTCCCTTTGGACTTGACAGGAAAGGGGAGAAAGGTTAAAATTTAGAAGAATAATTGTTACGGCCCTGATGTTCAGTTTTGAACGGTGCATCGACCTTTTTGTGGAAAAGGCGTTCTGCGGATTACAGATGCAGAGGATGTACAGCTTGCGAACAGGGAATCAAAGTTACATAGCGCGGATGATAGCTCGTGTGGCTATGTATGGAAAAACAAATTCAGGAATTTGAGAGCCTTCGTCACAGGATGACGAATCAGGCGGAACGGAACCAAATCCCACTATTTTATCGTATCGTAAAACTCACATCGCAATGGAAACCGAGGGATGCTTTCCCCGGTTGGCATCGCATTGCCTGATTTTACAGAAAGATGAGGTTTTAATAGCTTGTTCCAATTTTTAAGAAAATGGTTTTCAAATCCTGCTCATGTACAGGAGGAACAAATGGAAAACGAAAAAATAATCGAAAAAACAACACAGACGATCACCGATGAACCAAAATCTGCTGAGAAGAAGCAGCCAAGAAACCGAGGCAGACGCCCTTCAAACCGTGCAAAGCAGCAAAACAAGACTTCGGATGCACCGGCAAAGCAGGAGCCGAAAAAGACCCCCCAGCAAAAAACGCAGCATCCAAAGAAGAACACCCAGAATAAACAGGAAAAAGCACCGAAAGAAGAGCGCATCAATCCTGTCCAGAAGGCGGTTCGCCAAATCATGGGCAACGGGGAGGAAAAGCAAAAACGCCGTCCCCGCCGCAAAAAATCTTCTGCAAAAAATCCGGTCCGCATCATCCCTCTGGGAGGACTCAACGAAATCGGTAAAAATATGACCTGCTATGAGTGCTCAAATGATATGTTTATCGTTGACTGCGGGCTTGCATTCCCGGATGAAACGATGCTTGGCATCGATATCGTCATCCCGGACTTCACCTATGTGACAAAGAACAACCGCGACAAGGTGCGCGGGATCTTCATCACCCACGGACACGAGGACCATATCGGTGCGTTGCCATACCTTTTGAAGGAGCTGAATGTTCCGGTGTATGCGACACGCCTGACCATCGGACTGATCAAAAACAAGCTCAAGGAGCACGGGCTCCTCGGCACGGTTCAGCTGGTAGAGGTCAAGCAGCGCGACACCATCAAGGTGGGCTGCATGTCGGTGGAATTCATCAATGTGAACCACTCCATCCCGGATGCATGCGGCTTTGCGATCCATACACCGGTCGGCGTCATTGTACAGACCGGAGACTTCAAGATCGACTATACCCCGATCCAGGGCAATATCATCGACCTTGCCCGATTCGGTGAGCTGGGAGCACACGGCGTTCTGGCGCTTCTCCCGGATTCAACCAATGCAGAGGTTCCGGGCATGGCGATGAGCGAGCGCAGAGTGGGCGCTTCCTTCGACCGTCTGTTCCAGATGGCGGGGACACGCCGCATTATCATTGCCACCTTTGCGTCCAATATCCATCGCATCCAGCAGATCGTGGATTATGCTCAAAAATATGAGAAAAAAGTGGCAGTTTCCGGCAGAAGCATGGTGAATGTGGTTGCTACTGCGGTAGAACTCGGATATCTCAAGATCCCCGGAAATCTGCTTGTTGATATTGATGTTGCCAATAAGCTGCCGCCGGAAAAAGTGGTCATCATCACAACCGGAAGCCAGGGCGAGCCAATGTCTGCTCTGACCCGTATGGCAATGAGCGACCACCGCAAGGTAAGCGTGACAAACAACGACTTTATCATCATTTCTGCACGTCCGATCCCCGGAAACGAGAAGCTCGTCAGCCGCGTTGTAAATCAGCTGATGCAGCTGGGCGCAGAGGTGATTTATGAAAGAATGTACGAAACACACGTTTCCGGTCATGCTTGTCAGGATGAGCTTCGCCTGATGATGTGCCTGACCCGCCCGAAATTTGTTCTGCCGATGCACGGCGAATACAAGCATCAGAAAAAGGTGGAAGAGCTCGCAGTCGAAATGGGCATCGATCGGGAAAATGTTGTGCTCCCAGCGATGGGGCAGATCCTGGAGCTGGACGGAGAAACGATCCAGCTTGTCGGAGAGGTTCCGTCAGGAGCTGTTATGGTGGACGGACTCGGCGTGGGAGATGTGGGAAGTATCGTCCTGCGTGACCGAAAGCATCTGGCGGAGGACGGTCTGATCGTTGTGGTGGCAACCATCAACACAAGATCGAGAAAGCTGATTGCAGGTCCCGATATCATTTCACGCGGTTTTGTATACGTTCGCGAAAGCGAAGACATGATAAACCAGGCACAGGCAATCGCGAAGGAAGCGATGGAAGGCTGTTTGAACAATGGAATCCGGGATTGGGGCAGCATCAAGCAGCGCATGAAGGATGACGTGAGCAAGTATTTCTACGCGCAGACAAAGCGCAGCCCGATGGTTCTGGTTGTCCTGCAGGAAGCGTAACGATACCTGCCGGTCAGCCCCGGAAGGAGGAATTCCGAATGAAAAAACGAATCGTTCTGTTTGCACCTCTGGCAGCAGCCATCGGTGTCCTGGACGTGATTGCGATCGCGACTGCAATCTGGCAGCGAAACATTGTATTGACTGTCGCGGTTCTCTTTATCCTTCTCGCCTCAGGATTTTCATATTATAAGATCCTGACGGTGAATGGCAGCGTCAACCGCTTTTACAAAAACAGCAGCAATCTGCTCACTCCATATCAAAAGGATGCCATGCTGTCTTTTCCGCTTCCTGTGGTGGTTTCCAACCAGCGCGGAGAAATCATGTGGTACAACGATTTGATGAAGGAGAAGGTTTTTTCGGGAGAGGACAGCTTTGGATATAATATGAACGATCTCTTCCCGAAGCTCAAGATGGAACCGCCCTGCCCGCCGCAGGGCTATGGCGTGGACTATAAGGGCAAGCTGTTTACTGCTTACCCTTCCCGCGCAGGTCATGAAGCCGAAGAGCTCAACGTCACCTATTTTATTGATGACGATAAGCTCAAGCGCATTGCGAAGGAATATTTTAGCTCCAGACCTGTGGTAGCGTGGTTCATGATCGACAACTACGATGAGCTGCTTCAGAATGCAAAGGAAAACGAGCGTTCTCAGATCATGGCAGAGGTAGAATATGTCATCGAAACCTTTGTAAGCAACAACCATGGTCTGGTGCAAAAGATCGAGAAGGACCGCTTCCTTGTTCTCCTTGAGGAGCGTTATCTGCGCGGGATCATCGAAAACCGCTTCAACGTTCTGGACGATGTTCGGCGCATCGAAGCGGCAGAAAAGATGCCGGTTACGCTCTCGATCGGCGTAGGGCGTGAGGCAAAAAACATCAATCAGGCGGAGGAGATGGCAAGTCAGGCGCTTGATATGGCGCTCGGACGCGGCGGTGACCAGGCAGCAATCAAAACAAAGAATGGCTATGAATTTTACGGCGGTGTATCAAAGGGCGTTGAAAAGCGCACCAAGGTAAAGACCCGTATCGTTGCGACGGCTTTGATGGAGCTGATCCAGTCCAGCTCGAACGTCATCCTGATGGGACACCGCTTTGCGGATCTCGATGCGATGGGCGCAGCGGCAGGACTCTATTATGCCATTAAGGAAATGGAAAAACCTGCAAAGATCATCTTCAACAGCAAGACGAACCTTGTAAAGCAGCTCCACGAACGATTGCTTCACAATGGCTTTGAGGATGCTTTTGTGGAACCGGATCAGGCGATGTCTTATGTCGGAGAAAATACACTGCTCATCATTGTGGATACACATACCCCGCATCTGGTGGAATCGCCGGATGTGTACAGAGCCTGCAAAAACGTTGTCGTGATCGACCATCACCGCAAGATGGTGGATTACATCGACAATGCAGTGATCTTCCACCACGAACCGTTCGCATCCTCTGCGTCGGAGATGGTGGCAGAGCTGTTGCAGTACATAGGGGACAAATACCGCATCAACGGCGGTGCAGCGGATGCGCTGCTTGCAGGCATCATGCTCGATACGAAAAACTTTATTCTTAAAACCGGGGTGCGGACCTTTGAAGCAGCCGCATATCTCAAGAGGATGGGCGCCGATACCGTGGAAGTGAAGGCACTGTTTGCTTCTTCCATGGCTGCCTATCAGGAGCGCTGCAAGGTGGTTGCAGCAGCGCAGGTATACAACCACTGCGCAATCGCTGTAGTAGACGAACCGATCGAAGAGATCAAAATCGTGGCTGCACAGGCAGCCGACGAACTGCTCAACATCAACGATGTGTATGCGTCCTTTGTGATGTATATGGAATCGGAGAATGTGGTAGCTCTGTCCGCACGGAGCATGGGCAAGATGAATGTACAGGTCATTATGGAAAAACTGGGCGGCGGCGGGCATTTGACGATGGCCGGAGCACAGATCCGGGATGTGACAATGGATGTTGTGCGCCAGCAGCTTAACGATGCGATCAATGAGTATCTCAGCTCCTTGAATCCGGAGCCGCAGCCGGCAGAAAAATAGGGAGGTTGTTCAGCAATGAAAGTAATTTTGACACAGGATGTAAAAGGTACAGGTAAAAAAGGTCAGATGGTAGAGGTAGCAGACGGCTATGCACAGAACTTTCTGATCAAACGCAATATGGCTGTTGTAGCAAGCAATCAGGCAATGGATGAAATGAAATCGAAAGAAGCATCCAAGCAGCACAAAATGGAAGTTGAAAAGCAGAAAGCTGCCGATACCGCAGCAGCCCTTGAGGGAAAAACCATCAAAGTGACTGCAAAAGCCGGTGCAAACGGAAAGTTGTTCGGCTCTGTTACTTCCAAAGAAATTGCAGATGCTGTTGCAGCTCAGATGAACATTACCGTAGATAAGAAAAAAATCTCGCTTCAGAGCGAAATCAAAGGATTCGGCACCTTCAATGCAGAAATCAAGCTCTATCCGGGAATCAGCGCCAAGGTCCTGGTAGAAGTAGGCGAATAATTCTAAAAAAATCGGTTGAGGAAGGGAGGAAGATGATTGGCAGAAGAATTTTTTGAGGGGTCTTCGGTTGCTCTGCCTTACAGTATGGAGGCGGAGCAATCCGTTTTGGGAGCGATCCTGCTCGATTCGGAGTGCATCACCACGGTGCTCGAATATCTGACCCCGGATTCCTTCTATCGAAAACAGCATCAACAGCTCTTTTCCATTATGCTGACCATGTATACCTCCGCTCAGCCGATCGATGTCATCACCGTTCTGGAACAGGCGCGAAAAGAGGAAGTGTTTTCGGGAGAAAACGAGGCGAAGGTCTATCTGATGCAGCTTGCACAGACCGTCCCCTCCACTTCCAATGTTGATTCCTACGCAAAGGTAGTACAGGAAAAATACTATATGCGCACCATGATCGGTGTGGCACAGGATATCATCACACACTCCGCAGAACCGCAGGCGAACGCCAAAAACCTGATGGAATTTGCGGAGCAAAAGCTGTTTGAGCTGCGTCAGGGCAAGGATGCAACGGGACTGGTTCGCGCGGATCGTGCAGTTTTCGAACTGTACGACAAATTGCAGCGCATTTCCGGTGACGAGAAAAATTCCTTTGCCGGCATCCCGAGCGGCTTTTCTTCCCTTGATAACATGACAACAGGGCTCAACCGCTCCGACCTCATTCTGCTCGCTGCCCGTCCTGCGATGGGTAAATCGACCTTTGCCTTTAACATCGCAATGAATGTGGCAAAGCAGGGCTATACCGTTGCGGTATTCTCCTTGGAGATGAGCCGGGAGCAGGTGGTGAGCAAGCTCCTCTCGACCGAAGCGCTTGTCCAGACAAGCGCCATGCGAACCGGAAATCTTTCGGTGGAGGAGTGGACGCGGCTGGCAGTTTCCGCACAGACCATCGCAAAGATGAATCTGTATATGGATGACACACCGGGCATCACCGTGGCAGAAATGAAGGCGAAGCTGCGCCGTCTGCCGAAAATCGATCTGGTGGTCATCGACTATTTGCAGCTGATGTCCTCCGGGCGGCGCATCGATAACCGTGTACAGGAGGTTTCTGAAATCACCCGAAACCTCAAAATCATGGCGAAGGAAATGGATGTCCCGCTTCTTACGCTGTCCCAGCTGTCCCGTAGTGCCGATAAGAGGACCGACCATCGACCCGTCCTCTCGGATCTGCGCGAATCCGGTTCCATCGAGCAGGATGCCGATATGGTCATGTTTCTTTATCGGGACGATTATTACGAAGAAGATTCGGAAGACCGCGGATTGGCAGAATGTATTTTAGCAAAAAACCGTCATGGTGCCACCGATACGGTGAAGCTCGCCTTTGACGGTGCACACAGCAGATTTATGAGCAGGGAGATTTTCAGAGATGCGCCATAACGCCGAAGCAACTGCCGAACAATTTGGAATGTTCCCATCAGGAAGCCATGTTGTTGTGGGCTTCTCCGGCGGTGCGGATTCTGTTGCCCTGCTTGCTTTTTTGTACGAGAAGCAGCACGAATGGGATCTGACCCTCACAGCCTGTCACATCAACCATCAGCTTCGCGGGGAGGAGTCTGAGCGCGATGAAAGATTCTGCCGCGATTTTTGCAAAGAGCGCGGGATCGCGCTCACCGTTTTTCGGGAGGATATTGCACAGGGTGCCCAAGAAGCGGGGCAGTCGATAGAGGAATATGCAAGGAATGTGCGCTATGCGCGTTTTTCTCAGTTAGCCTCGCTTAACACCGACCGCATTGCAACGGCACACAATCTCAATGATCTTGCCGAAACGCAGCTCTTTCATCTCGTGCGGGGGACCGGCTTGAGAGGCTTGATCGGCATTCCCCCGGTGCGCGGCAGGATCGTTCGTCCGCTTTTATACTGCACACGCGAGCAGATCGAGTGCTATTGCAGAGAAAACGGGCTTTCCTATGTGACAGACAGCACAAATCTTGATGATTTATACACCAGAAATGATATTCGCCACAATCTGATCCCCAAAATGCAGAGCATCAATCCATCCTTCCTGCAAAGCGCCCGCCGTCTCTCCCGTCAGGCGATGCTGGAAGAAGATTATCTTGAACGAGAGATGCTTTTTCACATGCAGAAAATCACCGCAAAGGACGGTCAATGGGAGAGAAACGGCTTTTTGAATCTGCACCCTGCCATGCAGCACAGGATGCTCACCTTCCTTCTTCGGGGGCTCCCATGCGGATGCTCCGCCAAAAAACTCGAAGAATCGCAGCAGATCATCGAGAGGGAAGGAATCTTGCAGCTGTGCAAGGGATGGTATCTGAGTGCGCAGGGCGGCGTGATCGAGCTAAAAGAACAAAAAATAGTGCAGCCCTACTTTGAGCATCCGCTCAAAACAGGACTCACAGCGCTTTTTCCCGGAAAAAAACTAAAAGTTTCCATAGAAGATAAGATAAAATATAAAAACTTTGAAAATAATGGCACAGAAGTCTTAAAAAATGCCATTGATTATGATAGAATAAGGGGTAGTCTTACGGTTCGCCAAAAGAAACCCGGAGATTCCATCGAGCTTTTTGGCTTTTCAAAACCAAAACCATTCAAAAAGATCTTGAATGAAGCAAAAATCCCTGTGGAACAGCGGGCTCGGATGGCAGTCATTTGTGATGAAAAAGGACCACTGTGGCTTGAAGGCTTTGGCACACGAAGTGATGTGCGCCCCAATCAGGAAACAGTCCATTTTATGATGATACAGATAATAAAGGAGTAAAATATAATGGAACAGGATATTCTAAAGGTATTACTTACAGAAGAAAAAATTCATGAGAAGGTTGAAGAGCTTGGTGCAGCCATCAGCCGGGATTATGCCGGAAAAAATCTGCTGATGGTGAGCGTCCTCAAGGGCTCTGTGATCTTTATGGCAGATTTGATGCGCGCAGTGAAGATCCCTGCCCGCATTGATTTTATGTCTGTATCCAGCTATGGCAGTGAAACCAAATCCAGCGGCGTTGTAAAAATCATCAAGGACCTCGACATTTCGCTGGAGGGCTATGATCTGCTGCTTGTGGAAGATATTCTGGACAGCGGAAAAACACTGTACAATCTGCGCAAGCTCCTTTCCCAGAGAAATCCGAAAAGCATCCGCATCGCAACACTCCTCGACAAGCCGGAGCGGCGGGAAGCGGATATCGTGCCGGATTATTCCGGATTTCAGGTACCGGATGAATTTGTGGTTGGATATGGGCTTGATTATGCAGAGATGTATCGCAACCTGCCATATATCGGCATCCTCAAACCGGAGGTATATTCTAAGTAAATCTGCGCAGAAACCTGTATTATCAAATTGCAAAGAATAGGAGTGAAACCTTAATGCCCAAAAAAATGAAGGGACTCGGGATGTATGTTGCCATTCTGGCATTGCTTACCGTCCTTGCGGTTGCCATGTTCTCATGGTCACCAAAACCGACCACCAACTATCGCTACTCTGATATCATCAACTTCTTTAAGCAGGATAAGGTAGAAGATTTTACAGTAGATTTTAATACCGGCGATCTTGTTATGACAATCAAGGGGCAGACGGAGCAGGTTGTGTATGAGCTGTCAAACATCACCTATTTCCGCGATGATATTGCGCCTTATCTCGAAAAATATGAGCAGGAACACCCGGACAGCACGTTCTCGATGGAGTATATCCCACCGGAACCGACCTCGATCTGGGTATCTCTGATGCCGACCCTCGTCCTTGCCGGATTGATGATCGTTGTTTACTTCATCATTGCCCGTCAGGCGACGGGAGGCAGCGGCAAGATGGCATCCTTCGGAAAGGCAAAGCCGAAGCCGCTGGATGACGGACGCAAGGTGACCTTTCAGGATGTTGCCGGTGCAGATGAGGAAAAAGAAGAGCTTGTTGAGGTTGTGGAATTCTTAAAGAATCCAAAGAAATTTAACGCATTGGGCGCAAGGATCCCGAAGGGTGTCCTCCTGATGGGCCCTCCCGGAACCGGTAAAACATTGCTTGCCCGTGCAGTAGCCGGAGAAGCAGGCGTTCCGTTCTTCTCGATTTCCGGTTCGGACTTCGTGGAGATGTTTGTGGGTGTCGGTGCGTCCCGTGTTCGTGATCTGTTCGATCAGGCAAAGAAAAGCGCACCAAGTGTGATCTTCATCGATGAGATCGATGCGGTCGGCCGTCAGCGCGGCGCCGGACTCGGCGGCGGGCACGATGAGCGTGAGCAGACCCTCAACCAGCTGCTTGTTGAGATGGACGGCTTTGGCTCCAACACGGGAGTTATCGTCATCGCTGCAACAAACCGCCACGACATTCTTGACCGTGCGCTGCTGCGTCCGGGCCGCTTTGACCGACAGATCGTGGTCGGATATCCGGACATCAAAGGACGTGAAGCGATCCTCAAGGTCCATACACGCAACAAACCGCTGGCTCCTGACGTCGATCTTTCCGTCATTGCAAAATCGACTGCCGGATTTACCGGTGCCGATTTGGAGAACCTTGTCAACGAAGCTGCATTGATGGCAGCGCGCAAATCCAGAAAAGCGATCACCATGACGGAAATCGAGGAAGCTACCATTAAAGTGGTGGCAGGTCCGGAGAAAAGAAGCCATGTCATCACAGAAAAAGACAAACGCCTGACTGCATTCCATGAGGCAGGTCATGCGGTGTCCACATATTACAGTGAAACACAGGATAAGGTACACGAAATTTCCACCATCCCACGCGGTATGGCGGGCGGATACACGATGTCCCTGCCGAGTGAGGATCGCAGCTATCGCACCAGAAAAGAGATGTTTGAAAACATCGTGACGCTCTTGGGCGGCCGTATTGCAGAACAGCTTGTTCTTGATGATATTTCCACCGGTGCATCCAACGACCTGGAGCGCGCAACCAAGACAGCAAGAAGCATGGTGACGCGCTATGGATTCAGCGACAAGCTGGGTCCGGTCGTCTACGGAGAAGAAGAGGGAGAGGTTTTCCTCGGACGCGACTTTGGACACACCAGAAACTACTCGGAGTCGGTTGCTTCCGCCATCGACAGCGAGATCCGTGATGTGGTCGATCGTGCTTATGAGCTGTGCACCAAGATCCTGAGCGATCATATGGATCAGCTGCACGATGTGGCAGAGTATCTGATCCAGTATGAAAAGATCAGCGGAGCAGACTTTGAGAAGATCATGACCGGCAAAAAAGAAGAAGTTTATGAGGCACGCCGCGAAGAACAGCAGAGAAAAGATGCTGAAAAAGCAGCTGCGGAAGCTCCGGAAGCCCCAGCTCCGGAAGCTCCGGCCTCGGAAACCGAGCCGGAAGTTCCTTCTGAGCTGGACCATGAGGACGCTGCACCTGCACCGAATGCAGAAGCAGAGTCGGAGGAAATCCCTGTTTCCGACGAAAAGCCTCAGGAAGAGGACGAAGAACCAAAGGAATAGAATGACCGAAATGGCACTGCCTTGGCAGTGCCATTGTTGTAAAAGCAAAGGAGAGATGCAATGAAACAATTTATGGAGGCGGTGAAACGCTGCATAAAGGGGACGGATTATCTTCTTTTACTGACCTGTGCAGCACTATCCTGCCTGAGCATCGTCCTGATTTTCGGTTTGACAAAAGGGGGCGCGCTAGTCACAGCAGGCGGTCAAATCAATCTGCGTCCTTTGAAAATACAGGCGGCAGCCTCCTTTGTGGGACTTGCGGCGGCGATCGTCCTTTCGAACATCGATTATCATGTGATGATTCAAACATGGAAAATCCACCAGCCCGTTTCCTATATTTTGCTTCTCCTGACATTTACACCGCTTGGGGTTCAGGTGAGCGAATACATTGATGACAGAAACTGGCTTGCCATTCCGGGACTGCCTCAATTCCAGCCATCGGAGCTGCTGAAGCTCTCCTTTATCCTGACCTTTGCCCTGCATCTGAGCAAGGCGAAGGATGGGATGAACGATTGGAAGAACCTGCTTCTCCTGTGCCTTCATGGTTCGATCCCTGTCCTTTTGATCCATCTTCAGGGGGATGACGGCACAGCGGTGGTGATGCTCCTGATCGTGCTGGGGATGCTTTTTGTAGCAGGATTATCCTGGAAATACATCCTTCCCGTTCTGGCAGCAGTTCCTCCGGCGGTATTCGTCCTTTGGAAATTTGTTTTGGATGCTGATAAAAAAGGACGAATCCTTGCGCTGATTTCACCGGACAGCATGACCCCTTCCGATTTGAAAAAATATCTGTGGCAGCAGATGAAGGGGGAAATTGCCATCGGAAACGGCGGTGTTTGGGGAAACGGCGTTTTTTCAGAAACAGGGCAGTTTCAGTTTGTTCCGGAAGTACACAACGATTTTATCTTTTCCTTTGTCGGGGAGGCACTGGGCTTTGTTGGTTCCCTGGCGGTTTTGGCGCTGCTTTTGACCGCCTGCATCTGTATGCTGCGCACCTCGCGCCGCGCGCAGGACGACGCGGGACGGTATATCTGTGTCGGAGTATTTACCATGTTTGCAGCTCAAATGGTCATCAATATCAGCATGAATCTTTCGCTGTTCCCGGTAATCGGCATCACGCTGCCGTTTTTATCGGCGGGAGGAACATCGGTTGCAGCGCTGTACCTCTCCATCGGGGTGGTTTCGAGCGTTTATAAATACAGCAAGACAAACCTGTTCCGCGACTGAAAAAGAGCGGTATCCTCGGCTTATGAGGATACCGCTCTTTCTATGAGGAGAACACTTTGGAGAGAAGGTGAGCTTCTTTTTCTGAGAGCAGAAGGCTCCCTTTTGCCGGAATGGGAGTGGAGAGCCGATAGCAGCTCAGCGGCTGGCGGGACAGGCGGGAGAGAAACAGCAGCATGGGGTGATAGCTGCTGTAATCGAGGATGGAGAGGTCTGTTTCCATTTTGTTTACCATTTTTTGAAAGTAGTCCTGCGACTGATTTGTTTGCACGATCCGGAGATATTGGTACAGCCATTTTTCCACAAGCTCCTCAAGAAAACGCTGCTGTGCCTGTGATGACCCCCACGGAGCAGACATAAGATGCAGTGCCTTTGCACCGTCGATCGATTGCAGACCGGGCTGGAGCGTAACCGAAAGATCGCCCTGCTTATACTGAAAGGACTGGGGAAGATTGAGCGAAACAGGGGCGAAGAGGTCGATGAGCTCTGAAAAATCTGCTTCCGAAATCTCTGCCCAGTGATCGATGGGGGCAGAAAGCTGCTCGGAGAGGGCATCGCGAACCGCACAGATGCCTCCGTTTTTGTATTGTTCCCGAAGGGTTTGGGAATTTTCCACAGAGAGGGAAAGCTCCGGTGGAAAAACAGCGAAGGGGATCTGACCGCGGTGCGGCTGAAAGCCGATCAAAAGAAAAAATAACGGGGTGTCATCGGAGGAACGCTCTGACAGGAGGATGGTAAAGGAATCCTCTGCCTGGGGAAGATACGGGGGGACCGAGGGAGAGGGCGCGCTTTGCGGACGCGAAACCGGTTTTACCCACAGCACAGCAGCCATCACGATCAGAGATAAGAGAAAGAAGGCTGAAACAAAGGACAAGAGAAAGCATTTGGTACGTTCGATCAAGAAAAATCCCCCCTAACGATGTCTTCCTCTTAGTGTAGACAGTCTGTCAAGCTCCTATTCAGAAAAGCAGAGGATGGCAGGATACAAAGCAAAACGAATGTTTTTTTGAAAGAATTTTTCTTTCATTCTTCACAGAAACTATTTTTATGATATAATCATAGTAAGCATAAGGAAAACAGAAATCGGAGGAAGGGCGATTGAAAACCTACTATTCCAACAGCACAGAAGAAACAGAACAGATTGCCGCAGCATTTGCCAAAGAGCTGCACAGCGGTGATGTGCTGGCTTATCGCGGTCCTATGGGAGCGGGAAAGACAGCGTTTACCCGCGGATTATGCCGCGGACTGGGACTGGACGACCATGTTTCCAGCCCGACCTTTGCTCTTGTGCATCAGTATGGCTCAGGGGAGAAGGCATTGTACCATTTTGATATGTACCGTGTGGACGGATTTGACGATCTTTATTCCACCGGATTTTTTGATTATTTGGATTACGGAGGGATTCTCGCAATCGAGTGGAGTGAAAACATCGAGAATGCGCTTCCGCCAAATACCATATATGTTACACTGAAAACAGTGGAGGATGACCCGGAAAAACGGGAGATCATCATTGAGGGGGATCAGCGATTTTGAAGATATTGGCTTTGGACACATCCTCACAGGCAGCATCCTGTGCCCTGCTTGAGGACGAGCGTCCCATCGGAACATTTTACATCGACGCAAAGCTGACCCACAGTCAGACGATTTTGCCGATGGTGGAATCGCTGCTCAGTGCAAGCCAAAGGACGCTGGAGGAGGTGGACCTTCTGGCGGTGTCCAACGGGCCTGGCTCTTTTACAGGGCTCAGGATCGGCACAGCAGCAGTCAAGGGGATCGCACATGCGATGAATAAGCCCTGCGTCGGCATCTCGACGCTTGAGGGGCTTGCATACAATCTGTACGGGACAAAGGGCATCGCCTGCGCCGTGATGGATGCGCGGTGCAATCAGGTGTATACGGCGCTCTTTGATCTGGATGATTCGATGCGCCGAATTACAGAGGATCAGGCAATTCCGCTTGAGGAATTGATCGATTTATTGAAAAAACAGCAAAAAGAAGTAATTCTTGTTGGAGATGGAGCAGTTTTGTGCTACAATAACATCGGGGAAGAGCTGCGCAAAAAGATCCGCCCGGCAGTACCGCACCAAAGACTGCAAAACGCATACAGCGTGGGATTGGCAGCTTTTTTGAGTCATCAGGATGAGGCTGCCTGTGCACGGGAACTCGTTCCCGCTTATCTGCGGCTTCCTCAGGCTCAGCGAGAGCTTCTCAAGAAACAGGAAAAATAATTGGAGGGTTTACGATGATCGTAATTGGTTCTGACCACGGCGGCTTCGCCTTAAAGGAAGAGATAAAAAAACATTTGGAAGAGCGAGGACTTGCCTATACAGATGTTGGCTGTCATGACACAAACTCCGTAGATTACCCCGACATCGCAAAAGAAGCCTGCGAAAAGATCGTTCGCGGCGAATGCGACAAGGGACTTCTCTTCTGCGGCACCGGTGTTGGCATCTCCATTGCTGCCAATAAGGTAAAGGGCATCCGTGCCTGCTGCTGCTCCGATGCATTCAGCGCAAAATATACCCGCCTGCACAACGATGCCAATGTGCTGTGCATGGGCGGACGCATCGTTTCTGCAGGACTTGCAGAGATGATCGTCGATTTGTTCCTTGATACAGAATTTGAAGGCGGACGCCATCAGCGCCGCATTGATAAGATCACTGCAATCGAAAATGAACAGTAAAGATTCGGGCGATTAGGAGGATTTTAGTATGAAACCATTTATTATGGACCATCCGCTGATCCAGCACAAAGTGACCCTGCTGCGCGACAAAAACACAGGCTCCAAGGAATTTCGTGAGCTGATCAGCGAGATCACGATGCTGATGTGCTACGAAGCAACCCGCAACCTGCCGCTCAAGCAGGTTGAAATCGAAACCCCAATGGCAGTTACAAAATCCAACGTCATCTCCGGACGCAAGCTGGCATTCGTTCCGATCCTGCGTGCCGGCATTGGCATGGTGGACGGTATCCTGGAGCTGGTTCCTGCTGCAAAGGTGGGTCACATCGGTCTGTACCGCGACCCTGTAACCCATATTCCGGTAGAATATTACAGCAAGCTGCCAAGCGACGTGGATGAGCGCGAGGTGATCGTTCTCGATCCGATGCTTGCTACCGGCGGCTCTGCAATCGATGCAATCTCCAAAATCAAGGAAAAAGGCGTAACGCAGATCAAATTTATGTGCATCATTGCAGCTCCCGAAGGTCTGGAAGCACTCACAAAGGCACATCCTGACGTGCAGGTTTACTGTGCAGCACTCGACGACCACCTCAACGAAGACAAATACATCATCCCAGGTTTGGGCGATGCAGGCGACCGTATCTTCGGTACAAAATAAGTTTTAACCTATCTCCTCTCCTGCTGTGGCAGGGGAGGATTTTTAAAGAGAAAAGAAAGTGATGAATATGAAAGAAATTACATGCACAGAATGCCACAACCGCTGCCAGCTCAAGGTAGAGCAGATCGGGGAAGAAATCGTTGTTACCGGAAATAAATGCCCGCGCGGACTCAAATCCGGCAGGGAGGAATTTCTCGGGGAGCGCAAATTCGTGTGCGGCACCGTCCGCTCCACGGTGGAGGGTGTCCAGAAGGTTGCGGTCAAGACAAGCATCGCAGTCCCCAAAGGGATGGTGTATAAGGTTACACTGGCGCTCAAGCGCATCTCTCTGGACCATCCGGCAGCGACCGGCGACATCGTCTGTCAAAACATCTGCAATACAGGTGCAGATGTGATAGTTTGTGAGGAAAAGTAAGAAAAAGGAGAATGCTGATGGAACTGCTTTTCGAGCGGGAGGATCTCTGGTCCCATCTCAAAAACACAAAAAAGCCGATCGTCCTTTACGGAATGGGCGACGGGGCACTGAAAATCATGCGGGTACTCAAGCAGTACGACATCCCGCTTTGGGGGATCTTTGCAAGCGATGGGTTTGTACGCGGCCATTCCTTTGAGGGATACCCCGTCAAACGGCTCAGCGATGTGGAGGAGGAGCTGGATGATTTTATCATCCTGATGGCATTTGCCATTCACGATTCTCCCACAACGCAGATGATCCATGCAATCGCACAGCGCCACGAATTTTATGCGCCGGATGTTCCGGTGGCAGGAGATACCCTCTTTACCCTTTCGTTTTTTGAGGAGCATCGGGCGCAGTTTGAGGAGGTGTACAGCTGGCTTGCGGATGAGCAGTCCCGCACGGTTTATCGGGATATCATCAATTTTAAGCTCAGCGGAAAGCTCTCCTATCTGACCCATTGCGAAACACCGGTGGAAGAAGCGTACCACAACATCCTCCGCCCCGATGAAGCCGAGGACTACGCAGACCTCGGTGCCTACAAGGGCGACACGATCGCGGAGCTTTTGCGCTACACAAACGGAACCTGCCATTCTGTCACAGCGTTTGAGCCGGATCGAAAGAACTACAAAAAGCTGTGCCTTGCAGTGGAAGCAATGGGACTTTCCGACCGCTGCAACTGCGTCAATATGGCAGCATACAAGGAGCACACAACAATGCTCTTTTCCAATAAAGCGGGGCGTCAGTCGGCACTGAGCAAAACACAGGGCATTGAGATCGAGGTGGATTCCCTCGACCATGTGATGCAGGGCAACCGTGTGAGCTTCATCAATATGGACGTGGAGGGTGCAGAGCGTGAGGCGCTGATGGGCTGCCGGGAAACCATCGAGCGGTGGGCTCCGAAGCTCCTGATCTCGGTATATCACCGCAGCGAGGACCTCTATGCCATCCCGATGCAGATCCGTCAAATGAAGCCGGAATATCGGATGTATCTGCGCCATTACCGCTATATCCCCGCATGGGACACCAACTTATACTGCACCCTGCAGCAGGAAACGATCTGATCAAAACGAGGCTTTTGGCGATGGGCCTTGCATTTGCAGCAGGGCAGGAAAAGAAAGTTTTCATAAGATCCCCAGAACGCGCAGGAATCCTTGACACAGCCTCTTTTTTTATTGTAGAATAATATGATAGCATAGATTGTACCTGCCTGATTTACAGGAAGGAAGTTGTGCTGCTTGCCAAAGTAAAATCAATGGATCGACCAATAGGAGAAAGGGGTGCGATGAATATGATAAAAAGCATGACTGGTTTCGGACGTGCACAAAAAGTCATCGGCACAAAAGAGATCACCGTTGAAATTAAAGCAGTGAACCATCGATATTTTGAATTTTCAGCCCGTGTGCCAAGAGCCTATTCTTATCTGGAGGAACGGCTGAAAAGTCATGTAAAAACACTTGTCTTTCGCGGAAAAGTGGAGGTGAGCGTTTCGGTTGCAGCAATCGAAGGAGAAACGACCACAGAGGTCCGCATCAACCACGGTCTTGCAAAATCGTATCTTCAGGCGCTGCAGTCCCTGTCGGAGGAATTGCAGGTGCGAAACGATATCACCATTTCTCAGCTTGCGCGCTTTTCCGATATTTTTTCTGTATCCCGTGCAGAGGAAGACGAAGAAGAAATATGGGAAATGGTCAAGCAGACAGCGGATGAAGCAGTGGAGCGCTTTCTCAACATGCGCAGCGCAGAAGGAGAAAAGATGGAGCAGGACCTGCTCAATCGCCTGTGCAGCATCGAGAGCTGGGTGGCTCAGGTGGAAGAACAATCCCCAAAAACGCTTGCCGCATACCGCAGCCGCCTTCAGACCAAGATGGCAGAGCTTTTGGGCGACAACACCGTGGACGAGCAGCGCATTTTAAGCGAAGCTGCCATCTTTGCCGACAAAATCGCAGTGGATGAGGAAACCGTCCGCCTGCGCAGCCACATCAAACAATTCCGCGATATCCTCAAATCGAACGAGCCGGTCGGACGCAAGCTCGATTTTCTTGTTCAGGAATTTAACCGGGAAGCCAATACGATCGGTTCTAAGGCGCAGGATGTAGAGGTTGCAAAAATCGTTGTGGACATCAAGTCTGAGATCGAAAAAATACGAGAACAAATTCAGAACATTGAATAAACATTATGGGAAATGCAAGAAAACCAATGGAAAATAAGTGGAAAAAACTAAAAATCATACAGCGGATCTGCATGGTTGCGGCAATCCTGTCCTGGGTCATTGTGGTGATGCCCGTTATTCTGGATCTCGCAGGTGCAGTACGCATTCGGCTCTATTTTGCACAGCATGCCTGGATCCTTCCGGTTTTCGGGCTTTTGGCACTTGGGCTGACAGCCGCAGATTTTCTTGTTGGATACCGGGTGTATGCACACGAAAACAGAGAAAAGCACCCGATCGTCCACCGGAAAAAACGGAGGAAAAAATAATGAAGCATCTCAAGGTCGCCTTCGGACGATTGACCGGCTCTAAAAAGTGCCCCGCAATCGAGTATCACGAAGCACAGGTGACAAAAAGCGGCGTTTCCTTGCTGCTTTGGAACCTTGCAGCGGTCTGTATGGCGGCAGGTGCATTGCTCTTCAGCTTGAACGACAAGAGAAAATAAGGAGGATTCAATCATGAAGCTGATCAACATCGGGTTTGGCAACATGGTGTCGGCAAACCGCCTGATCGCCATCGTCAGCCCGGAATCTGCTCCGATCAAGCGGATCATTACAGAGGCAAGGGAGCGGGGCAGCTTAATTGATGCTACCTATGGAAGAAGGACCCGTGCAGTCATTATCATGGATAGTGACCATGTGATCCTTTCAGCGGTACAGCCGGAAACTGTGGCGAATCGCTTGGATGATGACGAGGACGAGGAGGAGATGGAAGATGAGGAATAACCGCGGACAGCTGATCGTGATTTCCGGTCCGAGCGGTGTGGGAAAAGGAACTGTGCTCAAGGAATTTCTCAAAGACAGGGAAAACGTCGCTCTTTCCGTTTCTGCAACCACGCGCCAGCCACGACCGGGCGAAGAAAACGGCGTCCACTACTACTTTTTGACAAAAGAGCAATTCCTCCAAAAGGTCGGGGAAGGCAATATGCTCGAATATGCCCAGTACAACGAAAACTACTACGGCACTCCGAAGGATAAGGTGGAGGAAGCCTTGGATGCAGGGCGCGATATCGTGCTGGAGATCGAGGTGCAGGGTGCATGCTCCGTCAAGAAGCAATGCCCTGAGGCGCTGCTTGTATTTGTGATGCCTCCCTCCTGGAAGGAGCTGGAGAATCGCCTGATGGGGCGCGAAACCGAGGACATCGAAACGGTGAAAAATCGTCTCAGGATCGCACATACTGAGCTCAAAGAGGCGGCTCATTATGACTATATTTTAGTAAACGACACTGTAGAGCATGCAGTGGAGCAGCTAAAGCATATTATAGAGGCAGGTCGCTGCCGAACACAAACAATGATAGATTTTATTAAAGAGGTGGATCAAAATGCTTAGACCAGCAATGTCACAGATTTTGAGAGAAGGAGAAAGCTATTATGCTTTCGTTGTAGCAGTTGCACGCCGTGCAAGAGAAATTGCCGAAGAAGCAGAGGCAGAAGGATATCCACTGGTTGAAAAACCGGTCAACCTTGCACTCAATGAATTTTCCAGCGGAAAATCTAAAATTCGCGATCTTGTAAAAACAAAAGACGCAGAATAAGTTTCTGAAAAGGGGGAGGAGAAGACATGGCTTTGTTAGCAGAGATCGTGGTTGAAAAAACCACATATGCCTTCGACAAACCCTTTCATTATTTGGTGCCGATCGGGATGGAGGAGAAGATCCATCCGGGGTGCCGCGTGCTGGTTCCGTTTGGCAATGGAAACCGCAAGCGGCAGGGACTGGTGCTGGCTCTTTCCACCCAGACTCTGGACAAGCCGCTCAAGGAGATCACGTCCCTGATCGACGAGAGCCCTCTTTTGAACGAGGAGCAGCAAAAGCTCCTCGCTTTTCTTCATGACTCCACGTTCTGCACCTATTACGACGCCCTTCGGGTGCTGATCCCGACGGGGATCGGCGTCAAGGTAGACCTTGTGTGCAGCATCGCGCCGCAATGGAACGAGGAGGAGCTGACCGACGGCGCAGAGCAGATCTATCGGTATCTCAGGAAAAAGCGCAAGGCGGTGCCGCTCAGCGTCCTGCAAAAGGATCTTGGCATCACGTCCAATAACCTTGATATGGCAGAGCTGGTGCGCCGCGGAGCGGTTTTGATCACGGAGGATGTCAAGCAGAAAATCAGCGATGCAACGGTGCAGATGGTGCGATTGAGCGGGGAATATGAGAGCGGAGAAACACCTCTGCCAAAGCTGACCGCAAAGCAGCGTGACGTGGTCAAGCTGCTTGAGGATACCGGCTGTGCGTCGGTGAGAGAGGTGGAATATTTTTGCGGCGTAACAACAGCAGTCATCCAGGCGCTCCGAAAAAAAGAGATCATCGAGGTGTTTGGACGTCCTGTGCTGCGAAACCCCTATGAAGAGGTTTCAGAGCAGACGGAGCCGCCGAAAATCGAGCTTTCCCCCGATCAGATGCAGGCATATCAGACACTCAGGGAGGATTTGGTTTCCCGTCCGGGAGAAACTGCCCTCCTTTACGGCGTCACCGGGAGCGGAAAAACACAGGTTTTTCTCAAGCTCATCCATCATGTGCTGGAGCAGGGCAGGCAGGTCATTGTGCTTGTGCCGGAGATTTCCCTTACACCGCAGACGGTGCAGGTGTTCCAGAACCAGTTTGGAAGAAGGGTGGCAGTCCTTCACAGCGGATTGACGATGGGAGAACGTGCGGACGAATACAAGCGAATCCGCAGCAAAAAGGCGGATGTGGTGATCGGAACGCGCTCTGCCGTCTTTGCTCCGCTGCAAAATATCGGTCTGATCGTCATGGACGAGGAACAGGAGCGTTCCTACCAGTCGGAACAGACCCCGAAATTCCATGCGAGGGATGTGGCAAAGTGGCGCTGTCACCACCACAATGCAATGCTGCTTTTAGCATCTGCAACTCCGAGCGTGGAGAGCTTTTACTATGCAAAAAAAGGAAAGTACCGGCTTGTGGAGCTTCGAGAACGCTACTGCGGGCGAACCCTGCCGGATGTAAACATTGTCGATATTTCCGATCAGTATGGTGCCGTATTCAGCACACAGCTGACGGAGGAGATCCGCAAAAATCTCAAACAAAAACAGCAGACCATCCTTTTGATGAACCGCAGAGGCTACCACACCATCGTCAAATGCTCGGAATGCGGAGAGGTTGCCACCTGTCCCAACTGCTCGGTGCCGCTGACCTACCATGCAAGCAACGGACGGCTGATGTGCCATTACTGCGGCTATTCGCAGAGCCTTTTGGAAGAATGTCAAAGCTGCGGCAGCAAAATGATCCGATACTCCGGTGTCGGAACACAGAAGGTGGAGGAGGAGCTTCATCGTCTGTTCCCGGAGGCATCCGTTTTGCGCATGGATATGGACACGACCCTGTCAAGGTTCTCTCACGAAAAGAAATTTACTGCCTTTGCAAACGGAGAATACGATATCATGGTGGGGACTCAGATGGTTGCAAAGGGACATAACTTCCCGAATGTGACGCTGGTGGGCGTGCTCAATGCCGATCAATCCCTCTTTGCACAGGATTTTCGGTGCTACGAAAATACCTTCAGCCTGATCACGCAGGTGGTGGGACGCTGCGGACGGGGAGAGCTGCCCGGAAGAGCCTACATTCAGACGACAGACCCCAATCATTACCTGCTCAGTCAGGCGGCAGAGCAAAATTACGACGAATTTTTTGCAGACGAGATTGCAGGGCGCAAGCTGGGACTTTATCCGCCGTACTGCGATCTGTGCCTTGTGGGATTTGTGGGAGAGGACCAGAAACGGGTTCGAGAGTCGGCGCTGCGCTTCAGCTCGCAGTTTGCACAGCTGGCAAAGGAAGAGTATCAGGGGCTTCCCCTGCGGATGCTGGAGGCGTGTGAGCCTTCGATCGAAAAGGTAGCAGGGAAGCATCGCTATAAATTGATTATCAAGTGCCGCCAGAGCAAGCAGTTTTCTGAATTGATGTGGCGCGCGCTTTGTATGTATGATACAGATCAGCAGAACAAAGGAATCTTTGTATCGGTTGACATGAACTATAACGGAACGATGTAAAGGAGAAGAAAACAATGGGATATCGCACCATCGTAAAAGATAATGACCCTTTTAAGACCCTCCATAAAAAATGCCGTCCGGTGACGGAGTTTAACCAGAAGCTGTGGGATCTGCTGGACGATATGGCAGATACGATGTATAAGGCAGACGGCGTGGGACTGGCTGCACCGCAGGTGGGCACCCTGCGCCGCCTGTTCATCATCGATGTGGGCGAGGGCTTGATCGAATTCATCAACCCCGAAATTCTGCAAACAAGCGGAGAGCAGGACGGCTCGGAGGGATGTTTGTCCTTTCCGGGGGAATACGGCATGGTAAAACGTCCAAACTATGTAAAGATGCGCGCGCAGGACCGCAACGGAAACTTCTTTGAAGTGGAGGGCGAAGAGCTCTTTGCGCGCGCCATGTGCCATGAAAACGACCACCTCGACGGGATCGTATTCAAAGACCGCGTTTATCGGATGCTTCGAGAAGACGAATTATAGGAGTCAGGAGGGAGATACTATGCGTATCGTATTTATGGGAACACCCGATTTTGCGGTTCCATCCCTCAATCAGCTGATTGAGGACGGGCATGAGGTCGTCGGAGTGTTTGCCCAGCCGGATAAACCAAAGGGACGTGGCTACAAGCTGACTCCGCCGCCCGTGAAGGAAGCGGCGCTCAAGCACAATATCCCGGTCTATCAGCCGAGCAAAATGCGCGACGGAGAAGCACTCTCCATTTTGCAGGAGCTGAAACCCGAACTAATCGTTGTAGTAGCATATGGAAAGATCCTTCCAAAAGAAATTTTGGAGCTGCCTCCCAAGGGCTGCATCAACGTCCACGGCTCGCTCCTTCCGAAGTACCGCGGAGCGGGACCGATCCAGTGGAGCGTCATCAACGGGGAAAAAATCACAGGCATCACCACCATGTATATGGGAGAGGGGCTTGATACCGGGGATATGCTCCTGAAGGAAGAAACACCGATCGGAGAAAACGAAACCTGTGGAGAGCTTCACGACCGTCTGTCTGTGATCGGGGCGCACTGCCTTGGGGAAACGCTCAAGCAGCTGGAGCAGGGCAAGCTCACAGCGACAAAGCAAAACGACGCGGAAGCCTCTTATGCGCCGATGCTCGACAAAGAGATCGCGCGCCTTGATTTTACAAAACCTGCCCGTGAGCTGCACAATCAGATCCGCGGAATGTCCCCGTGGCCTGTGGCGTATACCACACTCAACGGAACCTTGCTCAAAATTCACCGCGCTGTGGTGTCAGCAGAATCCGGGGAACCCGGAACGCTGCTTGATAAAAAGAGAATGATCGTTGCATGTGGAGAAGGCTCCCTCGAATTTCTTGAAGTTCAGATGGCCGGCTCCAAACGGATGAGCGCAGCCGATTTTCTCCGTGGAAAACAGCTTGCACCCGGTCAGAAGCTGGGAACCGAGGAATAAAAAGAAGGCCTGGGCAGTATCAAAATTTGCGGACTCTTCACAGTACATTCAAAAATTTACCATATAATAGAGAAGAACGTCTGTACATAAACCTTGAAAGGAAGCGTATGATATGCCCTATTTTATGATGTATGACCGGTATTATCTGATCCTCATCGTCCCCACCATGATTTTTGCACTGTGGGCACAGATGAAGGTATCGACCACATTCAATAAATACAGCCAGGTGAGAAGCTATTCCGGTATGACAGCCGATCAGGTCTGCCGCCGCATTCTCGACGCAAACGGGCTGTACGACATTCGGATCGAACACATCCGGGGAAACCTGACAGACCATTTTGACCCCACATCGCGGGTCATCCGCCTGTCGGATTCCGTTTACAACAATCAGTCGGTGGCAGCGATCGGAGTGGCTGCCCACGAAACAGGACACGCCATCCAGCACGCGGTGGGCTATGTCCCCATCCGCATCCGCTCTGCCATCATCCCGATCACAAACTTCGGCTCGCAGCTTTCTCTGCCGATGATCCTGCTCGGGTTTCTGTTTCAGTGGGAATCGGTGGTCCACATCGGGATCATCCTGTTTTCCTTTGCGACCCTGTTCCAGCTTGTCACCCTTCCAGTGGAGCTGGATGCCAGCGGACGCGCACTCAAAACGCTGGAACAGGACGATATTCTGGCAGGCAGTGAAATCAAACAGGCAAAGAAGGTGCTGACAGCGGCAGCCATGACCTATGTTGCAGCACTTCTTACCTCGGCTGCACAGCTGCTGCGCCTGATTTTGATTTACGGAAGACACAACGACCGCGACTAAAAATTGACAGGAATAGGAGCAAACTATGGCAAAACAGGCACGTCAAACGGCAGTGGAGGCACTTCTTCAGATCGATGAGGAGGGCGGATACTCCAATGTGGTTTTTCATAATCTGGTAAAACGCAATCAGCTGTCGGCTCAGGATACCGCATTGACGGGTGCGCTCGTTTACGGGACCCTCGAGCGCCGCCTGACGCTCGACCACATCATTAAAGCGTATTCCAAGACCCCGATCCGAAAGCTGACGCCGGCAGTCCGGGAGATTCTGCGCATCAGCCTGTACCAGCTGCTGTATCTTGAGCAGATCCCGGATTCTGCCGCAGTAAACGAGGGTGTAAAGCTCACAAGGGTGATGCGTGTTTCCAGTGCGTCCGGCTTTGTCAACGGGGTGCTCCGTTCCTTCCTGCGTGATCACAAGGCGATCCCTCCGGTAAAGGACAAGGGGATCGTGAAGCAGTGGCAGGTGCGCTATTCCTGCCCTGCGGACCTGATCGAGCGGCTGCTCAAAAGCTGCACCGAAGAACAGGTGGAATCGCTGCTCAGACATTCTTTAGGACGCCCCACCCTCTATGCAAGGGTCAACACCACAAAAACAACGGCCGAAAAGCTCTGTGAGGAGCTTCAAAAGGAAGGAGTGCAGGCAGAGCAGGAGCAGGATCTTTGCGGCTGTATCCGTCTTGATCGCACCGCGTCCCTCGAAAAACTGTCTGCTTTTGCGGAGGGGCTATTCCATATTCAGGACAAATCCTCCCAGCTGTGCGCTAAATTGACCGCAGCCCAGGCGGGACAGAGGGTGCTCGACGTGTGTGCGGCGCCCGGCTCCAAATCCTTCACCATCGCAGAGTATATGGAGAACACAGGTGAAGTGATTTCCTGCGACATTTACCCCGAAAAGGTAAAAAAAATCGAGGAAGGCTCCAAACGTCTGGGACTTTCCATCGTGCATCCAATCGTCAACGATGCGGCAGCGAAACGGGACGATCTGGGCGAATTTGATCGGGTGCTGTGCGATGTTCCGTGTTCGGGGCTCGGCATCATCGGGCGAAAACCGGAAATCAAATACAAGGACCCCAAAGAATTCGAAGCACTGCCTGCGATCCAGAAAAGCATTTTGGAGGCTTCCTGCCGCTATCTCAAACCGGGAGGAATTTTGACCTACTCCACCTGCACTGTGCTCCCGGAAGAAAATCAGCAGGTGATCGAAGACTTTTTGACCCGCCATCCCGAGTTTGAACCATACGAACAGCCCGAGCATACCCAGGGCTGGTACTCAGCATTGTTCCCCGATATGCGGGATACGGACGGATTTTTCATATCAACTATCAGGAAGATCAGGTGAGTTTTTGGAAAAGAAGGACATCAAATCCCTCTTCCCTCAGGAAGTGGAACAACAGCTTATTGAACTGGGACAGCCCAAATTCCGGGCAAAACAAATCGTCTCCTGGCTCCACGAAAAACGGGTGAATTCGTTTGATGAAATGACAAATATACCGCTGGCGCTGCGCCGTGTGCTGGAGGAGCATTATTACATAAACTCTCTCACCATCGTGCGCAAGCTGGAATCGAAGCTGGACGGAACGGTGAAATATCTTTACGAGCTCAGCGATAAAAACTGCATCGAAGCGGTTTTGATGAAATATAAATACGGAAATACACTCTGCATCTCCACACAGGTGGGATGCCGCATGGGGTGCAGGTTCTGTGCCTCTACACTGGCAGGACTGGTGCGCTCGCTCAAGCCGTCGGAAATGCTCGACGAAATCTACACTGCGGTGCAGGACACCGGGGAGCGCGTCAGCAATGTTGTGCTGATGGGGATCGGGGAACCGCTTGACAACTACGACAATGTTGTGCGCTTTTTGCGCTTGCTGTCGATGCCCGAAGGATATAACCTCAGCCTGCGCCACCTCTCCCTTTCCACCTGCGGCGTGGTCGATAAGATCCATCGGCTTGCAGAGGAGGATTTGGGGCTCACGCTCTCGATTTCTCTCCATGCGCCGAACGATTCGATCCGCAGCCAGACCATGCCCATCAACAACCGCTGGGGCGTGGATGAACTGATGAAGGCGTGCCGCGATTATTTTGACAAAACAGGCAGACGCATTTCGTTTGAATATGCTTTGATCGATGGGGTGAACGACGAGCCCTGCCACGCACAGGAGCTGGCAAAGCGTCTGAGAGGGATGTCTGCCCATGTCAACCTGATCCCGGTCAATCCGGTAAAGGAACGCGGCTTCAAGTGCGGGAGCCGGCAGAAAATCGAAGGGTTTCAGCATATGCTGACAAAGCTCGGCGTCAATGCCACGATCCGGCGCGAATTGGGCGCTGACATCAATGCGGCGTGCGGGCAGCTTCGGCGGGAATACATGAAGGAAGAGGAGGAAGAGCAGTGTTAAAGATCTTGGGAGAAACCCATCGGGGAAGAGTGCGCGCCATGAATCAGGACGCATTTGCTTACGGCATCGTTGGGGAAAACTGCGGCTATGCCATCGTTTGCGACGGGATGGGCGGCGAAAATGCGGGTGAAGTTGCAAGCAGCACCGCCTGCAAACTGATCGAGTCCTTCTTCTCCAGAGATTTGAAAGAAGACATCAGCGAATCCTCGGTCAAAGCGATCATGTTTTCTGCAATCAGTGCAGCCAATGCAAAAATCTATTCCATGTCAAACGAAAACAAAGAATACTCCGGTATGGGAACGACCGTTGTTGCGGCAGTTGTCATCGGTCACGATGCACACATCGTCCATGTAGGGGACAGCCGCCTCTATCTGACAGACCAGACAAGAGCTGTTCAGATGACAAGGGATCACTCGGTCGTACAAAATAAGCTCAATCGCGGAGAGATCACCAAAGAAGAGGCGCTGACGCATCCGGAACGCCATAAGATCACCCGTGCAGTGGGGGTCAGCAGCACCCTCGATGTGGATTATCAGATGTTTGAGTTAAAATCAGAATACTGTATGCTGCTTTGTACAGATGGTCTTTCCAATTATGCAAGCCCTGAGGTCCTGGCAGAACTGGTGCAGAGATCCATTGCAGAAAACTCGGCGCGTGCGCTAATGGACTATGCAAACGGGCAGGGCGGTTCGGATAACATAACTGCCGTTGTCCTGTTTCAAGAATAAGTCATCCTCAAGGAGGTAAGAAAATATGGATAAATACATCGGCAAACGGCTGGAAGGACGCTATGAGATCCGCGAGCTCATCGGCGTCGGCGGCATGGCCAATGTGTATAAGGCGTTTGATGTGGTGGAAAACCGCATCGTAGCCATAAAGATCCTTCGGGATGAGTATATGGACAACGAAGAGTTTCTGCGCCGCTTTCGCAACGAATCGCGCGCCATTTCTCTCCTGAGCCACCCCAATATCGTAAAGGTATACGATGTCAGCTTTACCAATCGAATCCAGTCCATCGTGATGGAATATATCGATGGCATCACCCTCAAGGAATATATCGAGCAGGAGGGCATCCTTCGCTGGAAGGAAGCCGTCCACTTCACCACACAGGTGCTCTGCGGATTGCAGCATGCACACGACCGCGGCATCGTTCACCGCGACATCAAGCCGCAGAACATCATGCTGCTCAGCAACGGGACCATCAAGATCACCGATTTTGGCATTGCACGCTTTTCCCGAAGCAGCACCAAAACGATCACCGATAAGGCAATCGGCTCGGTCCATTACATCAGCCCCGAACAGGCAAGCGGAGCGGAAACCGATTCGAGAACGGATATCTATTCGACCGGCGTCCTGCTGTTTGAAATGCTGACCGGAAAGCTCCCCTTTGAGGCGGATTCTCCGGTATCGGTTGCAATCAAGCAGATCCAATCTCAGCCGATGATGCCAACGTCCTTAAATCCAAACATCCCAAAGGGCTTGGAGGAGATCGTTACCAAGGCGATGCAGAAGGATGTCACAAAGCGCTATCAGTCTGCGGCGGAGATGCTTCGGGACATCGATGCCTTCAAGCACGATCCGTCGATCGTCTTTGAATACCGCTATATGGAACCGGAACCAATCGAAAAACACATCCAAAAGGAATTCAGTAAACAGGAAGTACAAGAGGACGACATGAAAAGAAAAAGAAGTAAGCAGCAGGAAGACGATCAGGAACGACCGCTGCCGGTCGTTCCGGTGTTATCCGGCATCGCGTTTGCGTTCCTGTTGGTTTCATTTATTTTTATTGTGATGCTCTTTGTGAAAAACAGACCGTTTGAGGTCAAGGAGGATGTATCTGCGCCGAACCTCGTGGGCAAAGTGTATGAGATCATCGAGGACGACAGGGAGTATACTAACGATGTGAGGATCGAGCTGGAAAGCTCGGACTACAATTCTTCCTATCCGGAAGGGCAGATCTACTATCAGAATCCCGGACCCAATACGATCGTGAAAAAAGGCGCCACCGTGAAGGTGCGCGTCAGCCTTGGAAAAAATGTCATCGTTGTCAAGGACTATACAAACCGCGATTCGGCAGATGTGTTCCGGGAACTCAACAAAGAGGGGATCGAGTATGAGGAGATGACGGCATTCAGCAGCGATGTCCCAAGCGGAAATGTCATCCGAACAGAACCGGCAGCCTCGGAGGAGCTCTCCACGGACGAAACCCTGCTTGTCTATGTAAGTCAGGGTCCGCAGGAGAAAAATGTTTCGGTTCCGCCGCTGGAGGGTCTTGACCTGTCTACCGCAAAATCCCTGTTGATGACATACCGTCTGCGTATTGCCAACATCAAAGAGGTCGATCCGGAGGATTATCGGGACAAGGCACCCGGTACCGTTGTAAAACAAAGTCCGGAAGCAGGCGCGATGATCCCGGCAGGCTCCGCAATCGACGTTATGGTGGTGGAGGGCTACAATGAGGACCAGAGTGTCCGCATCGTCGTCCCGATCGACAGCGATGAGGATGACAAAGTTCAGATCGAGGCGTGGATCGGGGATAAACAGGTAGACCGAAAACGAATCACCCCGTCCAGAACGGACGAATGGACCTTCCATGCAGACGGAAGCGGAACCGCAAAGGTCGAAGTTTTCCTCGACCGAAAGATTTACAGGATCTACGGCGTCAACTTCAGCACAGGAGAGGTCAAGGATATTACAGACAATCCGGATTCCTTCCAGAGCAGTATGGGCAGCGGAATCCCCGGTGTCAATGTAGGAGGAACCGAGCTGTCAGGACTCCCGGGCGAGGGAGCGTCTGATGCATCGAATCAGGAATAAAGAAAGGCGAGCGATTTGGAGCAGGTAAAAGGACAGATCATCAAATCATTGGGTGGATTTTACTATGTACAGACATCCGATCAGGAGGTGCTTGAGTGCCGCGCATGCGGAGCGTTTCGAAATAAAAATATCAAGCCCTGTGTAGGCGATTTTGCCGCGGTAGAACGCACCGGAGAGGGAACAGGCTATGTTGTGGAGCTGCGTGAGCGCAAAAACAGCCTGATCCGCCCTCCGCTCGCAAATCTCGATCAGCTGGTGCTTGTGGTTTCGATTGCAGACCCTGCCCCCAATGCGCTGGTGCTTGATAAGCTGATTGCGATTGCAGAATATCAGAAAATCGAGCCGGTCATCGTTGTGACAAAGGCAGATCTCAAAGATCCAAAACCGTTTGCAGAAATCTACCGCAGGGCAGGATTTTCGACTGCGGTGGTGTGCAGTATGACAGGGGACGGCGTGGAGGAAGTCAAGGCGCTTTTGAGCGGTAAATTCAGCGCATTCTGCGGCAATTCGGGTGCGGGGAAATCAAGCCTTCTCAATGCGCTGGACAAGCGCTTTTCCATCGATACCGCAGACATCAGCCAGAAGCTGGGCAGAGGGCGTCACACCACGCGCCATGTGGAAATCTACACCCTCGACAACGGAGCGAGGGTTGCGGACACACCGGGATTTTCTGCCGTGGAGCTTGAGAAATTCCAGATCATCCGCAAGGAGGAATTGCAGCACTGCTTCCGTGAATTCGAACCGTATCTCGGTCAGTGTCAGTTTACAGGATGCTCTCATACCAAGGAAAAGGGCTGTGCCGTGCTGGCGGCATTGCAGAAAAATGAGATCGCAGCGCAGCGGCATCAAAGCTACTTGTCGCTTTACGAACAGGCAAAACAAATCAAAGAGTGGGAATTGAAGTAAATGAAAAGATGTGTTATTTTAGGCGGTGGAGAGCTGGGCGATTGGCGTTATGCTCGCAAGCTGATCCACAGTGATGATTTTATCATTGCAGCGGATGGGGGATACTCCCATTGTACATCCATGGGGATCATCCCGCATCTGGCGATGGGAGATTTTGACTCCTACCGCGGGGATATTTCCAAGGAATGCGAAATTTTGCGCTTTCCAAAAGAAAAAGACGATACAGACACGATGCTTGCAATCAAAGAAGCATTGAGCAGAGGCTATGATGAGCTTGTCCTGATGGGGATGATGGGCGGACGCATGGACCACAGCTATGCAAACATTCAGGCGCTCGTATATGCAGTGAGCCACGGTGCACAGACCTCCCTTGTAGAAAAAAATCTCTGGATCACGGCAATCACCTCAGGACAAAGCCTCACCGTTCCCTGTCAGGAGCGCTTTATCCTGTCTGTATTCGCCCATACCGATCGGTGCACCGGTGTAACACTTGAAAACTTAAAATATACGCTCACCGATGCAGTGGTCACAAACGGAATCCCGATGGGGGTCAGCAATGAATTCTTACCGGGGAAGGATGCACACATCTCAGTGGGGGAAGGCACCCTCATCATCATGTGCACAAAAGAATAGGGAGCGCTGCAAAAAGATCCGTTTTGATTTTGGGATGAACCAAAAAATCCTTTTTCTCGTATACTGGTATTAAAATGCAGTACAGGAGGAATCAGCATGAAAATCGTTGTATTAAAAAGCCCACGTTTCATTTCCGGGATTTTACGGCTCGTATTTAAAATCCAAAAGGAAGAACCGCTCCCATAACAATGACGCCGCCAGTTTGATCCGGCGGCGCTTTTCTTTTATTCTGCTCCATGTTATAATGACCATGCTGTGTCTTGCAGATCGCCCTATAAAAAATAGGGCTTTGATTCGACATGAAATACAATAAAGAGTATATTTTACAGAGAATATTACAAAAATAGGAATATACTTACAAACAAAATGTATTAAAAAGGATAAATATTACAAAATAAAAGGAGAATCCTCATGAACTGGACCGAAGTAAAAATTTACACCACCACACAGGGAATCGAACCGCTGACAGCAGGACTGATGAACATCGGCATCAAGGGGTTTGTTGTAGAGGATGCGGCGGACTTTGACAATTTTCTCAAGGAAACCACCCCGCACTGGGATTATATCGACGAAGAGCTGATGAACAGGATGGAAGGCTGCGAAACAAATGTCAAAATCTATGTGGCAGATAATGCACAGGGCATGGAGGAGCTTACCGCCGTTCGGTCCCTGCTCAATACCCTGCGTGAGCAGGATACGGAGCAGGAGTATGGACGCCTTACCCTCGAAACCGGAAGCGTGGACGAGGAGGACTGGTCTACTGCGTGGCAGAAATACTACCATACTGTGAAAATCGGAAAAAATCTGGTGGTGCGCCCACAGTGGGAAGAATATACCGCACAGGACAATGAGGTGGTTTTGACCCTGAATCCCGGTATGGCATTCGGAACAGGGACCCACCACACCACAAGTCTATGCATGGAGCTGCTCGAAAAATATCTGAGCCCGGAGGATACGGTGCTCGATGTTGGATGCGGAAGCGGCATCCTTGCGATCACAGCAGCACTTTTGGGAGCGAAAAAAATCATCGGCTGTGACATCGATGAAGTGGCAGTAAAGGTTGCCGGAGAAAATGCAGCACTCAACCATGTGGAGGAGAGAATCTCCTTCCATCGCGGCGATTTGACCTCTCAGGTTGAAGGCAGCTTTCAGGTGATCGTTGCAAATATCGTGGCGGATGTCATCATCCGTCTGTGCGATGATGTGACGCGCTACCTTGCTCCAAACGGAATTTTCATTGCATCCGGCATCATCGACGAGCGCCGCGAGGATGTGCTTGCTGCGATGGAAAAGCAGGGGATCGAGGTCATCGAAGAGCGCGCAAACGGCGGCTGGGTGGCTCTTGCCTGCAAAGCAAAATAAGGAGGAGCACGGGATATGCCTCGTTTTTTTACAGAAACCATCGACGACGCAAAGGGCATCATCACAGGTGAAGATGCCAAGCACATTGCAAAGGTCCTTCGTATGAATGTGGGGGATGCTTTGACGGTGTGTGATACCAAGGGCAGCGATTACGACTGTGTCATTGCAGCACTTTGCGCTTCTCAGGTCGAACTGACCGTGCAGCGTGTGAGCCCTTCCCAAACAGAGCCTTCTATTTTTGTAACGCTGTATCAGGCGATGCCAAAGTCGGACAAGATGGAGCTGATCGTCCAAAAAGCGGTGGAGCTCGGTGTTTCCAAGATCGTTCCGGTGCAGACAAGCCGCTGCGTTTCCAGACCGGACCAGAAATCGATGCAGAAAAAGCTGGAGCGCTACAACCGCATCGCCCTGGAAGCTGCAAAGCAGTGCGGACGCGGGATCATCCCGCAGGTGCTCCCGATGCTGGAGTATCGGGAAGCAATCGAAGCGATGGCACAGGATGAACAGGCGATCCTGTTTTACGAAAACAGTACAAGCTCCTTTCGGGAGGAACTTTCCAAAAGCAAAACGTCGCTCTCCATCATGGTGGGGGCAGAGGGCGGATTTTCTCAGGAGGAGGTTGAGCTTGCACTGGCAAAAAACATTGCAAGCATTTCCCTTGGAAAGCGGATTCTTCGCTGCGAAACTGCACCGATGGCAGCCTTGTCTGTCATCATGTATCAGACCAAAAACATGGAGTAAGAAGGAGGGATAAAATGGACAGCAAGATGATTGTGACCCTGTTTGTGCTGCTTCTCTGCATTGGAGCGATCCTCGTCGGCATCAAGGCAATGGGGTCTTCCAATTCAGCAGATCCTCAAAGCCCTGCTCAGGAGGAGAAGGATGCTCAAGTACAGCAGGAGAAAGAGGAAACGCAAGAAGAGAAAGAGGAGAAAGAAGAGCCTCAGGAACCGAACATCGACCTTGACGAATGGAATCTCCTTCTGGCAAATCCGGATCATCCCCTGCCGGACGACTTTGAGGTGGAAACGGAAGTGGTTCAGGGCGAGTTTGTGATGGATAAGCGCGCAGCACCGAGCATGAAGGAAATGATTGAGGCGGCAAAGGAGGACGGCATCGATTTGATGATCTGTTCCGCTTACCGCAGCATAGAACGTCAGAAAACGCTCTTCAATGAGATGGTTCAGGATTTTATGGCGCAAGGCATGAGCCACGAGGATGCAGTGGCTAAAACAGCAACCATCATTGCAGTGCCGGGAACGAGTGAACATCACACCGGATTGGCAGCAGATATCGTGACCCCATCCTACCAGTCGCTCGATGAGGGCTTTGGCAAGACCCCTGCCGGAAAATGGCTCATGGAGCATGCAGCCGATTATGGATTTATTTTGCGCTATCCAAAGGATAAGCAGGATGTGACACAAATCATCTATGAATCGTGGCATTATCGTTATGTAGGAAAAGAGCACGCGAAGACAATCAAGGAAAACGGCTTGTGCCTGGAGGAATACCTCGAACAGATGGCATAGAACAGGAGGAAGCAATGAGGCAGCGGTTTGAGCAGATTTGTATCCATCTTTGCTTTTTGCTGGGAACAATTTTGCTCTTTCAGCTGGGCATCCAGACGGCTGGGGCAATCATACGCTTCGGAGAAGCCCGAAAAGTACAGATCATCAACCATGTGGTGGAGCAGCTGTCGGTCGGCGTGGATAAAGAGAAAATCCAGCAGACGCGCGATATTTCCATCCAGTATGCAGGCGCTTATCTGCGCGCCATTGCGAGCTTTCAGTTCGTCCCCCGCAACGATATGGATACCTTGACCACCGTGATCGGAGCAACACCGCGCCAAACAACCATCAAATGCTTTGAATACGAAGGCAGGGATCTGTTGATCTATACCGACCAGCCGCAGGAGGAGCAGGTGGAGGAAATGGTGGCGGGACTCGAGGAATCGGAGCTGTTTGTAAATATTGTTTATGAGCTTTCAAAATCCGAAGAGGGAAGGATCGAGGGGGAGATCAGATGCATCGCCCACCAGTACGAGCCGATCACACTTTGGGAGGGATTAAAGGAATTCCTCCAGACAATACGAACCTTGGGAGGAAAAAAGGACTATGGAGTCACATAAATTAGACCGAATCAACGAATTAGCAAGAAAATCGCGCACCCCGGAGGGCTTGACCGCAGCGGAAAAGGAAGAACAGGCAGCCCTGCGCAGGGAATATATTGCCATGTTCCGCGGAAATCTGGAATCCCAGCTGAAAAACATGGTGATCGTGGAACCGGACGGAACAGAACGTCAGGTAACGAAAAAAGGAAAATAAAAAGCAAAAAAAGAACCGGGGTATCGCACGATACCCCGGTTCTTTATGGAAGAATGAGATTATTCTTCTTCAGGAGCGCCTACTGGACATACGCCAGCACAAGCACCACAGCTGATGCATTTGCTTGCATCGATTTCATATTTGTCTGCACCGGCGGAAATAGCGCCTACTGGGCACTCAGCTTCACAAGCGCCGCAGCTGATGCAGTCGGATTTAATTTTATATGCCATTACTCATTACACCTCCTGTAGATATAGGATACCTTTATTCTACCATATATCAGAAAAAAATCAACCACTTCTCTGTGAAAACTTCATCGCTCCAAGGATTTAAGCTGCCGCTCTTCCTCTTTGGAAACGCGTTCTTCACGCGGTGGACGACCTTCCCGAATCAGTTTTACTGCCTTTCGGTCAAATACCATCGGTGCGCCGTCGGACGCTTTGTCGAGGCGGACCTTCACAAGCCCGGTAAGAAGGCTGATTTCTACCACGACGCCTTTTCCTTCGCTGGTCGATACATAAGAGCCGACGCACGGTGTAATGCGGATCAGTTCTTCGTAAGCGTTCTGTTCGTATTTAAGGCAGCACATCAGGCGTCCGCATGTGCCGGAAATCTTGGTTGGATTAAGCGAAAGGTTTTGCTCCTTCGCCATTTTGATGGACACAGGCTGAAACTCCCCAAGGAAGGAAGAGCAGCAGAAGGGACGTCCGCAGATCCCAAGTCCGCCCAGCATTTTTGCTTCGTCACGCACGCCGATCTGACGCAGCTCGATGCGTGTCTTAAAGACAGAAGCCAGATCCTTTACAAGATCGCGAAAATCGACGCGTCCGTCCGCGGTGAAATAGAAGAGGATTTTGTTGTTATCAAATGTATATTCTACATCCACGAGCTTCATATCGAGCTTGTGCTTTTCGATTTTTTCGGCACAGAGCTTGAACGCCTTTTTCTCTTTTTCCGCATTTTCCGCAATGGCCTTCATATCCGCCTCGGTTGCAACACGGATCACGGTTTTGAGCGGCTTTACCACTGCATCGTCGTCGATCATCCGGTTTGTGATGGCAACCTCGCCGCATTCAATGCCTCGCGCGGTTTCCACGATCACATGTTCTCCTAAGGGCACTTCTTCTCCGTTTGGAGAGAAATAATATATTTTTCCGACCTTTTTAAATCGTACCCCAATTACTTCGGTCATATTTTACCGCCATTTCTCCGATGTATCCTGAACTGTCAGGTGCTGTCTGCTGACATCGGGAGCAGCACAGCTACCCGTGGAGCACTTGCTTTACCGCTCCACACAAATGTGCACCGGACAGGGCAACCCCGACATTCTGGGTCACTTCCGCCGATACCATATCTATTATATCAATAATCTTCATTGCCTGCAACGTGGAGATGCGATTGAGCAGGGAATCCGGAAGATTTTTTTCTTTTGTTGGATCATTTTTTTCCTTGATGGATAAAACAAAGGTGTGACGAAGCTCTGCAAGAAACAGGAGAAAATCATCCCGTTTTCTGTTGTAGGACTGCACAAGACACAGAAAATCGTATTCTGCTGCACCGCACAGGAGCTGTGCGCCCGTCTGTGCCGCTTGATAAATGGCACAAAGATGCTCGTCCTTGAGAAGGCGGAGCCCCTTTCCCACATTTCCGTCGGTCCGGCGGGCGATGCGCTGGCATTCCTCCCAATCGGTATCGGGGCTGAGCTCCTGAAGCACCTGCGCGCACACATCAACAGGGCAGGGCGCAAGGGAAATCGTGAGCACACGCGACAGGATGGTGGGCAGAATCTGCGCCCGGCTGTGGCAGGTGAGCACAAAGAGCACATGGTCGGGCGGTTCCTCGATGATTTTGAGCAGCGTGTTCTGCGCCTGCTCGCTCATCTCGTGGATGTTCCTCAGAAGATAAACCTTTCGCTCCCCGTCGTTTGGGAGGACATAACACGATAAAATCAGCTCGCGCAGGGATGCAACAGAGTAGGGCTTGTCCTCGTCATCCGGTGAATGAAGGATCACATCAGGATGTGTATCGGAAAGGACAAGACGGCAGCTGCGGCACGAACCGCACGGCTTGTCCCGGTCTGTGCACAGGACGCAGGCGGCAATCAAACGCGCAAAGTGTGTTTTGCCGCACCCATCTTCTCCCTCCAAAAGGAGCGCATGAGGCAAACGCCCGTCAGTTATAAAATTGACGAGCGTTTGCTTTGCTTTTTCATTCGAATAAAATTGTTCTAATGCGTGCATCATGTAGGTACAGCGTTATACTTTTTCAAAGCGGGTAACGTCGGTAACGAAGATGGTAGCACCGCCGACGGTTACTTCTACAGGGTAGGTGGTATACATTCCGACACCGTAGGATGCGGAGGAAGGCACCATTTGTTTTCTCTTTTTGGAATGCTCCGAGATGATCTTGATGACTTCGTCTACTTTTTCATCTTCAGTACCAATGATGAATGTGGTGTTTCCGGAAAGGAGGAATCCACCGGTAGTAGCCAATTTGGTCACAGAGAAGCGTGCTTTTGTCAAAGCGGAGGATACCTTAGAACTGTCGTCGTTTGATACGATAGCAAATATAAGTTTCATATAATGATCTCCTTCGTCTTCTGGCGAGAAGTGATATCCCAGAAGTTAATCTACATAGCAGACAATGATAGACCCTGCTGAAAGAAAAGAAAAATCCCCTCTTTGTATCATTGTACCACACGAATAAAAGAAATGCCATAGTTTTTTAGGATTTTTATATAATCTTTACATATTTTTTCTCCGGGCATGATGAGCGGGATACCGGGAGGGCAGGGCGACTGTACTTCTGCGGCGATGCGTCCGCCGGCATCCTCGATGGGGATGGTTTCCCACGGGGCAAACATGGCTTCGCGCAGCGTCAGCTCGGCGCAGGGACAGAACATCGGATAAGGGGAGCTTTCGCTGTTCTGCGGTTTTGCGTGGAGGATCATCTGCGTCAGACGGCGATAGTCCTCCTCGCGGTTGAAGGGGGAGCACAGCAGGACACAGCCGTTTTCGCTGAGGAATTCCTCCATGATACCAAAGCGGCGAAGATGCCGGCGAAACGCTTCCCTGCTGTATCCGGTGCCGGTGAGGATGAGCGTGATGCGCATGGGATCGCACAGTCCGTCCGCAACGCGAAAGCCCTGGTTTCGTGCAAGCTCCCGCAGCCGTTCACAGCGCAGCGCGGTTTGAGAGAGCAGAGCGGGACCTTCTTCCTGAAGCCATCCCGCGGTGTAGTCGGCAGAAAGCATGATAAGATAGTTGGGACTTGTGGAGCCGAATACCGTCATATCCCGCTTGGCGTTTTGCACATATTCCTCCCGGTTGCAGTGAAGGAGCGCACCTCCGGTGAAAACAGGGAGCGTTTTGTGCAGGGAATCACAGCACAGGTCTGCTCCGAGGTCCATCGGGTGCAGCGGATGCGGACAGCATTCTTTGGAAAGAAATTTGAGATGGGCTCCGTGCGCATTGTCCACAAGCAGCGCAACACCATGCGATTTGCAGATTGCAGAAATTGCCGCGATGTCCGAGCAAACCCCGAAATAATCGGGGCAGGTGAGATAAACAGCACAGGCATCCGGGTGTGCGCAGAGCGCCTGTTCGACCGAATCTGCCTTGATCCGTCCGATGAGTGATTCGCCCTCGCGGTTTGGATAAAGCCAAACAGGACGAAGATCGAGCAGGGACATGGCGTTGACAGCGGAGGTGTGGATGTTGCGTCCGGCAATGATGGGAGCTCCCGGCTTGCCGACAAGTTTGAGCATCGTCTGGATGCACAGCGTCGAGCCGCCGGCCGACAGCATCGTTCCCTTTGTTCCGTAAAGGCGCGTGTATTCCCGCTCCAGATCGGCAAGCGGACCGTCATCTTCAAACAGGCTGTCCGTCCCCTCTACCTCGGTAACATCGTAGGCAGAAATCTGTTCAAACAGCCCAAACGGAGCGCCCTTGTGACCGGGCATGTGAAATCGCGCCCAATCCTTTTTGATATATTCGTTCAGTGCATCGTGCAGCGGCGTGTGGCTCATTGTTTTGTGTTCCTTTCCGAATCTTGAAGTAGGTGGTAATTGCGAAGGATGGTTTTTTGCCCGCGGTAGTTATAGGGGCGTGTTTTGAGCAGTGCGATGACTTCCTCCTCCTTCATATAGGGGGTGACGGAGTCGAGAAATTCGGGGATGGGGGTGATTCTTGGATTCCTGTTGAGCGGGCAGATGTCATTGCACAGGTCACATCCCCAAATCAGTCCCCCCTGTTTGATCTGATCTTCCTCAAACGCGGTGAGCTCCCCTTTTTTCTGGGTGATGTGGGAGCGGCAAAGCGAAAGCTCCACAGAGCCATCCTCCTGGATTGCACCGTTGGGGCAGATGCGGCGGCATGCACCGCATTGAATACAGTGGCTGGGGGAGGGGGTGCTCAATGGGATGGACAGATCGGTGACGATTTCGCCGATAAAGACATAGGAGCCGTACAGAGGGTGGATCAGAAGCCCGTTGTCGCCGATCACCCCAAGACCGGCGGCGTTGGCGCAGGCAACTTCCCGAAGCGGAGAGTTGTCCGTAAACGGCTCAAAGCAGTGCTCAGGATAGGCTTGCTGCAAAAGCTCACAAAGCTCCCGCAGATACTGACCGGCGACCAGATGATAGTCGGGGATCATTGCATAGCGTGAGATGTTTCGTACAGTCCAATCGCCGGTATAATAGGGAAAGAGAAAAACAAGGACACAGCAGGCGCGTTCGGGAATCCTGCTGACGGCGCGGCAGGGGAGAAAGGGCATCGCAGACTCGATCGGTGCAGCGCCGAAGGGGGCAGGAAAATGATGCGCGATAAGCGGAAAAACAGCTTCCTTTTCCATAGACATCCCCTTCGTTACAGCGCCTTGACGAGGTGGATGGTCCGGCTTGCTTCCTCAAGGCGGTTTTTCAGGAAAAAGACAAGCCGCTGCGAATCGGAAAGATCGCATTGGGCACAAAATTGCAGACAGCCCTGCTCCTTTGCCCATTCCTCGCAGCGGCGCAAAAGCTCGGTGCCATAGCCTTTTCCGCGTTCTTCCTCTATGACATAAATACCATCGAGCTGGGCGGCAGGGTAGAAGGACGCTCCTGCCACATCGTTTTCCTGCAGGGAGCACAGGGCGACGCCCACGACCTGCTGCGTTTCGCTGAGTGCAAGAAATACGGCACGGTCGTCCTGAGAGAGCCAATGCTCCATATCCTCCTCCACCTCATTGAGCGGATGGCGAACGTGCAGGATCTGAACAAGCCGTGCCGCAGCACGAAGATCTGAGGGCTGCGCTTTTTTTATCATAAAACCAAACCTTTCTGTGTGTCCTGAGTTTTTGTCTGACTTCATCAACAGATATTATAACATGAAATTTCCTTTTTGAGAATTTCAGAGAAAAATGAGTCCATGTCAGAACAGTTTGAGAAAAGCCTTGTGAAACAACAGGAATCTATGATAAAATAATATGGAAAAAAGCAATCAGGTAATGTCATATTTTATTGGCTGATTTCTTGTGATATGGTAGGAGGTTTTTATGAATATTAGCATGTTTGATATTCTTGGCCCGGTCATGATCGGACCATCCAGCTCACATACTGCCGGTGCGCAGCGCCTTGGCAAGGCAATGTATATGATCAGCGGACAGGAAGAAATAGATCAGGTCCGTTTTTATGTTCACGGCTCATTCAGCCACACCCTCAGCGGCCACGGTACAGACCGTGCCCTCGTTGCAGGCTTGATGGGCATGGATGCCAGCGACGAACGCATCCGCAGCTCGCTCGAAATTGCAGCGGAAAAAGGCATCAAGGTGCAGTTTGAGGCGGCGGACCTCGGCGACGTTCATCCAAATACCGTTAAAATCATCGCTGTTACAAAATCTCAAAAAGAATATTCCATGATCGGTTCCTCCGTGGGCGGCGGCGAAGTGGAGATCGTGGAGATCAACGGAACAAGAGCGCGCGTTTCCGGCAAATATCCGGCAATCGTTGTCACCCATATCGACCGTGTGGGGATCATCAGCAAGATCACATCCATCCTCGCCCAGAACGAAGTGAACATTGTAACACTCACAAACTCACGCGAGAAAAAAGGCAGCACGGCAACCACAATGATCGAATGTGACAACCCGATCACACAGAAGGTGGAAGATCAGCTCAATGCGCTTGATGATATCAGCCAGGTTGTCACCATCAAAAAATTTGCATAATCCGCAGGAAAGAGAGGAATCAAAATGTATCATAACGCGAAAGACTTATTGAGCCTGATCGGTGATTCTAAAAAATCGATTGCTGATATTGTCATCGAAAATGAAATGGAGCTTTCCGAAATCAGCCGCGAAGAGATCATGCAGGAGCTTTGGTCCCGCTACGATATCATGTATAAGGCCTGCCACGACGGGCTGGAAAAAGAGGTCATTTCCATCAGCGGACTGACCGGCGGAACGGCAAAACAGATGTGGGATTATATCAATTCCCAAAAAACGATCGCCGATACAACCACCCTGCGCGGTGTGGCATATGCGCTCTCCTGCTCTGAGGTCAACAGCTCCATGGGACTCATCGTTGCGGCTCCGACCGCCGGCGCATGCGGAATCCTTCCGGGAGCACTGATCGCAGTGGCAGAAAAAGTGAATGCCTCCAAGGAAGAGATCCAGCTTGCTTTGGCAACAGCGGCAGGCGTGGGACAGATCATCACAAAAAACGCGACCGTTTCCGGCGCAGAGGGCGGATGTCAGGCAGAGTGCGGCGCGGCAGCATCGATGGCGGCAGCTGCGATCACGCAGATGTGCGGCGGCACACCGACTCAGTGCTTTGATGCAGCGGCAATCGCGATGAAAAACGTGATGGGTCTTGTCTGCGATCCGGTTGCCGGTCTTGTGGAAATGCCCTGCACCAAGCGCAATGCTTCCGGTGTGACCAATGCGCTGCTGTGTGCAGATCTGGCTCTTTCCGGTATCACAAGCCATATCCCGTTTGACGAGGTGGTGGATGCCATGTACCGTGTCGGAAAAGCGCTGCCGACGACCCTGCGCGAAACCGCACTGGGCGGCATTGCAACCACTCCGACAGGACTTGCTATGAAGGAAAAGGTATTCGGAAGCGGCGGCTGCGACGGAAATTGCTCCTCCTGCGGCGGCTGCCACTAAGAAATCAAACAAAAAGGTGCCGGCTCAGACAGAGGGTCGGCACTTTTTGATGAAGAACGGGGGAAGAGCTTTGAGAGAAATACAGTATCACATCACACAGGCAGAGGACGCAATGGCGATCGAGCCGTATTTAAAACGTGTTCACGGCTATTCGAGCCGAACCATCATAAAGCTCAAGCACTATCCGGAGGGCATCCGCTTAAACGGAGAACACGCGCGCACCATCGACCGCATGAAATGCGGCGATGTGCTGAGCATCACATTTCTTGACCCGGACAACAATCTCGATCACTACATACGCTGCAACAAGGCGGTTGAGATCTGCTATGAGGATGATGATATCCTTGTATACAACAAGCCGCCGTTCATGCCCTGCCACCAATCCTGCGGACACGCTGCGGATACCCTTGCAAATGTGTTTGCCGCACACTGTGATAAACTCGGGCAGCAGCTGATGTATCGTCCGCTCAACCGCCTCGACCGCGATACGACAGGGGCAGTGGTGATTGCCAAGACACGATTTGCAGCAGCTTCCGTCACAGGGGGATTCCATAAGGTGTACCGCGCCATCGTGTGCGGCGTGCCGGAAGCGGGCGCGGGGCGCATCGATGCGCCCATCCGCCGGGAGCTTCCCGAGGAGATGAGACGAATCGTTGCACCGGACGGGCAGCGCGCCGTCACCAACTATCGGGTCATCGCCCAAAACGGGGAATACAGCCTTGTGGATTTTACACTGGAAACGGGAAGAACCCATCAGATCCGCGTCCATATGGCGCACATCGGCCATCCGCTTCTGGGGGACTGCATGTATGGGAAGCCGTCGGACCTGATCGATCGGCAGGCACTTCACTGTGCAAGCATTGGCTTTGAGCATCCGGTCACACATTCCATGGTGGAAGTTTCCTGTAAAATGCCGCAGGATATGCAGAGTTTATGCAGCCGGTTTGGATGGGAAAATATTTTATAAATACCATTTTCTATGAGAGAATCTGCCCCAAAATGGACCAAAAGCCGCAAAAAATAAGTCAGTTTCAATAGGAATCGGAGGGTTGCGGGCAAAAAATTTCAGCATACATACAAAAGAACAGAAAAATGAATATTTTTTCATATTACCTCTTGAAAAAACGGGAACTTAATGTATAATATAAAACATAGAGCGAATATTTATTAAGTCATACATTGACAGGAGGAAACATAAATGAAAAAATTATTGGCAATGCTGCTCAGCGCAGCAATGATGGTATCCTTTGCAGCCTGCGGCGAAAGCAAAGAAAAAGAAGAAAGCACACCTGCACCTTCCACAGAAAACAAAACAGAAGAAAAGACAGAAGCAGCCGACAAGGATGCAGATAAAAAAGAAACAAAGGGCAAGCTTGTGATGTCCACCGAAGCCGGATTTGCTCCTTATGAATATGTAGAGGGCGAAAACATCGTAGGCATCGACGTTGATATCGCAAACGAGATCGCAAAAGAGCTGGGGCTTGAGCTTGAGATCATGGACGTTGATTTCACAAACGCTCTGCTTGCACCGCAGCAGGGTAAATCCGACTTTGCAGCAGCAGGCATCTCCATCACCGAGGATCGTAAAGAAACAATGGATTTCAGCATCGAGTATGCACAGTCCAAACAGGTCATCGTTGCAAAAGCAGACGATACCTCCATCACCGATGAAGCAACCATGCTCACCAAAACAATCGGCGTACAGCAGGGCACCACTGCCGATATGGTTTACGGCGACACCGAAGCACACCCGGATGCAAAGATCCAGTCCTACAAAAAATACCTTGTAGCAGCAGACGATCTTAAAAACGGCAAAATCGACTGCATCGTTATGGATGAGCTTCCGGCAAAAATGATCGTAGAAAACAATGCAGAGCTTAAAATCCTCGATGTAGAGCTCTTCACCGACAAATATGCATTTGCAGTGAAAAAAGGCAATCAGGAGCTGCTCGATCAGATCAACCCAATCCTGGAAGAAATGATCCAGAGCGGAAAAATCGAAGAATTCACAAAGAAACATATGGAAAACGCAATGTAACAGCATTGCTTTGACAAAGGGACCGGGTCTGTTTTCAGACCCGGAATCTTTGCGTTTTGAAAATAAAAGAAGGGAAGGATGAAATCCTTGATAGAAAATATCCTGCACAGTCTGTATCGGACATTTATAGAAAAAGGGCGCTATATGGCGTTTGTAAGGGGACTTGGAGTCACGCTGCAAATCTCCTTTTTTGCAGTTCTCCTCGGTATCCTCATCGGTGTTTTTGTGGCAGTTGTCAAATTCAGCGCAAAACGCAGCAAATGGATGAAGCCGCTGGAGTGGATTTGCAACGCGTATGTTTCGATCATCCGCGGCACCCCTGTTTATGTACAGCTGCTCATCATGAACGGCATCATCCTGAGCAATCTCAAAAGCAGCATCACCATCGCAGTCCTCACATTCGGCATCAACTCCGGTGCATACGTTGCAGAGATCATCCGTGCCGGCATCAATTCGATCGATAAAGGTCAGATGGAGGCAGGAAGCAGCCTCGGTCTGGGCTATGGGACCATCATGAAAAGCATCATCCTCCCGCAGGCGGTCAAAAATATCCTGCCTGCATTGGGCAATGAATTTATCTCCCTCATCAAAGAAACCTCCATTGCCGGTGTTCTGGCAATCAGTGATATCACAAAAGCAGCAGAACGTGTTCAGGGGGCAACGTATGAAATGTATACCCCGATGATCTCTGTGGCAGTGATCTATTTTACGATCGTCATGGGTCTTACAAAACTTTTGAGCCTGTTTGAAAGGAGGCTGTCTGCAAGTGATAAGCACTAAAAACCTTGTGAAATCTTATGGAGATGTTTCGGTCCTGCGCGGGATCGATCAGACGATCGAAAAAGGGGAAAAGGTGGTCGTTGTGGGTCCGTCCGGTTCCGGTAAATCCACCTTTTTGCGCTGCCTCAATCTGCTCGAAAAGCCAACAAGCGGCGAGATCTGGTTTGAAGGACAGAACATCACCGACCCAAAATGCGACATTCAAAAGCTGCGTCAGAAAATGGGGATGGTGTTCCAGCAGTTTAACCTCTTTCCTCACATGACGGTGCTCAAAAACATCACCTTTGCACCGGTGAACCTCAAGCTGATGACACAGCAGGAAGCAGATAAAAAAGCGATGGAGTGGCTGGAGCGCATCGGACTCCCCGACAAAGCAAACGCTTACCCGAACCAGCTCTCCGGCGGACAGAAGCAGCGCATTGCAATCGTGCGTGCGCTGGCGATGAACCCGGACGTGATGCTCTTTGACGAACCGACCTCTGCGCTCGACCCGGAGATGGTGGGCGAGGTGCTCCAGCTGATGAAGGAGCTTGCAGACGAGGGCATGACGATGGTGGTCGTGACCCATGAGATGGGCTTTGCACGCGAAGTGGCAACGCGTGTCCTCTTTATCGACGAAGGACAGGTGAAGGAGGAGGCTCCCCCGCAGGAGTTTTTCACAAATCCGAAAAACCCGCGCCTTCAGGATTTTCTTTCCAAGGTGTTGTAGCATCATCTGTGCCTTGAGAGATCAATCGACAGAATGGAGAAACGGATGAAAATTTTATTTTTAGGCGATGTCATCGGAAAATCAGGATGCAGCCTGCTTCAGAAAACCCTGCCGGAGCTCAAGCGCCGGCAGGGTGTGGATGTCTGCATCATCAACGGGGAAAATTCCGCAGAAGGAAACGGCATCACACCGGAAAGCGCACAGACGCTCTTTTCCGCCGGGGCAGACGTCATCACAACGGGAAACCACGTTCTGCGCCGCCGCGAGGTCTATGAGCTTCTTGACAGGCAGACAGGCGTGATCCGTCCGGCAAACTATCATCGGGATGCACCGGGATGCGGCGTGTATACGCTCGATCTTCTGCGCTTTCAGCTTTGCGTCATCAATTTGCAGGGGCAGACCTACATGGAGCCGTGCGACAATCCCTTTGAGGTGATCGACCGCATTCTGCCCACCGTTTCCACAAAGAATATCTTTGTGGATTTTCATGCGGAGGCAACCTCCGAGAAAATCGCGATGGGTCATTACCTTGACGGGCGTGTTTCCGCCGTGATCGGAACGCACACCCATGTCCAGACGGCGGACGAGCGAATCCTCCCGAAGGGAACGGCATATCTCACCGATGCAGGAATGTGCGGCGGAAAAAATTCCGTTCTCGGTGTAAAAAAGGAGCTTATCATCAATCGCTTCATCAACCGTCTTCCGGTTCGTTTTGAATACGATCATGAGGATTGCGAGATGCACGGATGCTTGATCGAGCTTGACGAGAAAACAGGTAAGGGCATCCGCATCGAGCGGATATAAAAAAAGGACAGCGTCTGCTGTCCTTTTTTCGTTAAAATTCGCTGATGATCTGACGGGGAGCGCTTTTTGGGGAATAGACCCAGCGGTCGATGTGACCGGAATTGATAAAGTAGCGCAGGGGCGACGGCTCGTAGGCAGCATCAAAGGTATCGACGAGGATGAGCTTTGCCTTCATCTTTTCCGGGATCAGGTTCTTGATGTAGACGCTTGCCTGCTGACCGGGATAGCTCCCCTCCTTTGGTTCCGCAAGCCCTGCCAGATTTGGCGTGAGCTCCACGAAGATCCCGTAGTCCTCGACCGAGCGCACAATGCCGGCGACGGTTTCACCCGGCTCAAAGAGTGCGGCGTTTTCTTCCCATGTGCCAAGGAGCTCCTTGTGGCTGAGTGTGATGCGCCCACGGGCATCCACCGACTGCACCACAGCTTTGATGTTTTGTCCTGTGCAAAAGCGGTCACATGGATGAAAAATACGGCTGACCGAGATGAAATCAATGGGGATGAGGGACGAGATGCCGCAGCCTATATCGACAAAGCAGCCGAAGGATTCGAGGTGTGTGACACAGGCATCCAGAATATCGCCGGGAACGAGATGCGAAAGATAGTCGCGCTGACAGCGCTCCTGCGCCATGCGCCGCGAAAGGATGGGGGTGACATTTCCCCGCTCATCGGTGGAAATGGATAAAACCTGAAAGCAGACAGGCTTGTTCACCCGCGCAATCAGGGCGATATCCCGCGTGGTGCCTTCTGCGATCCCAAGCGCGCCCTCCTCCCGCGGGATCACACCGCGGCAGAACCCGAAGTCCACCAGCAGATCGTGTTCTGCAGTGCAGACTGCGGCGCGCGCCTCCAGGATGCTCCCCTGACGGCACGCATCCTGAAGTCCGGAAATTGAGCGTATCGCTTCCTGATTTTCACGGGTATGTAAGAGCCAGCCCTCCGGCTTATATGATGTCATTATAAAACCTCCTCTTTTTCTATGCGGAGAGAAAACGTCCGCTTCAAGTCTTGCAGCACTCTATATGCAGTATGGTTCAATATATTACAGCACAGAGCATCTTAGAAGCAGACAGGCGGGATTCCGAACCAAAAAAGAGAAAAACAGGTTTAAGACATCCGCACCCATGCAGCACCCATATAGGCAAGGCGCTCCACGATGCGGGCAGAGTCTTTTTTCGCGCATTCCAAAAGAATGGTGCCGTCAGCAAGCTGCGTGGAAGAACAATCAAACATCGTGGAAAGATGGCTCAGGCATATCTGCGCAAGAGAGCGGTCATCAAATCGGCATAAAATCGTTTGCTCCATCGGAGTTTCAACACCTCCTAACATAGATAAAACGTCATTTCGGACGTTTCCATGGAAATAGTGCAGAAAAAGGAAGGGTTTATTTCGCCATGCACAAAATGTTCATAAAAGCGTTTCAAAATAATCGATATCGGGGGAAGGCGCACGAAGAAAAATTTCCCTCACAAGACGTTGCAGAACAGGGGAAAAGTTTGATATAATAGGTAGAGTAAATGACAATGGAGCTTTTCTTCCGTTGTCTGTTTTGATGCAGGAGGCAAAAGGCATATGAATGTCAATGTTGGAGATGTGCTGGTGATGAAAAAAAATCATCCCTGCGGGTGCAACCGCTTTCTGGTGCTGCGCACAGGCATGGATTTTAAGATCCGCTGTGAAAACTGCGGACGGGAGGTTATGGTCCCGCGCGCAAAGGCAGAAAAAAATATCCGCCAGATCGTCCCGCAGGAACCTCCACAGCAATAGTCGATTGGAAAATTTTTGATAGAAGAAGGAGAAACAACCCAATGTTCGAAAAACTTGGTTCTGCAGAGAGCAGATATGAGGAAATCAATCAACGTTTGATGGACCCAAATGTTGTAAGCGACCAGAAGCAGTATGCTTCTTTGATGAAGGAATACAGCACCCTGACCCCGATCGTTGAAAAATACCGCGAATACATGCAGGCAAAAAACGACATGGAAGAAGCAGAAATGCTTCTCGAAGAAGGCGGTCTGGACAAGGACTTTAAGGAGCTTATCACCGAGCAGCTTGTAGACAACAAAAAGAAAATCGAAGTCTACTCCGAGGAGCTCAAGCTCCTGCTGCTGCCAAAGGACCCGAACGATGACCGCAACGTCATCGTGGAGATCCGCGGCGGTGCAGGCGGTGAGGAGGCAGCCTTGTTTGCAAATTCCCTCTACCGGATGTACTCCATGTATGCCGATACACAGGGATGGAAAACAGAGGTCCTCAACGCCAACGAAACAGAGCTTGGCGGCTATAAGGAAATCAGCTTCAACATCAACGGCGACGGAGCATACTCCAAATTTAAGTTTGAAAGCGGCGTACACCGCGTTCAGCGTGTGCCGGAAACCGAGACACAGGGACGCATCCATACCTCTACGGTCACTGTGGCAGTATTGCCGGAGGTCGATGAGATCGAGTTTGAAATCAACCCGAAGGACCTGCAGATCGATACCTACCGTTCCGGCGGTGCAGGCGGTCAGCACGTCAATAAAACAGAATCCGCGATCCGTATCACCCATATCCCGACCGGGACCGTGGTAGAATGCCAGGATGAGCGAAGCCAGTATAAAAATAAGGACAAGGCCATGAAGATCCTTCGCTCGCGTATCTTTGAAAAATTGCAGAGAGAACAAAACGAATCCATCGCAAGCGAGCGTAAATTGCAGGTAGGTACCGGCGACCGCGCAGAGCGTATCCGCACCTATAACTATCCGCAGGGACGCGTGACCGACCACCGCATCGGCTTGACCCTCTATAAGCTCGACAGCATCCTCAACGGTGATCTGACAGAACTGTTTGACGCTTTGAACACCTTCGATCAGGCAGAAAAGCTCAAAGCAAGCAACTCTGAAGAAATATAAACAAAGCTGGTGAAACAGTTTTATGTTAGATACAAAATTATTGGAAATCGATGACCCCGAAGCACAAAGCGACGCGGTCGATCAGGCAGCACAGCTGCTTTGCCGCGGGGGACTGGTGGCGATCCCGACAGAAACGGTCTATGGTCTGGGAGCCAATGCGCTCGATCCGCAGGCGGTCAAGCAGATCTATGAGGCAAAGGGGCGTCCGCAGGACAATCCGCTCATCATCCATATTGCCGATGTTGAGGATGCCAAAAAATACGCTAAGGACATCCCGCCCGAATACTATGAGCTGTGCCGCCGCTTTTCTCCGGGTCCATTGACCGTCATCCTCAAAAAGCAGGACTGTATCCCAAAGGAAACATCGGGCGGGCTTGATACCGTTGCGATCCGTATCCCGTCCCATCCGGTGGCAAGAGCCATCATCCGCAGGGCGCAGGTCCCGATTGCAGCGCCTTCTGCGAACCTCTCGGGAAAGCCAAGCCCTACCACGGCACAGCACTGCATCGACGATCTGTGGGGTCGCGTGGATGCCATTGTGGACAGCGGTCCGTGCAGCGTGGGGGTGGAGTCCACCGTGCTCTCCCTCGCGGAGGAAAAACCGATCCTTCTTCGTCCCGGTGCGATCACCCCGGAACAGCTTTCGGAGGTTTTAGGAGAGCTTGTGATCCATCAGGCAGTCACCGGAGAGTTAAAGCAGGGTGTCAAAGCTGTTTCTCCGGGAATGAAATACAAACATTATTCCCCAAAAGCTCAAGTGACGATCTTAGACGGAACATCAGAAGAATATATTAGATATGTCAACAGCCACAATGCTCCTGGGGTCTATGCTCTTTGCTTTGAAGAGGACGCATCAGAGCTCAGGGTCCCCTATATTTTATGGGGAAGAGGAGAGGACGACGGGGTGCAGGCACATCGCTTGTTTGCAGCCCTTCGGGAATTGGATGAAAAAGAGGCTGTTCAGGTCTATGCACGCTGCCCTTCGAAAAAAGGGGTGGGTCTTGCGGTATACAATCGCCTGATCCGGGCAGCAGGCTTTGATGAAAGAGAAATTTCTGACGAAAAAGCGTCAAGATAGCGCCCGGCGGGCAGAATGGGGAGTGGATATGAAAAACATAGTCTTGGGACTGACGGGTCAGTCCGGCGCAGGAAAGACCACGCTGTGTGAATATTTGCAGCAAATCGGCTGCACGGTGATCGATGCGGATCAGATCGCACGCGACGTTGTCGAAAAAGGTTCCTCCTGCATTGCAGATATTGCATTGGAGTTTGGGTGTGAGTATCTGACCATCGACGGAAATCTCAACCGCAGCAAAATGGCACAGACCGTCTTTACAGACAAGGCAAAATTAAAGCAGCTCAATGCAATCATGTTTCCATATATCATCGAGATGCTCAAAGAGAAGATCGATGCGGCAAAATCATCGGAAGAAGGCATCATCGTCCTGGATGCTCCGACCCTGTTTGAAAGCGGAGCAGACCGCTTCTGTGACCGGGTGCTCTCTGTGGTAGCACCTGCCGAGATCCGCCTGAGCCGCATCATACAGCGCGACGGACTGTCGGAGGAGGAAGCATCAAACCGCATCCATGCACAGCATGACGAACAGTATTATGTTCAGCGCTCCTGGTGCGTCATTTCCAATATCGGTGACCGGGATGCACTCAAGGTGCAGGCAGACAACATGACCTCCCGCCTGCGCTATCTGCTCCAGCACGACGAAGAGCAAAATGAAAAAGAAGAAGCAGAGCAGGAGAACGAAGAGAATACCGAGGAAGCAGCAAAAGAAACCGCCTCCCAGGAGGAAGAATAGCGATGCAGGAGAACAGGCGTCGGCGCACGCGCATCGTCTGGCCGCGATTCCTCTGCTTTTTGGCGGTGGTGGGATTTTTGATCGTAGGCGGCGTACTGCTGCTGATGCCCGCAGCCGATCAGGCAGCACGGGCGCTGTACCCAAGGACCTATCGGGAATGGGTCGAACAATACAGCAAAGAGTATGCAATGGACCAGAATCTCATCTATGCTGTGGCAAAAACAGAGAGCAACTTTGACCCGAATGCACATTCCAAGGCGGATGCCCGCGGCGTAATGCAGCTGACAAAGGATGCCTTTGAATGGGTGCAGTACCGCATAAAGGACGACAGCGGCGTTACATACGATAATATCTTTGAGCCGGAGGTTGCGATCCGCTACGGAACGTGCCTGCTTTCGCTTCTCCGCGATGAGATGGGGGATGACCCGCGGGTGATCCTGGCTTCTTATCACGCAGGGATGGGAGCGGTAAACAAATGGCTTAAGGACCCCGAATATTCTCCCGATGGCAAAACATTGGAGAAGATCCCGTATCCTGATACAAACTGGTATGTGGAGCGGGTGATCGAAACGATGGAAATCTATAAAAAGCTGTATTAGTTTGAAAAAGCAATCGATCTATACTTAAAACACAAGGATTTTTTCCCGTGTTTCAATATTAAATTTTAGGAGGTAATTCTTATGGAAAAGACAAAAGGCGAGCTTTTGAAAGAGCAGTTGTTCCTGAAATCTGAAAATGCTACCAATCTGCTTTCTGACGCAGAGCTGCAGAAGGTGCAGGATTTTTGTGAGCCATACAAAAAGTTTATGGATGATGCAAAAATCGAAAATGAAGCAGTAGCAGTTACCGTTGAACTGTTGGAGAAAAAGGGATATCGTCCGTTTGAAGCCGGAAAGAAATATATGCCGGGCGAAAAATTCTACAGCAGCAACCGCGGCCGTGCGCTCATTTTCGGTACAATGGGCAGCCGTCCGATCGAGCAGGGCGTAAAGATCCTTGCATCTCATATCGACTCCCCGCGTCTGGACCTCAAACAGCGCCCGCTGTACGAGAGCGAAGAGCTGGCTCTGCTGAAAACACACTACTATGGCGGTGTTCGCAAATATCAGTGGGTTGCACGTCCTCTGGCACTGCACGGCGATGTATATAAAAAAGACGGCTCTGTTGTTCATGTAACCATCGGTGAAGATGAAAACGATCCGGTATTCATGGTTTCCGACCTTCTCCCGCACCTGTCCAAGGATCAGAACGAGAGAAAGCTCAAGGACGGCATCAAGGGCGAGGAACTGAATGTTGTGATCGGCTCTCAGATGTTTAAGGACGACAAAGCATCCGAAAAAGTAAAACTCAACATCCTCAACATTCTCTTTGAAAAATACGGCATCATCGAGGGCGACTTCCTCTCCGCAGAATTGACGATGGTTCCGGCAGGCAAATCGAAGGATGTTGGTCTTGACCGCAGCCTGGTTGGTGCTTACGGACACGATGACCGCGTTTGCGCTTACACCTCCTTGATGGCAGAGCTTGATTACACCGAAGAAAATCCGGAATGGACCTCCGTTGTTGTATTTGCAGATAAAGAAGAAGTAGGCAGCGACAGCAACACCGGTCTGCATTCTTCCTTCCTGAAATACTTTATTGCAGATCTGGCAGCTGCATTCAACGTACCGGCACGCACCGTTCTCTCCAACTCCAAATGCCTCTCCGCAGACGTTTCCGCAGCATTTGACCCAACCTTCCCGGAGGTATTTGAGCGCCGCAACTCCTCCTTCCTCAACTACGGCGTTTGCATCGTAAAATACACCGGTTCCGGCGGAAAAAACGGCACAAACGACTGCTATGCAAAATTTGCAGGAGATGTGCGCCGCGTGATGGACGATGCAGGGGTTATCTGGCAGACTGGAGAGCTTGGCAAAGTGGATCAGGGCGGCGGCGGAACCGTTGCAAAATTCATTTCTGCTCTCAACGTGGATGTCATCGATATCGGCGTTCCTGTTATGGCAATGCATTCTCCGTTTGAGATCGTTGCAAAAACAGACGTTTATATGACCTATCGTGCATTCTACGAATTCCTCAAAGCAAAACTTTAATTTATACATAAAACACCCCCTTTCTTCTTTTTGTAAGAAAGGGGGTGTTTTTATCGGAAAGGATGCAGTATGATAGAGAAAGAAGGGGAATTGACAAATAATTCATATTATTCTATGATGATGCAAAATGCAATCGTTTTTTTCTTTTGCTTTATCTCTATAAAGAGGTGTGTACAATATGATAAATCGAGATACGATCCTTTTGGCATGCGGCACAGAGAAAAGCCGGGCATCCCTGCGCAGTGCGTTTGAGGACCGCTATAATCTGCTTGAGGCAGCAAACAGCGCGCAGACGATGCTGCTGCTTCAGGAGAATCAAGGCTGCATTGCAACCATGCTTTTGAATATCACCGAAGAGAAGGATGCGGGATTTGAAATACTCAAGATCATTTCCAAAAGCGAAACCCTATCGAAAATCCCTGTTATGGTCATCATCGAAAATTCCGACGTCGATGAGTGGCGCGCGTTTGAGCTGGGTGCCTCCGACGTCATCCGAATCCCGTTTACTTCCGTAAGATTGCAGCACCGGGTGCAGAACATCATCGAGCTGATGCTGCACAAATGGGATTTGGAAAAACTGGTGGAGCAGCAGGCACAGGTCCTTCGTCAATCAAACGAGGTGCTGATGGATACGCTTTCCTCGATCATAGAATACCGAAGTGCAGAATCCGGTCAGCATATCCTGCGCATCCGCCGCTTTACGCAGATCCTTCTGGAGGAGGTTGCGCACAGCTGTCCGGAGTATGGGCTGAGTGAGAAAAAGATCCAGATGATTTCGAGCGCAGCTGCTCTGCACGATATCGGCAAAATCTCCATCCCGGATGCGATTTTGAATAAACCGGGACCGCTTACGCCAAAAGAACGGGAGCAAATGGAAACACACGCCGCCATCGGCGCACAGATCCTGAATCGACTGAAGGATGCAACAAACGAAGAGTATATCCAGGAAGCCTGCAATATCTGCCGCTGTCATCACGAAAGATGGGACGGACACGGATACCCCGACCGCCTTGTGGGGGACGAAATCCCCATCGGGGCGCAGGTCGTCGGCTTGACGGATGCCTACGATGCCCTGACAACGGACCGTGTTTATAAAAAAGCATATTCCCACGAAAAGTCAGCAAGCATGATCCTCAACGGGGAGTGTGGTTCGTTTTCCCCGAAGCTCTTGGAGTGCTTTAAGGAGGTGGCGGATGAGTTCGCCCAGCTGTCACAGGAATATTCCGACGGACGCTCCCCAAAGCTCGACCCCATCGCGCCCCCACGCCCCACTCCGATCAGACAAACCGGGATCGACAGCCTGCAAAGGATTCAGGACAAATATCAGGCGATCCTTCATTATACCAATGCAACCGTTATGGAGGTCGATTTGTCAAACTCCATCTACCATATGGTTTATAATCCCGATTCAAACCTCATTTTGATGAATAAGGCAGATACGTTTGATGGCATCAAGCAGATCCTGCTCGACGAAATCGTCATCCCCGAGGATCGGGAGAACCTGCGCAGAATCTTTGAGGAAGAAATCCCGCACGATCTGATGGAGGGGATACAGCGCAAATATTATTACTTCAGAGTGTATGGACAGGAAAACGATACCCCGCTGTATCGCATGGCATTTTTGCGCACCGAAAACAGGAACACCGATTCCAACCGCGTCCTCATCATCTACCAGTCCATTTCCTCACATCCGATCCGCAGCCCCAAAAAAGCAGATCGAAACAGTGTATCAGAGGAAGAAGCCTGTAGGTTTTTGGACAGCTTATGCTTGTTCCGCCGCGACCCGTGGCTCACGCTCTGCCATATCGGAAAGGAGCTTCCCGTGCTTTTGGGCTATACACAGGGAGAGCTTGAAGAACAGTTTCAAAATCGGCTTTTGAATCTTGTCCATCCGGAGGACCGGGAAAAGCTCCTCAAATCGATCAAAGAACAGCTCGATTTCGGCACGGAGATACAGCTGGAATATCGACTGCTTCATAAGGCGGGACATTATATCTGGGTGCTCAATAAGGGGCATCGCTTCCTCGACCGTGACGGGCAGGAATATCTCTATGGAATCCTCATCAATATTTCGCAGGGGAAGGCGGCAGAGGAGGAGCTTCGGCTGTCCCTCGAGCGCCATTCGATCATCCTCTCCAAAACGGAAAGCGTGATCTTTGAAACAGACATCAACACGAAAAAAGTCACCTTTTCTCAGCGGTGGAACGATATTTTCGGATACGAGCCGCTTGATACCGATTTCAAGGACAGGATCTACACAGAATCGCATCTGCATCCCGATGATATGCCTGTCTTTATGGAGAAGCTGCATCACCTGCAAAACGGCGCCTCCAGTGAAAAGGCGGAGGTCCGCATCGCAAAGGCGGACGGACGCTATCTGTGGTGTCAGATCCATGTGATCGTGCAATATGACCGTGACGGGACGCCGCTAAAATATGTCGGAATCCTCACAAATATCGACGAAAGCAAGCGCGCCCAGCAGGAGCTGAAGTTTCAGGCGGAGGCAGATTCTCTGACAGGTCTGCTCAATAAGGCGAGCGGGAAAAACAATGTAAAAGAATACATCAGCACAGCACAGCCCGACAGCAGGGGCGCCCTTTTGATCCTCGATCTGGACAATTTCAAGGGGATCAACGACCAGTATGGTCATATGTTCGGCGATGTGGTCCTCACGCAGACCGCAAACGAAATCAAGCGCCTGTTTCGTTCCGGGGATGTTGTTGCGCGCATCGGCGGGGATGAATTCATGGTTTTTATGAAGAACATCCAATCGCAGGCGCTCATCGAAAAGCGCCTCAGACAGCTCATCCTCATTTTCGACACGATGCTGTATGAGCAGGTCCCGGATTGCAGGATCAGCTGTTCCGTCGGCGTTGCCGTATATCCGGAAAACGGGGAAACCTATGAGGAGCTGTTTTATCATGCCGATCAGGCACTGTATCAGGTGAAGGCGAAGGGGAAGAGATCCTTTCAAATCTACAACGACTCGATGGTGGATTTCCCAAGCGACGGACCAAAGCGCGAAAGTGTCATCACTGCCCCCATCGATTCCGATGTGCAGCCTGCGCTGACCTATGAGAATTTGGTGGAGTATGCGTTTCATCGGCTGTATCAGTCCAAGGATCTGCACAACACTCTCAAAAATATCATGGACTTTGTGGGCAGAAGGATCGGTGCAAGCCGGATGTATGTATTTGAAAACAACAAGGACAACACAGCCTGCATCAATACATACGAGTGGTGCAACGTCGGGATCAAGCCGCGCATTCGGGAGATTCCAAGACTGAGCTATGAAACAGAGCTTGCGGGGTACGAGTCGAACTTCGGGGAGGACGGGATGTTTTATTGTCACGACACTGCCGATCTCCCGGCGCCGGGATATGAGTTCATGCGCCGATACGGTGTAAAAAGCACCATCCAGCGCGCGATCCGCGAGCATCATGTCTTCCGCGGATTCATCGGCTTTGATGAATGCATATCAAACAGCGAGCTGACGCCGCCCCAGATGAAGTCGCTGTCTGTTTTTTCCGAGATCCTGTCGTTGTTTTTGCAAAAGATGCGAATGGAGGAGAAGCAGCTTTCTGCTCAGATGGATTCGGGCGATGTGTTCGACAATCAGGAGGATTGGGTCTATGTTGTCGACCCGGATACCTATGAGCTCAAATATGCAAACAGCAGGATTCGCAGCTATCACCCCGACATCGAAAACGGGATGCTCTGTTATCAATGCCTCGGCGGAAAAGAGAAGCCATGCTCTTTCTGCCCAATCGGCAGCACCCACGAGGGCTCTGATCTGATGCAGAACATGAAAGCCACCCCAATCTGCTGGGACGGAAAAGACGCATATCTCATCGTATGCCGCAAATAAAATGCATAATCCGAAACGAAATCCATGCATATGCATAGCTGTGCTCCCGTTTCATATCTGTTAAGCTCCCGGTGAAACCGATCGATCATTTTGTAAAGTATTTTCTTCCTGCGCCGATCAAAGGAAAACGCCATCCTATTTTTTAGGATGAAAAGAAATGAAATCCACGGGGGGAACCGGGATTTTTGAAGGATTTGCTTTACGCCGTCTTGATGTTTCATTGTAAAAAAAGCGGGGGCGCAATCCTCTTCGCGCGCAGGATGGGACAGGATAAGAATGATAAAGAAATGAATATTGATAGGAGCAAATGAATGGAAAAAGGAAAATTATACGGATTGGGTGTTGGACCTGGGGACCCGGAGCTTGTTACAATGAAGGCGGTACGCCTTTTAAGGGACTCGGATGTGATCGCCGTACCGGATAAGGGATCAGGCGAAAAAACAGCTCTTAAAATCGTAGAGACCTATGTACAGGGAAAGGAGCTGCTCTATTGCGCAACACCGATGATCCGCGACCAGAACCAGCTTGATCTTGGTTACGAAAAGATCGCAAACGAGATTTGCGCCCTCCTCGACGAGGGGAAAAACGTTGCCTTCATCACATTGGGGGACCCCACCGTTTACTCCACTTATATGTATGTTCACAAAAAAGTGCTGGATAAAGGCTATGAAGCCCAGCTTGTTCCGGGAGTTCCCTCGTTTTGTGCGGTGGCTGCCCGGCTGGGTGAGTCCCTGTGCGAACGCTCCGAGCGTTTGCTGATCGTTCCGGCAAGCTGCGATGTGCAGGACACGCTGGACGTCAAAGCAAACAAAGTGTTTATGAAGGCGGGGAGCAGCATCCTCACTTTGAAGGAGCAGCTTCGCGAGGCGGGGATGCTCGAAAACGCATCCCTTGTGGAAAACTGCGGCATGGAAAGCGAAAGGGTATGGCAGCGCTTTGAAGATATGACGCAGAGCAGCGGATATTATTCCATTGTACTCGTGAAGGAACCAAACTAAAACAGCAAATCCCCCGCAGTACCGCTCCGGTACGGCGGGGGAATTCTCTTTCTTTGCAAAATCTTTCGAATATATTGATAGAAATAATCAATAGAAAAACAAAAACGGATTCAAAAAAGCGATTGGACAACACTTTTTTATCTTAGTAGAATGATTCAGGGACAAGTACAAATATTAAATTGAACCGGAGGATCAAAACATGATTATAGATACACATATGCACGAGAGAACATTTTCAGGCGACAGCAAGATGAATCTGCTGCAGATGGTGGCAGAGGCAAAGAGAAAAGGTCTGGATGGTATTTGCATTACAGATCACGACAAAATGGGGCTTGGCCGCTACGCCGCAAAGGTTTCAAAGGAACAGGATTTTCCGATTTTTGTGGGAACAGAGTATTTGTCATGTGAAGGGGATATCGTTGCATTCGGCATCGATCATCTTCCGGAACTGCATCTTCCTGCACAGGAATTCATCGATTTTGTCACCGAGCAGGGCGGTGTGTGCATTTCTGCCCATCCGTACCGCAGCAACAGCCGTGGATTGGGGGATGAATTATACCGCGTCAAAAACCTCATCGGTGTCGAAGTTTTTAACGGCAGTGCAACAGAGGAGGAAAACCGCAAGGCGTGGGAAACATGCCGCAAATTGGGGCTGAAGCCCTTCGGAGCGAGCGACTGCCATACATTGGCTCACCTTGGGCGCTATGCAACCGAGATTCCGGGCAGCTTTACAACGGTGGAAGAACTTGTAAAAGCAATCAAAACACAGGAATGCACGCCGGTTGTTCTTTCGGGATATAAGCCTTTGACTCTCGATTAGGAGAGCATCGATTCAAAAAGCAAAACAGAAAGGAATCATAACCATGAATTTAAGAAGGATCGCTTCTTCCATGCTGGCAGCTGCGATGGTGCTTTCCATGGCAGCCTGCGGCAAAGAGGAACCAAAGCAGAAAGCTGACGAGGAGCAAAAAGCACAGACAAATACAGAGCTTGAAGATACACTGGTGATCTATTCCACCCATCCGGAGGAGCTTTTGGATGAAGTGGCGATGGCATTTGAAGAAAAAACAGGGATCAAGGTGGAGAGCATCAACCTCAAGGGGGAGCTTGCCGACCGCATCCGCAGCGAAAAGGAAAATCCGCAGGCGGACATCATGTATGGTTCTGACAGTGCAACCTACGCGCTCCTCAAGGAGGAAGGCTTGTTCGCACCGACTGCTCCATCCTGGAGCGGCGACCTTGACCCGATGTTCAAGGATGCACAGGGGTATTGGTATGGCACCATGAAAACACCGGTGATGCTGTTTTACAACAGCGATCTGATGAGCGCAGAAGAAGCCCCGAAGGATTGGGCGGACCTTACCAAAGAGGAATACAAGGGAAAGATCGTGGTTCGCGACTCCCTGTCCTCCTCCATGCGCTCCACGATTTGCGGTCTGATTGACTACAATACCACAAAGGAAAACGAAGAAGCAGCATGGAGCTACCTCAAGGAACTGGATGGCAACATCAAAAACTACTACAACAGCGGCAGCATGATGTACAGCGCATTGGGCAAGGGAGAGGCTGCGATTTCGTGGGCTGTTTTGAGCGACATCATCAAGAACAAGACAAAAAACGGCATGCCGTTTGAAATCATCGATGCACAAAGCGGTTCCATCATTTTGACGGACGGCATCGCCGCCATCAACCATGCACCGCACCCCAATGCAGCAGCTGCATTCATCGAGTTTGCAGGCAGTGCAGAGGTGCAGGCGATGATCGCAAATAAATTTGACCGCATCCCAACGCTGGATGCAGCGCTTGAGAATGCTCCGGAATGGATGAAAACAACGTATAAAGCAATGGATGTAAACTGGAGCAGTGTCAGCGCAAACCAGTCCGCATGGCTGGAAAAATGGGAAACGGATGTCATCGACTCCGGCAAAAACGTAGGGAAAGAATAGCGTTCGGTTTAACAAAAAACAGGGAAAGGGAGTGAGCTTATGGGACATATCGTGCTTGAGGGCATCTCGCATCAATACGGGGATGCCCCCGCACTGGAAAATGTGGATCTGGAAATCAAGCAGGGAGAATTTTTCACCCTGCTTGGACCCTCCGGCTGCGGCAAAACCACGATCCTGCGCATTCTGGCAGGATTTTTAACACCAACACAGGGAAAGATCCTCTTAGATGGGGAGGAGATCACACACCTTCCGGCGCAAAAACGCGGGATGGGCGTTGTGTTCCAAAACTATGCTCTCTTTCCGAACATGACAGTGGAGGAAAATATTGCATATGGTCTGCGTATCCGCCACCTTTCCAAAGAAAAAATTGCAGACAGATGTCAATATTTCCTCGAACTGACCGGATTGACAGAATACAGATCCCGAAAAATCGACCAGCTTTCCGGTGGGCAGCAGCAGAGGGTCGCGATTGCGCGCGCGCTGATCGTCCAGCCGAAGATGCTGCTGCTGGATGAGCCGCTGTCAAACCTTGATATTGCGCTGCGGATCAGGATGCGCCAGGAAATGCAGGAGATCCAGCGCAAAACAGGCATCACAACGCTCTTTATCACGCACGATCAGCAGGAGGCATTGAGCATCTCTCACCGAATCGCTGTGCTGGATCGGGGAAGGGTGCAGCAGATCGGGACACCGGACGAAATCTACAACCATCCAAGCAACGAGTTTGTAGCAGGCTTTGTCGGTGTTTCCAATCAAATTGCCCTGGAGGATGCCGCGCAGCTTGGCATCGATCTCAAAGCGCATCCGTATCTTCGCCCGGAACGGCTGATGCTGACAAACGATGCGCAAAACGGCATTGCAGTCACGGTTGAGAGCGTTCAGTTTGAAGGAGCGTTTTACAACTACACCGTAAAAAGCAGACACAAAGCATACCGCGTTTTGATGATGAACCGCGGTGATTCGAGGGAGCTTTTTTCTGTGGGGAGCAGCGCCTTTCTCAGGCTGGTTCAGTAGGGAGAAAATCAGATGAAACAATATATCAAGCACCTTGGAACGCTCCTGTTTTATGGGGCGTTGTTTTTCCTTCTTGTCGGATATATTCTGTATCCGATGATGAATACGGTGACACAGGCATTATGGCAGGACGGGCACATCACATTTCGTGTATTCAGAGAATATCTCAGCAACCAAAACAACCTCAGTGTGATCACAAATACCCTTTGGGTCGGGATCGGAGCGGTGGTGTGCTGCGGCATTTTGGGGACAGCCCTTGCAGTCTATATGCACTTTGCCGCGTTTCGCCTCAAGAAATTTGTCCACATCCTGCTGCTGAGTCCAATGATGATTCCAGGGATTATCATTGTGATTGCATTTATCCAGCTCTATGGAGAAAGCGGGATGGTGACAAAAGCGATGGAGCTTTTGCTCCATCTTGACCACGCGCCCTTTGCCTTTGAGGGACTTCCTGCTATTCTGTTTGTCATCACCTACACGCAGTATGTCTATTTCTATCTCAATGTATCGGTTGCCCTGAAATATGTGGACTACTCCGCAATCGAGGCAGCCATGAGCCTTGGGGCAGGAAAGTGCAGGTTGTTTTTTGAGATCATCCTTCCGGCTGTGCTTCCGGCAGTTCTTACTTCATCCATTATGACGTTTGTGTCAGGCATCGGAGCGTATGCTGCGCCCAATCTCATCGGCGGGGGGTATAAGGTGCTCAGTACGCAGATCGTGCGCTCCAAGGCAAACAATCAGATGGCGCTCGCCTCTGTGCAGGTCATGATCCTCTTTCTGATGTGTATTCTTGTGATGATGATGCTCCAGCATTATAAGAAAAAGCACCGCTTTACTCAGGCGGTGCGCCCCACCGCTTTTTCGGGGCAGGGGAGCAAACGCTCTGTCTTTCGCATCCTGTGCAATCTCCTGATCGGGCTGCAGCTCATCATGATCCTGCTGCCGATCGTGGGGATTTTGTATCTGTCGTTCAATACGACGCATTCGATCATGACGCAGCACTTTCCGACAGAATATACGCTGCAAAATTATGTCGATGTATTTGAGAGCAGGCGTGTATTCAAACCTCTTGTCAACAGCTTGAAGATGTCCCTTACGGCGATGGGGGCAGGACTAATCCTGACCGTTCCGATCTCGTATCGGGCGGCGCGCAGAAAGGACCGCTGCTGCTTTGGGGCAAAATATCTCATGATGCTGCCGTGGTGCATGCCTGTCAGTGTGATTGCAATCAACCTCATCAATGCCTTTAATGTCAAAAGTGTCTTTGCATTCGGAGCTTCATTGATCGGCGGATATGCGATCCTTCCGATTGCCTATACCATCACTGCGCTGCCGCTGCTTTTAAGCTCCAACGACGTTGCGATGGAAAGCTTTAACCCGATTTTGGAAGAAGCCTCTCAGAGCCTTGGCGCCTCCCCGTGGCGCACGATGCTTTGCGTTGTCCTTCCAAACGTTGCACCGGGTATCCTGTCGGGCGGCATCCTGGTGTTTATCCGCACCATCGGGGAATATACAATGTCATCCCTGCTCTACGGAGTATATAACCGTCCGATTTCCATTTCTATGGTTGTGAATATGCAGGAATACAATGTCGGGGTTTCTTTGGCATATGGTGTTCTTGTCATTGGCATCAGCTATCTCGCGCTGGCGCTGGTGCTCAAGCTCGACCGAAAGCGATATATCGAATAAAAAACACGCCCTTTTCTCAGAGGGCGTGTTTTTTTACAGAAGTTTTTCCCGCAGCGCAAGAAGGATCTTCTTTTCTCTGCGGGAAACCTGCACCTGCGTCATCCCAAGCATTTTTGCAACGACGGTCTGTGTTTTTCCCCCGAAATAGCGCAGCACGATGAGCTGCCGGTCGCAGGGCTCCAGCTGCTCCAGTGCCTGCTTGAGTGCAATGGTGTCAGAGAGCATCTCCTCCGGGGACTCGGTCGGCACATCGAATTCTGCGCTGTCGTCTTCGTGCGTCAGGGACAGGGGAGGGGCAGCGGCTCCAAGCGCCTCGACGAGGGTGCCTTCCTCCACCTCCAGCGCACAGGCAAGCTCGCTGACGGTCGGTTCCCGCCCGTGGAGCTTTGTAAAGTGCTCGCGCTCGCGGTTTGCCTTGAGGGACAATTCCTTGAGGGAGCGGCTGACCTTCACCGTACCGCCGTCCCGAAAAAGACGGCGGATCTCCCCTAAGATCACTGGGACGGCATATGTAGAAAAACGTACCCCGCGCTCGGTATCAAAGGCATCCGTCGCCTTGACAAGCCCCATGCACCCGGCCTGAAAGAGGTCATCGTATTCGATGCCCTTTCCCTTGAAGCGGTGTGCGCAGGCATGCACCAAACCGAGGTTTTTCTCGATGATCTCATCGCGGGATGCATCAATTACGACGCTCATGGCAATCTCCTTTGGATAGGATCGTTTTTTCCATGGTAACGGTCGTCCCTTTTCCCGGATGTGAGGTGACGCGCAGCTTGTCCATCAGGCTTTCCATCACAGCAAAGCCAAGCCCGGCGCGTTCTTCGGCAGGGCAGGTGGTGAACAGCGGTTCCCGTGCTTTTTCCACATCCTCGATCCCGCAGCCGGTGTCCTTGACTTTGATCGTGACGCGGTTGTTGTCGTACAGTGATGCAGTGATGACGATTTTTCCGATTTGATCGCGATAGCCATGCACCACCGCGTTTGTCACAGCCTCTGATACCGCAGTTTTTACATCGCTCAATTCCTCCAGCGTGGGGTCGAGCGGGCAGAGAAAGGCGGCAACGGCAGTTCGGGCAAACGCTTCGTTGGTGGAGCGTGAATCAAACGTCAGACGCATATTGTTGATTGCTTTCATGGTAAAGTGACCTCCAATTACAAGATTCCTTGCCCTAAAACCGGGCGAGCTTGTCCATCCCGGCAACCCGCATCACTTTTTGGATGGAGGAGGGGAGGTTGATGAGGCGAACGGAGCCTTCCAGCTCCTGCATCAGCTTGTATCGCCCCATGACCAGTCCAATCCCGGACGAGTCCATGAAGGTCACACCGCCAAAATCCAGCATCAGCTCGCTGGGATGGCATTGAACAGCCATTTTGTCGATTTCCTCCCGAATTGGTTGGACGGAGTGGTGATCCAGTTCTCCGGTGAGCCGAGCCACCATATAGTTTTCCTGGATATCAATTGTAACAGCCATGGGAAATCCCTCTTTTCGTTGGTTTCTATTGATAAGGATACCGTGGACAGGCTGTTTTTTTAGGGGAAATCTGGCAGAAAAAGAACGAGAGTGCTGTCGACTTTTGCGTGTGTTTTTAGGAAAGCATCAAAAAAATGAGCATTGCAGACTCCCCGTCGGAGGAGCTGCAATGCTCATGTTAGGTTCTGGTATTTTTACGATGAAAAACAAAAAGGGGCTATGCGTTTGATTTTGGCAAAACGAGGGGAATCAGCAGAGCGAGGACCGCAGCCCCCAGGGACGCCGATACCCAGCCCATTGAAATATCATACATCGGCAGATGCTGCATCAGCGCTGTAACACCGGGGATCGCAATATGGAGCTTATCAAGCTCTGCAATCAGGCTGACAGCGGCTGTAACGGCAACGGTGAGCGGATAGATGATGCGGTTGTTTTTGTACAGCTCGTGGAAAAGACCCAGCAGGATGATGACAATAACGATCGGATAGAGGAAGTTGAGGACAGGGACAGAGAAGGACAAAATCTGCGTCAAGCCAAAGTTGCTCACAACAAGCGACCAAATCGAGATAATGATGACCCACGTTTTGTAGGAGAGCTTTCCAAAGGAGGAAAAATATTCGGAGCAGCATGAAATCAGTCCGATGCAGGTCGTCAGGCAGGCGAGCAGGAAGATGGCTGCAAGGATCACAGGGCCTACCGGACCAAAGAACCAGTGGACAAGCTCTGTCAGGGTAACAGCACCGTTTGCCCCCACAGGGAACTGACTGGATGCCATTGCTCCAAGCCATCCGAGCATCAGGTAGATCACAGCGAGGATGGCTCCCGAAAGAATCCCGACCCCCATGCTGTAGCGTGTGATGGATTTTTCGTTCTTGACCCCGCCGGAGCGGATGCTGTTTGCAATCAGCACACCGAAGTTGAGGGCGCCCAGTGTATCCATTGTGAGGTAGCCTTCCATAAAGCCCTTTGTAAAGGGGGCGCTTTGGTAGACTTCTCTCGGCGGAGCAAAGCCGCTGAGGGGTTTGATGAATCCCATCACAAATACAGCGAAAATCAGCAGGAGCAGGATGGGGGTCATGATTTTACCGAGTGCATCGATCAGCTCGCTGGGGTTGAGGGCAAGCACACAGCAAAATCCAAAGAACAGGACGGAAAAAATGAAAAGACCCGTCTGCGCGGAAAAGCCGCTGGGCAGATAGTTTGCAATCGCCATTTCATACGGCATGGATGCCGCACGCGGAATGGCAAGACAGGGTCCGATGGACAGATAAAGCGTGATGCCGAATACGGTAGAAAAAATCGGGTGGATATGGTCGGTCAGCTTGTGCAGAGGACCGAAGCGCGAAATCACTACGATGCCTAAAACGGGGGAGCCTACTGCTGTAATCAGGAAGCCTATGATGGCAGGAACGAAGCTCGTACCGGAATTTTGCCCCAGAAAGGGGGGAAAGATCAAATTTCCTGCGCCAAAAAACATAGAAAAAAGCATCAGGCTAATAAAGATAAAATTACTTTTTGATAATTTTTCCATAAATACCTCCTTTGTTTACTCACAAATTCTCTTTAGGATAAGAAAAGAGGGCAGAAGAACAGGCAAGCTGTTCTTTTGCCCTCTTTGATCGGATCGCGATTGGTCTATGCACCGAAGGATGCAAGGCTTTCCTCGATTTTTGCCATGCGTTCCTGTGCTTTTGCCAGTTTTTCGCGTTCTGCCGTGATGACTTTTTCCGGAGCCTTTGCAACAAATCCAGGATTGTTGAGCTTACCGGAAAGGAAGCTGATGTCCTTCTGGCAGTCCTGTTTTTCTTTTGTAAGGCGCGCGATCTCTTTTTCGCGGTCCACAAGCTGTGCCAGCGGAATGAAGATGCGTGCGCTGTCGGTGATGACCTGTACACAGGATTCGGTGTCAAATTCACCGCCCAGTGTTACAGCATCTGCCCATGCAAGGCGCTCTAAGAATGCCTGACCCTGACGGAATACATCGGTGAATTCGGTTTCGATGTGAAGGGTCGCTTTTTTGGACGGCGGAACGTTCATTTCCGAGCGGCGTGCGCGCACTGCCTTGATCGCATCCATGACCTTTTCAAAGGACTGTTCCTCTGCTGCAAAGTTGAGCGCTTCGTCGTAAACCGGCCAGTCGGAAACCATGATGCTTTCGCCTTCGTGCGGAAGTGCCTGCCAGATCTCCTCGGTGATAAACGGCATAAACGGATGCAGGAGCTTGAGGATGCCGGTCATGAGGAAGGTGAGGACCTGACGGGCAGGATCTGCCGCCTTGCCGCCCTCCCACAGGCGGGATTTTGTCAGCTCTACATACCAGTCACAGAACACATCCCAGATAAAGTCGTAGAGCTTGCCGACTGCGATGCCAAGCTCGAATTTCTCGAGGTTGTCGGTCACTTCCTTGACAAGCTGGTTGTATTTGGAGAGGACCCATTTATCCTCGATGGCAAGCTCGGAAGGAACCTCCACCTTTATCGATTCGTCGGTCAGGTTCATGAGGATGAAGCGTGCAGCGTTCCACAGCTTATTGGCAAAGTTGCGGCTTGCAAGCACCTTATCATCGCTGAAGCGCATATCGTTGCCCGGAGTGTTGCCGGTAGCGAGGGTGAAGCGCAGGGCGTCTGCACCGTACTGGTCGATGATCTCGAGCGGGTCGATGCCGTTTCCGAGCGATTTGCTCATTTTGCGTCCCTGTGCATCGCGCACAAGTCCGTGGAACAAAACGGTTTTGAACGGAACCTCTCCCATATGCTCCAGACCGGAGAAGATCATGCGGGCAACCCAGAAGAAGATGATGTCATAGCCGGTAACAAGGGTGCTTGTCGGGTAGAAGTATTTGAGCTCTTCGGTATTCTCCGGCCAGCCGAGGGTAGAGAACGGCCACAGTGCAGAGGAGAACCAGGTGTCGAGGGTATCCGGGTCCTGATGGACGTGTGTGCTGCCGCACTTGGTGCAGGTGTGCACCTCCTCTTTGGAAACCATCACCTCGCCGCAGTCGTCACAGTAGTAAGCAGGGATGCGGTGACCCCACCAGAGCTGACGGGAAATACACCAGTCCTTGATGTTCTCCATCCAGTTGTAGTAGGTTTTGTCCATGCGCTCCGGAATCAGGCGGATCTGACCGTTGCGGACAACGTCGATCGCCGGTTTTGCAAGCGGTTCCATTTTTACGAACCACTGCTTGGAAACCATCGGCTCTACGGTGGTGGAGCAGCGGTAGCAGGTGCCGACATTGTGGCTGTGATCTTCGATTTTTACAAGGTAGCCCTGTGCATCCAGATCGGCAACGATGGCTTTTCTTGCTTCGTAGCGGTCCATACCGGCGTATTTTCCGCAGTCGCTTGTCATGGTGGCGTCATCGTTCATCACGCGGATGACAGGGAGGTTGTGGCGTGTGCCGACGCCGAAGTCGTTGGGGTCGTGTGCCGGGGTGATTTTTACAACGCCGGTTCCGAATTCCATGTCAACATAGTCATCTGCAACAACCGGGATCTCACGTCCGACGAGCGGGAGGGTCACGGTTTTGCCGATGATGTTTTTGTAGCGCTCATCGTTCGGGTTGACTGCAACAGCGGTATCGCCGAGCATCGTTTCCGGACGGGTGGTTGCAAGCTGTACATAGCCGGAGCCATCGGTGAGCGGATAGCGCAGATGCCAGAAATGACCTGCCTGCTCCTCGTATTCTACCTCGGCATCGGAGATGGAGGTCATGCAGTGCGGGCACCAGTTGATGATGCGCTCGCCCTGATAGATGAGCCCTTTGTTGTAGAGGTTTACGAAAACCTCCTGAACCGCCTTGGAGCAGCCGTCATCGAGGGTGAAGCGTTCTCTCTCCCAGTCGCAGGAGGAGCCGAGCTTTTTGAGCTGCTCCACAATGCGTCCGCCGTACTGTTTTTTCCATTCCCAAGCGCGCTCGAGGAATTTTTCACGTCCGAGGTCCTCTTTGGTGAGCCCTTCCTGTGCCATTGCTGCAACGATCTTTGCTTCGGTTGCGATGGAAGCATGGTCTGTACCCGGCATCCAGAGCGTTTCGTAGCCCTGCATCCGGCGAAAACGGATGAGGATATCCTGAAGGGTTTCGTCAAGAGCATGACCCATGTGCAGCTGTCCTGTGATGTTGGGGGGCGGGATCACGATGGTGTATGGTTTTTTATCGGGGCTTGGTTCGGCATGAAAATAGCCGCCGTCGAGCCAGAATTGATAGATTCGATCTTCAAACTTATTCGGCTCGTATACTTTGTTGAGTTCTTTCAAGTTTCTTCCTCCTTATTGTCTGCCGGGGGATTTTTTAGGATAAAACAAAACCGCCCCAAGCATTTGTTTGCTTAGGGCGGATCGATTCCGCGGTACCACCTAAATTCAGGGAAAGCTCCCTGCACTCTGCCGACACGCCTCACAAGAAGGGATGCCGATTCCCGATAACGGCGGGATGCCGTTGGAGCCTACTGGGGGAACATCCCGTTCGGTCCACCGCTCAAAGGCTACTTCCATACCATCCGCAGGATCTCTTTCACCAGCCGAGATCTCTCTTTGCTTTGGAGCGGTATGTACTCCTCCTTATCATCGCATTTGATATATGCTGCAATTATAGCAAGACAAAACAGGAATTGCAAGAGCTTTTTTTCGATTTTTCGCTATTTTACGTTGCGGTAATAGAGTCCGCGTGTGATATTTTCTCTCGGTTCGTGGGTTTTGGTGTAGGAACGGATCACCGCATCGCACTCTTCGGGCGATTCTCCCGTAAAATAGAGAAGTGCAAAATGAAAGCCATCCCACTCGTCCCATTTGTCCGCAAGGTAGAGCGGTTTTCCGTTGAAAATTTCGGAATATTGGCGTTCGGTGCAGCGCACCTCAAAGCTTTCGCCGCGGCGGTCCTTGAGCACCCCGTACTGCTTGCAGCTTTTGCAGGACGAAAGACGGATGGGGCAGTTGCGCGTCACCATCAGCGGAAGACGTCCGTATGCAAGCACCCCGTAGGGGAGATAGTCCCCGAGGGAACGCGCACGCAGGAGGGAGAGCTCGTAAGAAACGACCGTGTCCGAAAGACCTAACTTTGTATATTCCATCAGCGCAAAGGAGTTTGTGATGTTGAGCCCATACTCCCCGTGCAGCGTAAAGCCAAGCTCCTTTCCAAGATGGATGCCGCCGATATTCCCGGTGCAAAGGTGGGTGATCCCGTGCTCCTTGAGCAGCTTGAGCGGCTCTTTGAGTACAGCGCTGTCATCACCGAACACAAGGCGCGGCAGGGAAACGGCGAGTTTTTCCTTCCACTGCGGTGGGATCGAGTCGAGCTTGCCGCGCAGCTCCGAGAGAGGGACAGCGATCAGCTCACAGGCTTCGATCATGGTCGGGGTGATCTGAGAGAGCTCGCGCACCTGCGCCCGAAGCTGCGGGCGGCGCAGATCAAGGTGCTTTGGATGCTGAAGGGACAGGGCATCCTCCTTACACTTCCAGGGGTGGATCTCGCTGCGCAGAGCAGTCAGCTGTTCGAGTGCCTCGCGGCGCAGCTGGTTCATCTGAGAGGCAGGACAGATAAGCCCCTCGTCCATCGAACAGACAAGGGAATTTAAGCGGTAGAAGGTTCCGCCCAGCTTTTCCATGCTGCGCCATACAAGCTCTTCTGTAGTGGGGCGGTTGAGCGCCGCTTCGGGCACGGGACCCTCCACGGTCACACAGTGGTCATCCGAATCCGTAACGGTGAGCGAAACGGGCTGATCCTTGATCATCACAAAGGAAAAATCAAGGGGGATGTGCGGATATTCCTTCTCAAGCTGGGAGGAAAGCTGCTTTACCACCTTCTGTCCTGCCAGAACGTCCTCGTGCTGACGGGTGCCGAACATCTCAGGGCCGAGCTTTGCGTCAAAATAGCCGCGGGTAAAGCCGCTGCGCGAGAAGGCAGCCTCAAGCTGCTCCATATCCGGCTGCTGCCCCGAAAGCGCCTGACGAAATCCCGTCACTGCGGAAAAAACATATTCGGGGCGCTTCATGCGCCCTTCGATTTTGAGCGAATCTACCCCGAGTGCCTCAAGCTCCCGGATGCGGTCCACGAGGGTGAGGTCCTTGAGGGAGAGCGCATAGCCGTTGTCGCCGCGCCCGGAGGTGAAGGGGAGGCGGCAGGGCTGGGCGCACAGTCCGCGGTTTCCGCTGCGCTCCCCGATCAAAGAGCTCATGTAGCACTGTCCCGACAGACACATGCACAGCGCACCGTGGACAAAGACCTCGGTTTCCACAGGGACCTGCTCCACCACCTTGCGGATTTCGGATGCGCTCATCTCGCGGGCGAGGACCACGCGGCGAAAGCCCATTTCATAAAGCTGCATGGCGCCGGATACGTTGTGGATCGCCATCTGCGTGGAGGCGTGGAGCGGGATATCCGGTGCCATCTCACGCAGAAGGTCCATGACACCGAGGTCCTGCACAAGGATGGCGTCCACGCCGTTTTCGCAGGCGGCGCGGATGCTGCTCTCAACGCCCTCCAGCTCCCGGTCGTATACGAGGGTGTTGAGCGTCATATACATTTTTACGCCGCGCTCCTTGCAGTAGTGCGACATCTTCCGAAAGGAATCTTCATCAAAGTTTTTTGCATTGCGGCGCGCGTTAAATTGTCCATACCCAAAATAAACAGCGTTTGCGCCGCTGTTTACAGCCGCCATCATACTGTCCATGCTCCCGGCAGGAGCAAGGATCTCCAGTTGTTTCATAAGTTCCTCCTGTATATCTTAAAGATAGACCTGTTTCTTGTTTTTTCGTTTTATTATAGCACATCTTTCCCATTGCATGAAGAGTATTTTTGTATAAAATAAAATTGCAGCAGGAAGAATACAATCTCCCCTTGCATCGTGCGGCGGGTTGTGCTATGGTTGGTAGGTAAGGAAGATTGACAGAATCGAGGGGATTTGTTATGAAACAGAAAAGTGCAGAGATCCTTGCAATCGGTACGGAGCTGCTCATGGGCAACACCATCAACACCAATGCGGCATACCTTGCGCGCGGATTGGCTCAAAACGGCATCAACGTCTACCATCAGGAGGTGGTGGGGGATAACCCGCAGCGCCTGATGGACAGCCTCACGCAGGCATTCACACGCTCCGACATTGTGATCACCACAGGAGGGCTTGGCCCGACATACGACGATCTCTCCAAGGAAACCATCGCATCCTACTTCGGACGCAAACTCGTTATGGACGAAGCATCGCTCGAACACATCAAGCAGCATTTTGCGACGATCGGACGCGTGATGACCGATAACAACCGCAAGCAGGCGATGATGCCGGAGGGATGCACGATTTTCCCGAACCCCAACGGGACCGCTCCCGGCTGTGCGATCGAGAAGGACGGAAAGGTTGCCTTCATGCTGCCTGGACCTCCGCGCGAGATGAAGCCGATGTTTGAGCATTATGTCATCCCGTATCTGCTCAAGGACAGCGATACAAGACTGTGCTCGCGCATGATCCGCTTCTTCGGGATCGGGGAATCCGGTCTGGAAACAAAGCTGCACGACCTGATGGTTTCAAGCACCAATCCGACCCTTGCGCCTTATGCAAAGTCGGGCGAGGTGATGCTGCGCATCACAGTGCGTGTCGGAAGAGAAGAAGACCCAGAGCCGCTCTTTGCCCCGATGATCGAAAAGATCGAGGAGGCGGCAGGAGAGTTTATTTACGGCATCGACATCGAAAATTTGCAGACGGCTGCGGTAAATCGCCTAAAAGAAACGGGAAAAACAGCTGCCACCGCAGAAAGCTGCACAGGCGGCTATGTTTCCAAGCGTTTGACAGAGGTTCCCGGTGCATCGGAGGTGTTCCAGTGCGGCGTGTGCACCTATTCCAACGAGATGAAGGAACAGCTCCTTCAGGTGTCGCATGAAACACTGAGCCAATACGGAGCCGTTTCTTCGGAAACTGCAAAAGAGATGGCAGCCGGTGTGCGCCGCCTGTCCAAGGCAGACATCGGCGTTGCAACCACCGGTATTGCAGGACCTCAGGGCGGAACCGAGGAAAAACCGGTGGGACTTGTGTATGTTGCAGTGGACAGCGAAAACTACAGCGAGGTGCTGGAGCTGCATATCCCGTCCCGCGGGGATGATGCAAGGGAGTATATCCGCTACATCGCATCCTCCCATGCGCTCCACCTCATCTGGAAGGCGGCAGGAGCAGGCAAAAAGTAAAAATCTCACGGATAAGAGGCAGCACCTGGAGCATCGGGTGCTGCTTTTGCATTAAGAGAGAAAAAAATTTACTCCTGTATGTAACGAATCCGTTTGATTTAAGATATATAAGGTGAAAGGAGGGGAGGCGCATGGAGGAGATGGAACAGATCTATCGGGAGCACGCCAAAACCGTGTATAAATTTCTGCTGTCCCTGTGCCGCAGCGAAGCGCTGGCGGAGGAGCTGACGCAGGAAACATTTTATCAGGCTGTTCGATCCATTCACCGCTTCGATGGCTCCTGCAAGATTTCCGTTTGGCTGTGTCAGATTGGCAAGCACCTGTGGTATCAGCAGCTTCAAAAGAAGAAGCGGGAGCTTCCTGCCGATGAAGAGCATTTTGATGCTGTGGTTTCCTCGGCAGAGGAGGAAGCAGTGTCCCGCGAGAGTCACCTCAATCTGCTCAAACAGATCCACAGCTTATCGGAGCCTGCCCGCGAGGTTGTGTATCTTCGCGCCTTCGGCGGTCTGAGCTTCCGGGAGATCGGCGATGTGCTGGGAAAGACCGAAACCTGGGCGAGAGTTACTTTTTACCGAAGCAAGGAACGGATCAAAGGAGGATTTGAACATGAAATATGAACTACCCTGTGCGATTGTACGAGATCTGCTGCCCTCCTATGTTGAGGGTCTGACCGAGGCAGAAACTTCCGCCGCTGTCAAGGAGCATCTCAAGGGCTGTGATGACTGCCGAAAGCGGTGCGAGTCGATGAGCGGGGGCGAAGAGGCCGCAGTCCCCGACGAAAGAGAAGTGGACTATCTGAAAACCGTGCGCAGGAAGAACGGAAAACGGGTGCTTACAGCCGCTGTTTTGGCGGTTGTGCTGGTGCTGGGGTGCATCGGGACGCATGCCTTTTTCATCGGTGCACCTGCCGCAGGTATCAGCGTGCGGGCAAATACGGTGCAGGAGGGGAATATCGTCCGTGTGAGCTTTGCCAACCTCGATTCTGCAACCACGCTGGTGGGCTGGAAGACAGAAACGGTGGGGGACACCGTTTCCATCACCGCCCGCAAGGTGCTTGTGTCCCCGTTTCATTCGCCGCAACTTTCTGCCGGTATGGAGGTGGATACCACCGAGGTCACGAAGATCATGGCATTCGGGCAGCTCATCTGGCAGGATGGTCTGGAGATCGACTACCACACGAACCGTCTGCTCGAAAACCGCACGCCCTATGTCGGAAACGCCTCGGCTGTGGGCAATCTCATTTCCTTTATGGACCTCGATTCCGGCTGCACGATGGAACTTCAGACAGCGAAGGAGCCATACGGTGTCACGCTCCACTTTGCACAGCCCATCAAGGAGGACCGCCGTTTTCTAATGGAGGGAAATGCCTTTGTTCTGCTGGCTCTGGTGGACAATTTGGGTCAGGTTTCCTGGGACGACCCCAGCGGATACGCCGGCACACTGACGCTTGCGGAAGCGGATGCGGCAGTTTCAGACCGGCTCAGGTCCTATAATATGGAGCACAGCACCGATTTTCCTCCCTTAGGGAGCGTCAAGGGATACGGCACCGACAGCTTTGGACTTCAGCTTCTGCAAAACATGTTGGGAATTTGATGTTCTCTCAAAAGATACCCCAAAACAAACATTGAGAGGTTGGGCAGTCGAAATCCCAAAACAGCAGGCGGAACATGTTCCGCCTGCTGTTTTTGACAGGGGATATTTTCTGCATGGAACAAAAAAGCAAGAAAAGTGACGCAATCGCATCAAAAGGGAACACTTTGACCTAAAAACGCAGTTTTTGAGCCAAAAAGCGCAGGAACGAAGGAAAACCGTCCTTGAAGGGAAGAGGCGTTTGGGGATATAATGTAAGATATATGTCCAATCAATTTTACAAGAAGGAGAACACAAACCATGGACCCTGACAGTACCACATATTGTCTTATTTTCTTTTTGGGATATCTTTTGATCCGGGTTTTGCTCACCATAGGAGAAACAGTCGTTTTGATGGTGAATGAAACAAAAATGGAACACATGGCACAGGACGGAGATCGCCGCGCAAAGCTCGTGTGCCGCTTCCTTCAGGAGCCGGAGCAGTTTTTGACGGCGCTTCAAACCGCAGCAAATCTGTTTGGATTTTTGATGATGTTCTGTGTCGCGCAAACGCTCCTTCCCCCGATTTTGGAGCGGATGCATCCAACAGCATCTTCCAATTTGGGCGGCAGCATCCTCGCGCTGATCCCCGTTGCATTGCTCGTTTCCTTCCTGAGCTCCATCCTTGTCATCCGCCTGCCGCAGAAAATCACGATCCTGCACTGTGAAAAGGTTTCGCTTTCGATGGCTCACTTGCTCAACGGAGTGTATGCCATCAGCAGACCGATCGCCTCCCTGTGCTTTTGGTTTACCGATTTGATCCTCAAAGCGCTGCACCTCAACCCCTACGACCTCCCCGAACAGGTGACGGAGGAAGAGATCCGCAAGATGGTGGACGTGGGCAACGAGGAGGGCACCATCGAGCAATCGGAAAAAGATATGATTAACAATATCTTCGAGTTTGATGAAAAAACGGTTGCAGAGGTGATGACGCACCGCACCGAGATGGTGGCGGTGGAGGACACTGCAACGGTGTTTGAAACAGCAAAAGTAGCGATTGAGGAAGGATTTTCCCGAATCCCCGTTTACCATGAGGACATTGACGATGTGGTAGGGGTGCTGTATGCCAAAGACCTTCTGCAATATGTGGAGGGCTCCTGCAGCGAAACGGAGCGCATCGACCGCTTTATGCGCAAGGTGCTGTTTGTGCCGGAATCGAACCGCTGCACCGAGCTTTTCAATACGTTTAAGACAAAAAAGATCCATATGGCAATCGTTGTGGATGAATACGGCGGGACCTCCGGTCTGGTGACGATGGAAGATCTGCTCGAATCCATCGTCGGAAATATGCAGGACGAATACGACGACGAGGAGGAGGAATTCATCAAGATTTCCCCGACCGAGTATATCCTGGACGGCTCCCTGAGCATCGAAGACACGGAGAAGATCCTGAATGTTGAGCTTGAAGAGGAAGCGGAAGAATACGATACCCTCAGCGGTCTGATCATCGACCTTCTGGAGCGCATCCCCGAAGAACAGGAGCATCCGAGCGTGGAAGTCAAAAACCTCAGACTGTCTGTTCTGATGGCAAAGGAGCGGCGCATCCTCAAGGTGCGTGCAGAGATTTTGAAGCCTGTTATGGCTCGTGACGAGAAATAGATCGCTTTACCGGATTTTGCCGGACTGCACAAAATAAAAGACAGGGCCCCATGCACTTTTCGTGTAAGGGGCTCTGTCTTTTTGTGCGAAAGAGGAAGCTGTAATTTTATTTTCATAAAAAAATTAAAAAAATATTGTTGAGATTCGCCGTTTTAACGGGTATAATAAAACTATTGTGGGTGTGACTGCCCTTTTGCGGCTTCTCGGAGTAAAGCCGGTGAAAACAGTCAGTTTCAGAAGAACAGAAGAGATCGGAAAACATACATTTAGGAGGAAACAGAAAATGTTCGGTTTTGGGAAAGATATCGGTATCGATTTAGGTACAGCGAATACCCTTGTTTTTATGAAGGGAAAAGGCATCGTGATGCGTGAACCGTCGGTTGTTGCAGTGGATACACGCAGCAACAAGGTAAAATATGTCGGACAGGAAGCGAAGGACGTCATCGGACGAACCCCCGGCTCCATCGTGGCAGTGCGCCCGCTCAAGGACGGTGTTATCGCAGACTTTGACGTAACAGCAAGTATGCTTCAGATTTTCATCAAGCGCACCTGCAACAATACATTCTTTTCCCGTCCGAATGTGGTGGTCTGCATCCCGTCCGGCGTTACTGCGGTAGAGCGCCGCGCAGTAAAAGAGGCAGCGCAGGAAGCAGGCGCGCGCCATGTTGTCATCATTGAGGAGCCGATGGCAGCAGCGATCGGTGCAAACCTTCCTGTTGCAGAAGCGACCGGAAGCATGGTAGTAGACATCGGCGGCGGCACCAGCGAGGTGGCGGTGATCTCTCTGGGCGGCATTGTGGCATCCCGTTCCGTTCGTGTGGGCGGCGACCAGTTCGACTCGGACATCATCCAGTTTGTAAAGAAAAAATACAATCTCCTCATCGGGGACCGCACCGCAGAGGATATCAAAATCCAGATCGGTTCCGCTTATCCGTATGACGACGAGCAGCCAATGGAAATCAAAGGACGCAACCTTGTGGACGGACTTCCGAAAAATATGATGCTCTATCCGGATGAAGTGCGGGAAGCACTGGCAGACTCCGTAATGGCTGTATTGGATGCCATCCGCACTACACTCGAAAAAACACCGCCGGAGCTTTCTGCCGACATCATCGACCACGGGATCACCCTCACCGGCGGCGGTGCGCTGCTGCGCGGCTTGGATGAGCTGATTTCCAAAGAAACCGGTATGCCGGTCCAGGTGGCAGAAAATCCGCTGGACTGCGTGGCAGCCGGTACCGGTAAACTGCTGGAAAACAGCGACACCATGAAAGAATTGCTCCATGACGACGATGAGACCCGCTACTAATTTTTCCTAAAACAGAATCACCGCGGCTGTCAGCGATTTTCGCAGACGGCCGTTTGTGCTGTAAAAAGAGATCTGTTCCCGATTTTGAAACAGATCCTCCATAAAATCATCATTGTAAAGCGAATCGATTTACGATACAATAAATTTATTCTGCTTTACTAAGGTACATCGATCAACGTGAGAAAGGAGGCGGAAGGATCATGAAAGAATTTTTTCACAGCTGGGTCTTTAAGCTGTTTGCAGGGATCGCGATCTTTCTTTTTGCGCTGCTCCTGCGCGCATCTATGGTGCAGGGATTTTCCAGTGTGGCATCCAATCTGATGGGCGTGATCACAACCCCTGTGCAGAAGCTGACCGCCGGCATCAGCGATTCGGTAGGAACATTTTTAGACCGTTCCTTTCATGCCAATGAAATATACAAGGAAAATCAGGAGCTCAAGGAACAGATCCGCGTGTTGACACAAAATCAGGTGGAGCTGGAAAAATACCGCTGGGAAAACGAAACGCTTAAAAAATTCCTGGAAGTAAAAGAAGAAAATCCCGACCATCAGTATGTTACGGCATCGGTCATCAGCCGCGACCCAAACAGCCGTTTTTATTCTTTTACGATCGACAAGGGGACCTTGGACGGCGTATCCTATCTTGACCCGGTGATCACCGCCGACGGTCTGGTGGGGCGCGTGTCGGAGGTGGGGCTGACCTTTTCCAAGGTGACGACTATCCTCGACCCTGCCATTGACGTCGGGGGCTATAATACAAGGACCCGCGATATGGGAACGGTTTCCGGTCACATCGAGTCCGCAGGCATGGGACTGTGCCGCATGGAGCTGATTTCGAGAGAGAGCGGCTGTGCAAAGGATGACATCATCGTGACAGCGGGAAGCACCGGACTTTTCCCGAAGGATCTGATCGTCGGGACCGTGACCTCGATCTCCAACGAAACAGACGGAAAATCCCTGACTGCCCTCATCCAGCCGGCGGCGGATATCAAAAACGTAAAGGATGTCCTTGTGATCACATCCTTCCGCGGACAGGGGAGCTCCTCTGACAATCTGAGCACACCGCCATCGGAACAGCTTCCAAAACACGAGGAAAGCGCTGCGCCGGCGGATGGATCTGCGCCTGCAAACGATCCTGCAGGCGGCGAAAAGGACAGGTGAAGCTGTGAAGCGTAGAACAAAACTGATTTTGCAGAAGATGCTGATCTATTCGGTTCTTCTGTTTTGCCTTTTCATCCTTCAGACAACGCCCGGATTTTTGGAGTTTTTTGGCATCAAGCCGCTTTTGGTGCTGCCTTTGGTCGTTTCCATCTCCATGCTGGAGGGGGAGCTTACAGGGGGATTGTTCGGTCTTGCAGCAGGGCTTTTGTGCGACAGCACCTCCGTCATGCTGTTTGGGATCAACTCCATTTTGTACATGGTCGCCTGTGTGATGATCGGTCTGCTCGTTATTTATTACATGCAGCCCTCTGTCTGGAACAGCGTTCTTTTTGCGGGGATCACGCTGCTGGTGCGAGAGCTGTTTGAGTATTTCTTTTACTATGTGATGTGGGGATATGAGGGGTATTATCTAATCTTTGCACAGAGGATGCTCCCCATGATCCTTTACACCCTTGCTGTTACAGCCCCGATTTATTGGTCTGTCAAGAAAATTTTTGAGTTTTATCATAAGAGGATCAACGATTGAGTTCGTCCGATGAAAGAGAAAGGAGCGTGAAGCTGTGAAAAAAACGACCAGTTCTGTTCGGAGATTGTGGGCACTGGGCATTGTTCTGGTGTGCATTTTCGCTGCCTTTGGAATTCGTCTGATGTCCTTGCAGGTGGTTCATGGAAAGGAATACAAGGAGCGCGTGGAACAGGGTGTCACCATCCGTCAAACGGTGGAGCCTGTGCGCGGAGAGATCCTGGACCGATACGGCCGTCCGTTTGCGGTAAACCGTGTCGGCTATGATGTGATGATCAATGTGCCGTATCTTCCGCTCAAGGAGCGCAACCAGGTCATCGAAAAACTCATCCAGCTGATGGAACGGGAGGGGCAGGAGTGGATCGACAATATGCCGATCAGCGATACGGCACCCTTTACGTTCACGGACGGACCGGAGAGTGAAAGTCAGATCAGGCAGCTCAAAAAGATTGCCGGGAATTTGACGGCGGATACTGATGCACAGACAACGATGGAGCAGATCCTCAAAAAATATGCCCTCGACGAGATGGAGGATCTGACGTTTGCACGAAAGATCGCAGGCGTTCGGTATGAGATGGAGCGCGTAGGAAGCAACCGTCTGAATCCGTATGTATTTGCAAAGGATATTCCGATGGATTTGGTCATGAAGATCCGGGAATACAGCTTTGCCCTTCCGGGCATCGAAATTTCCCGTTCCACAACAAGGGAATATGTGGATGGAGAGCTTGCCCCCAATATCATCGGCGTGACCGGATATATCAGCGCAGAAGAATATGAAACCGTAGACAAGGAACGGTATAAGTACAACGATCGAATCGGCAAAAACGGTTTGGAAAAAGCGATGGAGAGCGTCCTCAAGGGGACACCCGGAACGAGGGAAATCCTGAGCGATTCCAAGGGAACCGTCCTCTCCTCGGTGGAATCGGAGCCTGCAATCCCAGGACATACGATCGTTACGACCATTGACAAGGATTTGCAGCGGGCGGCGCTTCAGGGACTGGAGGACCAGATCAAAAACCTGCAAACGCGCTTTGATGAAAACAACGGCGGACAGGCAAACGCCGGCGCTGCGGTAGCAGTTGATGTAAAGACAGGGGAGATCCTCGCAATCGCAAACTATCCGACCTACGACCTGTCCACCTACTACAGCAACTATTCGGAAATCGCAAACGACCCGATGCGCCCCATGTTTAACCGCGCGGCGCAGGGGACCTATGTGCCGGGCTCCATTTTTAAGCCGGTCGTAGGAGTCGGCGGATTGGCAGAAGGAATCATCGAGCCGGACGATACCGTGGAATGCACCCATATTTATACGCGCTTCCCGGACTATCCGGCGCGCTGCCTCGGCCACCACGGACACATCAATGTGAAGGATGCCCTGATGGTATCGTGCAATATCTTCTTTTACGACGTGGGCTATCGCCTTGGCATCGATCAGATCGGGCGGTATGCAAACGAACTGGGGCTTGGTGTCCCGACCGGGATCGAAATCGATGAGAGCAAGGGGCGCGTCACCAGTCCGAAGCTCTTTGAAGAGCTGCGCGCCAACAACAAGCCGCCGGAAACATGGACCCCCGGCAACGTCATTCAGGCATCCATCGGTCAGCTTGACCATAAATTCACACCGATCCAGCTGGCGTCCTATACTGCGACGCTTGCAAACTTCGGACAGCGCATGAAGCTGCATCTTGTCAAAGAGATACGCAATTACAATCTCGACAAAACGGTGGAGGAGGTCGAGCCGGTCGTCCTCAACAAGCTCGACGTACCGGACGGGACCTTTGAAACCATCCGAGAGGGTATGGTGAAGGTATCAAGGGACCTCAAGCGCGGTTCGGCGCGGTATTTCTTTGGAGATTACCCCATCACAGTGGCAGCAAAGACCGGCTCTCCGGAGGCGCGAGGCTCCACCGACGCAACCTTTATCTGCTATGCTCCGGCAGAAGACCCGGAAATTGCGGTTGCCGTTGTGATTGAAAACGGCGCCAGCGGCGAAAAATGTGCGCCGGTTGCAAAAGCGATCCTCAATGAATATTTTGGACTGAATGATGAGGAGATGGCAGGACCCTCCAACGAGATGGGACTGTTACCATAACGTGAATTTTCTGTATATTTCTACAGAAAAGTACCGCTCAGCCCTTTACAAACACTGTGAAAAATGATAACATGTTCCTGTTAGAAGACATTATTTGAATCTATTTTCCGCTTTTTGCCTTATTATTTTTCCCTTATTTTTATAAGGGATCATGTTTTGATGTGCGGTAAAAATATCTTTGAAACTAAAATAGAAGTCGATCAAACAGAAAGGATATGGTATTATGAACATTGCACTTATTGCCCATGATACAAAAAAAGAACTGATGGTGCAGTTCTGCATTGCTTACTGCGGCATACTCAGTCACCACAATATCTGTGCGACAGGTGCTACCGGAAAGCTGGTTGGGGAGGCAACCGGCTTGGATATTTTTCGTTTTCTCGGAGGCGATCAGGGCGGTGACCAGCAGATCTCGGCACGCATTGCATGCAACGAGATCGACCTGCTTCTTTTCTTCCGCGACCCGATCAGCGTAAAACCAAACGAACCAAACGAAGCAAACCTCCTGCGTCTTTGTGATGTCCACAACATCCCGGTTGCAACAAACATTGCAACGGCAGAGGCGCTCATCCATGCGCTGGAGCGCGGCGACCTTGACTGGAGAGATATTGTCAATCCAAAACGATAGATCGCAGCATCGTATCAATAAGATACAGCCGGATATAAGCCCGACCCCATCCCTGAAAGGAGGGCAGCGTTATATCCGGCTGTTTTTTGCAAGGTGCAGCATGACATCGAAAAATACGGCAGCCCTCTTGCATATTTTGCGGGAGAGTGTTATAATGAGCGAAATAAAAACAATGGCGCAGTTCGGAGGAGTATCCCCAAAACGCCCAGCAGAGAGAAGCCGGCAGCTGAAAAGGCTTTTGGAAGCGTATGGGAGGAAGACACCGGATCAGCCGGTCGATGAATGAAGTCGACCCGTTTTCCGCGTTAAGGAAAGAGAGAAAATGCATGATTTGTGCATCAATTAGGGTGGCACCGCGTGGAACTGTTCCTCGTCCCTTTGACCGTATCCGGTCGGGGGACGGGGATTTTTTATTTGATTGCGCCGGAGTCAGCCGATAAGGAGGATTTTATTATGGCAGACACCATGCAGGGTCTGAAACGGACCCATTACTGTGGAACGCTCCGAGAAGAGCATATTGGACAAACGGTTGTTGTTTGCGGCTGGGTGCAGAGAAACCGGGATCTTGGCAATCTGATGTTTATTGATCTGCGTGACCGCACCGGCATCGTTCAGCTGTCCTTCAACGATAAAACAAGCCGCGATATTTTTGAGAAGGCAGCCTCAGTGCGCAGCGAATATGTTTTGATGGCACAGGGCGTTGTTGCTCCCCGCGAATCGGTAAACAACGAGATCCCGACCGGAAAAATCGAAATCGAAGTGAACGACCTGCGTGTTCTTGCAAAATCAGAAACACCGCCGTTTGAAATCACAGACAACACCAACGTAAAAGAGGACCTGCGCTTAAAATACCGTTATCTCGACCTGCGCCGCAGCCAGATGCAGAATGCTCTGATGATGCGCCACAAGATCGTAAAATGTGCCCGTGACTACTTTGATGACAACGGATTTTTGGAGATCGAAACCCCGATGCTCATCAAATCCACACCGGAGGGCGCAAGGGACTACCTCGTTCCGTCCCGCGTCCATGAGGGAAAATTCTATGCACTTCCGCAGTCCCCGCAGCTTTACAAGCAGCTTTTGATGCTCTCCGGCTATGACCGCTATATGCAGGTTGCGCGCTGCTTCCGCGATGAGGACCTGCGTGCAGACCGTCAGCCGGAATTTACCCAGATCGACGTTGAGATGTCCTTTGTGGACGAAGAGGACGTTATGACCATGAACGAAGGCTTTATGAAATATGCCTTCAAAAAGGTTTTGGGCGTTGACATCAAAACTCCGTTCCCGCGCATGCCGTACAGCGAGGCAATGGACCGCTTCGGCTGCGACAAGCCGGATACCCGCTTTGGTCTGGAGCTGATTGACCTGTCCGACCTTCTGGGCAGCTGCGAATTCAAAGTATTTGCCGGTGCACTCGAAAACGGCGGAAGCGTTCGCGCCATCAATGTGAAGGGTGCAGCCTCCACCCTGACCCGTAAGGAGATCGACAAACTCGTTGACTTTGTAAAAACCTACAAGGCAAAAGGTCTTGCATTCACACGTCTGACCGAGGATGCAGAAAGCTCTTCCTTTGAAAAATTCCTCAAGCCGGAGGAAGTATCTGCCATCCGTGCGCGCATGGGTGCAGAGGTCGGTGACGTGATCCTCGTGGTTGCAGATAAAAATTCCGTCGTTTACGACAGCCTCGGTGCCTTGAGAAACCACCTTGCACGCAAGCTCGATCTCATCCAGCCGGGAACCTTCGACCTGCTGTGGGTAACCGATTTTCCACTGTTTGAATACAGCGAGGAAGAAAACCGCTATGTTGCAAAACACCACCCATTCACCTCTCCGAAGCTGAATGAGCTGGACAAGCTGGAAAGCGACCGCGAACACTGCAACGCAAGAGCATATGATATGATCCTCAACGGCAACGAAGTGGGCGGCGGCTCCATCCGCATCAGCGACCCTGAGATCCAGAGCAAGATGTTCCGTGCGCTGGGCTTCACTCAGGAGCAGGCTCAGGAGCGCTTCGGCTTCCTTCTGGATGCCTTCAAATACGGTGTACCACCGCACGGCGGCATGGCTTATGGTCTGGACCGTCTTGTAATGTTGATGCTGGAAAAAGAAAATATCCGCGAAGTCATTGCATTCCCGAAGGTACAAAACGCAAGCGAATTGATGACAAACTGCCCGGACTATGTTGAGCAGGAATCTCTCGACGAATTGTCCATCGCAATTGCAGAACATAAAACAGAAGAATAAGAAAAGCAAAACACCCTGCCGTTCCTGACGGCAGGGTGTTTTGCTTTATTGTAGGGATAAAGAAGAAGTTATCGAATGAAAAGATAGGAAAGGTACACTGCATACACGGAGAGTGCAGCGATCCCTTCGCTGCGGTGAACCGAGCGGTTTGTTTTGCAGAAAACAAGCATCATCAGGCTGACTGCGATGCAGACAACGATGTCGATGACAGATTCTGCGGTGACAGCGATCGGGGTCAGCGCACAGGACATACCGAGAATGAAGAGGATGTTGAAGATGTTGGAGCCGACAACGTTGCCCACAGCAAGACCGGAATCTCCTTTTCGTGCTGCAATCACGGAGGTGACAAGCTCCGGCAGGGAAGTACCCATTGCAACAATGGTCAAGCCGATGAAGCTCTGGCTCAGTCCCCAGGAGGCAGCGATCGAGCTTGCGGATTCTACCACAAGGTTTCCGCCGAATACCACGGCACAAAGTCCGCCGGCGATATAGAGGACGCTTTTTCCTGCGCTCATCGATTTGATTTCGTCCGCTTCCTGCGCGCGGTCCTGAAGTGCGGCGCGAATGAGAACCGTAAGGAAGGCTGCCATCAGAAGAAGAAGGATTCCGCCCTCGATACGGGAGATGGTGCCGTCTATGGAGAAGAACAGAAGAGCCAAGGCGGCACCGATGGAAATTGGGATATCGCGCTTATTGAAGTTTTTCATAACAGGAACCGGCCGGATGACGGCGCAAGCTCCGAGGACGATCAAAAGATTAAAAATGTTCGAGCCGATCACGTTTCCCAACGCAATGGCGTTGTTGCCGGAAAGCCCCGCGGTGATGCTCACCGCAGCCTCCGGAGCACTGGTACCCATCGCAACGATCGTCAGTCCGATGATGACCGAGGGCACCTTCAAGAGCTTTGCAAGGGAGGAGCTGCCTTCCACAAAGAAGTCAGCACCCTTGATCAAAAGAACAAAACCTACAAGCAGCAATACATACATCATATTTACTTTCCTCCTGAATGTGGGGAAAAGGCTTTTTTATGTACAAAAAAAGACCTTTATCACCCCTTGATATGGGTTGATAAAAGTCTTGTTTTTTCTGCTGTGAGAAAGCGGTCAACCGGTATTGAAACGTGATGACGACCGACCGCACATCAAATAATTGATGCAAACTACTCCCTTTTATGTATGTGAGTATACGGGAGGTTTCGGAAAATGTCAAGAGGTATTTTGCGAAAATCTTAAAATTTTCGCACCCTCCGCTCTTCTCCGGCATCCGCCGCCCTGCTTTTTATTCGAAAACCACAGGACTGCGGCTGATTTGAACTTCTTCAGCCGATACTGGCTGGTCCTTTGGCTCGGTGATGTAAACAGACGATTCGATTTCGAGGAAGGGCTCGATGCCGTCCCATTCATAGCAGAAGCGGGAGAACTGCTGAGTCATCCCATCGATTTCCTTTTTGAGAGCATCGATCTGATCGGTGTACTCCTTATGCAGGATCGCGTAGGAGGAGGCATCGAGTATGCCGCTTGTGTTGTCGCGGTATGCACAGCGGTCCTTCAGACGCAGAAGATCGTATTCCTGCTCTGCCTTTGAAAGATTCTGCACCAGCTGGGGGATCGTGGACGGCAGCACGACCTGTTCTATGCCGTGATACTCCATCTCATCCCCGTCGATTGCCCACTGTTTTTGCAGCATACAGCGGCGCGCAAGATCGAGCCGGTTTTTTTTCAGAGTGAGATATCCCTGAGAATGCGTGGAAAGGAAGGAAGCAGGCTGCATGACATCCTCAATGGAAACCTCAATCCTGCTGCGGATGCTGTCGATGTCGTCCTGAAGGAGTTCGATTTCATTGGAATTATTGCTGATAATGCTGCTAAAATGTCTGCCATTGCGGGAGCCGGAGATTTGTTTTGCAAGCTCCTGTGCATTCGCAAAGTCCTGATAGTCCAGATCGATATAGAGGGAATTCAGATCCTCATCGTTGACGTGAATGGAAACGGTTTCGGGCACACTGATGGTTACCCAGTAATTCGAGGCGCCGTTGATTGCAAAGTTGATTGCCTTTTTTACGTTCTCCTCGTTCACGAGAAAGTTCTCCTTTGTCGACAGCTTGATCCTTGCATCGGCTCCGTCTTCCTCGATTTCAGCGACACTGCAGGTGAATCCGGCATCCTGTGTGCTGATATAGGTGTTTGCATCCTTCGATTTTCGGATCACCACATTGACAAATCGGCTGTTGGATAGGTGAAGCTCTGTGACAGTCGAAGGGAGGGTGACGGTTTTTTCCGCTGAGTTGGGATTTTCGATGGCATCCTTTACGATGCTGTTGTATGCTTTGATCCCGCTGCTCACGGCAAGCGGCGCAGTTACGATCGCTCCCAGGGTGCAAGCAGCGCAGACGATGGCAGAGATAAGAGCGATTTTTTTCAGTTTATTCATGCAGTCCAGCCTCCTCATCCATGTAATTTTCGGGGTCTTCCTCCGGCTCCCTTTTCCGAGAAGGGAACAGACGAGCTTTGAGATAGATCATCATTCTCTTTGCGGCATAAAAACAGCTTCTTGCAGCCATCAGCAGAAGGACCGCAAAGCAAACAGAGAAGGAGAGCAGTGCAGCACTTGCGAACATTGCCAGAAGCCCCACCGGAAAGGAAATGAAGTGGATGGACATGGCAGCCACGAAAAATCCGACGATCGAAACGAGGATCATCGCAAACGGTGCACACAGCATTGCCACAAAAGCAGACCACAGGGCGATGAGGAAGGCAGCGATGCCGAGTGCTGCAACGATGACAAAGGGGATCAGGAGTACAATCGCCATCAATTTCAAGATGGAGGTCAGGCAGCCGGATGCCTTATCTCCAAGCTTCCATTTGCGAAAGGTTTCCTTCGATTCCTTCCACTCTTTTTTCACATCAATGGATGCAAGGTGGGTGTTTTGTGCATTTTCTTCAACGATCTGGTCTGCAACAAGCTGGGGATCACCGAGCTTTGCGCTGATTTCCTGATCGGGCTTGCTCTGACGTCGCCCCTCTTCAAAATATTCGGCATAATCGCGGATGATATCGTCGATTTCTGCCTTGGAAAGGTGGCGCTTTCTCAAACATACCTCTAACTTTTCCAGATATTCGTTTTTATTCATGTGTTTCACCTCTTAAAATTTCATTGACCATATTGGAAAATTCGTTCCAGTCGGATTTGAGAGCTCCAAGATACGCATGCCCTTTTTCTGTCATGTGATAATATTTTCGGGCGGGGCCAACGGTGCTTTCCTTGAGATACGCAACAAAATATTCGTCCTGTGTCAGGCGGCGAAGGATGGGATAGACCGTTCCCTCGTTGATCTCTGTATAATATGCAATGTTTTGCACGATCTCATACCCGTACATATCCCTGCGCGAGATAAGGGCGAGGATGCACATCTCGATGACACCCTTTCGGAACTGCGTGTTCATAGCATCACCTCACTTGATGTACTGATTATAACACACTACTGTGTAAAGCACAATACCTTGAATAAAAAAATACTAAAATTTTATCAATACTGTTTGATACTCTGTTCCTTCCAAGGAAGGCAGATCAAAAAAGGACAAAAAAATTCCCTGTGCCATAAAGACACAGGGAATTGGAAAGCATTCTCTTAGAAGCCTTTGATGATATCTTCGTTGAGTGCTTTTACGATCTCGGTAGCCAGAGCAACACCTTTTTCGTAATCCTCGTAAGAGGTGTAGCAGTGGTGAGAGTGTGCATAACGAACCGGGATACCGATTACAATAACAGGAACGCTGTTGTTGGAAACGTGGATCGGTGCACCGTTGGTGGAGCCGCCGGAACGTACTGCTTCCTGAACATCGATATTGTATTTCTTTGCAATATCAAGAGCAAAACGCTGGAAACGTGGGTTGGTGATCATTTTCATATCCATGTGACGCAGCATTGGACCTTTTTTCAGTGCAGTCTGGCAGTCGCAGCCTTCGAGGAAGGTATCGTCTGCCGGGCATCCTTCAAATACGATAGCAATATCCGGTTTTACGGTATTGGCAACGGTTACAGCACCGCGTGCGCCAATCTCTTCCTGAACGGAGAAGCTGCCCACTACGTCTACTGCGAGGTTTTCGTCTTTTACGTTTTCAAGAGAACCCAGAACAGCAGCGCAGCCGATGCGGCAGTCGAATGCTTTACCAAGCATTACTTTGGTCTGCTCGTTGTATTCCCAGGTAACATCCGGAACGATTGGAGCAGCCATGTGGATCTTGAAGATCTCTTCTACTTCCTTCTGAGAAGTAGCGCCGACATCGATCACCATATCAGAGATGGAAAGCGGACGGTCTTTTTCCTGTGCGGTCATAAAGTGAACCGGTTTTGCAGCAACAACGCCGGGGATGTATTTTCCGTCTTCATTGCGGATCATCACTTTGTGTGCAGATACGTTGTTTGGGGACCAGCCGCCCAGGGAAATGAATTTGAGTGTGCCGTTTGGTTTGATTGCGGAAACCATGAAGGCACATTCGTCACTGTGTGCATCCAGCAAAACGACCGGTTTTTTGCCGGTGTTGTTTTTGCGGTAGAAGTACAGGTTGCGCAGGCTGTCTTCCTTGATATCTGCCAGGTCATCGCCGTATTTACGTCCAAGGAGAAGAACTTCATCTTCAAATCCCGGAGCACCATAAGCATTGGATAATTCTTCGATCATTTTTAAACGATTCATGTAAAAACCCTCCCGAATATACATAAATTGGGCATATTCTGCCCCAACTAAGTATAGACGAACAGGCAATAGAATGCAAGAAATTTTCTATTTAATGGATTGAAGAATTCTAAGCATAAATTGAGCATATTATACAAAAAAATAGTTTTTAGGAGAAATGAACTCTTTTTTCCCTTAAAAATCTTCATCCGATTCCGATTTTATGATATACTAAACACGACTTCGACAAGCTCTATCGCAAGGAGCAGAAAAACACATTTAGAAATAAAGGAGTTTTATACCGTGGATAAGACCCAAAAAATACAGCATACTCTGCGCGTCCTTCAAATGGACAATGCACAGCTTAATGAATATTTAACCGGCAAAATGATGGAAAACCCGATGATCGAAATGGAAACTGCATCGGCGGACGACAGCAAAATGAAGGTTTTTGAGAGAAAGATGCAGTGGCTTGAGCGTCAGACCGAAAAGGAAGCGGAGCAATCCGTCTATTTTTCGCAGGATCTGTCCCGACCGGCAAAAAAACCAAGCTGGCCGAGCGAAACCGTCAGCGAATGCCTGCTGCATCAGCTCGGCGACGGGGACGAGCTTACAAAAAAACTGATCGGCTATCTGGACGACAACGGCTATTTTACGCTGCCCCTTTCCGAGCTTGCGCAGGAGGCAGGATGCTCACAGGAGGAAGCGGAAGCGGCAGTGGAAACGATCCGCAGCTTCCAGCCGACAGGGGTTGGAGCCTTCACCCTTTCCGAATGCCTGACAATGCAGCTGCCAAAGGATGCGGCACTTGCAAGGAGGATCGCAAAGCATCACCTTGCACAGCTGTCCTCCCATGACTGGGAAACGATTGCACAGAAGGAAAATGTCAGCACGGAGCAGGTTTGTGCCGCGGCAAAACAGCTTTGGGCGTGCAGCCCGCGCCCTGGCTCTGCCTGCGGGCGCGAGGAGCTCCCGTTTTACTGGACTCCCGACCTTTTGATCGTCAAGTTTCAGGACCGCTATGAGGTGATGCTCTGCGAGTTCAACCTTCCGCAGCTTCGCGTCTGCCAGGACTACATCGATATGGCGCATGAGGAAAACGATCCTGCCCTGACGCAGTACATCCAATCGAACCTTGACGAAATGAAATGGCTCAAACAGTCCGTTGCAGCGCGCGGCGAAACGCTGCTCAAGGTGGCGCGCGCCGTGTTTCAGCTTCAGGAGCGCTTTTTGCGCTACGGACCGCAGTATCTGCGCCTTGTGACCTGTGAGGAAATTGCGGTCGGCTTGGGGATTCAGGAAAAAATCGTGCGCTATGCGCTGAAAAACAAATACATGCAGTGCCCCTACGGAGTATTTCCGATGAGCTATTTTGTCCTCATGGATCACGATGACAAAACACAGGAACACATCAACCGCAATGTGGTGAAAAATGCGATTCAGGAAATCCTTGTGCAGGAGCGCGAGGAAGCTCCGTACAGCGACCACAAATTGATGCAGATCCTCAACAGCAGGGGATATCCGGTATCGAGCCGTATGGTCCAGCTGTATCGCGAGGAGCTTGGCATCGCCGATGCACACAGCCGCCTCAACCTCAATATGACAGAAGAGGAGTGCAGCAGCAGACTGCATGAGCACCACCATGACGAGGAGGACGAGTGCTCCTGTGGACACCACCATCACGATGAAGAGGACTGCTCCTGCGGCCATCATCACTGCTAAAAGGGACGTTCGCGAAAACAGCAAACGCTCCCTTCATAAAGACGATTTCAAAAAAGACCGTGAACCTGAGAAAAATCAGGTTTCGCGGTCTTTTTGATTTAATATTGGGAAAAGAGAAGGAAAAACAGGATGGATTTGCATGATATTCCGTGCTATACTTTCCTTGAGTAATGGAGTAAAGACAATCAAAAAATTTTGAACTTTCTCAAAAATCAGGCAGGATCGCTCCCCGTTGATGGAGAAAGGAGAAAAACATGGAACAAAAGAAGCTGCTCAAAACGATTTCCCGCGGGATACACCACCATTTTCCAGAGCCGGACGCAACCTTGCTTACAGACAGGGCGACTGCGATTTATTACAGCTGCTGCCTTGAGCATCAAAACGATCCTCCGGCGGTAAAACAGCATACCGAGGGGATGATCTATGGGGGTGTTTCCCTTTACCGTGCCTTGCAGGAAAAAGGGATGTCCCCGCAGGAGGCGCTTGCATGGACCGATAAAATCTTTCAGGATTTTTCGCAGAATGCAGCGAATGCAATCCGAAGCCTATTGAAGCTCCCCGGACTTTATCGGAAGGTGCCCCAGATTTTCCGCACGATGACCCAAAAAAAGTACAACGAAGAAGCCGGGTTTCAGATGACGTTTTATGAGGTAGGAAAGCACCGCGTCAAATTCGATGTGACAGCCTGCCCCTATTACAACACCTGTAAGTCGATGGGATGCCCGGAGCTCACCGGGATATTCTGCAACACAGACGACTGCTGTTACGGCAATATGCATCCAAAGCTGCAATGGAACAGGACCACGACGATCGGTCGGGGCGGGGAAGTGTGCGATTTTGATATTGCGATCAAGGACTGAGCTGCAAAACAGAAAAAGGCAGGAAAATAAAAATACGGGTAAGGGTTTCCCTTACCCGTATTTTTTGCGTCTGAAGCTTTTGCACCACAGTGAAAGTTTGAATCCTGTGAGGGGAGCTTTGTTATGTGTTTGATTTTGGCAGACGGTCCGCTTCCTCCAAAAGACGGTAGAGGGTCGGCGTGACGGAAAATTCCTCCATCGCCCGCAGCACTTCCTCAAGGGCTGCCTGCTTTTTCTTCTGGGAGATGCTGCTGCGTACTGCACGGATCAAAATATTCTTGGGGGAATGGGTGAAATCCACAAATTCGAGAAGCTGCGTTTTATAGCCGCAGGCTTCCAGCATGTTCCCGCGGATGGAATCGGTCAAAAGGGCAGATACACGCTCCTTGATGATGCCATAGCGTGTCAGAACAGAAAGCGAATCGGTGTGGATCTGTCCGTTGAGCTCATGCTGGCAGCACGGCACAGAGAAGATCATCTGTGCGTTCCACTGGATGGCATTGTAGAGTGCAAAGTCGGTTGCGGTGTCGCACGCATGAAGGGTGATGACCATATCGATCGTTTTGTCGTATCGGAACCCGTTGATGTCCCCAAGCCGGAAGGAGAGCTTTTCGTAGCCGTATTTTTTGGCGACCTCATTGCAGTGGCGGATGACATCTTCCTTTAGATCGAGTCCGATCATCGTGACGGGCAGGTGGCGCAGCTGAACAAAATAATAGTAGAGGATGAAGGTGAGGTACGATTTTCCGCAGCCAAAATCCACGATGGTCAGTTCCTTTCCATCCTCAACGGTGCTGATGGCATCGTCGATGATCTCGATAAAACGGTTGATCTGACGGTATTTATCGTAGCGCGATTTTACGACCCGTCCGTCCGGTGTAAAGATGCCGAGATCCACCAAAGGAGGAATGACAGTACCTTCCTTGAGAATGTAATTTTTCTCCTTATTGTGCGCAGCAGGGGCGCGCAGGGAGGAATTCTCCTGTTTTCGGCGGTTGAGCAGCACCTTTCCCTTTTTGGAAATCTTGACCTCCATCTGCTGTGTGTCGCTGTAGCTGTTGAGCTGACGGTATCCCAGCTCCACAAGAGAATCGAGGGTGTCCTTCAGCTGATCGGCGGTGAGGTTCTCGTGAAAGACCTGCTTTTCGGTGTATTTTTCCATCTGGTAGTAGAGGGAATCGGTCCCTTTTTGCTGGATGACGATTTTATGGTACTGTGCATTTTTTGCGTTGCTCGCAACGAGCTTGTAGGGATTGGATGCAAGGATCTCTTGCAGAGCGGACGAAATTTGTTCCATAAATACACTCCTATTTGGAATAATATGACCTGATATTACAAAAAGAATCGAGGCTCGACAGCTAAAGCTGCATGATGTTTGTGGCGGTCAGAGAAAGTCCTGTCAGAATGAGAAGGATCTGCACGATGAGCTTTGCTTTTTTCTCCTCGATTTTATTGGAAGCCGCCATGCCCACCTTCATTGCGATCACCATGATCGGGAGCAGGAGCAGGAATGCCTTGATGCTGTCAAACGTCAGCAGACCGTTTCGGGAATAGAGGAGGATGCGCATGAGATTTTCGAGGAAAAAGACGCAGCAGAAATTTGCCTTAAACTGCTTATGGTTTTCGGCGGTTCGGTTGATGTATGCTGCAAGGAATGCGCCGACGCCGAACATCCCGCACAAGATACCGGAGCCAAGACCGATCAGGATGAGCAGGACGGGATTTGCTTTTTTGATCCCGTGCTTTGCGATGGAACGGTCGCGGAACATCATCTCAAATCCCAGCAGGACGATGGAGATCCCAAGGATGATTTTGAGCAGCTGTTCGTTGCCCGTTTTGAGGAAAAATGCTCCGGGGAGCATCCCGAGATAGATCAACACAACGAGCGGGATGACAATGCGCAGGGAAATGTTTTTTCGCTCCCGATATGCCATATAAAAATTTGCCGGAAAGCAAAGCAGCAGATCCACCGGCGCGATGACGCGGTTTGGTGCATAAAAGCTGAGCACCGAAGAAAAAATCAGCGTATTGGCAAAGCCGGAAAGCCCCTTGACAAAATAGGAGCAGAACGTCGTAACGATCCAAACCAACATGTACATCATAAAACACCTCAATCCGTTTCCTAATTCTACATTGTAGCATAAAAACAGAAAGAGAAAAGATTTTTTCCGAAATATCGGAAAAGAATCGAAAAAACAGCGGTTATTTTTCTGCCCGCCCTTGCAAAATGACCAAAATCACGATATAATAAACACACTGTACAGCAATGAGGAAAGCTATGAGCGTTGGAGAGCTTGCACAGAGAGCCGGTGGTTGGTGCAAACCGGCGGAGCACAGCGTTCTATCCACTTTCGGAGCTGTCGGCGAGGAGCCGAAGGCTGGTGCCCTTTATCGCACTGTTGAGTGGTCGGTCCATGACCGGCAATTTGGGTGGCAACGCGGAGTCCCTTCGTCCCATAGCTGAAAGAAGTATGGGTTCGGGGGCTTTTTTATTTAGATAAAAAGAGCAATTCCCGAATCAGACACACATTAAGGAGGGCATTTTTATGCTGGACATTAAGTTTCTTCGTGCAAATCCGGAGATCGTAAAGGAAAACATCAAAAAGAAATTTCAGGATGAAAAGCTGGTCCTAGTGGATGAAGTCATCGCACTGGATCAGGAATATCGTGAAGCAAAATCCCGTGCAGACTATCTGCGCAGCCAGCGCAACTCCATCAGCAAGCAGATCGGCGCTTTGATGGCAAAGGGTCAGAAGGAGGAGGCAGAGCAGGCAAAGGCTCAGGTCACCTCGATGGCACAGGAGATGCAGGAGCTGGAAGCAAAGGAAGAGAAGCTCGAGGGTGAGATCCGTCAGCGCATGCTGGTGATCCCGAACATCATCGATCCTTCCGTCCCGATCGGCAAGGACGACAGCGAAAACGTGGAAGTGGAAAAATTCGGCGAGCCCTTCGTTCCGGATTTTGACATCCCTTACCACATCGATATCATGGAGCACCTGCACGGTGTCGATCTGGACAGCGCACGCAGAACAAGCGGCTCCGGGTTCTATTATCTGTGCGGCGACATTGCCCGCTTGCACTCCGCGATCCTGTCCTATGCGCGCGACTTTATGATCGACAGGGGCTTTACCTACTATATCCCTCCGTTCATGATCCACGGTGATGTGGTAAACGGCGTGATGAGCTTCTCCGAAATGGAAAACATGATGTACAAGATCGAAGGGGAGGACCTCTACCTGATCGGTACCAGCGAACACTCCATGATCGGTAAATTCATCGACACCATCCTCGACGAAAAAACGCTGCCGCAGGCACTCACCAGCTATTCCCCATGCTTCCGCAAGGAAGTGGGTGCACACGGCATCGAAGAGCGCGGCGTGTACCGCATCCATCAGTTTGAAAAGCAGGAAATGGTTGTTGTCTGCAAACCGGAGGAGAGCAAGGAATGGTTTGAAAAGCTCTACCACTACACCATCGAATTCTTCCGCTCCCTCGATATTCCGGTTCGCTCTCTCGAGTGCTGCTCCGGCGACCTTGCCGACCTCAAGGTGAAGAGCATCGACGTGGAAGCATGGTCCCCGCGTCAGAAGAAATACTTTGAAGTGGGCAGCTGCTCCAACCTTGGAGATGCACAGGCCCGCAGACTGGGCATCCGCATCAAGGGCGATGGCAAAAACTACTTTGCTCACACCCTCAATAATACTGTGGTTGCTCCTCCTCGTATGTTGATCGCATTCTTGGAAAACAACCTCAATCCGGACGGCTCTGTCCGCATTCCAGAACCGCTGAGAATGTATATGGGCGGCAAAGACGTGATCCGCTAATCGTACTGATACAAAAAAGGATGCCTGATTTCAAAAAAGCAGGCATCCTTTTCTTGTGTGTATGCTATTTTTGGAAAAAGTATTGCTTTTTGAAATAATGTATAGTATAATAGCGCTTGTACCATACGGGGGCGTAGCGCAGTTGGGAGCGCGTTTGAATGGCATTCAAAAGGTCGAGGGTTCGATCCCCTTCGTCTCCACCAACGAAAAATCCCGGAATATCCGCTTGTTATGCGGGTATTCCGGGATTTGTTTTGATCCGATTTTTATTTAAAACACACCTGCTTTAGGTCAAGAAAGATGCCCCCAAATCGTCGGAAAAATGTGCCGACGATTTGAGGGCATTTCTGCGCTTATTTGAAGGAGTGCTATGGGATGATGATGAAGCCGCGTTTTACCGTGAGGTATTCGCCGTCCTCTACAACAACCGTGGATTTTGTGCCTTTTTTCACATTATCGTTTTCGATGATTTCATTCACCGTGCCGGAGGAACCGGATGCGATTTCGATATAGCACACATCGGTGGCTTCTACATAATATTCGCCCGGCTCCATGTCCTTTCCAACCTTGTATTTACCTTGGGAATAACGGCCGTCGGTTGGTTTGAACGGTTCGATGCTCGATTCCTTGATGAACCTTCCGTCCTCAATGTTAAAAAACTGCCCTTCCTCCAGTGTGATATAGGTATGGGTGGTAAAGTGGTCTGTACGATCAAGGCTGCTCAGCTCAAGAGAGGAATCGGTGTAGATCTTGATTGAACAGAGGCTGGAGTCGGCAAATACGACATATTCTCCCGGTTCGATGTCAACGCCCACCTCGTAGGTGCCGCTCTCGAGGAAACTTCCGTCGTTTTCCGGCACAACACGCCCCATTGCCTCGTTGTCCAGGGGAGCGGTGGGTTCATAGGCGCTGTCTTCCGACGGGACAACGGGGGTCGTATCCTGCGAGGAGAAAAACTCATCGAACATGTTTAAGGGAAAAGCACCGAACAGCGTGAAGGCAATCGAGCGCATGAATACGAAAAAGCCGATCAGACAAATAATCAGGATAAAAATAGAACGCGGGCGGCTCTTTTTGTGGCTGTCGTCGTAGGACTTGCGGTTTGTGTTCTGCTTTGTACCGTAGCTCTGGTTTGTGCGGTATCCCTGCTTGGAAGGTGCGCTGTAGCTTTGCTTTTGCTGGGATGAGGTATGCTCATGCGCGGTGCTTTCGCGCGGGAAATACTCCTCTTCGCTGTGGCGTTTTCGCCCCACTTTTACCCCGGACGCGCCGCAGACAGGACAATTCCTTTCTTCGTGCTCATATCCGCATTCAGGACATTTCATGTTTTCTCCTCCTTTATGACCCAATGGTGTGGCTGTATTCTTTGTTGCAATAACGAGCAGTGATCCGCTTTGCAAAATGCGGCTGCTCCAAACAAATCTCTGCGCTTAGGCGCGCAGTGCCTTTTCACCAGTATACCATTTACAGGAGGATGCTTCAATATAAAGCGAAAAATCTGTTGGAAGAAATAGGGGAGATGCGAGAAAATGCGCGGTATCTTCCCAAAGATTGCTCCGCACAAGCCTTCAGGATGTTTACATCCGCTTTGGTTATATGGTATAATCATTAAATACATCTTTTAGGATTTAATACAAAATCGAGAGGATTGCTGAATCAAATGGGAAGAATGAAATATTCCGAAACCGAGCGCATCCAAATGATCGCCACGTTTCTGAAAGCGACACAGCAGATCATCAACGAAGAAGGCATCGAGCAGATCTCCATCCGAAAGGTTGCAAGGATCGCAGGCTTCAACAGCGCAACCATCTACCTCTATTTTCAGGACGTGGATGAGCTGATCACCGTTGCATCTATGGGCTATTTGGAGGAGTATTGCCGCGAGCTGGAGGAAAATGCACCTCAAATTACTTCTGCATACGAAATCTATCTCTATACCTGGGAGCTTTTCTGCCGCTTTGCCTTCAAAAGTCCGCAGATCTACTACCATCTCTTTTACCATACCCACAGCAAGCCGCTGAATGAAAGCGTGGCAAAATACTATCAGCTGTTCCCAAATGCGCTTGCACATTGCAGCAGCACGATCTGGGGGATGCTCCACAGCGGCAGCCTCGAAAAACGAAACTATCAGGTGCTGCATCCGCTCGTCAAAGAGGGGTTGATCGAGGAAGGGTCGGTCGATCTCATCAACGATCTCACCCTGTGCTACTTTCGAAAGATCCTCGAATCGGTCTGCGAGAATCCCGATCTGAACCATGAGGAGCAGACAAAAAAGGTTTTGGACGCAGTCTGTTTTTTGCTTAAAAAATAATACTGAAACTGTACAATATATAAAATGAGCCTTGGGTTTGTCCAAGGCTCATTTTATATATTGGCTATTCTGTTTCCTGGTAATTGTGTATAAGGTAGAATCCGATGAGATTCTATTGACAAATCGCGATTAGTTTTATATTATCGTATTATAATCATGATTATAAAATAATACATACAAAAACTTCATACGGTGTGCAATTATTTTATTAAAAAACACATAGAAAAAAGAAAGGGGTCATTTCCATATGAAACTCAAAATTGGAAATCTGCATGTCAAAGACGTTCTTTTTGGAGAGCAGGATCACTTTGAAAAAGGCATCCTGACCATTAACAAAGAGGCAGCCCTTCACTATCTGCGTGAATGTGACGACCACATCACCGACCTCGATCTTGTGATTGCTCGTCCGGGCGATGACACAAGGATCGTACCGGTCATCGAAACCATTGAGCCGCGCTGCCGCATGGACGGACGCACCCTCTTCCCGGGCGTTACCGATTCCGTTGTTCCTGCCGGTGAGGGTGAACTCAAAGCACTCAAGGGCTGCTGTGTTACCGTAGTGGGCAAAGAGTGGGGCTCCTTCGGCGATGGCGTGATCGATATGGGCGGGGAAGGTGCAAAGCACACCTACTGGTCCAAGCTCATCAACATCTGCATGGTGGGAGATACCGATGAGGAATTTGAACGCCACGAGCAGCAAAAATGCAACCATGCTCTGCGCTGGGCAGGTCACAGACTGGCAGAATATCTCGGAAAAATCGTTGTTGACGTTCCGGCAGAAGATTGTGAAGAATATGAATTTGACCCACTGCTCAAACGCAGCGAAGCGCGTGCAAAGCTCCCGAACGTTGCACTTGTGATGCAGCCGCAGTCCCAGATGGAGGCGCTTGGCTACAACGACCTGCTCTACGGATGGGATATGAACAAATACCTCCCGACGTTTGTAAGCCCAACCGAGGTATTTGACGGCGCGATCATTTCCGGTTCCTTCATGCCATCCTCCTCCAAATGGTCCACCTACGAGATGCAGAACTTCCCAATCATCAAGGAGCTGTTTGCGGAAGACGGCAAGACCATCAACTTTGTCGGCGTCATCATGTCGATGCTCAACGTGGCACTTGAACAGAAGGAACGTGCAGCCATCATGGTGCGCAACATTGCACTCAACCTCGGCGTTGACTATGCGATCGTGACCGAGGAAGGCTACGGAAACCCGGATACCGACTATGTCCGCTGCCAGGTGATCCTCGAAGATGCAGGCATCCCGGTTGTCGGGATCTCCAACGAATGCACCGGTCGTGACGGAATGTCCCAGCCGCTTGTAACACTCGATGAAAAAATGACCGCACTTGTTTCCACCGGAAACGTATCCCAGCTGATCGAGCTGCCGGCGTGCAAGACTGTGATCGGCTCGCTCGAAGCGATGAACCGCGACGGAATGTCCGGCTCCTGGGGCTACAACGAGATCCTCGGCAAATCTGCCCGTGATGACGGCTCAATCATTATGGAAGACAATAACTGGTTCTGCGGGGACCATATTTCCGGCTTCTCCGTGAAAACCATGAAAGAATACTAAAGGAGGATGCGCACAGATGAAACGTGTTATTTGCTACATCAACCAATTTTTCGGCGGTATCGGCGGTGAAGAAAAAGCAGATCAGGAGCCTTACCTTGTAGAAGGCTGTGTTGGTTCCAGTACAGCAATCAACGCTGCGCTCAAAGATGCAGAAGTTACCCACACCATCGTTTGCGGGGACAACTTTATGGGCTCTCACACAGAAGAAGCAACCAAACGCATCATTGAAATGCTCAAAGACAAAGAAGCGGATTTCTTTGTTGCAGGTCCTGCATTCCAAGCCGGACGCTACGGCGTTGCCTGCGGCAATATCTGCAAAGCAGTCGCACAGCAGATGCACATTCCTGTTGTTACCTCCATGAACGTGGAAAACCCCGGCGTTGAAATGTTCAAAAAAGATGTCATCATCTTCAAGGGCGGCATCGGCGCTGTAAAAATGCGCGAGGACGTTCAGGTGATGATGGACTATGTCAACAAGATCCTTGCCGGAGGAAAATCCGAAGGCGCAGAGGAAGAAGGCTACTTTGTCCGCGGATGCAGACACGAATACTTCCTTGAGGACAAGCGCGAAAATACCGCTGCTTACCGCGGTGTTCAGATGCTTATTAACAAAATCTACGGCAGACCGTTTACAACAGAGCTTCCGATCCCGAAAAAAGACCTTGTTCCGATTGCAGAGCCTGTTGCAGATCTGAGCAAGGCAAATATCGCCCTCGTTACAACCGGCGGTATCGTCCCGGTGGACAACCCAGACCACATCCAGTCCGCTTCCGCGACACGCTGGGGCAAATACGACATCAGCGGGATGCAGCGCCTGGAGGGCGGCGTGTTCAAAACGATCCATGCCGGATTTGACCCTGCTGCTGCAAACGCTGATCCAAACGTCATCGTTCCTGTCGATGCCATGCGCGCCTACGAAAAAGAGGGCGTCATCGGCAAGCTGCACAACTACTTCTACTCCACCGTCGGTACCGGAACAACTGAGGCAGAAGCGCGCCGCATGGCAGAAGAAATGCTTCCGTTCCTCAAAGAGGACAACGTGACCGCAATCATTATGGGCTCTACCTGAGGTACCTGCACACGTTGCGGCGCAACGATGGTAAAAGTATTTGAAAAAGCCGGTTATCCGGTCGTACATATGTGCAACCTCGTTCCTGTTTCTGTTACCGTTGGTGCAAACAGGATCGTACCGACCATTTCCATCCCATATCCGCTCGGTGATCCAAACACCCCGGTGGAAGAGCAGTGGAAGCTGCGCTACCGCAGAGTGGGCGATGCACTCAAAGCGCTCACCACCCCAATCACAGAGCAGACAGTATTTAAAGTAAAATAGAGTGATTTCAATCAGCAAGATTTCTTTCATTTCAACCTTTTCTTTCTTTCCATAAATATGAACACCACATCAAGAACAGCTGATGTTTTGAAGCACTCCCCCAACGATCCCTCATAATACAGGAAAAAGCACTCTCCGCCCCAGGAGAGTGCTTTTTCTGTATCTATCTGATTTTACTGGAGCGGATAAACTCCTTGAGCATCTTGTGGGTGTCACGGACCGAGCCGCCCTTGGAGCAGACTGCCGTGATTTTGAGGATCTTTCCGCAGCGCGGGGTGATTGCCGTCATTTCAAGGGTGGAGTCCTCCCACTCGGTCACAACGACGTCGTAATAGTAACTGCTGCCCGATGCGGTATGAAGCTCCATCATGTTGACGTCGGGATATTTGGGTGTAGAATACCCCTCGTTTGCAAGGAAATTCGCCAGTCGATAGACGGTTTTCGTCCCTGCCTTGGAGCGGACGGAAGATTCCTCCTCCCTAAGGAGCTCCTGATAATCCTGCTCGGTGTCGAGCAGCTCGAAGGTGTAGGTGATGCGCTCCTTCTTGTCCAACAGCTCGTTGGAAGATGTTTTCCTGAGCCTTCCGGGTCCGTTCACGGTGACGCCGTTCAGGCGATAGACGGAATTTTCATACCGTTCGAGAAGGGATCCTCCGCCGATGACCCCCATGCAAAGCACAACGCCTGCAATCAATGCAATGGCAACGATGCGCCCAAAGTTTGGGGATGGCGCAGCGGAAAAATCGGACGGAGCTGTCACGCCGAGGTCGCGGTCCTGCCGATATCCTGCAAGGACTTCCTTCCCCGTATAGGCGACCGTCAGCATGGAGAGCGGCATCACGACCAGACCTGCGATCTCGCTTTGCAGCACGAACAAAAAGTTGGATGCGATGGCAGTACCAATCAGTATCCCGATCTGTGCCGACCAGACTTCGCGGATGTCGCGGTACATCATCGCAAGATAGACAAGCAGCGGCAGAAGAAAAGAGAGCGTGAAGGCAAGGTTCAGGGAGGAAATCGAGAACACCATCGGATAAAGCAGGAGAAGCGGCACGATAAGCGCGATAAAGAGTGCCAGAAACAGCTTGTTGCGCCGCCTGCGGTAGAAGCTCAGAGCATCCGATGCACCGTTGGGGCGGCGGGGCGGATCATCTTTATGGTAGGACTGTTCGTCGTAGGAAAGGGAGGGCCTGGGCTCGTCGTGGGAATGGGGTGAGGAGTCCTCCGTCGGATGTTCCCAGAGGTTCGCATCACGCTGTTTGAACTCTATGCGCAGGCGGCACAGCGCATAGATAAAAGCAAGATACATAAGGATGCATATAATCAGGAGAAAGTAGCCGTCTAACCGAAAGCCTCTGTTCAGAATAAGCCCATACAGAATCGGACCTGAATTGAACAGCAAAAAGCCCAGAGGAACGCAAAGTCCCCAAAGCGGATTTTTCTTTGAGGAAAGCTTGATGTGCAGCACTGTAAACAAAATTGCCCCTGCAACCAGTAAAAACAACATGAAAAATCCAAGTCCCATAAATATACTCCCTGCTGTGTTTATTTTCTTCAGTATGGCAAGAAAAGTGTACGATGTCAATTCCTTTTCACAAAAAATGCCTCCGCCGGACGAACCAAACGGAGGCATTTGCTTTATTTATTGCTTTGATATTTTTTCCTTCTTTATCGATTTGATGAAGGAGGCACAGGTTGCAAACATGATGAAGATGAACGGGAACGCTGCCGCAAGAGAGATCGTCTGCAATGGCTTCAGACCGCCAGCCATCAACAGACCGACTGCCATCACGGACTGCACAAGTCCCCAGATGATCTTCTTGTTGTTCGGCGGGTTCTGGTCGCCGTCGGAGGTCAGCATCGCGAGCACATAAACGCCGGAGTTTGCAGAGGTAACAAAGAATGCACACAGCGAAACGATTGCCACGATGGAGAGGATCATGCCAAGCGGGTATTTATCCAAAATTACGAACAAGCCCGTTTCCGGAGAAGCAACGACCGCTTCGAGTGCTTCGGTGGACAGGATGCCTTTTTCGCCCAGGGAGATACCGAGGCTGCCGAAGATCGCGCCCCACAGGCAGGATGCCGCAGCAGGAACAAGCACAACACCGAGGATGAATTCGCGGATGGTGCGTCCCTTGGAGATGCGTGCGATGAATACGCCGACGAAGGGTGCCCATGCGATGAACCATGCCCAGTAGAAGAGTCTCCATGCGCCAAACCAGCTGTTGTCAGCATATGCATTGACAGCCAGCGAATCCGGGATAAAGTCACCGAGGTATTGTCCGATGCCGTTTACAAAGCTATTGAGGATCTCGAGCTTTGGACCAACAAGGAAGGTCACGATCATCAGACCGATCGCAACATAGAGGTTTGCGTCCGAAATCACCTTGATCCCCTTATCGATACCGGATACCGCAGAGGAAATGTAGATCACGGATACGACGGCAATAATGAGGATCTGGACAAGAAGTGTTGTCGGGACATGGAACATTTTGTTGAAGCCTGCATTGATTTGCAGGGTTCCAAGACCGAGCGAGGTGACAACACCGGCTACGGTAGCGAATACGGCCAGGATATCAACGAGCTTTCCGAGCCAGCCCTGAGATAGCTTCTCCCCGATGAGCGGTTCGAGCAGGCTGCTGATGAGTCCCTTTTTGTTTTTGCGGAACATGAAGTATGCAAGAGCCAGACCGATCACCGCATAGTTTGCCCACGGGAGGATGCCCCAGTGCATGAAGAAGGACTTCATTGCAAAATCAGCGGCTTGCGGGGTGGAGCCTTCCATGCCAAGCGGATGGAGGTAGTGGGTCAATGGTTCTGCCACGCCCCAGAATACAAGTCCGACGCCCATGCCGCAGCCAAACAGCAGACCAAACCAGGTCATATTGCTGTATTCCGGTTTGGAATCGTCGCTGCCAAGGCGGATGCTTCCGTATTTTCCGAATGCAACATAGACAACAAATACCAAAAATACAACCATCGCAATCAGATACAGCCAGCCCATATCATTGGTCAAAAACCGGAACGCTATATTTGACAGCTTGGTGAAATTTTCGTTAAATACTACGGACCACAGCGCCATGATCGTAATCAGCGCCATGGAAATTCCAAATACGATTTTCGCCGATTTAGTATGATTCATAGTAATGCTCCTTATTTCTCAAACACTTTCTTTCGATAGAACGACCCCTTTCATCTCAACTTTTCTCTTTCCAAGTCCTATTTTATCATAAGAAAAGAATATAGTAAACATGGTTATTAAATTATTTCACCATGACAGAATAGAAAAATAACAGAATTTATGTACAAAATCACTAATGTTTTCCACTTCTCCGCGCGAAGGAGGGGCAAGGTGCGTGGACTTCCGGTGCTTCGTGTGCTATACTTTGCGTAAAGAAAAGGCTGCCATCGTACCGAATTTCTATGACGGGGGGACACCGGATGAAAAAGAAACTGATCTTGCTTGCAGCCTGTGCGCTGTTTTTGGGAGGCTGTACGACCGAATATAAGAAAAGTGACATCGAGCAATTTGTCACGGAGGAGCTCCAAATCAGAAACTATACAGTTTATGTCAACACGAGGGAGATCGAGGGGGAGGACGGCTATCACGACGAAGTGTGGACCGTTCTCGATCAAGCAAACAACGTCAAATTCCATGTTATCAACGATTATCACTGGGGGATGGAAACGCTGTGCAATTCCCTTGAAACAGATTACGACAAGGCAGTCCTCAATCAGATCAAACAGGAGCTTCCGAAGTTCGATTTTTTGACGGTGGAGCTTTCGCAGAACGAGGCGATGGTCTGGTCTGCCAAGATTTTGGGAGCGTACAAAGATAAGGAAGAGCTGTTTTCCTGCTGCAAGGAGCTGGAGCTGCTCAAGCGGGCGTTTGCTGATCTGGGGTATCCAAAGCTTTCCATCCTGTGTCAGCTGGAGTATCATAATCCGCTGCGCGAAACGATCCGCACTTGGGAAGTGGATGATGCAGATCATCTGTCCTACACGGATGATGAGATCAAGCAGGATGAAATCCTCCGCCGCTTCGTCAAAACGGCGCTCGACTACCGCTTTGATGTGATCGATTCCTTTACCGAGGAGGAGATTGCAGAGTCTGTGGCATACTATAAAAATAACGTCGGCATCTGCCGCACCAAGCGGGAGGAAAGGGAAAAGCTGAATGCAAATGAGATCGAATACTACGACGACATCGTGTCCCACTACCACAATGATGTGACGTATGGCACCCTGTATGAGATCCTGCTTCGGGAGGGCTTTGAGCCGAGTGGGAGCGCATGGCACTATCAATTTACAGGGCAGGAGGGCGATGTGTACGAAATTTCCTACGAATTTTCCGATTACCCCTACGATCACGATATAACAGGATATTACTATCTCAAAAACGGAGAGCCCGTTTTGATGCAGTACCATTACCGTAACTATTTTAGCCTTGAAGAAGTTCGGGAAATGACAGGGCTCGACCTTGTGACAAAGGGGCAGCAGGGCGGCGGCTCCTGAAAAACTTTACGAAAAAACAGACAGGCGTATCCAAAAGGATACGCCTGTCTGTTTTTATGAAAGGAATGAATCGCACAAGGGACAGGAAAAGTGTGCAGAAATTATGCTCCGAACGCAGCCTTGAGGCGCTCCATTGCTTCTTTGAGGCGGCATCTCTGTGTGCCGATGTTGACACGCAGAAAGCCTTCGCCCTCTGCACCGTAGTGGGAGCCGTCGTTTGGTGCAACGCCTGCTTCCACCATTTTTTTCATCAGCTCCTTGGAGCTCAGACCATATGCAGTAAAATCAAGCCACATCAGATAGGTCCCGTCGGGGGCATATGCTTTGACCTTCGGAAGGTTTTGCTCCACAAAGCTTGTTACATAGGTGATGTTGTCGTAAAGGTAGACTAAAAGCTCATCGAGCCATGCTTCGCCGTACTGGTAAGCTGCCTCAGAGCCGGTAAATCCAAAGGTATTGACCTCCATGTGGAACGCATTCATTGCATCGCGGACCTTGCACAGCAGCTCCTGATTTTTGCAGACAAGGATGGAGCATTTGAGTCCTGCGATGTTGAAGGTTTTGCTGGGCGCTGCCGCAAGGATGGAGGTTTCGGCGGCGTGCTGCGAAACGGTGGGATAGGGGATGTGCTTGTGCCCCGGATAGACGATGTCGCTGTGGATCTCATCGGAAAATACAAGGACGTGGTACTTTTGGCAGAGGGCATCGATTTTCGTAAGCTCGTCCCTTGTCCAGACGCGCCCCACCGGGTTGTGCGGACTGCACAGGATCAGCAGCTTCACGCCGTCTGCCATCTTCTGTTCCATGTCCTCAAAATCGATGACATAGCGGCTGCCGTCCCATTTAAGGGAGGTATTCACCTGCGTTCTGCCCTGAAGACGAATGATGTCATAGAAGGGGTTGTAGATCGGGGTGGTGAGCAGGACCTTGTCACCGGGCTGGGTCAGCGCGTGCAGCACGAGAGCATTGCCGCATACCGTTCCGGGGACGATCAGCATTTCTTCTTTTTCGATCTCAAAGCAGTTGCGCTTTTTGTTCCATTCAATGAACGCACGGTACAGGTTTTCTCCGGCGTAGGTGTAGCCATAGGTTGGATGCTCGGAACGTGCAACGAGCGCTTCCCTGATTTGAGGCAGAACTTCAAAATCCATATCGGCAACGCCGAGCGGGATCAAATCTGCTTTTCCAAAATCCTTTTCCAATGTGTCCCACTTGAACGCATCTGTGCCGCGGCGGTCAAATACCTTGTCAAAATCATACATAACACAATCTCCTTTATCCCTGTTTATTTTTGAGGATGCTCAAGGCAGTATCACCATTATAATCCAATTTTGTCGGTTATACAATCGGGTACACATAAAAGGAAGGATGATTTTGGATATTCCCCTCTTTACAAATGTATACTAAAGTTGTACAATAAAACGATGGAACACAACAGGATGTGCTCTGAGTTCTTTGCACGGATCGCGCAAGAAAGGAAAACGTTAAGAAATGAGTTACCAAATCACCAACGATTTACTGACCGGAAATACAACCATTGACAACGAGCACCGCCAGCTGTTTGACGCAATCAACGCACTGCTCGACGCCTGCGCACAGGGGCATGGGCGCGACCAGCTCGCACAGACTATGACTTTTTTGGAGTCCTATATTGCAAAGCATTTTGCACACGAGGAGCAGCTTCAGGCACAGACGAAGTATCCGGATGCGGTACATCATAAGCAGCTCCACGACGGCTATAAAAGGACCGTTAACGAAATCTGTGAGGAACTCAAACGCACCGGTCCGACCATCACTTTGGTCGGCAAGGTCAACAGCAATGTGGGCGGCTGGCTTGTTTCTCACATCAAACGTGAGGACGTCAAAGTGGCAGCACACATCAAAGGCAGCAAGTAGCAGATCTGCAAGAAATTTCATCAAAAAACGGGATGCAGCAAGCTCCCTCTTCCAAAATCCTCCTGCGGTGGTAAAACACCGCAGGAGGATTTTGTTTTGAGCATATTGCTCTGATCGACTGCATAGGATGTGATAGAAAAAAATCGTATCATTCTAAAGTTTAAAACAGTAAGGAGCGAAACGATATGGAATTGCACAGAACTCAGCAAAATTTGCCTGTCAATGAAGTGATTTTCGACAGTACAGCAGAACAGCCGCTCGAATGTGATGTGATACTGCCGGATTATTGCCCGGATATCCAACGTATTCTAAATTGTGACGTATGCTGCATGGTGAAAGAAAGCTCTGCCAGCGGCTCAAGACTATCGATCAGCGGAGAATTTCTCGTCACCATCCTGTATGCAGGGGAGCGGGGAGAGGTAAGGAGCATCCAGCATAAGATCCCGTACATCCGCAATGTGGAGCTGCGTTCTTCTGTAAGCAGCCCGATCGTGTTTGTAAACTGCAATGTGGATTATGTCAACTGCCGGGCGGTCAGCAGCCGTCGGCTTGAAGTGCGCGGCGCAGCAACACTCAGCATTCAGGCTGTAAATTGTGTCGAAGAAGAACTCATCGACGATTGCAGCGGGATGGGGGTGCAGCTTAAAAAACAGGAGATGGACCATAAAGTATGCCTTTTGAGCAAGGAAAGCCCCTTCAAGGTTCGCGAGGAGCTGGAGGTGGGAAGCCGCGCCCCGATTTCTCAAATCCTCTTTACACAGCTAAGAGCATGCATAACGGATCAAAAGGTGATCTCCGGAAGGATCGTAACAAAAGGGGAGCTGCATCTGTGCATCCTGTATGAGCCTGTTTCCAAAGAGGAAGACCCCCAGCCCCAAACACTGGAATATACACTGCCCATCAGTGAAAGCATAGACATCAACGCAACAGGAGATGAGGCTCTTTGCACCGCGTTCTACCGTGTAACAGGGTGGGAGCTCCAGCCAAAGTGTGACCTTGACGGCGAGGCAAAGCTCCTTGATTTGGAGGTCCAGCTCACAGCGCAAGTGCTCATCCATCAAAACACCGCCCTCTCCCTTGTGTCCGACTGCTACTGCACCGAGTATGAAGCAGAGTTTCAAACAAAAAACCTGTGCTTCCTCGATCTTAAAAAGAGTGTGGACGAAAGTCATTCCATTTGTGAAACGATTTCGCACACACAGCCCATTGATTCGGTGCTCTGTGCATGGTGCCGCATCCGCGACCAGCAGACAGAAAAGTCGCAGGATGGCATCGAGGTGCAGGCGACTGCCGATCTGTCTGTTTTGATCCGGCAGGAGGACGGCGAAGTGCAGATCCTACAGAAAGCCTGCTCCCTGACGCACAACATCCCCGTTGATGCAAACGGAGCGACACTCCTGTTTTCTCCACAAATTACACCGTCCTTTGTGGAATCTTCCTTAATTGGCAGCACACAGGTGGAGGTAAAATGCACCGTATCGATCACCGGCTGTATTTATGCTTTGGAGCATCAGTGTGCAGTGAGTGAGATTTCCATTGATGAAAGCAAGAGCAAGAGCTGCAAACGCGACTGCGCCCTGACGATCTACTATGCAGACCGCGGCGAAAGCGTTTGGGATATTGCCAAAAAATATAACACCTCGATCGATGGGGTGATGGAAGAAAACGGACTGGACAATGATATCCTCGCACAGCGGGAGATACTCTTGATTCCAATGCTGTAACGGAAAAGGGAGGAGAGTGGTATCATGGAATCAACGATTTACAGGGACATTGCCAAACGCACCGATGGTGACATTTATATTGGCGTAGTGGGACCAGTGCGCACCGGAAAATCGAGCTTTATCAAACGCTTTATGGAAACGGTTGTCATCCCCAATATGGAACCGGACTTCCGCCGTGACCGAGCAGTGGATGAACTGCCGCAGTCGGCAGCCGGAAAAACCATCATGACAACCGAGCCGAAGTTTATTCCGGAGGATGCAGTATCCATCGAGGTGGACGGTCAGGTGAACATGAAGGTCCGCATGATCGACTGTGTGGGCTATATCGTTCCAAGCTCATTGGGATATGTGGAAAACGACAATCCGAGAATGGTGATGACACCATGGTTTCAGGATGAGATCCCCTTCAATATGGCGGCGGAAATCGGAACACGAAAGGTCATCACCGAGCATTCCACCATCGGTCTTGTCGTAACAACGGACGGCAGCATCAGCGATATACCGAGGGAAGAATATGCGGAGGCGGAGGAGCGGGTCATCACCGAGCTGCAGGAAATCGAAAAGCCGTTCACCGTGCTGCTCAACTGTATGGAGCCGCACAGCTCCGCTGCCCGCGCACTCGCAAGCGAGCTTCAGGAAAAATACGGCGTTCCCGTTCTGCCGGTCAACTGCCTCGATTTGTCTGAGGAGGAGATCCGCACGATTCTTTCTCAGGTGCTCCATGAGTTCCCAATCAAGGAAATCCAGGTCGATCTGCCCCGCTGGATCGTTGCACTCGAAAAAGAGCATTGGCTCAAACGCTCCATCTTTGAGGCAATCTGCAATGCCTGCAAACCGATGCAGCGTTTGAGTCAGCTCAAAGAACAGCTCAGTGAGATCGAAGAATGCGAACAGATCAAGAGCGCACGCATCGAGGGCATCGACATGGGGTGCGGCAGTGTCAAAATTTCCGTGCAGGTAGAGCCGCAGCTGTTTTATCAGATTTTGGCTGAAACAACGGGAGTAAAAATCAGCGGAGAAGAGGAGCTCATCCCCTGTATGCTGGAGCTTGCAAAAATCAGGCGTCAGTATGATAAAATCAAGGGCGCGCTCGATGAGGTGCAGGCAACAGGCTACGGCATCGTGATGCCGTCCTTGGAGGAGCTTCATCTGGAGGAGCCGGAAATCGTCAAGCAGGGCGGACGCTTCGGCGTTCGGCTCAGGGCATCTGCTCCGTCGATCCATATGATGAAGGCAGACATCACAACGGAGGTTTCTCCAATCGTCGGGAGCGAGAAGCAGTCGGAGGAGCTTGTTCGATACCTGCTTCAGGAATTTGAGGAGGACCCTGTGAAGATCTGGGAATCCAATATTTTCGGAAAATCGCTTCATGAGCTTGTCAATGAGGGGCTTCACAATAAGCTGTATCGGATGCCGTCGGATGCACGCATCCGCCTGCAGGAAACGATCGAGCGCATCATCAACGAAGGATGCAGCGGACTCATCTGTATTATTTTATAGCAGAAAGAATCAGCGGATAATCAAACGATTATCCGCTGATTTTGTGTGTGAAAACCCGAAAAATTACCAGTTTTCGAAGGATACGGTTTCATGCAGTGGTTTTCTCTGTTCATCGTGGCGATTTTCCGAAGCAGGTTCTCCGTCAGCATAGCCGATTGCAAGAAGATTTACAGGAACAAAAGAATCCGGGATCTGAAATTCCTCGCGGAGGACATCCGGATCGAACCAGCAGATCCACAGACTTCCAAGACCGAGGGAGGTCGCTTCGAGCATCATATGGTCGGTGACGATAGAGGCATCGATTTCTGCGATGTTTTTGCCGTCTTTTTTGCGCACCCACGCTTCGTCCGGTGCGGTGCAGACGATCATGACAACCGGGGCATCATAAAAACGCGCCGCTTTTTTGAGCTTTTCCAATCCTTGTTCGGTTTGCACAACAAGGATGCGCTGCGGCTGGCGGTTTGCACCGGTCGGAGCAACACGACCGGCTTCGAGGATTTGTGCGATCTTTTCCGGCTCTACAGGAAGGTCTTTATATTTGCGCACAGAATAACGCTTTTTGGCAAGGGAAAGAAAATCCATCGTTATCATCCTTTCTTTTTCTTTAGAATCTATTATAGATGTTTTTTGCAGCATTGCAAGTGCCGTACAAAAAGAAAAATACAGCTGTATCAAAGCAGAAAAAACGACCAATCCTCACAGCAGAGGATTTTGGGAAAACCTTGCGGTTTTGGGTCAAATCCGATATACTTATAGCAATAAAACGTAACTCCCGTTTTCCTTTATTTCTGCGCTTTTCCAAGGTAAGAAGTGAAGAGGACAAACAGAAATGCAAGAAAGGACAACTATCAATGGAACATCATATGACAGAAAAAGAATTTGATCATCATCTGCGCCAAAAGCTCGCAGCAATGGGTCTGACACCGGAAAGTGCATCAGACGTCGATTATTACCGCACCACCGCCAGTGTGATGCGTGAAATCCTCAAAAACAAACGGCTCCATTTCATGGCAGACTGCAAGGCAAAAGGGCGAAAACAAACCTATTATATGTGCATGGAATTTTTGCTGGGGCGTTCGCTCAAAAACTCCATCTATAACCTCAGGATGCAGGAGGTCGTTCGGAATGTGCTTGGGCGCTATCACGTCGAGATGGAGGACCTGTTTGAGCTGGAGCCGGACGCAGGACTTGGCAACGGCGGGCTTGGACGTCTGGCTGCCTGCTTTATGGATGCGCTTGCAACGCAGGAATATCCGGCGATGGGTTACTCCATCCTGTACGAGTTCGGCGTATTCAAGCAGAAGATCGTGGATGGCTGGCAGACAGAGCTTCCCGACAACTGGCTCCCCGGAGGAGAGGTGTGGCTTGAGGCGGTTCCCGAACACGCCGTGGACGTACACTTCGGCGGACATGTAGAAGAATACTGGGACTATGGCTACCACCATGTTCAGCACAAGGACTATACCGTCGTAAAGGCGATGCCGTATGATATCATGATTTCCGGCTATGATTCCAAGGGCGTGAGTGTACTTCGCCTTTGGAGCGCAAAAAGCCCCATGTTCGATATGGAATCCTTTAACAAGGGCGATTACATCACGGCACTGAGCCAGAACTCGATGGCAGAGATCATCAGCAAGATCCTCTATCCAAACGACAACCATCCCGCCGGCAAGACCCTGCGCCTCAAGCAGCAGTATTTCCTTGTTGCGGCATCGATGCAGGATATTGTCAGACGGCACGTCGATATTTACGGCACGCTCGAAAACTTCGCGGAGAAAAATGCCATCCACATCAACGACACACACCCGACCCTTGCAATCCCCGAACTGATGCGCATTCTGCTCGATGACTGCGGATACAGCTGGGAAAAAGCGTGGGATACGGTATGCAGGACCTTTGCCTACACCAACCACACGGTCATGAGCGAAGCGCTGGAATGCTGGAACGAGGATCTCTTTCACGCACTGCTGCCGCGCGTCTATCAGATCGTTAAGGAGATCGACCGCCGCTGGAGGGAGCATTTGCTCAAGGAGTGTCAAGTGGATTGCTATACTGCATCCCGCATGGCAGTCATCGAAAACCATATGATCTATATGGCGAACCTCTCTGTCGTGGGTTCCCACAGCACAAACGGGGTATCGGCGCTTCACAGCCAGATTTTGAAGGACGATGTTCTGCGCGACTTCTACCGTGTGGACCCGCAGAAATTTACCAATGTGACAAACGGCATCGCATCGCGCCGCTGGCTGTATCAGTCCAATCCGCGCCTTACTGCGCTCATTTCGGAGCTGATTGGGGAGGATTTCCTGCATGATATGAGCAAGCTGCAAAGCCTGCTCCCATATCAGGAGGACAAAGGCGTTCTCCGGCGCCTTGCAGCAATCAAGCAGGAAAACAAGGCGGATTTTGCAAACCACCTCTTTAAGCTGACAGGGCAGAAAATCGATCCCGATTCCATCTTTGATGTACAGGTAAAACGGCTGCATGAGTATAAACGCCAGCACCTCAATGCTCTTCAGATCCTGTCCCTGTATCAGGAGATCAAGGCAAATCCGAACAAGGAGTACCAGCCGATCACATTCCTGTTCGGCGCAAAGGCTGCCCCCGGATATTATCTTGCAAAGCAGATCATCAAATTTATCTGCTCCCTTGGAGAGATGATCCAAAACGATCCGCAGGTGCGCGATATCCTCAACGTAGTATACCTCGAAGATTACTGCGTGACCACCTCGGAGCGTCTGATGCCTGCAAGTGAAATCTCAGAGCAGATCTCTCTGGCAGGAACAGAGGCATCCGGCACAGGCAATATGAAGCTGATGCTCAATGGTGCAATCACCCTCGGCACCTGGGACGGAGCCAATGTGGAGATTGGGGAGCATGTCGGAAAAGACAACATCTGCATTTTCGGAATGTCCTCGGAAGAGGTAAAACGGGTCAAGGAAAACGGATACTATCCGGGAGAGCTGTACACCAAGAACCCGATCCTTCATGAAGCCATCGATATGCTGACATCGGGCGCGATGGGGGATACCTTTGAGCCGCTGGCAGAAAACCTCAAGCACGCTGACCCATATATGGTCCTGCGCGATTTTGACAGCTATGATGCGGCACGCCGTAAACTCTATGAAACCTATGCAGACATCGACCGGTGGCAGAAAATGTCCCTTTGCAATATCGCACAGTCGGGTTACTTCTGTGCAGACCGCGCGATTGCGGAATATGCACAAAAAATCTGGAAGCTGCGTTAGAATCAATCGAACAGGCAGGGATTTTTTCCTGCGATCTCAGAGGAAAGGTGGATCTTGATGTGAATACCTGTATGTTTGACAGCAAGCTCCTCGAATACAAGAAACCATTTGGCGCAGTTCCGTCCGGCAGCTTTGTCACGCTGCGGATCTATCTGCCGAAGAACATCGCACCCGAGCGTGTGTCTATGATCCTTCGTGCAGATGACAGGTGCGACAAGGAATATCCGATGGAGCTATTAGAATACACGGCAAATGAAAACATCTATGAGGTTCAGTTTTTGCCGATCGAACCAAAGCTCTATTTTTACAGCTTTCTCTACTGCACACAGGGAAACTGCCACACCATCACATCCGACGCATTCCAGTGCGGAGAGGTGGACACCAACAGCCACTGGTGGCAGCTGACGGTATACGACCACAGCATGAAAACGCCCCAATGCTTCGGGAAGGGCATCATCTATCAGATTTTCCCCGACCGCTTCTGTAATTCGGGGACGGAAAAGGGACCCATCCCGTATGGGCGCAGCATTCGCCGCGATTGGGGAGCGCTTCCCGTATTCCTCCCGAACGAGAAGGGCGTGTTCGATTGCTCCGATTATTTCGGGGGCGACCTCAGGGGAATCGAAAGCAAGCTCGATTACCTGCAGTCCCTTGGTGTGACCTGCCTGTATCTCAATCCGATTTTTGAAGCACACTCCAACCATCGATACAATGTGGCAAACTACAAAAAGATCGATCCGCTGCTTGGCACAGAAGAAGATTTCTCCTCGCTTTGTGCCGCAGCAAAGGAGCACAACATTGCAGTGATCCTCGACGGAGTGTTCAACCATACGGGCAGCGACAGCCTCTACTTCAATCGGGAGGGGCGCTATGGGGAGCATGTGGGAGCATACCGCGACTCGAACAGCCCCTATTATCCGTGGTATCATTTTCATGAATACCCCGATAATTATGACAGCTGGTGGGGCTTCGAAACACTTCCCGCAGTCAACGAAACACGGGAGGATTACCTCGATTTCATCTGCCGCAGCGAGGATTCCGTCATTCACCACTGGATGAACGCCGGAGCCTCCGGATTTCGGCTCGATGTTGTGGATGAGCTGCCGGACGTGATCTTAGATGAAATCAACAAGGCGGTCAAATCGCATGGGGAAGACTGCTGCGTGATCGGGGAAGTGTGGGAGGACGCCTCCAACAAGATTGCATACAGCCAGCGCAGAAGGTATCTCCTTGGTGGACAGCTTGACAGCGTGATGAACTATCCGTTTCGCAGCTGTGTGCTCAATTATGTCCGCTACGGGGACAGCAGGCAGTTTTTGACAACTATCTCCTCCATTGTGGAGCATTACCCGCTTCCTGTCTTAAACTGTGCGATGAATCCGCTGTCCACACATGATACTGAGCGGGCATTGACGGCACTCGTCGGGGAATCCTCGGAAGGACATGACCGCCCGTGGCAGGCGCAGCACCACTACCTTTCAATGGACGACTATGAAAGTGCGATTCGGATGCTCAAGGTGGCGGCGGTGATCCAGTATTTCCTCCCCGGAATTCCAAGCCTCTACTATGGGGATGAGGCAGGACTGTCGGGCTATCGTGATCCTTTCAACCGCTGCTGCTATCCGTGGGGGTATGAAAATCCCGATCTCGTTTCATGGTTTCAGACATTGGGTCAGCTGCGCTGTTCTCTCGGATTTTTGCAGCACAGCGACTTTACGCCGCTGTGTGTAACATCACAGATTTGCTCCTTTGTCCGAAGGATGGATGAGAGAAATCAGGTGTTCATCGTTGTCAATCGCACCAAGGACGGGGCATATTTTCCGATACCGAAGGAATTTTCCGGGATCGAACCGCTGGTCCTCTGCGGGACCTACCGTCCGGGACTTTTATCAGAGTATGGGGCATTGGCATTCATCTGCTGTGAAGATTAAACGGCGGAAAACAAAAAAGGCGTACTTTCCTTTTTGGGAAAGTACGCCTTTTTGAAGTATCAGAACAATACTATTCGTGCTTGATTGCCTCCAGTGCGCTGATTTTCACTGCGCGGTTTGCAGGGGAAAATCCGGACACCAGCCCGATGACGGTGGCAAATCCGATGCCGCACAATGCAAGCCACGGAGGGATGACAGAAAGCTTTGCACTCATGCCCATTCCGCCCATCATCATCCCGCCCATTCCTCCGTCCTGATTGAGCATCCCGGAGGAAACCACGTAGTTGATGCCGTAGGAGAGGGCATAGCTTATGCCGATGCCGCACAGGCCGCCGAAGAATCCGATGAGTCCTGCTTCCATCAGAAAGATGCTGCGGATATTGCTCAGGCGGCAGCCGAGCACCTTCATCACACCGATTTCACGGGTGCGCTCGTAGATGGACATGACCATCGTGTTGCTGATCCCGATGGCGGCAACCAGAAGCGAGATCGCGCCGATTCCGCCCAAAAAGATCTGCTGCTGACGCATCTGCTTCATCATCGGCTCTCGGATGGAGTTGAGGGACTGCGTTTCAAATCCAAGCTCCTTGATGGCTTTGTCGACCGCCTCAACGTTGTCGATGGAATCCACCTTGATTTTTGCGTTGTTGTAGACATTGGGGTCGCGGACATTGGAGCCCTTCTCCTCCTTGATCTTGAAGGCTTTTTTGTAATTTTCATACAGATCTCTCAAATCGTAGATATCCATATAGATGTTATAGCCGTTTTCGTCCCAGACGTTGGGGTCGCTGCTGCCCATCAGACCGGTGACCTCGATTTCGTAGCGCAGATCCTCATACTTTGGTTTATGATCCTCGGTCATTTCGTTGCTTTGCAGCACGAGGAACAGATCATCCTTCATCGGGTCCACAAACGGAGGGAGCGGGTTTCCGGCAGCATCGGTCATACCCTCCCAGCGGTAGGCAGCCTGACCCTGACGCTTGGTATCCGTAAACTCATAGATGATCTTGCTGCCCATGAGCATCCGAATCTTTTTCTTTTTCTTGCTGGAGGTGTGCTCCTTGCCTGCGGGGAGAAGCTCACCCTCTGCGAGCTTGAAATCCATTTTTTCGAGCTGATCGGCATAGACTCCGCGCACATTCCACATTCCAAGCTCATAGCGGTCCTTCTTCCCGGAAACGGCGCGCATGTCCATATGCGGCGGGTTCCAGTAAGGGGTGCCTGCTTTTACACCGGGGATACTTAAAATCTTGTGCATCATTTCGTCGTTTAATTTGGGCTGTTCTGTGTCCGAAGGGTTTCTTCCGCCGTAGGCGTAGACCTCAATGGTGGTCAGATCGCCCATTTGTGCGATGCTTTCTTCCATTGCCTGTGTTTGTCCGATACCGAGTGAAACCATTACAACGATGGAACAGGTACCGACAATAACACCGGTGATGGTGAGAACGGTTCGCATTTTACGACGCAGAAGATTTTTGATCGTCATTGAAATCAAATCAAATATTCTCATCGTCGTCCTCAAATTCGTGCGCAGCTTTGCGCTTCTTAATGATGATAACAGCAGCGATCAAAATGAGCAGAGCGGCGCCGACGGAGATCGCGGCAATCTGCTGCTTTGACATGCCCTGCTGTACCGGTGCGTTCGGGTCGATGGGGTTGCCGTTTTCATCGAGCATCATTTCATTCCCGGCAGGAATATCCATCATCGGATCGTCCCACTCCATAACCGGTGCCTCCACAAAGGTAACTTCAAACGGGATGCGCAGCTGTTTCGTGTTTGCAAGAGCGTCTTCGTATGTATACAAAATGGAGCATTCATAGGTCCCCGCAGTGCTGCCTGTGAGCGTGAATTCCAAATCGCCGGAGCCGCCCGGAACGATATTGCCCTTATGCTGGATCTTTTCGTCACATCGGATGCTGTCATCGCATTCCATGGTGGCGGTGAGGTTAAATAGCTCGCCTCTTGATTTGTTGATGTATTTTGCAACGATGTCAACTTCCTCGCCGACAGTAGCCTCGCTGACACCGGAAACAGGGTCTGCGGAAAAGCGGTCCTGCTGGATCACAGGGATGGTGATTTCCTGTGACATCTCACCCTTCTGGCGTGCATCATCCGCAATGTATTCATAGGAGAAGGTGAGGGTGATGGTGTGCGATTTTGCCTCTGCATTGGGCAGGGCAGAAATCCGAAGCTCCTTGTCGAAGGAAGATCCTCTTCCAAGGCTCTTGATGTAGAAGGTGTTGGAGGAATTGGTGAGCTGAAGCCCATCCGAAGTGGCAACCTTCAAAATGATGTTTTCAAGCGGGATGCGCTTGTGTGTGTTCATGCAGTTGAGGTTGAGCGTGAAGCTGTCCCCGGCGCGAACCTGCTGGTTGCCTCCGATGGAATATTCATCCACGATGATGTATGGGGTGGCACTTTTGATAACAGGCTCGTCTTTGTCGTCTTCCGGCGGCGGTTTGGGGGGATCTTCGGGATCGGACGGAGCTTCATTCTTTCGGTCAAGCATCATTCTTGTAAAGGTGTATTCGATGTTGCCCTTGTGCATGATGGAGACTGCGGTATCTGCGCCCTGGTCCGATGGGTTCGAATTTTCGAGATATTGAAGATAGAGCGTCATCTTGTTGTGCTCGCCATCGAAAAAGTCCACTTTGTTAAAGCGAATTTCAGAAATCAGGCGACTTTTCCTGCTTTTCATAAAGCGGACCTCGTCTGCTTCGATGCGGATATCTCCGTAATGCAGGTAAGCAACACCGTCGAACATCTTGCTGAGCGAATCCGGGGAAACATTGTCACCAAGCTTATAATCGTGATCTGCGTAGGCAAAAATCAGATCGACCTTGCTGAAATTCCAGCTTTTCTCGGCGCTTCCGTCTTTTTTGTAGTACACGGTATTCTTAGTATACCGCAGATTTTTGTCTTCCAGCAAAATATTTGTTAGAGCAGACGGATCGCTCCCGTCCTTGTTATAGTAGGGAGAATTTGCATCGGATGCAAGATCAAGCTCTTTGATGATATCGATCGCATTGCCTTCATGGTCATAGAATACGACCTGCGGGTAATTTGTGATCGGGACCATATTGATGGAAGCGCTGCCCTGGGGACGAGCGTTGGGATCTGCCGCATAGGACTTGACCGGAAGCAGGGTAAGAAGTGTGCCTCCCACCATCAGCAATGCCAAAACGAGAGGGATGACCCGCTTCATTAGGAATTCTTTTTTCATTGTTCTGTGTTCCTCCATTTTATTGTTTTGCTTCGTTTTGTGTTTGGGCGGATGAAGCTGACTGCTCCGGCGGGGGAACAGAAGGCTCAGGATTGTCCGGCGATGCCCCATCCAAGCTCTCGGTTTTATCCTCCTGGGCAGAAGGCTTACTCTCAGTATCTTCGTTCTGAAGCGCTGCCTCTGCCTTGATTTGCTCCTCTGTGCGCGCGATGGACTCGTTTTTCTGATCTCCGATGATCACGCCGTCCTGAAGGGTGATGATCCGGTCGGCATACAGAGCAAGGTCGCGGTCGTGCGTAACAAGGACAAAGGTTTCGTTGTATTTGCGGCAGAGGTTCACCATCAGCTCCATGACATCCTTTGTGGTGCGTGTGTCGAGGTTTCCGGTAGGCTCATCGGCAAAGATGATCTTCGGCTTGCTGACAAAGGCGCGCGCAATGCCGACGCGCTGCTGCTGACCGCCGGACATCTGTGTCGGCTTATGATAGATCCGCTTTCCCAGTCCAACCAGACGAAGGAGCTTTGCGGCGCGCTCGTTTCGCTTTTTCTTGCTGACCCCCCGAAACATCAGGGGCATCGCGACGTTTTCGAGCGCAGTATATGCGGGGAGCAGGTTGTACGACTGAAAAACAAATCCGATGTATTTTTGACGAAACCGTGCCAGCTTTGTTTCAGAGAGCTTTGAGATATTGGTTTTCCCAATCGTTACAGAGCCCTTGGTCGGCTTTTCCAGCCCTGCAAGCTGATTGAGCAGTGTGGATTTACCGGAACCGGAGGTACCGAGGATACAGCAGATCTCTCCTTGTTCGATATTGAGCGAAATATTGTTGAGTGCGACGACCTTTTCCTTCCCGATGGAATATACCTTTCGCAGATTTTGAATTTTAATGATAGTAGACATTTCATCCCCCTCAGCTGCCTGTTTTTTGAGGTCCTGTCCCGTTTGGCAAAACGATTAGACTAATAGATATACTATATCACAAGAGTTTCATAGAAACAATCGACAAACTGTGAATAAAGCGATTCAAAGTTTTTTTCATTTCCATCAACTTATATAGTAGCAAAAAGGGCGGAGTTTACTTCATTGCTCGAAAATTATTTCCTGATTTTGTGTATGGAGCTAAAAAAATCCTGCGAATCAGTTTGTTTTCAAAACCTCTTGTTCCAAAAGCCGCCATGTGGTAGTATAAAAATAGCATAAAACAGGAGTAGGAGAACTATGATTTTATCACTCGAACATGTTAGTAAATATTATGGCGCTGTACAGATCCTAAAGGATGTGACTGCTGCCATTCAGGACCGCGACCGCATCGGTCTTGTGGGTCCAAACGGGGAAGGAAAATCCACCCTGCTCAATGTGATTGCAGCAGGGCTCGACTATGAGGAGGGGCAGGTCGTTTTGACCAATGGCTCCACCATCGGCTATCTCAGGCAGAACAGCGGACTTTCCAACGGAAGGACCATTCAGGAGGAAATGCGCCTTGTTTTTTCCGATCTGCTCGCACTGGGGGAAGAGGTGGAGCAGCTTCATCAGAAGATGGAGCAGTTTCACGATGACCCGCAGATGCTGGAAGAACTGACGGCACAGTATGCCAAAAAGCAGGCGCTGTTTGAGCAGAGAGAGGGCTATACGATCGATGTAAAAATCAACCGTATCCTCAGCGGTATGGGCTTTGGCTCGTATGACAGGAACACCGTCACCGACCATCTCTCCGGCGGAGAAAAAACGCGCCTTGCCATCGCACAGCTCCTTTTGCGCGAGCCGAACCTTCTCATCCTGGACGAACCGACCAACCACCTCGACTTTAAGACGCTGGGCTGGCTGGAAGAATATCTGAGCACCTATAAGGGCGCACTCCTTGTGGTATCGCACGACCGCTATTTCCTTGACCATCTCATCAACAAGGTCTGGGAGATCGAGCATACGGTTTTGACCGAATACCACGGCAATTACAGCCGCTATGCGGTGCAGAAAAAAGAGCGCATCGAGCGTCAGCAGAAGGAATATGAAATGCAGCAGCAGCAAATCGCATCGATGGAGGAGTATGTGCAGAAAAACCTCGCAAGGGCTTCCACCAGCAAGAGTGCAAAATCGCGCATTGCTGCACTGGAGCGCATGGAGCGCATCGAAAAACCGATGCTGTGGAGCAAAAAGGCGAGCTTTACCTTCGACTATGAGGAAGAGCCGGTCAAGGATGTGTTTCACGGTGAAGGCATCAAAATTTCGGTTGGACTGGGAGAGGGAAGAAAAACACTGTGCGAAAACCTCGATATCGATGTTCTTCGCGGGGAGAAGATCGCCTTCATCGGTCCCAACGGCGTGGGAAAATCGTCCCTGCTCAAGGCGATGCTTCAAATGATCCCCTGCGAATATCGCCGGATGGACTGGGGCAGAAAAGTAAAAATATCCTACTATGACCAGGAGAACCGCCAGCTTTCCCCGGAGAAACAGGCAATCAATGAGATTTGGGACCGCTTTCCGCAGATGCTTGAGCAGGATGTCCGCTCCATTCTCGGACGCGTGCTTCTGTCGGGGGAGGATGTATACAAAGAAATCAAAAATCTCTCCGGCGGCGAGCGGGCAAAGGTGGCATTTGCAGTGATGATGCTGGAACACGGCAACGTCCTTGTGATGGACGAACCGACCAACCACCTCGACATCGCCAGCAAGGAAATGCTGGAGGATGCGCTGTCCGAATTTACAGGGACGCTCATCATGGTATCGCACGACCGCTACCTCCTCAACAAGATCCCCACGAAGATTATCGAAATGAATCCCACCGGCGTGGAGATCTACAACGGAAATTATGACTATTATCTGGAGCACCGCAGAGAGCCTGTGGAAGAAAAACCGGCACAGAAGACGGACGCTGCAAAGGAAAATGCGCAAAAATACCACCGTTCCAAGCAGGAGCGCGCACACCAGGTGGCAGTCCAAAAGCGCATCGCCAAACTGGAACAGCTGATCGAGGAAGGGGAAAGCTATATCGAGGAGCTGTCCACTCAGATGGCACAGCCGGACATCGCAGCGGATTATCAAAAGGTGGAGGAGATTTGTCATAAGATCGAGGAGCAGAAAAAGCAAAATGAGCAATATTCCGACGAATGGCTGACCCTCTGCGAAGAAATGGCATAGCAAATCAAAATAATAACAGAAAAAGTGAGGCAAAGAGTATGAAGATCGATTGGAACCGCAAATATACCACCATTGCGGTTTATGTGTTCCTGGTGATTGCAGGGGGTATCCTGTTTTTTAACATAATCGATGATCTTGCAGGGGTCAAACAACATTTGGGTGTCATTTTGGGGCTGCTGATCCCGTTTATTTACGGTGCAGTGATCGCCTATCTTTTGAACCCTATTTTGAAATGGCTTGAGGATACGGTATTTCCAAAGCTGTTCGGCAGCAAGGTGGCAAGAAAAAACAGGCGCCGTCTTTCTGTTTTGCTCAGTATCCTCTTTGGCATCACCATTTTGGTGCTTTTCGGGGCAATCGTCATCCCGCAGATCGCGGACAGCTTCCGCACCCTGCTTGCGCAGACTTCGGGATATGCCAGAAACTTTGAAACCATCATCAGCCATCTGATTGCAGAATACGGCGACAATCAGGTGGTATCGGAGATCCTGCAGAGAATCTATCAATCCGCAGAAACCATCATCCAAAAAAGCTACGAGCTGATTTCCGGCATTGTGCCGTTTGTGGTAAATATCACGCTTCGCATCACCAGCAGCTTCATCGATATCATTGTGGGCGTGATCATCTCAGTGTACATCCTTCTTTCCAAGGAAACCTTTGCAGCGCAGATCAAGAAGATGCTGTATGCGATTTTTCCACAGAATTTTGCAAACGATGTCCTTGTTTTGGCACACGACAGCAACTCCATCTTCTGCGGCTTTATTTCCGGAAAGATTCTCGACTCCTTCATCATCGGCGTGCTGTGCTTTGTGGGAATGAGCATCCTTCACCTGCCGTACGCCATGCTCGTCAGCGTGATCGTCGGTGTCACAAACGTGATCCCGTACTTCGGACCGTTTATCGGTGCCATCCCGAGCGCGTTCCTGATTTTCCTCGTAAGCCCGCTGCAGGCGCTCTACTTTGCATTTTTCGTCCTGCTGCTTCAGCAGCTTGACGGCAATATCATCGGTCCGAAGATTCTGGGCGACTCCACCGGTCTGTCCGCATTCTGGGTCATCTTTTCGGTTACCGTATTCGGCGGATTGTTTGGATTTGTCGGGATGCTCATCGGTGTGCCGACCTTCGCCGTGATCTACAGCCTCATCCAGCGCGGCATTGAACACCGCCTGAGCAAAAAAGGGATGGCAACGGCACTGGATGCATACGCTTCGGAAGATTTGCAGCTGATCGAATACGCAAAGGACAGCACAAAGAAAAAGACAAGAGAGCTGAAATTTTTGCGCAGGGGTATCAAAAGCTCCGATAAAAAATCAGACGGAAACGAGAAGTAGGGTAAGATGAATTCTTTTTCTATTCCGGCATATTTGCAGGAACGATTCCAAATCGAATTACATCAGCAGCAGAAGGAAGCATTGGACACGATAGAGGGTCCGGTGCTTCTTCTTGCTGTACCCGGAGCCGGTAAAACGACGGTCACTGTGGCGCGGATCGCCAACATGATCGTCAATGGAGGGATCGCACCGGGCAATATCCTGACGATCACTTTTTCCAAGGCAGCAGCCCTCGATATGCAGCATCGCTATCGGATGCTCTTTGGCGACCTCGGCTGCGAGATCCCCCACTTTTCCACCATCCATTCCCTCTGCTTTCGCATCCTCAAATCATATTGCAAGCTCAGCGGCGGAGAGCCGCCTGTCCTGCTGGAGGGACAGGGCAGCACGAAAAGCAGGAGCGCCATTTTGCGGGAAATCTATTCCAGCGTCAACGGAGAGTTTTTATCGGAGGATACCGAGGAGGAGCTGGTGTCATGCCTTGGACTCATCAAAAACAGCATGATGAAGCAGGAGGATGCAGCGCTCATCGATACGGATATTCAGAAGCTGTGGATGCTCTACGAGCGGTACAGCGCCTACAAGCGCGAAAATGGGCTGATGGATTTTGACGATATGCTCAGCTATGCCTGCACTGCGCTGCGAAAGTATCCCGAGCTTCTCAAACAGTACCGCCAAAGGTACCCCTATCTCTGCGTCGATGAAGCGCAGGACACATCAAAGCTTCAGCATGAGATCATCCGGCTGCTCGCAGCACCGAAAAACAACCTGTTCATGGTGGGCGACGAAGACCAGAGCATCTACGGCTTTCGCGGAGCACAGCCGCAGAACCTGATGCATTTTTCAGAGATTTATCCAAATGCGAGAATCCTCAAAATGGAGGAAAATTTCCGCAGCACAAAGAGCATCGTAGAGCGCGCCGCAGTGTTCATTTCCCAAAATCAAAACCGATACGAGAAAAAGATGGTGACCCGTGCAGAGCAGGGGGAGCCGATCTCGACCCCGAAGCTCCGCGATCTCAACGAGCAGTATCAGATGGTGGTGGAAACATGCGTCAGCTCCTGCGGCAGCGTGGCAGTGATCTACCGAAACAACTTTTCTGCAATCCCGCTCCTCGACATCCTGGAGCGAAACGATGTGGATTTCTTCATCCGCGACCACAAGACCTCCTTTCGCAACCATTATGTTATCGGCGATATTTTAGCTTTTTGTGACCTGAGCTTTGACCGCACGAATCTCAAAGCCTTCACCCGTATTTTTCATAAGACGAGTGCCTACATCCGCAGGAACCTGCTTCAGACGATGAACACCGCACCGCTTTTGGCGGGAGAAACATGGTTCGACCGAATTCTTGAGCACAGCAGGGACCAGTCCAATACAGGGCGGGCGAGGTATGTGGCAGCGATGATCGAATCGCTCAAAACAATGACGCCGGCAAAGGCAATCGATACGATCCTTGGCCCGATCGGCTATCTCGATTTTCTCGAATACACCTGCGGCACTTCGTTTTCCAACCAGGCGCATAAGCTGATGGCACTGAAAAATCTGGCGCTTCGCGTTCGGAGCTTGGAGGAGCTGCTGGAACGAATCGACGAAATCGACGAAATCATCGCAGTACACAGCGAACGCAAGGACAGCCATCTCACCCTCACGACTGCCCATTCCGCAAAGGGGCTCGAATTTGATACCGTGATTTTGCTGGATGCTGTGGAGGACATTTTCCCCAATCACACCGCAATCGAACAGGAGAAGGTGGGCAAAGGGGAGCTCATGGAGGAAGAAGCGCGCCTTTTCTATGTAGCGGTGACACGCGCGCGCAAAAAGCTCATCATCCCGCACTCCGACTATTCCGGCGACACGAGGATCTTCCCGTCGCGCTTTCTTCCCCGCCTGATGAACGACCCGTTTGCAGTAGGGGAGAACGGTGAATTTCTGCTGTATGCAGGGATGCATGTGGAGCACAGTGCTTTCGGCAAAGGGCAGGTCATGAGCATCAACCGCGATCAGAGGAGCTTTGTCGCCTTCTTCGGTCAAAACGGGACAAGAACGTTAACAATGGACATCCTTGGCACAGATAAAATAAAGCCTGTGCGAACATAATATCGATACGCAAAAGGGAGGCGCTGTGATGAATATTTTTACCTGTCCTGTCTGCAAGGGGAAGCTCAGTCCCAAAGGGAAAAGCTACTGCTGCAAGAAAGGACACAGCTTTGACTGTTCTGCTTCCGGATACATCCATCTTCTTCCGGCAAACAAGATGCGCTCGAAAATTCCGGGAGACAACAAGGAAATGGTGAATGCCCGGCGAAGTTTCCTGCACAAGGGGTATTATGAGCCGATCAGCGAGGGAATGAACCGCGTCGTCGGGGAGGAGCTCCTTCGTGCACAGAACGTACAGCCGACCATCCTCGACGTGGGATGCGGAGAGGGGTATTACACCACGCGGCTGTACGAAAGCCTGACGGAACACTCCATCGAGCCGGAGCTGTGCGGGATGGATATTTCAAAAATCGCCGTCAATGCGGCGGCAAAATCCAGCAGGGATATCCTGTGGGCAGTGGGAAGCTCCTTTGATCTGCCGATCCGGGACAGCTGCTGCGATGTTTTGATCAGCATGTTTGCGCCGATCTGCATCGATGAATTCCGCCGTGTTTTGAAAAAACAGGGGGTTCTCGTCTTTGCGGTTGCATCCACAAAGCACCTGTGGGAGCTCAAGGAAGCGATCTATGACGAGCCATACGAAAATAAAAAGGTGGATCACACCTACGAGGGCTTTACCTTTGAACGAAAGGAAAAGGTGCATACCACCATCCACCTTCCCTCTCAGGAGGATATTTCCAATCTGTTTACCATGACGCCTTATTACTACAAATCCTCTGTGCAGACAGCGGAAAAGGTACACGCGCTGACCCAGCTGGACACCCAGATCGAGGTGGATATCCTGATATATCGGAAAAATTAGATACAGGGATCGAAAAAGTGGCTTGCAAAGACAGAAAATATTGGATATACTTAAAAAAAAGCAAAAAGGAGATGCCGAGATGAATGCAAAGTTTACACCGTCTGTTGAGGATTATTTGGAGTGCATCTACCAAATCAATCGGGGACAAGGCGTAAAATCAACCGATATCGCCATCAAGCTGTCCGTATCAAAACCCAGTGTTCATCGCGCCATTACCAATTTAGCGGATATGGGACTGCTGACACAGGAGAAGTATTCTTTGATTTACCTGACTGAGGACGGACAGAAAAAAGCCTCGGAGATCAATACCAAGCATGAAACACTCAGCAGTTTTCTTCAGACTATTTTGGGGATCGAGCGGGAGGTTGCAGAGATCGAGGCGTGCAAGATGGAACACGGCGTCAGCATGAACACCGTGAAAAAGCTGGCAAATCTGCAAAAGATGCTCAGCAACGAGTCCGATATGGAACGGCTTAAAAAGAATATGGAGGATTGACAGCAGCATACCGCACACCCACCCTGCATAAACTGATGGTAAAAAGGTCAAAAGGGGTGGAACAATGGCTAAGAAAAAGCGAGGGCATCGTGTGCTGCTGCCTTTGTTTAAGAAGTGCAGGGCAGGCTCTGCATGCGGGTGTGTTGCTTTGGCAACGGGAATGGGGATCGTGAGTATCTTTTTCCTTCTTCTGATCATGGCATTGATACTTTCGAGGCTTCCGGCGCCGCTTTCAATCATGAAGCCGTCAGGCTTGCTCATCGGCTGTCTGGGGGCTGCTGCTTCCGGCTTTGTTTGTTCGCGCATCAAACGGGAAAAGGGCTTTTTTTACGGACTGGGATGCGGAGCTCTGCTGTTTGTGATCCTGTTTTTGGTGTCGCTCTTTTCCTGGAGGATGCGTTTTGAGCCGTATACATTCATCAAACTGTTCTCCATGATGCTGTGTGCAGCGCTGGGAGGGAGCATCGGGGTCAACTGGAGGTAATATTTTTCTTGCAATCCTCCAAAATTATGATATAATAGCTATGTAATGGTCAAAACTGTACCCTTCGCGGGGCAGTGAAAATCACAGGGGCGGTTTTCCGCTTTTGTAACTCTTTTAACCGAAAGGATATATGAAGTATGAAACACGTTAAAACTTTGAATCAGGCTAACCTCAAAGAAACAGCAGCAAAAGGCGGCTGCGGTGAGTGCCAGGCTTCCTGCCAGTCTGCTTGCAAAACTTCCTGCACCGTTGCAAACCAGAAATGTGAACACGCAAAATAATCAGAACATGATTCATGATTAGGGACAGGTAACTGTCCCTAATTTTTGTTGTAAAAGATTTAAGTTTTATGCCTTCCGGCATGAAACTGGGAAGGTATGAAAGTTATGATTCACAGCTATCAACTCAACGGCTATAACATCGTCCTCGATGTGAACAGCGGTGCTGTTCATGTTGTGGATGACATCCTCTATGATATGATCAATCAGATGGAGGATGCTCCGGTAAACAAACAATATCCAGAGGGAACTTTTGTTCCCTTAAAATCCAAATACAGCGAAGAAGACCTCAGGGCAGCTTATGAAGATATTTACGAGCTGTATGAAAAGGGACAGCTGTTTTCCAGCGACGACTATGAGCAGTTTGCAGATATGATGGTATCTGCACCGATCAAGGCAATGTGCCTGAACGTGTCGCACGACTGCAACCTGCGCTGCAAATACTGCTTTGCTTCAACGGGCGACTTTGGCATCGGACGCAAGCTGATGCCGGTGGAAACAGGAAAAAAAGCCATCGACTATCTGCTTAAATACTCCGGGAACCGCCACAACATCGAGCTGGACTTCTTCGGCGGCGAACCGCTGATGAACTTTGATGTGGTAAAAGAAGTGGTAGAGTATGCGCGCTCCAAAGAAAAGGAATACAACAAAAACTTCCGCTTCACCATCACCACAAACGGCATGCTTCTGACAGACGAGAGAATCGATTACATCAACAAAGAGATGAAAAACGTGGTGCTCTCGCTCGACGGAAGAAAAGAAATCAACGATATCCTTCGTGTCCGCGTGGACGGCAGCGGCAGCTACGACGCCATCCTCCCGCGTTTTCAGGAGTTTGTGAAAAAACGCGGCGAGAAGGAATACTATATCCGCGGAACCTTCACAAAATACAACAAAGACTTTACCGAAGATGTATTTGATTTTTACCACAAGGGCTTTGAGCAGATTTCCATCGAGCCGGTTGTGACCGACCCGGAAAAACCATATGCTCTCACCGAAGAAGATCTTCCGGAAGTATTTGCAGAATATGAGAAGCTGTCAAAGAAAATCATCGAAACACGCAAAAACGGGGAGTTTTTCAACTTCTTCCACTTTATGATCGACCTCGATCAGGGTCCATGTGCGATCAAACGTCTTCGCGGCTGCGGATGCGGAAACGAATATGTCTGTGTCACACCGGACGGTGATGTTTACCCATGTCATCAGTTCGTGGGCAAACCAGAGTGGATCATGGGCAGCGTCCATGATATGAGCCTCAATACCGTGATGAAGGACGATTTTGCAAAGGCAACCGTTTATGATAAACCGGAGTGCAAACAGTGCTGGGCAAAATTCTATTGCAGCGGCGGATGCAACGCCAACAACCTGGAACACAGTGCAAATATCCGCAAGCCATTCAAGCTCTCCTGCGATCTGGAGAAAAAACGTCTCGAATGTGCTATCATGATCCAGGCGGCGCTTGCCGATTATAAACAGCAAAACTCTGCGGAAGATTCCTGCGAGGACTGTGCTGCCTGCGGCGGATGTCAGTAGACCGATGATACCCTGCGCATCCTTGAAAAAGACCCAAGCAACTTTTTGCTTGGGTCTTTTTTCGCTGTGATCGAAAAAGCAGCCGTCTGTCATTTGCTGTCGCAGGATGCGCTAAAATCCCTCCCGACTGCGAGGGGAGAGGATTTCATAGGAAAGATAAAAAGCTGCAAGGCTGTGATAGAGGGAATGCAGGGACATCATTTTTTCAGAACAGCAATCCTTGTGCAAATTGCACAGTGAATGATACAAAAATAAAACATTTAGCTAAACAGGAAATAAAGTATTGGCTAAAAGTGGGAAATATATCGTCTTAAACTGATAAAATCCATAAAGACTATTGGAATTTCATATGGGCTTATGGTATAATAGTGACAAGAAAAATACCAGAATTTCTGATTTTGTGAGTTATGTAGGGGGAGAGTAATGAATACCACAGGTTTTAGCAAGGGAACGTTGTTGATCCCAAAGGTAAAAAATATGACTCATTGGAGTGTCATTGCCTGCGACCAGTTCACATCACAGCCGGAGTATTGGAGGACCGTGGAGGAAGAAGTGAAAACAGATCCGTCCACCATGAACATGATCATTCCGGAGGCTTTTCTTTCACAGGAAGACCTGGATCAAAGGATGGGGGCTTTGAACCGGGCAATGCGCACCTATATGCGCCGTCATATGCTGGAAGAAGTTCAGGATTATATCTATGTGGAGAGGACTTTGCAAAACGGAAATGTTCGCCGCGGGATCGTTGGTGTAGTCGATTTGGAGGAGTACGATTTTCACCACAATTCCCACACAAAGATCCGTGCATCAGAAAAGACCATCAACCGCCTGCCGGTGCGCATCACCATTCGGGAAAATGCACCGCTTGAGGTTTCCCATGTGATGCTGCTGATGGACGACAGGGAGGATGCAGTCATCGGCTCGCTCAAAGATCATACGGACGAGATGCAGCTGCTGTATGATTTCCCTTTGATGAAGGACAGCGGCTCTCTGCGCGGCTTCCTCGTGACCCCGGAGCAGTCTGAACTGATCGACCAAAACCTTGACCGCCTTGCAGACCGCAAGTGCTTTGAGAAAAAATACGGTATGCCCGATAAGGAAGCGATGATTTTTGCAGTCGGGGACGGAAACCTCTCTCTTGCTGCTGCAAAAGAGCATTATGAGAACTTAAAGCGCACCCTTTCTCCGCAAAAGCTCAAAAATCATCCGGCGCGCTATGCGATGTGCGAGATCGTGAACCTCAACGACCCGTCGCTCGAATTCCAGCCCATCAACCGTGTTGTGTTCGGGGTGGATACAGCAAACTTTGTCCGCCAGCTCGAGCGAGAGTGCGAGGTGTTCTACGAACCGTGCGAAAACTGCCAGTATTTTGATCTGTATGTCAACGGGGAGGGGCGCCGCCTCTGGCTCAAAAAACCGTCCTGCAATGCGGTGACAGGCTCGGTACAGAATTTTATCGATACCTACGTTCAGGAGTTTTCGGGCAAGGTGGATTATGTTCACGGCAGCACCATTGTTCAGCAGCTGTCCGCTCTGCCGGACAATGTCGGGCTGATTTTCCCCGCTATGGGAAAGGAAAAACTCTTTGAAACAATTTTGATCGACGAGATCCTTCCAAGAAAAACATTCTCAATGGGTGGGGCAGAGGATAAACGCTTCTATCTTGAATGCCGCAAAATCATCAAATAGACAAAAAGAGTCTTTCCTGATATGGAAAGACTCTTTTCTATATTCATGCTCCGGGGCGGGCGAATCGGCTTTTTTAATAGGAAAAGGCATGGGAAGTTTATACAAAAGGTCGAAGAATCCGCGGTTAGGAAGGCTTTTTCTCTTTCACTTTGCAAAAAAATATGATACAATACGAATTATTATATCAACCTATACAGCAGTATATGGAATAAAAGAAAATGAGGTGAATAGGCAATGGATACACTTTTTCTCTGGTACCCAAAATGTTCTACCTGCCAAAAGGCAAAAAAATGGCTCGATTCGCACGGAATAGAGTATACACAGCGCGTGATTTCAGAAGAAAATCCTACCCAGGAAGAATTGACACTTTGGATCGCACAGAGCAAACTGCCGATTCAGAAATTTTTTAATACAAGCGGTCAGCTGTATCGCGCAATGGACCTGAAAAACAAACTCGCTTTTCTCACCGATGAAGAAAAGATTGCACTGCTCGCAACCGATGGTATGCTGGTAAAACGCCCCATCCTTGTTTCTAAAGACACCGTATTGGTTGGATTTAAGGAAGAACAGTGGCAGGATCGTATAGGATAGGGGGGCTTTTTCGTGAAGGTTGCCATTTTTACGGAGGCTTATACTCCACATATCAACGGTGTGGTCACCCATATCAAAATCCTCAAGGAGGGACTGGAGGCACTCGGACACGAGGTGCTTGTGGTTGCGGCGGACTCTGCAACCCATAAGCATTACATCAAAGACGGAGTGCTCCACTGCCCGGCGCATAAGCTCAAGCACCGCCTCAATGGTTTTGATGCTTCCACACCGGTCAGCATGACACGGCTTCATATGGTCAGCAAGTTCAATCCGGATATCATCCATGTCCACAACGAGTTCGGCGTGGGGCTGTCCGGAATCGCCATCGCAAAGATCCTGAAGGTCCCGCTGGTGTACACCCTTCACACCATGTATGATGACTACATCTATTATGTGGCACCGCGTCCATTGGTGGGCATTACACGAAAAATATCCCATCAGTATTTTAAAATGTTTGCAAAAAATGCAAACGCTATCACAGGCCCATCGGTGAAATGTGAGGAATTCCTCCACAATGCGGGGGTGAAGCAGACGGTCAACGTCATCCCAAACTCGGTGGAGCTGGACGCCTTTTCTCCTGACAAGATCACAGCACAGGAGCGTCACGACCTGCGCGAGAAGCTCGGCGTGCCGCAGGATGCAACGCTTGCCTGCTTTGTGGGACGGCTGGGAAAAGAAAAAAGCATCGATGATCTCATCAATTTCTGGCATCAGGAGATCAAAAAGGAGGAGCCGTTCTATCTCATGATCGTCGGGGACGGACCGGAGCGGGATGCCCTGCACCAGCAGGTGAAGGAGCTTGACATGGAAGATCGGATCATCATGACAGGACGCATCGAGCATCCGGATCTGCCGCCGTATCTTTTGATTTCTGATATTTACGTAACAGCCTCCCTTTCCGAGATGAACTCCATTTCGATGCTGGAAGGCATGGCGGCAGGACTTCCGGTATTGCAGCGCCTTGACGAGAAAAACAAAAATCAGATCCACGAGGGGGAAAACGGATACCTCTTCAATACGGCAGCGGAGATGGCTGCACTTTTGCGCAATTACCGAAATCTCAGTCCCGAGGAGCGGGAAAAACTACAGATCACCACCCGCCAATCGGTAAAAAGCTCCGGCGCAGAAAATCTTGCAAACTATATGCTTGCCATTTATCACGGGATCGCCGGACACAAGAAGGACAAAAAGCATTTTGGAGGCTTTATCAAGCTTTAAAAGTATAGCTATGCCAGAATGTTAAATTAGGAGAGAAGGGATTCTATGGAAAAATCGAAGGTTTACTTTTCGGATTTCAGAGCATTGCCGGGCACCAGTGTCCCCCAGAAGCTGAAAAAGCTGATCCAGACTGCCGGAATCGGCAGCATCGATCTCAGGGACAAATTTGTGGCAATCAAGATCCACTTTGGAGAACCGGGCAACCTGTCCTATCTGCGCCCGAATTATGCAAAGGTGGTTGCAAATACTGTGAAGGAGCTGGGCGGACGCCCGTTCCTCACAGACTGCAACACCCTGTATGTGGGCAGACGCAAAAATGCGCTCGATCATATCGATGCTGCCTATGAAAATGGATTCACCCCGTATTCTACCGGCTGTCAGGTCATCATTGCAGACGGACTCAAGGGCACCGATGAGGCGCTGGTTCCCGTAGAGGGCGGAACCTATGTGACAGAAGCGAAAATCGGTCGTGCCATCATGGATGCGGATGTATTCATCAGCCTTTCCCACTTCAAAGGCCATGAAAGCACCGGATTCGGCGGAGCGCTCAAAAATATCGGCATGGGCAGCGGCAGCCGTGCCGGTAAAATGGAGCAGCACTGCGGCGGAAAGCCCGAAGTCAATGAGGGAAAATGCGTTGGCTGCAAACAGTGCTGCAAAGAATGTGCTCACGGTGCGATCTCCTATAATGAAGAACGTAAGGCGTCCATCGACCACAACAAATGCGTCGGCTGCGGCAGATGCATCGGCGCATGCAACTTCGATGCCATCCGCAACCCGAACTACTCCGCAAACGACGAACTTAATAGGAAAATCGCAGAATACTCCAAGGCAGTCATCGAGGGGCGCCCCCACTTCCACATCAGCCTCGTGATGGATGTTTCTCCATTCTGTGACTGTCACAGCGAAAACGATGTCCCGATCATCCCGGATGTCGGAATGTTTGCGAGCTTTGACCCGGTCGCACTTGATCAGGCGTGTGCAGATGCCTGCAATCGTCAGCCTGTTCTGGCAGGCTCCCGTCTGGAGGAGCAGATGCATAAGCATAACTGCGACCACCACGACCACTTTACCAACAACTGTCCCAACACAAACTGGAAGGTCTGTCTTGAGCATGCCGAAAAAATCGGCATCGGCACAAGGGAGTATGAGCTCATTACCGTAAAATAGCAGCTCTTATATCATAAGAACAAAAATCAACCGCCCCGACTGTATCATAACAGTCGGGGCGGTTGATTTTTGAGGGAGCATTTGGCATGAAAGCAAAAATTTTGGTGCATACTCTTTGTAAGAAGGGCAAAATAACAGCATCCTGTAAACAAATTATGAAGGCGGGCAAAAAGCCCTTGACATCGTGGAAGGTTCGTGATAAATTATGATTAGCACTTGAGATATAAGAGTGCTAATAACAAAGAGGTGATAGCATTGGAACTGGATCAAAGAAAACAAAAGATTCTCAAAGCTATCATTGAGGAATACACAGCCACAGGGGAGCCGGTAGGTTCCAAGCGAATCTGCTCCTTACTGGATATTACCGTTTCACCCGCAACGGTCCGAAACGATATGGCGGTTTTGTTCGACTACGGAATGCTCGAACAGCCCCATACCTCGGCGGGGCGCATCCCGTCCCACTTGGGATATCGGTATTATCTGGATCACCTGATGGAGCTTCCCCCATTGATGCCATGGGAAGAGGCGGAGATTCAGGCAATGTTCAATGTAGCAAATCCCGATCCGGATCAGCTTCTGGAGGATGCTGCACAGGCGTTGGCGAATTTCAGCCAGTGTGTGGCGATTTTTTCCACCACCACACCAAACACGGTTTGTGTGAAGAAGATCGAATTGATCCCCGCAACAGGGAACACCGTCGTGATCATGGTGATCGCATCAAACGGTGTCATCAAAAGCAAGGTCTGCCGCGTGCCGTTTCAGGTAACGCCGAAGATGTGTGAGTTTTTCACCGAGTTTTCCAACGCGCGGCTCAAAGGCAAGTCGCTTCGGGAAATTTCCACCAGCTTCATCAATTCCGTTGCAGTTGGATTGGAAGAGTATTCGGGCGTTTTTAACTCCATCCTTTCCGAAATCTACGAGCTCTGTAAGGAGATCAACGACGGGCAGTTCTGCACGAAGGGACAGACCAATCTCCTCGCATATCAGGACCTCAAGGAGGTCGTAGGAGATTTGCTGATTTTCCTTGACCACCCTCAGGAAGTCCAGAACCTGATCCCAAAATCAGGGGGCGACATTCAGGTGATCGTAGGAAAAGAAAATGCAGCGATGGAGCTGTCGCAGTCCTCCGTTGTGATTGCAAAATATCGCATCGGAAAAGAAAAGTGCGGCGCCATCGGGATCATCGGACCTGTGCGCATCGATTATACAAACATCATCCCTCACATGAAATACTTCGCAGATATGTTGGGAGAGCTGCTCTCCGAAACGTTTGAAAACAACCAATCTACGATGGAAAATAACGAAAAACCGTAAAGAGAGGAGAATTACCGGTGTCAGAAACAAAGAATCAGTCATCCGTTCAGCCGGAAGAAGAAACGCTTCCAAACGAAGAACCCGCTGCGGAAGAAAATACTCCAAAGGAAGAAGAACCAAGTAAGGAGGAACTTCTCAAAGGGGAACTGGACGCTTTGAATGACAAGTATCTGCGTATTTTGGCAGAATACGATAACTTCAGAAAGCGTTCTCAAAAAGAAAAGGATGGGATCTATCCACGGGCTACAGCGGACACCGTTGAAAAGTTTCTCCCTATCATTGATAATTTTGAGCGGGCAATGGCGTGTGAATGTTCCGATGCGACCTTTAAAAAGGGAATGGATATGATTTTCCAATCCTTCCTTCAGACCCTCAAGGAGCTGAACGTCGAAATGATCGGAGAAGAAGGCGAAACATTCGACCCAGAGCTTCACAACGCTGTGATGCATATAGACGATGAATCCTACAAGGAAAACGAAATCGTTCAGGTCCTGCAAAAAGGCTACCGCATCGGAGATCGTGTCGTGCGGTATGCGATGGTAAAAGTAGCAAACTAATCAAAGATTTTATAAATTGCAAATAGTTCTTTTATAATAAATGGAGGTAAACATCATGAGCAAAATTATTGGTATCGACCTTGGTACAACAAATTCCTGTGTAGCCGTAATGGAAGGCGGCGAGCCTGTTGTAATCGCAAACCCGGAGGGTGCAAGAACAACCCCTTCTGTTGTTGCTTTCTCTAAAACAGGCGAAAGAATGATCGGTCAGGTTGCAAAACGTCAGGCAATCACCAACCCGGACCGCACCATCATCTCCATCAAACGTGAGATGGGTACAAATTATAAAGTAAACGTAGACGACAAAGCATACACCCCACAAGAAATCTCTGCAATGATCCTGCAAAAACTTAAAAGCGATGCAGAAGCATACCTCGGTGAGCCTGTAACAGAAGCTGTTATCACCGTTCCTGCTTACTTCACCGACGCACAGCGTCAGGCAACCAAGGATGCCGGCAAGATCGCAGGTCTTGAAGTAAAACGTATCATCAACGAACCAACCGCAGCAGCTCTTGCTTACGGCGTTGACAAAGAGAGCGACCAGAAAGTAATGGTTTACGACCTCGGCGGCGGTACCTTCGATGTATCCATCATCGAAATGGGCGACGGCGTTCAGGAAGTTCTCGCTACTGCCGGCAACAACCGTCTGGGCGGCGACGACTTCGACCAGAGACTGATCAACTACTTTGTAGAAGAATTCAAAAAAGAAAACGGCATCGATCTGTCCGCAGACCGTATGGCAATGCAGAGATTGAAAGAAGCTGCTGAAAAAGCGAAAATCGAGCTTTCCGGCATGACACAGGCAAACGTAAACCTGCCATTCATCACCGCAGATGCAACCGGTCCAAAACATATGGATCTCACCGTTTCCCGTGCTAAATTCAACGAACTGACCGCAGACCTCGTAGAAGCTACCATGGGCCCTGTAAATCAGGCATTGAGCGATGCAGGCATCTCTGCAAGTGAGCTTGACAAGATCCTGCTTGTCGGCGGTTCCACCCGTATCCCGGCTGTTCAGGATGCAGTAAAGAGAATCACAGGCAAAGATCCATTCAAAGGCATCAACCCGGATGAATGCGTTGCATCCGGTGCAGCAATCCAGGGCGGCGTGCTCGGCGGCGAGGTAAAAGGTCTGCTTCTGCTGGACGTTACCCCACTGTCCCTCGGTCTGGAAACCCTCGGCGGCGTAGCAACCAAGATCATCGAACGCAACACCACCATTCCTGCTAAAAAATCTCAGATCTTCTCCACCGCAGCAGACGGTCAGACCAGCGTAGAGATCCACGTTCTTCAGGGTGAACGTGAAATGGCAAAGGACAACAAAACCCTCGGTATGTTCCATCTGGATGGAATCCCTGCTGCTCCACGCGGCGTTCCGCAGATCGAAGTAACCTTTGATATCGATGCAAACGGTATCGTTCATGTTTCCGCAAAAGATATGGGTACCGGCAAAGAGCAGAACATCACCATCACCTCCTCCACCTCCATGTCCAAAGATGATATCGAGAAGGCAGTAAAAGAAGCAGAACAGTTTGCAGATCAGGATAAAAAAGCGCGTGAAGCAGTTGACACCCGCAACGCAGCAGATCAGATGGTATTCCAGTCTGAAAAAGCAATCACCGATCTCGGCGACAAGCTGGATGCAGCAGACAAGAGCGAATTGCAGAGCAAGATCGAAGCACTCAAAGCAGCGCTCAAATCCGACAACCTCGACGACATCAAAGCAAAACAGGAAGATCTGCAGAAGAAATTCTACGAAGTTTCCTCTAAAGTATATCAGAACGCAGCTCCTCAGCAGCCACAGGGCGATGCACAGCAGAGCACCGGTGCCGACAACAACGGCGGCGCTGATTATGTAGACGCAGACTTCAAGGAAGTAGACGAAAACAAATAGTTCTAACCATAAAAATAAGGCTTTGGGTCTTTCCAAAGCCTTATTTCGAGTTAAAATCGATGCAAGAGGGTGAGTGTATTGCCGGAACAAAAACGAGATTATTATGAGGTACTGGGTGTACAAAAGGGCTGCTCGGACGATGAGCTGAAAAAGGCTTACCGCAAGGTGGCAAAGCAGTACCATCCGGATTTAAACCCGGGAGATAAAGAAGCAGAAGCAAAATTCAAGGAAGCAAACGAAGCCTATGCGGTTTTGTCCGATCCGGACAAGAGGGCAAAGTATGACCAGTTCGGTCATGCGGGCGTTGACCCGAATTTCGGCGCTGGCGGCTATGGTGCAGGCGGCTTCGACTTCAGCGACTTTGGCGATATTTTTGATACATTCTTCGGCGGCGGATTCGGTGGGTTCGGCGGTTCCACAAAAACCCGCAATCCAAATGGTCCGATCCGCGGAAACAATATCAATATTTCCATCAACCTTACGTTCCTTGAGGCTGCAAAGGGCTGCAAGAAAGAAATCAGCATCAACCGCCTGATCCGCTGCGAGGAATGCAGCGGGACCGGTGCAGCAAAGGGGACCCAGCCGGAAACGTGTCAGGATTGTCATGGTACCGGTCAGGTATTGACCCAGCAGCGCACCCCGTTTGGCATGATGCAGAGCAGCCGTCCGTGCAGCAAATGCGGCGGAACGGGTAAAATCGTCAAGGAGCCGTGCAAAAAGTGCAACGGCATGGGACGTGTGCGCAAGAGCGTGAAACTGGAAGTCAATGTTCCGGCGGGCATCGACGACGGACAGACCTTCGTCCTGCGCGGTCAGGGCGACAACGGCATCAACGGCGGTCCGAGCGGCGATGTCAATGTAACCGTCAGCGTGCGCCCCGATCCACTGTTCGAGCGCGATGGATTTGATGTATGGTGCGAGGTCCCGATCACCTTCAGCCAGGCTGTTCTGGGTGCAGAGGTGACAGTACCGACCATCGACGGAAAAGTAACATACAATGTGCCGGAGGGAACACAGCCATCCACCGTATTCCGTCTGCGCAACAAAGGTATTTCCTACATCAACGGACGCGGACGCGGAGATCAGTATGTCCGGGTCAACATCGAAGTGCCGACCAACCTGAGCGCAAAACAAAAAGATGCCCTTCGGGAGTTTGATGAGCAGACAACAGATAAAAACTACCGCAAACGCAAGGGATTTTTCGATAAACTCAAGGATTTCATGAAGGATTAGTAAAAACAGTACCGTTTCAAAAACGGTACTGTTTTTTTGCTGTAATGGGATAAAATTTGCTGTCTTTTCCCAAACAGATGTAGTATAATGATGCTGTATGCAAATTTTTTTACCCGAATCGTAAACCTGCCTTTTATGCGGATACCGATTGCAATCAATTTGACATCGACCAATAAAGGATTTATCCGCAAAGGTCATTTGAAACAATACCGAAGAAATATTTTCCTTGACGAAGAATAACGAACAAGGTGCAATAAACGAAGTAAAAATAAACACTATAGCAATAGAAGCCTATTGCACGATAGGTGGTGGATTATGAAAACAATCGATCTTACCCTGGTAACAAAAGCAAAAGCAGGCGATGTGGACAGCTTTACTGCATTGTACGAAGAGATTGCCCCCTCGCTGTACCGAACTGCTCTGTTTACCCTGGGCAATTCATACGACGCGGAGGATGTGGTGTCTGAAACATTTATGGAAGCATTCCACGGTATCCGAAAATTGAGAGAGGAAAAAGCGTTTCCCACTTGGATTTTCCGTATCCTTTCCGCGCGGTGCAAGCGAAAAATCAAAGAATACATCAAAGGACGCAGTGAATTTGACATCGACAGCATGATCGACCTGGACGATGGACAGGACGTAGGAGAAAATATCACACAGCGCGCAGATCTGATGCATGCGCTGGAGTCCCTGTCGCTCGTGGAGCGTCAGATTGTGGTGCTTGCCGTGGTGGATGGCTATACAACAAAGGAGATTGCCTCCATTCTTACCTGTCCGCACGGTACGGTCAGCTCCAAGCTGTATCGCGCACTCAAAAAAATGCGCTCCATGATAGAATCAGATTAAAGGAGGTGGAAGGATGAACTCCCAAAAACAAAAGGAACTTCAGGATAACCTGAAATTTATGACCGAGCAATTTTCAAATATCGAGCAGCCGAAAACAGTCCCGCAGCGCATCAGCGCACAGGCGATGCAGGAGCGCGTGCTGCATGCAAAATCGCAGCCAAGGTCCTGCACGGTGCTCTTCTGGGGACGCTGGGGAAGGATCGCCGCCGCAGCGTGTGCCTTTGTTCTGATTGCAGCGACTGCATGGCGCTTCCTCGGTGCAGACAACGATAAAATCGTCGTGGCGGAAAATCAGGCAGCGCGCGCCGTGGAGGATCGCATGCTGTTTTCGGCTGCGGATGAAGAACGACCCCAGCAGGCAGCAGGCGCACAGGCGGACGCAGCAGACGAATCTGCCGCTGTTCCGAAAAACATCCGGGAATTCGGTGCATCGGAGGAGGAAAGCGCCGCAGAGGAAGTGCAGGAGTCTGCCGGCACCCAATTCGGCGGCGAAACGGCATCCTCGTTTTCAAGCTATGACGAACTGAGAAACGAACTTTCCAATAGACCCGAAGAACAGGAAAAGGAAAATTCAAACATAACATTCGGGAACAAGATGATCAACCGGCTTTCCACTGTGACCTCCAATAAGGTCGTTTCGATCACAGGGCATACCCTTTATTTTGGAATCGATCCGCAGACGCAGGAAAAGACGGATGCTCTGTTTGTGCTCAACAGCGAAACAAAGGAGCATGAAAAGAAAATCACCTTGCCTCCAAAAGCAAAAATGGACGTTGCAATGCACCTGCCGGAGAACGAAGAGCATGTCATTCTCACCGCAGTGGGGGAGAAAGAAACCCATGTGGTGAGCCTTGCCCTCAAGGATTTTGATACCAGCAACTATATCCTGTCCGGCTGCATGGAAGACTGCTGGATGAAGGGGGATGTCCTCTATTTTTCCTGTAAACTGCCAATCGATGAGCAGATGATCGAGAAAAATCAGTTTCTCCCTTATGTATCCTCCGGCAAAGGAAAAGAGTTTGTCCCGGCAAATCGAATCTATCATCTCAAAGACAACAGCCCCCCGATGCAGTATCTGGCTGTTTTTGCAATCGACCTCAAAAAAGGATCTGTTTCAAGTGCAGCTGTTTTGGGCGCAGAGATGGAAACCGAGATGCTGGAAAACGAGCTTTGTATCCTGAGCACACCGGACAAAGAAATCTCCATCACCTTTTCCCTCAAGACAATGTCCCCAAAGGAATAAATCTCCCGGCAAAAAATCGCAGAAAAAATTGTATTAAAAAAGACTTGACAGATCGAGTTTCCTGTGCTATCATAAACACAATTCAATACACTAAACCGTTGATACGGAGATAACATCAGTTATGACTTCACAGAGAGCCCGCGATGCTGAGAGTCGGGTAAGAAACAGATTGATAAATGGACCGTGGAGGGCGCAGTCAAATGTATCGTGCGATACAGAGTATTCTGCGACGTCAGGCACACGTTAGCTGCCGGAGATATGTTGGTATCTCGCAAAGGGTACAGCTGTCATGGCTGTAAAATCAAGGTGGCACCGCGGATAACGTGATTTATTCGTCCTTGGCAAAATGTTCTTTTGCCAAGGACTTTTTTGTACACAAAAAAGCTCCCTCGGCAGAAGAATGCCGAAGGAGCTTTTTTCGTTCCTTTGAAAATTCTATTTGCCCCTTTATTTTGGGGAATCAAGAAAGGATGAAGATGATATGGCACAAACAAATGGACGCTTTGGAATCTATGGGGGACAATATGTCCCCGAAACGCTGATGGACGCAGTGATCGAATTGCAGGAAGCATACGAGCATTACAAAAATGACCCGGAATTCAATCGGGAATTGACCGAGCTTTTTACCGAATATGCCAACCGTCCCTCGCGCCTCTACTATGCAAAGCGCCTCACCGAAGCGCTGGGCGGCGCAAAGATCTATCTCAAACGTGAGGACCTCAACCACACTGGAGCGCATAAAATCAATAACGTACTCGGTCAGGCGCTGCTTGCAAAGAAGATGGGAAAGAAGCGTCTGATTGCTGAAACGGGAGCAGGTCAGCACGGGGTAGCAACCGCGACTGCCGCCGCATTGATGGATATGGAATGCGTCATCTTTATGGGCGAGGAGGACACAAAGCGTCAGGCGCTGAATGTCTACCGCATGAAGCTGCTGGGCGCAGACGTTGTGCCGGTGACAAGCGGAACGGCAACCCTCAAGGATGCTGTATCGGAGGCGATGAGAGAGTGGGCGATGCGCATCGATGATACCCATTACTGCCTCGGTTCCGTGATGGGTCCGCATCCGTTCCCGACGATGGTTCGCGATTTTCAGGCGGTGATTTCAAAGGAAATCAAGGAACAGCTCCTTGAGAAGGAGAACCGACTCCCCGATGCTGTAGTAGCATGTGTGGGCGGAGGCTCCAACGCCATCGGCAGCTTCTATCACTTCATCGAGGATGAGGGCGTTCGCCTGATCGGCTGTGAGGGGGCAGGGCGCGGGATCGATACCTTTGAAACCGCAGCCACCATCAACACCGGATCGTGCGGCATCTTCCATGGCTCCAAGACCTATTTCTGCCAGGACAGCTACGGACAGATCGCACCGGTTTATTCGATTTCTGCCGGCTTGGATTATCCGGGCGTCGGACCGGAACACGCCTATCTGCACGACATCGGACGTGCAGAATACGTTCCGGTAACGGACGATGAAGCGGTTGCAGCCTTTGAGTTCCTCTCCAAAACAGAGGGCATCATTCCGGCAATCGAATCCTCCCATGCCGTTGCGTATGCGATGAAGCTCGCACCGACGATGGAAAAAGATAAAATTATCGTCATCACGATTTCAGGACGAGGCGACAAGGACTGTGCTGCCATCGCCCGCTACAGAGGGGAGAATCTCTATGAGTAAAATACAATCTGCATTTGAGAAAAACAAAGCCTTTATTCCGTTCATCACCTGCGGTGATCCGGATTTGAACACAACAGAAGAAGTCCTACATGCATGCGCTGCAAACGGTGCAGACCTGATCGAGCTGGGCATCCCGTTCTCCGACCCGGTTGCGGAAGCTCCGGTTGTGCAGGGAGCCAACATCCGCGCCTTATCCGCCGGCACAACGACCGACCGTGTGTTTGAGCTGCTCCAAAGGATGAACGGAGAACTGAAGGTTCCGCTTGTACTTGTCATCTATGCAAATGTCATCTTCTCCTACGGAAGTGAAAAATTCCTGCAAAACTGTGCGAAATCCGGCGTGGACGGAATCTTGATCCTCGACCTTCCTTATGAAGAAAAGGAAGACTTCCATCCGCTTTGCAAACAGTACGGCATTGAGATGATCTCTCAGATCGCCCCTGCAAGACGCGAGCGCATCGCGCAGATCGCAAGGGAGGCAGAAGGCTTTCTCTATCTCGTTTCCAATCAGGGCATCCACGAAAAGCATGAGCATCTCGTGTGCGAAATTCCGCAGATCATCGAGGTGATTCGCGAAAATACAAAAATCCCATGCGCCATCGGGTTTGGAATCGAAACACCGCAGGATGCACAGCGCATGAGCAAGGGTGCAGACGGAGTGGTTTGCGATTCTGCGCTCATTCATATCATGGAAGAACATAAAGACAAGGCAGCGCCTTTTGTCGGAGCCTATGTAAAAAGCATGAAAGAAGCCTTGAATCAGTAAAACAAAACGGTATGATACCTTTGGTATCATACCGTTTTGTTTTATGAGAGAGGACGCTGCCCTATGACAACGCGCTGCACCCCGCAGAGGTCGGGGACGGTGCGAATCTTCTCAAAGTCGTTTTGCTGCATCAGGGAGGCGACTGCTGCCGCCTGACGATACCCGACTTCAAAGGCAAGGACCCCGCCGGGGAGAAGATAGTTAAAATACCGCTCGGAAATCATACGATAAAAGAACAGCCCCTCCTCCGCAGCTTCGAGAGCCATTTGCGGCTCATAGGTCACCTCGGTTTGCAGCTCCTGCATTTCCTGCGCAGAAAGATAAGGGGGATTGGAGGAAATGAGGTGCAGCGGCTGCGGCGGCACCCAGGTGAGCACATCTTCCTGTAAGACGGTGATATTGCGGCAGTCGTTTTGCTCTACGTTCTGCTTGAGATAGGGGAGGGCATCGGGGGAAAGCTCGACGGCATAGATTGTTTGTGCCGCTGCAATCTCCTTTGAAAACACAACGGGCAGACAGCCGCTGCCGCTGCAAAGGTCCGCAAGGACAGGGTGGTCAAACTGTGCCGCCTCGCGGATGCACAGCTCTGCCAGTGTTTCGGTATCGGCTCTTGGAATGAGAACCCCTTCGCCCACCGCGAAGGGATAGCCCCAAAATTCCCAGCTCCCAAGGAGATACTGAAGGGGATAGCCCTCCAATCGATGGCGGATCATGTTGAAAAAGCGGTCGATCCCTTCCTTGGGCGCAGGGTCCTTCTGATGCAGGAGCACCTGCGTTTTAGGATAGCCGAATACCGACTCCATAAGGCACCAGCATTCAAAAGCACAGGCGGAATCCGCCTGTGCTTTTGACAGCTCTTGTTTTCCTTTTTGATAGACCTCCCAGTAGGTCATGTTGTCTACCATTTTGCATCCTCCGCGTTTTCGGGGATGACGCGCTTCATTGCTTCGATTGCAACCTCGATCATCTCATCATCGGGTTCGCGCGTGGTCAGGCGCTGTGTCCACAGCCCTGGTGCGGACAGGATGCGGGTGAAGGCATTGTCGTGACGACCGGCGAATTTGATGCACTCATATGCGATCGACATGATGAGCGGCAGGCAGATGAGCTTGAGCAGGATGCGCACCCATACATTGCCCCAGGATACGAAGGAAAAGACAAAGATGGACAAAAGCAGCACGATCACAAGGAAGCTTGTGCCGCAGCGCGGGTGAAAACGGGTATATTTACGCACATTTTCAACCGTCAGCTCCTCGCCGTGTTCGTAGCAGAAGATGGTTTTATGCTCTGCCCCGTGATACTGAAAGACACGGTGGATGTCGCTGAGATTGGAAACAAAAAGCAGGTAGAGCAAAAACAGCACAACCTTCACAACGCTTTCGATCGCAGTCAGAGCGACCGTGTTGTGGATCATCGGCTGAATCAGCTTTACGGTGAGTGTTGGCAAAAACACAAACAGACCGATTGCGATCATAGCAGCAATGGTGAAGGTGATGATCTCAAAGATGGTGTTGTACTTGTCACCGAGCTTTTTGCGCATTTTCTTTTCAAATTCAGAGGGCTCCTCGTCGTCCATCGTCAGCTGCGCTGATTTGGTAAGGCAGGAGTACCCCTCCTTGAGGGTATCAACAAAGTTGAACACACCGCGAACAAACGGAACTTTTTTATACCATGCCTTTTGATTGGGGGTTGCCCATTCTTCGGTGGAAATGGTTCCATCCGAAAGACGGACGGAAAGGGCAGTTTTTTTCGGTCCGCGCATCATGATGCCTTCGATGACCGCCTGACCACCGATGCTTGTTTTGATGCAGGAATTGCAAGCCTCATTTTTTGCCATATTTTTTTCTGATCTCCTTTTATTTGATTGGTTTATCACAATGTTCTACAAAGAAGTATAGCATGCTTTTATGAACAAACAGGAAACAATCGGACGTTCTTTTCTAATTGGAGGAATTTTTCATCAGAGGAAGTGTGATCGTGACGGTGGTGCCCACGTTTTGCTGACTTGCGACCTCCAGCTTTCCTCTGTGCAGTGTGATGATTTCGTCCGCCACGGCAAGTCCGATGCCGGAGCCGCGCCGGGTGGAATTTGCCTTGTAAAACTTCTTCTTGATCTGCGGCAGGTCCACCTCGCTGATGCCGCAGCCCGTATCTGCAATCGTGATGACTGCCGAATCATTCTGCAAACAAGCCTCTACGGTGACGGTGTCACCGGAATCGGAATATTTGAGTGCATTATCAAGAATGTTGACAAATACCTGACGCAGACGGTTACTGTCCGCATTGATGGGGATAATATCCATAGGTTCCTCATAGACCAGTTCGATGTTGTCCTGCTTTGCGCGCTCGGTAAACATAAGGACAGCATCGCTGAGCTCCGCAATTAGGTCGAGCTTTGAGAGCGTGAGCTTGAAGCGTCCGCTTTGGATGCGCGAAAAGTCGAGCAGCTCCTCGACCATCGAGGAAAGACGGTCGCTTTCCTTGAGGATGACGCCCATTCCCTTTTTCAGGCTGTCGGGGTCGATGGTGGGGTCGGTAAGCGTTTCCGCCCAGCCGCGGATGGCAGTGAGCGGGGTGCGCAGCTCGTGGGACACAGAGGAAATGAAGTCGTTCTTCATTTTTTCGGTTTCCTGCAGCTCCTCCGCCATATAGTTGATGACGTCGCACAGCTCGCCCACCTCGTCGTCATACTTTTTCTTGAGCCGAACCGAGAAATCACCCTGTGCAATGAGCCGGGCAGTCTTTCCGATCTCATCCACCGGATTGACGATGGAGCTGATGAAATACGAGCTTGAAACGCCGACAAAGAAGATGATGACCATACAAAGCAGGGCCATCAGCGCAATATAGAGGATGATCTGACGGTTTACAGCAGAGAGAGAAACCACATAGCGCAGGGCTGCAAGGTCGGAATCGGCGGATACCGGCGCAAGGGCAGTGTAGGCGATGACCGGCTCGTGGTTGATGGACCCCTCAAAGACCCCTTCACGGTAGGGGGAGGTGAGCGCCTGCTGATAGTCCGGCATGGGGAGGATTTCCGCAGGGGAAAATCCGCTGGAGGTGATGATGATTTTTCCGGAGGAGTCGATCGCCATCAGCTCCATCCGGTCCTTTTCTTCAAAGTCCTCCACCATTTTGAGCACCGCGGAGGAAAAATTGACGGAGTTATCTTCCGAATAGTTGACAAGCAGGGTCGTATTGACCATTGCGGCAGATTTCATCACTTGCAGGACGTTGTTGTAAAAATAGCTTCGGATAAAGATGGAAAAAACGATGATCAGCGTAATGAGCACCATCAAAATGACGAAGAAGCTGTTATAGAGCCAGCGCTTGGTGATTCGCTTGACAGCCACGGGTTCGCCTCCCTCCCTCAAAATTTTCAGCGCACAGCGGCGTTAGATGCTCCATTTATAGCCATATCCCCAAACGGTCGTGAGATACTTCGGGTTAGAGGGCTCATCCTCGATCTTCATGCGCAGGCGGCGGATATTCACATCCACGATCTTTACATCACCAAAGTAGTTTTCGCCCCACACCTGCGTGAGGATGGTGTTGCGCTCCAGCGCAACATTGGGGTTGTTGAGGAAAAACTCCATGATCTGAAATTCCACCTGTGTCAGATCGATATTTTCCCCGTTTTTCTTGAGGGTACGGCTGCGGTCGTTGAGGGTGAAGGGACCGGATTGGATCTCGGACGGATTTTCCACCACAGGAGCCACCATGTTGACCCGGCGGTGGATGGCATCCACACGGGCAATCAGCTCTGCGGGTCCAAAGGGCTTTGTGATATAATCATCTGCGCCGTACATCAAAGCCCCCACCTTGTCCATCTCCTGGCTTTTGGCGGAGAGCATGATGATCCCGACGGTGCTGCTGCGTTTGCGGATCTCCTTGCACACGGTGACACCGTCGGTTCCGGGCATCATGATATCGAGAAGGATCACATCGAAGTTTCCGTTGCACTCGTCATACAGCTTGAGTGCTTCGTCCCCGGTGGGAACGTCAAACACTTCATAGCCGCTTCGCTTGAGGTTGAGCACCACAAAGTCGCGGATCACATCTTCATCTTCGGCAACTAAAATTCGTTTCATCTTAAAACCTCCGTTTCCGATTTATTGAACAAAGGAGAACATCTGCGCAAGCTCCTGCGGCGTGATGTGCAGCGGGTCGCTGTTCTCCGGAATATAGGCATAATATTCAAACAGACCCTGTTTTCCCAACAGGAAGAAGAAATCGTTTTCAAATTTGTCGTGATAGTCCTTGACCGAGTAGACCTTCAGGCGCAAAAGCGCGGTACCGGGCTCCGACTTTTTGTCGCTGTAGCGCAGGAACGTCCATTCGCCGGTTTCCGGCTGGTTGACAATCGTGACGTGCCGGTTCCACGATTCCGGGAGTGTAATCATATAGCGGTGCGATTCATTGATGACACAGTTTCGCACAGGCTCCCATGCATTGCCGCTGCCCAGCTTGTTGAAGGTGGTGCGGTAGATGACCTCTTCGTCCTCTCCCACGCTGTATCCGGGGAGCGGGGAAACGGTTGGGATCTCGATGATGCCGTCGCGGTCGATGTCCTGACACAGGGTTGAGGTGGGGCGGATGGTATCATCCGAAAGGCGCACGTTTTCGGTATCGAGCAGGTTGATCAGCTCGTTGCGGTAGGCAGTGACAGCCTGTGTGATGAGCGTTTTGGGACTGCGGTGAACATTGATGTTGGAATCGATGAACAGGGCGTTGGTGGATGCACCGACCTTTCCCTGTGTAAGCTGGAGGATCTCGCCGCAGGCATGGGAGAGATTAAGGGAGCTCACCTCCTCCAGCACCGTTTTTCCGATCGAATTTGTCACCCGTGTGACCATGGATACAGTACTTGTATCGGAATAGGAATTGTTTGTCACCAGAAGAAGGTCCAGCGAGGAATCGCTGTTGATATCAAGAAAGGCAAGCTCGTCGTAATATTCCCTGTATTCTTCCCGCATCCGCTGTCCGTCAAAGGAATAGACCACCACGTTTTTTTCATTCAGATATTCATTCACCCAGCCAATGACGATATTTTCCCTGTTTGAATGGAGCAGAGGCTCGAAGGAAATAAAATCGATGTTTGTTTCGTTGCTTGGCGAGGGGATGTCATAAACAGAAACCCAGCCTGCGTCCGAATGGTCCAGGATATTGACACGGGTGGAAGAACCCTTCGATTCTGCCTGATAGAAGGCGAGTGCCTCCGCCTCTCCGTCCTCATCGAGGTCATAAAAAACAAAGGAAGAGCGGTAGTCCCCGTTTTTGGGGTATTTATATTTGATGGTTTTATCGCCGACTGCATTTTCCAGTGCCGTGAAAATTTCCAGCTGCTCCTGCGTCAGCTTGGGCGGACGCATCAGGTTTTTGGGAGAAAATTCAAACTGGGTACAGGAGGTGAAAAGCAGCATGGAAAGAAAAAGGCACAACAGTTTTATCAGCACAAAATCACCTCGTTTTTAAGAAAAATCTGAGAAAAAAGCGGCAGCCGCCTGCCCTCAAAAAATACATCATAATCCTATCACAAAATACTGCCGATGGCAAGAAAAAGCCAAATGGAAGAAAGCAAAAAAGGGCAGGGAGCATCCGGTGCTGCCGGACGCTCCCTGCGGAAAAATTCACAATATGCGCTTTATTTTATAGGAAAAAGATGGTATCATATAACGATGCAGATGTTTATGAATTCTTTTCGGAAAAGTTGACCCTGCCCTCGATATTCTGGATCAGGTTGAGCAATGCCTGCGCCTGCTTGGGATAGGTTTGCAGGATATATTCTGTGGTGAGCTTTTGCTCGTTGATATTTTTCACAGAATTTTCTTTTTCGCAAAGTCCCGATGCGATCTGCTGTGCGCGGGCTTCTCCCACGCTCATTGCTGCATTGCAGTATCCGGATACCAGCTCCTGCGGGATCGAGAACATACTGTCTTCATTTTTGGGATTTGCACTGTAGAGAATCCGAAAGGCACGGTATACCGCTGCCATCAGATAGTTTGAAATCTCAACATTGAGCTGGTTGCTCTCGCTTTTTCCGATCAAATCGAAAATGATGCTCATAGAATTGGAAATCAGTTTTTTATTGAGCACCGGCATGATGTTGCCATGAAATACAACATCCTTCATCGAGTCCGCCTCGGGAATATCCTCCACCGTCAGCTGATAACCCTGACGATCGGGCGAAACTCCCAGCAGATAGTCGCAGGACACACCATAAAATCTGGAGCATCGAACCAGAAAATCCAGTCCGCACTCCCGAATCCCTTTTTCATAATGGGACAGCAATGCCTGCGAAATGCCAAGCTCTGCAGCGGCCTGCTTTTGGCTGATCCCTTTTTCCTTTCGCAGCAATGTAATAAGCCGGGGAAAGTCGGCATTCATACGCGAATCCTCCTCACTGTACATGTGATTTACGTATCGTAAATTATATTATATAAAAAACGATTTGTAAATAGGTGTTGTCAAAAAGTTTGAAATTATGACGAATTTTCAAAGCAACTCAACAATAAAAGGAGAAAAAATCTATGAAATCGTATAAACTGCATTTTATCCGCCACGGATTGACAAAGGCAAATTTCAACGGACAGTATATCGGCATCACCGATCTTCCGCTGTGCAAGGAGGGCTTTGCACAGCTGGAGGAGATGACCGAGCTGCGCTATCCGCTCATCGAAAAGATATACACAAGTCCCCTCGAGCGCTGCATTCAGACGGGGATGATGCTGTTCCCGAATCAGGAGCTACTCACCGTTTCAGAGCTTCGTGAGATGGATCTCGGGGAGTTTGAAGGGAAAAAAATGGAGGAGCTTCAGGACGTACCGGAGTTTCAAAGCTGGCTGCGCGACAATATGAACAACCCTCCTCCCAACGGAGAAACGGGACGTGCCTACGTGGAGCGTCTGGTGCAGGGGATCGACAAGGTGCTGCGGGATATGATGGACAATCAGATTTTTGACGCTGCGGTCGTTGTCAGCGGCACTGCCATCATGACCATCATGGCGCTGCTTGCCTTCCCGAGAAAACCGATGGGCGAGTGGAACTGCCCTTGCGGTGCGGGATTCACAGCCCTCATCACACCGCAGATCTGGCTGCGCGACCGCGTGTTCGAATCCTTTGGGGTCGTTCCGCTGAGTGAGGAGGAAGAGGACCTCGACTGGCTGGAGCAAAAGCAGTATGAAAACGGGTTCGACTATGAAGACGAAGAGTAAAATGCACAACGGGGGATTCCTCCGGTCAAAAAACAACTTGTGTGGAGGTTTGCTATCATGACACTTCGCAAACAAATCAAGCAAAACGGCAGACAGTGCCTGCACGACAACTGGGGGAAGGCAATCGCCATTGCTTTGCTGGGCTTTGCGATCTATCTGCTGTTTACCATGATCGAAATTATCATTTCGATGCTGTTGGGTGTCCCGTTCTATCTCGATTCCGGAACGCCGGGCGTATACTGGGACAACATCCCCAACACCTCGATCGTTTCCATCACGCTGACCCTCATCATGTCTGTCGGCTTTTTTGTGATCCTCACGCCGCTCAAGTTCGGGATACATCAGTGGTATTACCAGCTTTCCGAGGGCGAATCGGAGGATATCCTCTCGATTTTCAGCTGGTTTTCCGGCAGAAAGCTGTTTTTTCGCGCGCTGGTTTTGCAGCTCAACATCATGGTTCGCATCCTCTTCTGGGCAGTGGTCTACTTCATTTTGCCGATCACGATCCTGTTTGCTTCCATATGGTACAGCAAGAACGGTCCCGCACAGAGCAGCTATCTCCTCGGGACGACAGGCATCGTATTTGGCATCATGCTGATGGGGCTTTTTGCCATCTTCTTTGGGATCACCATTCAAAAGTTCTTTCTGGCACGCTATTATCTGCTCACCGAAGATATCGGCGTCCTTGCATCCATCAAGCAATCGCGCCGGGCAACAAAGGGAAGACGGGAACAGATCCTTATTTATCACCTGTCCTATGCAGTGTGGTTCCTGTCCTGCTTTTTGGTGCTTCCTGCGCTGTATGTTTTTCCGTACTATGAGATGAGCTCTCTGATTTATGCCCGTTTTCTGATGGAGTCTTATTCCAGGAGCACGATGCTTGTTCCCACCCAGCAGAACACCGAAATGGATACCGGTGCAACACAGGTTTTTGAAACGCCCGATCTCTCCAAAAAACAGCAGGGAACGGTATAACACAGCAAAAGAAAAGCGCAGCGGAACATTCCGCTGCGCTTTTTTTCTGTCCTTTGACAGAGATTATTTTATGATTTCGCCGTAAACGGTGCCTGCACAGCCTGCAGCGTTGGATTCGTCGGTATCAACGTGCATCGCGAGTGCATAGCTGTCGCTTACACGAACAACAACATCACCGAATACAAGGCTTCTGCCTTCGCAGTTCATTTTCACATTGACGATCTGGTTGTCTGTGATGCCAAGCTCTTTTGCTTCAGCGGTGGTCATGTGGATGTGGCGTTTTGCAACGATCACGCCTTCGCTCAGTTCCACTTCGCCGCATGGGCCAACCAGCTTGCATGCGCCGCTGCCTTCCAGCTCACCGGACTGGCGAACAGGAGCATTAATGCCCAGGGAGCGTGCATCGGTTGCAGAAAGCTCGATCTGAGTCTGTTTGCGGAATGGGCCGAGGATGGAAACGCCAGCCTGCTCTTTTTTAGGACCGACAACGGTTACTTTTTCAGCGCAGGCATACTGACCCGGCTGGGAGAGATCTTTTTTCTTGGTGAGCTCTGCGCCGGCACCAAACAGGATCTCAAAATCCTCTTTGGTCAGGTGTACATGACGTGCGGAAGTTTCTACTAAAACTTTATTATCCATAATAATCTGTCTCCTTTTCCTTTCTTGCTGACGTACGATAAAAGAATACCATTACACACTCTATGATAGTATAAAGAGAAAATTTTTTCAATACCTGTGCCACAAATTCTCTGCACCCTGCCCTTTTTTTCACAAAATATGATATACTGTTCTTATCTTACTTACGAAAGGATGAGAAGCCATGTATTCATCTTTTGAAGAATTGCATGATGTTTGTATGAATTGCAAAAACTGTCCGCTTGCATCCACACGAAACCATGTTGTTTTCGGGGTGGGGAACCCAAACGCCGAGGTGATGTTCATCGGGGAGGGTCCGGGAGAAAACGAGGATCTTCAGGGAGAGCCCTTTGTAGGCAGAGGGGGCAAGCTCCTTGACCGCTATCTTGCGTCTGTGGATCTTGACCGGAGCAAAAACATCTATATCGGCAATATGGTAAAGTGCCGTCCGCCCAAAAACAGAGATCCGCTCCCGGAAGAGGTGGCACAGTGCGAAGGATATCTGCGCGAGCAGATCCGCCTCATCGAGCCGAAAATCATCGTATGTCTTGGACGCATCGCCTCCTGCTACATGATCGACAAAAACTTTAAGGTCACAAAGCAGCACGGTCAGTGGTTCCAAAAGGACGGGATCTGGATGATGGGGACGTTCCACCCGGCTGCCCTCCTGCGCAATCCGGCAAGCAAGCCGGATGCTTTTTCCGATATGCTGGCGCTGCGCGACAAGATCCTTGAAGTCTGCCCCGGTGTTTACGACGGCATCGAGGTTTTGGGCACCCCCGTACAGCCATAAAATAAAAACAGTCCGATTTTTTGAGATCGGGCTGTTTTTTATCAAAAAATGAGAAAACAGGAATCTTGTAAAAAAAATGTTAATATGTTATGATAACATGATAAAGTCATTAAGGTGGGAAAAACGATGACAGATTTTTTGGTTCGTACCTTCATCCCTCAGTCGGACGATGTGGAAAATCCGGCGATTCGGGAGCGGTACGGAATGCTCAGCAGCACCGTTGGCGTATGCTGCAACGTCGTCCTGTTTATTGGAAAATTTCTGCTTGGCACCTTAACAAACAGCATCGCCATCGCAGCGGATGCCTTTAACAACCTGTCCGATGTGGGTGCATGCTTTGTGACGCTGGTGGGCTTTAAGATGGCTTCTAAGCCTGCGGACCGCGATCACCCGTTTGGTCATGGGCGCATCGAATATGTCAGCGGACTTGTGATCTCCTTTTTCATCCTCCTTGTCGGACTGGAGATCGCAAAGGGCTCGATTTCAAAGATCATCCATCCGGAGCCGGTCGCATTCAGTACGACGGCGCTCCTCGGACTGATGATGTCCATTGCTGTGAAGCTCTGGATGGGTCGTTTTAACCGAAAACTGGGGAGAAAAATCCATTCTGCGGCAATGGAGGCAACCGCATCCGACAGCATTTCGGACGCGGTATCCACCGGCGCGACGATGCTTTCTGTCCTTGCGGCTGCGTTTACCGATTTTCCGGTGGACGGCATCATCGGTGCTGCGGTTTCTGTGCTGATCTTAAAGGCAGGTCTGAGCGCTGCAAAGGATACCCTCGACCCGCTGCTGGGGCAGAAGGCAGATCCGCAGTTTGCCAAAGAGGTGGAAAAACAGCTCCTGTCCTACGATGGGATCTTGGGCCTGCACGACCTCATCATTCACGATTACGGACCGGGCAGACGGTTTGCATCGGTTCATGCCGAGGTGCCGGCAGATAAGGATATCATGCTGTCGCACGATGTGGTGGATACTGCGGAGCGGGAAGTGGGAAAAGCGCTCAACCTCGAGCTTGTCATCCACATGGACCCGATCCAGCCGGAAAACTCTGTCACAAAGCGTATGCATCGGCTGGTGATCGAGAAGGTGCAGGAAATCGACCCGAGCTTCACCATCCACGATTTTCGGATGGTATCGGGTGCAGAACTGACGAACCTCATTTTCGATATCTGCATCCAGCAGGACTGCGCCATGAGCGACAGAGAAATCAAGGAAGAAATTTGCAGAAAAATAAAAAGCGTGGACGAAAACTACCACGTTGTGGTTCAGGTCGATCATGCATTTACTTAAAGGTCCAAGGAATCCATTCCGGTGCGGAAGAGGATTCCTTTTGATATGATAGAAGCAAAAAAGGAGAGAAAATACAATGGCAGCCTTTGAAGAACAGTATTTCCAGCTGAGAAACGCGATCCTCGAAAAAGAATTTGCGCGGATGAACCCCATGCAGCGCAAGGCAGTATTTCAGACACGGGGTCCGGTGCTGATCCTTGCCGGAGCAGGAAGCGGCAAAACAACCGTTGTTGTAAACCGCATCGCCAACATGATCCGGTTCGGAAGCGCCTACAACAGTCCCTTTGTTCCGCCGCAGGTGATGCAGGAGGATCTCGCATTCTTACAGGATTATCTCGACGGAAAAGCGGAAAACGAGAACCAGCACCTCGAGGAGCTGCTGGGAGAGCACCGTGTAAAGCCGTGGAACATTCTCGCAATTACCTTTACCAATAAGGCAGCCGGAGAGCTCAAGGAGCGTCTGGAAGCCATTCTGGGGGAAGATGCTCTCGATATCCAGGCATCCACCTTCCACTCTGCCTGTGTGCGCATTCTGCGCAGAGAGATCCATCACCTCGGCTACGAGAAAAACTTCACGATCTACGATACCGATGATTCCCTGCGCATCATCAAGGAAGGGCTCAAATCCCTCGAAATCAACGAAAAGAATATGCCTGCGCGCTCCATCCTCAATGCCATCAGCACAGCAAAGGACCAGTTTATCACGCCGAAGGAGATGCTCAAGCAAAGTCAGGGCGATTTTCGTCAGGAAATTACGGCAAAGGTGTATGACCACTATCAGAAGCGCCTCAAAAACGCCAATGCACTCGACTTTGACGACATCATCGTTTTAACGGTGCGCCTGTTTCAGGAAAATCCCGATGTGCTCGACCATTATCAGAACCGCTTTCAGTACGTCATGGTGGACGAGTATCAGGATACCAACAACAGCCAGTTCCTGCTGGTGAGCATGCTGTCCGAAAAATACAAAAACATCTGCGTTGTCGGGGACGACGATCAGAGCATTTATAAATTCCGCGGTGCCACCATCGAAAACATCCTCAATTTTGAGAATCAGTATCAGGATGCGACCGTCATCCGTCTGGAACAAAACTATCGCTGCACACAGACCATCCTTGACGCTGCAAACGGGGTGATCGCCCACAATACCCAGCGCAAGGGAAAAACGCTCTGGACCAAAAATGAGAAGGGGACACCGATCATCGTCCACCGCTCCAGAGAGGAACAGTCCGAAGCGCTGTACATTGCCAATACGATCCTCGAAAATGTGCGCAATGGGGCAAAATTCAGCGACCATGCCATTTTGTACCGCATGAATGCCCAGTCGAACACCATCGAAAATGCGCTTGTTCGCTCCGGCATCAGCTATAAGATGGTGGGAGGTCTGCGCTTCTACGACCGCAAGGAAATCAAGGACGTGCTGTCCTACCTGAGCGTCATCAACAATCACGCGGATTCCATCCGTATGCGCCGCATCATCAACGAGCCAAAGCGCGGCATTGGGGATTCCACCCTCGAAAAAGCACAGGAGATCGCACAGACCTTGGGGCTGACCCTCTTCGATGTCCTTGACCATGCAGAGGAATATGAGCCGCTTGCACGAAAATCTGCAACCATTGGAGGCTTTACCTCGCTGATCCACCGCCTGACCGCATTTTCGGAGGAAAACAGTCTGGATGAGCTGTTTGAAGAGCTGATGAAGGAAACGGGATACCGCATGTTCCTGCTGACACAGGGGGATGAGGGACTCAACCGTCTGGAAAACATCGAGGAGTTCAAGTCGAACCTCATCAAATACACCGAGGAGAGCCCGGAGCCGTCCCTGAGCGGATTTTTGGAGGAAGTGACCCTCTATACCGACATCGACAGCTACGACCCCGATGCAGACAGCGTCGTGATGATGACGATGCATGCTGCAAAGGGTCTGGAGTTCCCGTATGTGTTCTTCTGCGGTGCAGAGGAGGGCATCTTCCCCGGAATGCAGGCGATCTATAACCCCGAACAGATCGAGGAGGAGCGCCGTCTGGCGTATGTCTGCATCACCCGCGCCAAGAAGCAGCTTTATGTGACCAATGCAGCGCAGCGCATGATTTTCGGACAGACTGTAAGAAATCGTCCGTCCCGCTTTTTGACCGAGATCCCGACGGAGCTGTGCGAGGTGGAGGATACCACCATCCAGCAGAAAAAGGTGATCGATCCATCTCAGACCGGTCCTGCGCTTGCCCGCGCAAGGAACCGCGCGAACAACGACATCGGTGTCGGCAATAACGCTGTCACACCGCGCGCAGCTGCCATTGCTTCTGCACCGGTGGTTTGCAGCCTCAGCATCGGGGACCGCGTGAGCCACAAGACCTTTGGGGATGGGACCATCACCAAGGTGACCCCGATGGGCGGAGATTATCTGCTCGAAATTGCATTCGATTCTGCCGGAAGCAAGAAAATCATGTACAAGTTTGCAAAGCTGACAAAGCTGTAATGCTGCTGGAGGAATGTTCAGAAAACGTGCGTTTCCCAGCGAAAAAAGTTCAGAAATTTCTTCGATCCTCTCAAAAACAGGAACAAAATTTTCTGCCTGACATAGACTGTTATCAAGTACCTCAAAAAAGGAAAGACCAAGGTACAATCGGGCGCCTTATGGGCAGAATGGAGGATATTATGGGAGAATCAAAAGTTACAAATCAATCTCAGCCGGAGTTTAACTGTTTCAAAGAGGCGGTGTGCATCAACGCCCAGCGCATTTACGATTCCTGTTCCGATAAAGATTGTCTGGAGGATCTGCAGGTTTATTTCAGCGATCAGGCACAGCCGATCATCAACCGGGCAGCCAACGTAAAATGCAAAAAGGTCAAAATCCTCTGCGTGAATGTGGAGGTGGAGAGCGTTCCGTTCAACAAGGGGTTCTATTCGGTGGATATGACTTTCTATTTCCTCGTGGAAGTAGCAGCTACCGTGGCTCCCGGCAGCGCACCGGTGACCGTATGCGGCATCTCTTACTTTAATAAGAAGGTCATCCTCTACGGCAGCGAGGCAGGAAGCAAGGAGTTTTCTTCCAGAAACTGCGTAAACGGCTGCTGCGGCGGCGAAGATGCAGCGGCACTGCCGGAGGCTGTAGTCCAGACCGTGGACCCCGTATGCCTTGCCAGCAAGTTTGTGGAATGTCCGCAGAAAACGTGCTGCCCGAGCTTCTGCATCCCGTGCTGCCAGTGCTGCGAGCTGTGCGGCGATTTTGAAGAGGTGGAGGCATCGAAGGAATTCTATGTCACATTGGGGCTCTTTACTATCGTACAGATCCAGCGTCCCGTTGCCATGATGATCCCTGCTTACGATTTCTGCATCCCAGACAAAGAAAGCGAATTCACCAACGGCGACCCCTGCGAAATGTTCAAAAAGATCCAGTTCCCAATGGGAGATTTTTTCCCGGCACGTATGAACGATCTCAACTGTGACGACTAAAACGCTCCCGCAGCTGTTAGAAACGAAATGACAGCTGCGGGCATTTTTTTGCCCCAAGCGAATTACCGTGCAGTGCTTGAACCCAAGGGGAAGCTGTGGTAAACTGAAAGAGTATTCCCGAAAGAAACGGGAAAAGGAATAAGAAAAGAAGGGTGTGCTTCCCATGCTGACAAATGCTAAGAAAGAATTTATCGAATTTATGATGAGTGCGGATGTGCTTCGCTTTGGCGAATTCAAGACCAAGAGCGGACGTCTGTCCCCATATTTTGTCAATACCGGCAACTACCGCACCGGCGAACAGATCTCCAAATTGGGCGAGTTTTATGCTGCCTGCATCAAAGAAACTCTGGGCGATGACTTCGATGCGATGTTTGGTCCTGCCTACAAGGGTATTCCGCTGGTAACCTCCGCGGCCGGTGCGCTCTCAAGAGAGTATCAGATCAACAAACCATACTTCTTTAACCGTAAAGAAGCAAAAGACCACGGCGAGGGCGGATGTCTTGTCGGCTATCAGCCAAAGGACGGCGACCGCGTCATCATCATTGAGGACGTCATCACCGCAGGCACCGCAGTCCGCGAAACGGTTCCGGTGCTCAAAGGGGCAGCAGATGTTAAGATCAGCGATATGTTCATTTCCGTAAACCGCTGTGAAGTGGGCAAGACCCCAAACAAAACTGCCGTGATGGAAGTGAAGGATGAATTCGGGATCGAAGTACATGCCATCGTAACAGCAAAAGATATCCATGAATATCTCCAGACAAAAGAGGAATATAAGGACGTCCTCAAATTGATGGAACAGTACATGGAGCAGTACTGCGTATTCTAAATTTTTTAATGCCTCCCGATTTTCCGGGAGGCAAAAAAATTTTAAAAAAACTTGAAAAAAACCGTTGACAAATAAAAAGTTCGATGATATAATAAACAACGTTGAGTCGAGAGAACACAAAACAAACCGACACAACAAGCTAAAAAAGAATATGCGGTAGTGCTGGAATTGGCAGACAGGCACGTTTGAGGGGCGTGTGTTTCGACGTATGGGTTCAAGTCCCATCTACCGCACCACAGACCTACAGTGAATACTGTGGGTCTGTTTTTTTATTCCTGACTTTCACCGGCGGATCGGATGAAGAATGAAGTGGGGTTACAGCTTCACAGCGACCAAGGCTTTCAATCAGACAGTGTATTTCGGTTGTCTGAGGGTGGGAAATATCGCGGCACCTTGGCAGCGATGACTCAAGGAATTATTTGGTTTCATTCTTTGTAAGAGGAGATTTATTTATGAATTCAATATGGATTTCAGCAAGAATGAATTTTGCAGCACAGCGTATTGCGTTAAGGTGGGCAAAAGAACATTTACCAGAGGAAGAATATAGAGAAATAGAAAAATCTTATAATGTGATGTTGAAATGGAGCGTCGTATTCGTTATAGCCTGTATTCCCGTTATCCTTGCATTTATGCTTCTTATATTTAATGCACCCTTTTCAAAAAAGGCAGAAGCCGCTGCCGCTCCAGACGGAGCAGCTCGATATGTGATGGCACGCGCAGACTATGACGGCAATTTTTATTGGACATATAACTCCAGAAAGTATGAGCATGCGCTCAAAGACTATGGCTTGTCACCTGAAGATTTTGAATTCGGCGATGAGATAAAGGTGTATGTAACGGATGCACAGGACGTTATTAAGGTGACTGCGGTTGATGATACTGCGAATATTAGAAATATAGAAGTTGGTGTTGGGGTTCTTGGTTCTATTTTGGTTCCGGTTTTGCTCATTGTAGGCGTTTACGTGCCAGTTGCAGATCGTACCTTCGGAAAGCGCTGGGTTGAGTTCTATAGAGAATTTAGCAGCAGAACGATTCATACAAATGCTTGAGCAAGAAAAAGCTCCGCCCAATTTGGGCGGAGTTTTTTGCTGCCATCTACAAGTGCTGCTCAATGTCCCCTGTGTTTGGCTTTTTGTTTTTCCTTCCTCAAGGCAAAATGGCGCATCGCCTCATCCTCACGGTTTTTCTTTGCGGATGCCTTTCGTGCCTGCGCTCTTTGCTCTTGCTGAAGCTTCAGAGCCTGCTGTGCTTTTGTTCCGATGCCCTGCTGCAATTCCTTATGGATCTCACGCTGCATTCGCTTCGGGTTCGTCCTTCGTTCCCTGCACACGCAGCTTTGTATGGACGGGCTGAATCGAAGCTGTGACCAGTGTTTGAGGATAAACTCGTATACCTCGTAGTCTTTGGGCTCTGCGCCGAAGGTAATTTTGCAAGCCTCATATCGGCGCTCATCCTGCCGTTCGCAGGTACCGACCCAAAAGGGGTCCTCAAAATACACCGTCAGCTTGGAAACACATTTGTCCATGTTCGTTCCTCCTTAATCAAATGGGATCAAACAGAAAACGGACAACCAAGGAGGCAGGTTACTGACAGCTATGCTGCGCCCGGACTACCGACCGAGCCGTGTTTTTATTTCTGCATCTTGATTATAGCATAAAATGCAAGCCCATATAACCACCAAAGCACAAATCTATTAGCACGTCTTTTGCTCCGGATCGCAGGCTGATGGGGAAATGGAAATAGAGCGAGCGGTGGAGGGCGGCAGGCTGTCTGCCGCCTTTATCAGGCGGAGAACGACGGCGAAAGGGGAGAAATTTCATCGGATTTTAAAAGTGGAACACAAGTCATTGCCCGGATGGCAGGTATGAGCTTTATCAGAATTCTCTGATACTGTGGTCTATTTTACATCAAATAAAAAGTGTGCTGATCGTTACAGATAGAGGAGCATGAAAAGAGGCAAGGTGGAGGTAGCTATGAAAAAGACAAATATTATGGAAAATGCCTATGGTGGCTTTGACTTTTCAAAAATCGTCACATCCAAAGATGCCAAAATTTATCATTTTCAGAACGAAACCGGTGACGGAGAAATGTGCTGTTATGACCTGATAGACGGTATCCAGCTCTCCTATAACAAGTTGAATATGACAACGGCTTACCAGAAGATAGAAACGAAAAAAGACATACTGCAAATTGATCACTGCATGGATGGCTGCTACGAATTTGAATTGGCAGGGAAGGAACATGCCTTTGTCAGCAAGGGTGATCTGAGTGTTATTGACCTTGGTAAAGTTCACTTTGAAGGCTCCCGCATTCCAACCGGGCAGTATTTTGGTCTGACCTTTTTTATCGATATTGCACAAGCGCAACGATCTCTGAATTCCTGCTTCCCTTACGGCGATATTGACCTCGAAGAAATCCGGCAGAAGCTCTGCCGGAACGGATCTGCCATGCTCCTGCGCTCCCGCAAAGAAATAAACCATATTATTCAGGAACTGTACGAGGTAAACGGAGAAATTAGGCTGCCCTATTCCATCCTGAAAATGCTGGAGCTTTTTCTGTTCCTGAAAAAGGTAGATTGGTGCGATACCGGAAAAATCCCATCCTTTTCTGACATCGTATACAGGGCAACACGGGAATGTTATGAGAGCATTCTGCATAATCCCTTTGAAAGAGCCTCTATTTCCGAGCTGGCAACTCGCTATGCCATTTCTGAGTCCAGCCTAAAACGGTGTTTCGTTGCAATCACAGGAAGCTCTATTGGAAGCTTTACAAAGTCTACCTGCCTAAAAGCATCTGCCGAGCTGCTTCTTCAAAAACCGAGTATGACCATTGGTGAAATCTCTGAGCTTTCCGGATATCTCAATCAAGGGAAATACAGTTCTGCATTCAAGGACTGCTTTGGAGAAACACCGCAGCAGTACCGGAAAAGCCATTTGACCTGATTGGAGCAAAATAATACCTAAGAGGTTATATAAATACAGAAAGCCTACTGCTATACTATTAACGTAATAGACGGGCAGCGGCCAAAAAAGGAGACCGACCGGTCTCCTTTTTTTGGCTTAATGGTTAGCTTCTTCTAACTAACAATTTGGGAGGATGATCTTATGGAAGCAAAAAAGAAGATGTCTGTAAAGGACATCGTAACAGCTGCGGTGATGATGGCATTATTTTATGCAATCGCTTTTACAATTGGTATGGGAACGGTAGCAGTTCCCATTATCTACTTGTATGGAACAGCAGGGATCGAAATGTTTTTAGGCGCAATCTTCTATTTGGTGGCTGCAAACCGCATCAATAAACATGGTCTTTTGTTTATCTGGGTCATGATTTACGCCATCATTACCGGTGCTATGGGATATATGTTCATGGTTCCATATTTTACAGCAGTTGCCTTGCTGTGTGAACTGTCCATGGTCGGAAAAGACGCATATCGGAAGCCGATTCGCAACCTAATTGGCTGGAGTATTTATGGAATTGGGATGTTCATGGGAATCGGTGTTCCTTGCTATGTTGCATGGGATAGTTATCAGGAGCAGGCACTCGCCAGCGGATTTGCGGATGCTACGGTAAAACTCCAATATGATATGGTTTCTTCTCCTGTACTTATGCTTGTTGGTACCGCAGTAACGATTGTTCTGGGCGCAATCGGTATTTTGCTGGCACAGAAAATCCTGAAAAAACATTTTGAAAAAGCAGGTATCTTGGGATAAATGAAAGAGAATAGCGGGCATAGATTTGAAAAGGTGGGTGGCATTGGCTGCCTGATGCTGACGCTTTGCGCCTGCCTTGTATCTATTTTTACAAAAAGCTATTTTTGGCACGCCCTATTTGTGCTTTGGCTGGGAATCCTTTTTGCATATTTTGGATTTTGGAAGCAGAGCATTGTATATTCAGCGGTATATGTATTTACGGTCGTATGGCTAACCACAGCAGTTCCGAGAGGAATATTATTCCTCTCGCCTATGCTTCTTGGAATGATCTACAAGTTCATTGTCCCGGTTATGGCTGCATACCTGACGTTTCATATTCCATCCGGTAAGCTGATTGCCGTATTTCAGAAATGTGCCATGCCCAGAACAGCTCTTTTGATTTTGGTTATTATTATCCGCTTCATTCCAACAATTTCAGGGGAAACCCAGGCAATTTGGGAAGCCATGCGTGTGCGGGGCTTTGTCGGGAGCGGTGCAAAAATTTTTTTGCATCCGCTTAAAACGATGGAATATGCGGTTGTTCCCCTGATTTTCCGTTCTATTAAGGTTGCTGACGAACTTGCAGCAGCCTCAATCGTACGAGGAATCGAAAAGCCCGGAAAAAAAGAAAGCTATTATTCCATCGCCATCAGCAAAACAGATATTATGATGCTGATGATCAGCGGATGCCTGCTGGTAGTCAGCATCATCTGAAGGAGGTGAAACTTATGCAGAATGTTTTGAGCATTACTGATGTGGAATTCTCCTATCATGAGGGTGAGCAGCAACTAAAAAAGGTCAGCATGAATGCTTCCAAAGGGGAATGTATTGCAGTGATTGGAGGCTCCGGCTGCGGAAAATCCACCCTGACAAGAGTGATTAACGGTCTGATCCCCTCCTTTTATTCGGGAAAGCTGAGCGGCGATGTTAAGATTGATGGTATCGACCTGAAAACGATGGCATCATGGGAAATAGGTGCTAAAATCGGCAATGTTTTTCAGGACCCCAGAAGCCAGTTCTTTTCAAGCGAAGTGACGGGAGAAATTGCATTTGGATGTGAGAACCTGGGCATGTCCCATTCGGATATTCAGCAAAGGGTCCATCAAACCATTCATTCCATGCAAATCGAATCTCTGGCAAAGGCAAGCATTTACACCTTGTCATATGGCATGCGGCAAAAGGTGGCAATCTGCTCTGCAAAGGCCATGAATCCTGAAATATATGTTTTCGATGAGCCGTCTGCTAATCTGGATCTGCGATCCACTCTTTTACTGGCAGACCTGATTCAAGAGTTAAAATCAGAAGGCAAAACCATTATCATTGCAGAGCATCGGCTGTTTTACTTAAAGGGAATCGCAGACAGGTATCTGCTAATGGAAAACGGGAGCATGTCCGAAATATATTCTGCTGCACAGATGCAGAATCTTGGTTCAGACTATATGAACGGGAAAGGTCTGCGTTCCATAAATTTAGAGGATATTTCCGTTAATAAAGAGATTCCTGCTGTTTCTGGGACATCTTTATCTGTAGAAATCAAAAATCTGCGTAAGTCCTATGGAAGCAAAGCCATATTGGAAGACGTCAGCTTTCAATACGATGGAAATGAAATTATTGCATTGGTCGGAGAGAATGGCATTGGTAAAAGCACTCTGGGCAAGGTGCTGGCAGGGCTTACAAAGGAAAGCGGAGGTCAAATCCTCATAGACGGCAGACCGGTAAGCCACAAGAAAAGAGTCGGGAAAATCTGGTATATCCCACAGGATCTTGACTCTCAGCTGTTTGGAGAAAACCTTGTGGATGAGCTGACCACCGGACTCAAAGGCAGCACAGCAGAAATACAAAAGGCAGAAGCGATTCTAAGACAATTAGGTCTTTTTCCTTTCAAAGACAGGCATCCGGCTGCATTGTCAGGGGGGCAGAAGCAAAGACTTGTTCTGGGTGTTGCAATGATGCGGGAAACTCCGGTGATCGTTCTGGATGAGCCGACCTCCGGTCTGGATTTTTGCAGTATGGAAAAAGTACGGAAGCTGATTTTGGAGCAGCAGAGCAGAGGAACAAAATTTTTGATTATTTCCCATGACATCGAATTTATTGCACGAACCTGCAACAGAGTTCTGAAAATTGAGAGAGGACACCTTACGGAGGATTACTATCTTCATGATGTGGCTGATTTACTGAACTCAATGGGATACAAGGAGGGAAAGATATGAACATACTGAAAAAACACGTCGGTCAGATCGTCATGTCAGTATTGGTCGCAGTCCTCGGTGTTTTCTGCGGCGTTCTTCCCTATTTTGCCGTGGCAAAAATCGTCGAAGCCATTGCATCGGGAATCACAGACTGGACGGTGTATAAAAACCCGGTCCTTATTATTTTGTTTGGTCTTTTGGGAAGCGTCATTTTTCATCAGATCTCAACGCTGACCTCCCACAATCTTGCTTTTTGTGTGATTGAGGACACAAGAAAGGAACTCGCAGAAAAATTAGGCCGACTTTCCATGGGTGAAATCGAGAAAAAAAGCAGCGGGGAATGGACGCAGTTCATGGTGCAGACACTGGATAAAATGGAACAGCCCATCGCACATGTAATACCCGAGGTAATTGCCAATGTACTGATTCCCATTGTGCTGGTCGTTGTTATTTTTTGTATGGACTGGCGAATCGGAGTGGCCAATCTGGTAACACTGCCCCTCGGCTTTTTATTTTCCTGCCTCATGATGAGGGGCTACGAAGAAAAATCCCGCAATTACCAGAGAGCAGCAAAAAAATTAAACAGCACGATAGTAGAGTATATCCAGGGAATTCAGGTCATTAAAGCATTCAACAAATCAGCATCTTCCTATGGAAAGTTTGTGGATGCGGTGAATGACAATCGAGACAGTATGCTAAACTGGTATTTAAGCGTTTGCTTTTACATGACCGCAGCCATGGAGGTATTCCCCTGCACACTGCTCTTTGTCCTTCCGGTCTCCCTGCTTCTCTACATGAAAGGCAGCATTGCACTGGGAACGCTGATTATGTGCGTTCTTCTGGCATATGCTTCCTATAAGCCGCTGGTAAAAGCTATGAGCCATGCCGATACTATGGCTAATGTTCGGATCATCTTCAATGAAATCAGTGCTGTTATGAAGCTGCCCGAATTACAGCGGGGAGAGAAGATTCAGAAGATTGATTGCTTTGATGTGCAATTTGAAAATGTGACTTTTGGATACTCTTCTGACAAGCCTGTGCTGAAAAACCTCTCCTTTCATGCAAGGGAAGGACAACTGACCGCCGTTGTCGGATACTCTGGAGGCGGAAAATCTACCATTCTGAAGTTGATTGCCGGTTACTGGAATGCTGATTCGGGAAAAATTCACATTGGTCAGGCTGATTTGAGAGACATTCCTTTAGAGCAAAACATGGAACTTGTCACCTATGTATCTCAGGAAAACTATCTGTTTTCCAAGAGCATTCTGGAGAATTTGAGAATGGCGAAGGCAGATGCTGATATAGAGGAAATGAAAGCAGCCTGCAAAAAGGCAAGCTGCCATGATTTCATTATGCAGCTTCCAAATGGTTATGATACGGTTATCGGGGAGGAAGGCAGTACACTTTCCGGCGGAGAAAGGCAGAGAATTACCATTGCACGGGCTTTGCTGAAGGATAGTCCGATTGTTCTCCTTGATGAGGCTACCGCCTATTCTGATCTGGACAACGAGGCAGAAATCCAGAAATCGATCGATGCACTGGTAAAGAATAAAACCGTAATTATGGTTGCCCACCGGCTTTCAACTGTAATCCATGCGGATAAAATCATTGTTCTTAGCGGCGGAGAAATTGAAATGGAGGGGACTCATCAGGAGCTGCTGGATCGAAACGAAACCTATCGAAAAATGTGGGAATCTCACATCGGTGTGCACGGAGGTGAGAAAAATGCTTAAGCTGGTGAAAAAGCTCTATGAGATTGCGGGAGAGGAATCGAAAAAAATCAGCAGGATGCTGATCTTTGAGATCCTGAAAAGTATCTTTGAAGGCGTTATGTTAGGCTCGGTCATGCTCCTCTTGTATCGCGTATTTCAGAATTTATTTGAACATCGTCCGATTATCCGGGCAGATATCCTGCTTGTATTTGCAGTCGCACTTTTTAGCGTCATCGGAAAAATATTCTGTGCATATAAGGCGGACTGCAACAAATATATTGCAGCCTACCGGATTGGGGCAGAGAATCGACTGACCATTGGAGACAAACTGAAGCATGTTTACATGGGCTATTTTAACGCCAATCGCCTGGGAGACATTTCCGGAGGCTTGACGACTGTAATTGGAGATTTGGAAACCGTAGGTATTACCATAATCGAGACCCTTTTTGTAGGCGTGATTCAGACAGCGATCATGGCACTGTTTATGCTGCCCTTCGATTTTCTGTCCGGGCTTATCATCCTTGTGACGCTTGCACTTGGAATATTTTCCAATAGTTTCTTTCAGAAAAAAGAGGATCAGCTTACAAAACAGCTGCAAAAGCTGAAGTTGAACCTCAATGCAAAAACGCTGGAATATGTGAAAGGGATCAGTGTCATTAAATCCTTTGGAAAAGGAGAGAAAATGCGCCGTGAATTGGATGACAGCATTTCCGAAAACAGAGAAGGATTCTTAAAAGTCGAAAAAACCGTGTCACCTGCATTGCTCCTCTCCCTTGGTATTTTTAAGGTGGGGACCTGCCTGATCGTCTTATCTACGGTCTTTCGATTTTGCTCAGGGCAGCTTGAGCCCTACAAAGCGGTGATGCTGATTGTAGCCAGCTTCATTGTCTTTGCTGGCTTTGAAATGGCAGAGAGTATGCAAAATGTTCGAGGAATTGCCATACAAAATTTAGATGCAATCTCGAAGTTGAGAGATCTTCCAGTAATCGCAGAAGGAACAAAGGACACCATGAATCAGGCTGAAATCAAGGTGGAACATCTGGATTTTTCCTATGATGAAAAGCCACTGTTTAAAAACATCAATCTTCGTATTCCAGAGGGTAAAACAACAGCCATCATCGGAAGTTCAGGCAGTGGTAAGACAACCCTTTGCAATCTGATTGCCCGATTTTGGGACGCAGATCATGGTCAGGTGAAAATCGATGGTGCTGATGTAAAAGATTATCAGTATGATGCTTTACTCTCCAACTTCAGCTTCGTATTTCAGAATGTATATTTGTTTGAGGATACAGTCAAAAATAACATCAAATTTGGGAATCCCAATGCCACCGATGAGGAGGTAATAAATGCAGCTAAAAATGCCAGATGCCATGATTTTATCATGGCACTTCCACAAGGCTATAACACCATGCTGCAAGAGGGAGGTACAAATTTGTCCGGCGGTGAAAAGCAGAGGCTCTCCATTGCCAGAGCCATGCTCAAGCCCAGCAGAATTGTCATACTCGATGAGGCTACCTCCAGCATTGACCCTGAAAATGAAGAACAGTTAAACCTCGCACTGAAGCATTTGCTGTCAGGAAAAACGGTGCTGGTTATTGCCCACAAATTGGAAACGATCCGTTCTGCAGACCATATCGTTGTTTTAGATCATGGATCGGTAGAGAGCTGCGGTACCCATCAAGAGCTTCTGCAAAAGTCGGCGATTTATCAACATTTTCTATCTCAACGGGAAAAAGCAATGAACTGGAAAATCGATAATAATTCATAAAAATGAGTCGTATCTGTTTTAAATTATCACAAATCCCCACTCAGACCGATGAATTAGCTGAGCTGTACCGATAAATCCACAAACCTCGAAACAGGGGACGCTGCAGCTTGTCTGTCTAAATAATTCTGGCAATAGAATAAAATCGCCGATGTAAGCAGTTTATGATCTGCTCGCATCGGCGATTTTAGTTTCTTCATCAATTGGCGCATGGAGCTTGCAGCGTTTGCAGGATTTCCGATTGCCATGCTCATTATGCTGGGAATGCAGAGCCTGGAACGGAGGGTCGATGTCCGCTTGTCTAAAACCAGAATAGAGCAGGCAAACAGATTACAGGAATATCTCTATGGAATGCAGATCATTAAATCCTATCATATGCAGGGCAAAAATTTTGGACAGCTTGAAAGAGCCTGCAAGGATGATAGAGATGCCTCCGTTCATGTTGAGAGCAGTGTTGGACCCTTGAATTTCATTTCTGCCACATTCCTGCGGAGCGGTCTATGCTTTATGACCATTGCCGATGTGTACCTGGTATTGGGCGGTTCTCTCGATGTTCCCGCTTTTGCCATGTTTTTATTGGTGGGAACCCGCATTTTCGACCCGCTGGCAGTTGCGATCATGAACTACTCTGAACTCATAATGTGAGGGATGGCAGGAAATCGAACAGGCTGCGAAATTGGCAAATTACTATGACTTTATCATGAAACCGCCGCAGGGATTCGATACCATGGTCGGTGAAGGCGGCTCTACGCTGTCCGGCGGTGAAAAACAGAGAATCTCCATTGCCGAGGGCGATGATGAAGCAGCAGCATCTCTTGCTCCGAAGAATGAAGCGGAGATTCAGCAGGCAATCAGTCGATTGATCCAAGGCAGAACGGTCATTGTGATTGCACATCGCCTGAAAACAATTGTTGGTGCAGACAATATTCTTGTTTTGGATCAAGGTCACATCGTTGAAAGTAGTACACATAAGCAGCTCCTTACCAAAATGACCTCTATGCAAATCTGTGGAATTTGCAGATGACGACCGAGGGCTGGAAGATCAATTAAAACTCAGAGGACAACTTGTAATTCCACTTCCACAACCGAGTATAAAAAATTAAAATATCAAATATTATACTATTATGACAAAATTAGCAGATCATAATTGTATTTTAAGGATAATTATTATTTTTAAGATAACATGATATAATAGGGAGCATAAATTGCTGAAATATTTTCGGCAATTTTAGAAAAGAGAGCGGCACAAGCAAAGAGGACAAAACACAGGTCCCTTTGGAGATTCAAAAAGAGAAATGGGGTAATAGTGTATGGTTTATTCACAAATCTCAAACAGAATGCGAACGTCTGTCAGAAAGTGAGGACAGTCTGTGCTGACACAGACAAATTGAATGAAATAATGCAGGGATGTCGTTGGTGAAAAGCTTTGTGCACACAATAGCCTTCGCATCGCTGCACCGATGCAGAAAAATTGTTTGAATGACAAGAATAGGAAAGTAGGATGTTATATGAGTGTATCAATCAGTGTAATTTGTTTTTTGGCATATCTGGCAGTAATATTTGCTCTACATAAAAAAGGAAAATCCTTTAACGTACTTGTAACAGTGGGACTTTTGGGCGGTATCGCTTTTGGTGCGATCCTCAAAATGGTGGGAGATGCAGGCATGATCTCCGAAAGCCTGAGATGGATCAGTCTTGTTGGTACAGCTTATACAAAGCTGCTTAAAATGATGGTGATCCCGCTCGTTTTTGTTTCAATCGTTTGTGCAATCATCAATCAGAAGTCCAACAAAGGACTTGGCAAGATGACGGCAATCGTTTTGGCGGTGCTGCTGTCGACTGCTGCAATCGCAGCAATCGTTGGTGCCGGTACTGCTTTGGCATTCGGTGTCAGCGCAGAGGGTCTTGAGATCGGTGAGGCGGAAAGCGCACAGTCACAAAAGATCGAAGAACGTGCAGAAAATGCAAAATCCGTTGAAAGCACGCTTCTCGACATCATTCCCTTGAACCCGGTTTACGCCCTGACCGGTCAGGGCAGCAATGCAACACTGTCTGTTGTATTTTTTGCTGCACTCCTCGGTGTAGGCTTGATCGGAGTGCGCACCTATGCACCGGAGGAGGCGGAATTCTTCACGAAGATGATGAATTCGCTCAACACACTGGTGGTAGAGGTCGTCATGATGATCGTTATGCTGACCCCTTACGGTATTTTCTCACTGATGACAAAGACGATTGCAGGAAGTGACTTCAGCAGCGTTTTGAGACTGCTGACCTTTGTTGTGGCTTCCTATGTGGCAATTTTGATTATGTTTGTCATCCACGGACTGATCCTTGCAGGATTTGGGCTGAATCCGCTCACATTCTTCAAAAAAGCGATGACGACCCTGATCTTTGCATTCACCTCCCGCACCAGCGCAGGAACGCTTCCTCTGACCATCAAGAGCCTGACAAACGATATGGGTGTTGAAAGCGGTGTGGCAAACCTTGCAGGTTCCCTGAGCACCTCCATTGGACAAAACGGATGCGCAGCGATCTATCCGGCTGTTGTTGTTATGATGGTAGCTCCTGTCGTTGGGCAGCCAATCACCCCGTCCTTCTTTATTACCACCATCCTCGTTATTACATTTGCTTCCATCGGTATTGCCGGCGTGGGCGGCGGTGCAACCTTTGCAGGAATCACAGTTTTGTCTGCACTTGGTCTGCCGGTTGGTCTGGCAGGACTGCTGGTTGGTGTCGAACCAATCATTGATATGGGAAGAACAGCGCTGAATGTAAGTGATGGCATGGTTACCGGTCTGGTTACAGCAAAACTGACCAAAAAGATCGATCTGTCCGTATATAACGCGAAATCTTCTGATACTGAAAGCAAGCACGCTGCAAAATAATGTGATGCAGCAGAAGGGACGGATACAAGAAAAATCAATACAGAAAATCGGACAGGTTCTTTCTGTAAGTGCTTTTGATATCATATACCGTCCTTTGTGATCCATACAATAAGAACATAGAGCAGAGTGGTGCAGCATCCGCGGTACCACTCTCTTTTGCCGTTGTATCTGCAAAAGAGAATGAAAAACAGCATCATCGAAAGGAGATTTGATTTTATGTGGTATGAAAGAAATGATCTGCAAAATTATGTTGTAAAGCTGCGCCGTGATCTGCATTAGATCCCGGAGCTTGGTCTTGATTTGCCAAAAACCTCTGCGTATGTCCGTGCAGAGTTCGATCGCCTTGGCATCCCTTACAAACAGAACGAGGGTGACAGCGGACTGATTGCAGCTATCGAGGGCGGAAAACCGGGAAAAACGATCGCTCTGCGTGCAGATATGGATGCACTTCCGATCAAGGAAGAAACAGGGCTTTCCTTTGCATCAACAAACGGCTGTATGCATGCCTGCGGTCATGACTCTCATACAGCGATGCTGCTGGGTGCGGCAAGGGTACTCAAGGAGCATCAGTCCGAACTGTGCGGAACTGTCCGCCTTCTTTTCCAGACAGCGGAGGAATTGTCCCGCGGAGCAGAGGTGACCGTTGCAAACGGCGGAGTTGACGGTGTGGATGCAGTATTCGGCACCCATATCGGCACCATCTTCGGAAAAGAGATCCCAGCGGGGACGCTGCTTGTCAGCGCGGGGAGCTTTATGGCATCCTTTGATAAATTTGTTATAAAGGTAAAGGGTGTCGGCTGCCATGGCTCCACACCGGAAAAAGGAATCGACCCCATCAACATCGCCTCTCACATCGTTTTGTCGCTTGAAGCAGTAAATGCCAGAGAATTCAATGCCTGCGACCCTGTGGTGCTGACTGTGTGCAGCATCCACGGCGGAAACGCATACAACGTACTTCCGGATGAAGTTGTGATGGAAGGTACCTTCCGCGCAGTAAACGAGGAGGTCCGTCAGCGCATTGCCCGCCGCATTCAGGAAATCGCAGTTGCTGCAGCTCAGGTATTCGGAGGTACTGCGGAGTCTGAAATCATCTGGGGTGCGCCCCCTGTAGTCAACGACCCGGATATGGCAAAACTTGCAGCCGAAGCTGCTGAGGAAGCAATCGGGGCAGAGCATGTCCTCACCACACTGAATGCTCCCAATATGGGCGGAGAGGACTTTGCATACTATCTGCAGAAGGTTCCGGGCTCCTTCATGTTCCTGAGCTCCTCCAATCCCGAAAAGCACACCAACATTGCACACCACAACTGCAAGTTTGACATCGATGAGGATGTCCTCTGGATGGGCTCCGCTGTCTTTGTATCCATTGTTCAGAAGTTTTTGAATCGATGATCTTCCGTTTTAGACCCCAAAAGGCTCTCCCCGGTTGTTGCACCCTGGTTTTTCACAAAACAGTCTTTATAAAAACGCGAACGCAAGCGGCATTGTATCCACAGTGCCGCTTGCGATTTTTATCTGACGGGGCGTTTTGTTTTCGGGAGAAAGCGCTTTTCTGCCCTCTTATTATCTTGTAAAATCATGTGACAAATGGTATACTGAGCTTTGAATTTCTAAAGCGAAAAAGAAAGTTAGAGAGGAGAGAGAATTATGATATTTGGCAAACATATCAACCGGTATTATCTGCGCTTTGCCCCTCGGCTGCTGATGGGATTGATCGCACTCATCGCTGTGGACTACTTGCAGCTGATCATACCGAATCTCTATCAAATGGTCATCAACGGTATGAACAACGGCGTTGTCATGGCGGACGGTGTGCAGAGAGCGTTTGATATGGATTTTCTGCTGGATCGGATCTGCCTGCCCATGCTCTTCATCATTCTGCTCATCGTATTCGGACGCTTTTTGTGGCGCTCATGCTTTTTCAGTGCCGGGATTCAGGTGGAAACCGACCTGCGCAACCGAATGTTTGACCACTGCAAGGACCTGAGCCGCGAATACTATCAGGTCAACAAGGTCGGCAATATGATGAGCCTGTTCACAAACGATCTGGATGCCGTTCAGGAATGCTACAGCTGGGGCATCCTGATGCTGTGCGATGCGGTGTTTTTAACCGTGCTTGCCATGAAAAAAATGTGGAATATGGACCCCTTCCTGACGGGGATCTCCCTTATTCCTCTGTTTTGTCTGCTGGCTTGCTCGGTCATCATCGGAAAGCAGCTCACGAAAAAATGGGATGCGCGCCAAAAGGCATTTTCACAGCTCTCGGATTTTGCACAGGAGAGCTTTTCGGGAATTGCAGTCATCAAAGCATTTGTAAAGGAATCAAAGGAGCTTCTCCAATTTAAAAAGCTCAACAAGGAAAACGAGCGCACCAACGTGGATTTCACAAAGACCTCCACGCTTTTTCGTATTTTGGCGATGACGTTTGTGGAGAGTGTAGTCTGTGTGATCCTCGGATATGGCGGCTATCTTGTGTATCAGGGGAAATTCAACGCGGGACAGCTTGTCGAATTCATCGGCTATTTTAATGCGACCATCTGGCCCGTGATGTCTGTCTCAGAGCTCATCGACCTGACCTCGCAGGGCAAGGCATCCTTGCTGCGCATCAGCGAGATGCTCGATGCAGAGCAGACCGTGATCGACAGACCGGATGTGATCCATCTTGACCACGTCCGCGGCGACATCGAGTTCAGAAATCTCAATTTCTGCTATCCGGACGGGGAATTTAACTCCCTCGAAAACATTTCCTTTACGATCAAAGCAGGGGAAAACGTCGGACTTGTCGGAAAGACCGGTTCCGGAAAAACCACCCTTGTCGATTTGATCCTTCGCACCTACAATGTTCCGGACGGAACGCTGTTTATCGATGGTCACGATGTCAATACGATCGCGATTCGGGATGTGCGCTCCAACTGTGCCTATGTACCGCAGGATAACTTCCTGTTTTCGGATACGATTGCCAACAACATCGGCTTCGGTGTAGACAACAAGGCAGAAGCGCGCATCACACATGCAGCAAAAATGGCGGATATCGACTCCAACATCATGGAGTTTTCCCACGGCTATGATACTGTATTGGGAGAGCGCGGCGTCACGGTTTCCGGCGGACAAAAGCAGCGAATCTCCATTGCCCGCGCGCTGATGAAGGATGCACCGATCCTCATTCTGGACGACTCTGTTTCCGCTGTGGATACAAAAACAGAGCGCACTATCCTGGATAACCTGCACACAACGCGTGACGGCAAAACAACGATCCTGATTGCGCACCGAATCTCCACCATCGAAAAGATGGATAAGATCGTCTTTGTCGAAAACGGCAGGGTAGAGGCGGTCGGCAGCCATCAGGAGCTTTACAGCAGCAACCCTGCTTACCGCAAAATGGTGGATCTGCAAAGACTGGAGGAAGAAGGAGGCGAGCATCAGAATGCGTGAGTATTTTCCGATTTTGACGATCGGTGCCATCATTGGCACCTTTACCCTGATCCTTCTGATTGCGTTTTTTTCTGTAAAAGATAAACGGGCGATGGGATTTGAACGAAATATGCCGGACAGAGAAATCCTCAGGCGCCTTTTCGTTTATGCAAAGCCCTATTGGAAAAACTTTGTGGTCGTTCTCTTTGTGATGCTCATTTCCATTGCATACGACATCATCTCGCCGCTCATGATCGGACATATTGAGGAAACCGTCAAGGATGAGTTTGAGATGAGCTATCTGCTCTCTGTAGTTGCAGTATACGCAGGCATCCTTGTCATCTCGATGACCTGCACCTATATCCAGGCGATCATCCTGCAAAAAACAGGTCAGAAGATCCTCTCCTCCCTGCGCATGGATATTTTTACCCATATCGAAAGCCTCTCCCATGAACAGCTCAACAGCATCCCGGTCGGAAAGCTCGTCACCAGAGTGACCAACGACACCAACGCCATCTCGATGATGTTCACAAAGGTTTTGGCAACACTGGTCAAAAACTTTGCCGTCATCTTGGGTGTGCTTTGCTCCATGCTTTTCCTCAACTACGTTTTGACGCTTGTTGTGCTGTGCTTTGTTCCCTTTGTCCTTCTCTTTACTGTCATCTTCCGCAAATTTTCGAGAAGGGCGCACCGGGGCGTAACAGACAGCCGTACAGACCTCAACACCTTCCTGTCAGAAAATCTTTCGGGGATCAAGATCACACAGATCTTCAACCGCGAAGAGGAGAAGATGGACACCTTCCTTGAAAAGAGCAAGAAGCTGCAAAGGGCAAAGCTCGAGCGCATGTTTGTGTTTGGTATTTTCCGCCCGATGATCTATATGCTTCACATCTGCACCGTGCTGTGTCTTTTGTATCTCGGAGGAAAAGGCTATATCAAGGATACCCCGATCCTCGGTCAGGTCATGACGAGCAGCATGATCGTCAGCTTCTATATGTATGCATCCAAGTTCTTTAATCCGATCGAAACGATGGCAGAGCATTTTGATACCTTGCAGTCTGCCCTCGCTTCTGCCGAAAAGATTTTTACCATTCTTGATATGGTCCCGAATGTGGTGGACGAACCGGATGCCATCGACCTCCCCGAAATCAAGGGCGAAATCGAATTTAAGGACGTATGGTTCTCCTATGAGCCAAACGAGTGGATCTTAAAGGGAGTGTCCTTCCATGTAAAACCGCGTCAGACTGTCGCCTTTGTCGGCGCAACCGGCGCCGGAAAAAGCACCATCCTCTCCCTGATCTGCCGCAATTATGACATTCAGAAGGGGCAGATCCTCATTGACGGCATCGATATCAAAAAAATCAAGATTTCCTCTCTGCGCCGTCACTTCGGTCAGATGCTTCAGGATGTATTCCTCTTTTCGGGAACCATCCGCAGCAACATCGTCCTTCAGATGGACGGGGTATCGGATGAAGAAGTGATGGAAACCTGCCGCTATGTCAATGCGGATTCCTTTATCAACAAGCTCGATCTCGGGCTGGATGAAGTCGTGCAGGACCGCGGAAACAACTTTTCTGCCGGTCAGCGCCAGCTTTTGAGCTTTGCGCGCACCATCCTGCACAAGCCCTCTGTCATGATCCTTGACGAAGCCACCGCCAACATCGACACCGAAACGGAGGTGCTGATTCAGGATTCGCTCGAAAAGATGAAGAATATCGGCACGATGCTCATTGTAGCGCACAGGCTTTCCACCATTCAGCATGCAGACAACATCATCCTGCTTTCGATGGGCGAGATCATGGAGCAGGGCACCCATCAGGAGCTTCTCGCGCAAAAGGGCAGATACTATCAGCTTTATACCCTGCAATACCATAAAGAACAGCTCACACAGAACTGATTTTTTAAGACCGGCGGGAAACCGCCGGTCTTTCTGTCTGCCCTTTTGCAGCAGTATTCCGCTGATTTTTAAGGAAAAGGAACCGAATCCCCGCTTTTTCCATAGGATAGTAAAAATCCTCTGAAAGGAGTGGGGTTATGAGTTTATTGTTGTGGTGTTTTGGCGGGTTCCTGATGATCCTCGGGATCGTTCAGCTGACTGAATTTATCCTCCTGTTCTGGAACCGCCCCACCTGGGAGCTTGCGCGTTATCTGACCGTTCCGCTTTCGGGGCATGTGGAAAATATGGAGCAGCTGATTCGCTACCTTCGCATTTTGACCCAGTGGGAGGACGGACGAAGCGAGATCTTCCTGCTCGATATTGGAATGGATGACGAGAGCCGCGAGGTATGCAGTTTGTATTGCGAACAAAATGAGGAGCTTCACCTTGTCAGCGCACAGCAGCTTGCAGAGTATCTTTTGAAAAAACATCCATCAAAATAGAAGGTCTTGCCCGAATTGCCCAAACATAGTATACTGAAAGACAGGAACATACGTTTGAGGCAGAGAGCGAGGTAGGGAGCTTGGAAAAACAGCTGAGCAGTTTAACAGGAACGGTGGAAACGGTGATCTATTCCAATGAGGACACCGGCTTCACCGTGTTGGAAGTAAACGACGGCAAGGAGCTGACCTGTGCCGTAGGGGAGCTGATGGGCGTTGTGGAGGGGGAAAAGGTCACCCTTCACGGGGTATATACCGTCCATCCAACCTATGGAACGCAGTTTAAGGCGTCCGCCTGTGAGAGAATGCTTCCTGCCACCGCAGCAGCCATCGAAAAATATCTTGCCGCCGGTGCCGTGAAGGGCATCGGTCCCGTATTGGCGTCGCGCCTTGTCCGTGCGTTTGGGGACGAAACACTCGAAATCATGGAGAAGGAACCAAGCCGCCTGACCGAAGTGCCGGGGATCAGTCCGGCAAAATGCGAAAAAATCGCGCAGGAGGTGTCGCGCCTGTTTGGAATTCGCATGACGATGCTCTTTCTCTCGCGCTTTGGCATCGACGCTGCCACCTCCATCGAGATCTGGAAGCGGTGGGGAGCGAGCAGTGAGGAACACATCCGCGAAAATCCCTACCTCCTTTGCGACGAGCATCTGGGGGTGGAGTTTGAGCTGTGCGACGTGATCGCGGAAAAGATGGAGATCCCGATGGACAGCAGCTACCGCATCCATTCGGGCATCCTCCATGTCCTGCGCCACAACCTGAGCAACGGTCACACCTGTCTGCCCTACGACAAGCTCCTGCCGACTGCGGCAAAGCTCCTGGAGCAGAGCGAGATCATGGTGGAAACGGAGCTTTCGGCAATGGTGCAGCGGCGCGAGCTGGATCAGCTTGTGGTTCACGGACGCCCCTACCTCTATTTGCCCGAATATCTTGATGCAGAACGGTATGTCGCATCGCGCGTAGAGATGGCACTGACTTTGCAAAGCCCCGAAGAAACAGATTATACCGCAGAGATCGAAGCGCTTGAGCGGCGCAACGGCATGGAATATGCCTCCCTGCAAAAGCAGGCGATCCAGGATGCCATGAACTACAACATCCTGATCCTCACGGGCGGTCCCGGCACCGGAAAGACCACCACCATCAACGCCATCCTTGAGCTGTTTGCCTCGATGAAGCTCGATGTTGCGCTGGCAGCACCGACCGGACGTGCGGCGAAGCGGATGTCGGAGGTGACAGGCTGGGAGGCAAAGACCATCCACCGGATGCTGGAAGTGGATTTTACACAGAAGGAGCGCCTGAGCTTCAAGCGCTGCGAAAGCAATCCGCTGCCCCACGACGTCATCATTGTGGACGAGATGTCGATGGTGGATGTGCTTCTAATGCGCTCTTTGCTCAGTGCCGTGCGCCTTGGGACGCGGCTCATCCTCGTGGGGGACAGCGACCAGCTTCCGTCGGTCGGTTCGGGGAACGTGCTGCGCGATCTGATTGAGAGCGGCAAGGTGAAGACGGTCATATTGACGGAAATTTTCCGCCAGGCGCAGAAAAGCCTCATCGTCACGAATGCACATGCTATCGTGCGCGGAGAGATGCCCGACCTTTCGCAGCACAACAACGACTTTTTCTTCCTGCGCCGCGAAAGCTATGAGCAGATGAAGCAGACGGTCCTTGACCTGTGCAGCCACCGCCTGCCAAAAAGCTACGGATACGACTCGATGGAGGACATTCAGGTCATCGCACCCACCCGCGTTGGACCGGTCGGCACCAACAACCTCAACGAAGCACTTCAGGAGCGGCTCAATCCGCCCTCTCCCAACAAGGACGAGGTGAAGCTTGCGGGCAGGACGTTTCGCACAGGGGACAAGGTCATGCAGATCAAAAATAACTATGACATCGCATGGAGCAAGCCAAACGGCGAAGAAGGATTGGGCGTTTATAACGGGGATATCGGAAAAATCACGATGATCGACCGCCCATCCCGAACGCTGATGATCCAGTTTGACGAGAGAGAGGCTGCCTACCTGTTTGAGATGGCAGATCAGATCGAGCTTGCCTACGCCATCACGGTACATAAAAGTCAGGGCAGCGAGTTCCCGGCGGTCATCCTCCCGCTGATGCACTATCACAGCAAGATGCATTACCGCAATCTGCTCTACACCGCAGTGACCCGCGCAAAATCGAATCTGATCCTGCTCGGAAATGAGAGCAGCGTTGCCTACATGGTCCACAACGACCGCCGCACGGTGCGGTATACAAACCTGCTCGAGCTGCTTCAGGGAGGATATGACGCATGATTCTGTGGGATCTTTTGTTTCCAAATCGCTGCCCCTTCTGCCAAAAGCTCATTGATGCAAAAGCAACGGTGTGCCATCGCTGTGAGCAGGGACTGCCGTATCTTCCAAAACCGCTGTGCCGCATCGATATGGGCGAAGTAAAACGGCTTTACTGTGCTGTGTACTACGATGGGGCAGTCCCTGACGGAATCGGAGAATTTAAGTTTCGGGGAAAATCGCAGCTTGCGCCGTATTTTGCCGACCTCATGATGAAGCGGATGGGGGAAGAGCTGCGGCAGGAGGGGTGCAGCTGTGTCTGCTGTGTGCCGATGCACCGGAGTAAGCAGCGGATGCGCGGCTACAATCAGGCGGAGCTTCTTGCAAAGGAGCTTGCCCGGCGCCTCGGCGCTGCGTACCGTCCCTGCTTAGTGAAGGTGAGGTCTTCCAAAGATCAGCACACCCTCACGGCAGAGCAGCGCAGGACGAATCTTCGAAACAGTTACCGCGCCTGCGGAGTCTGCGAGGGGACCATCCTTCTGGTCGATGATGTATGTACGAGCGGCTCTACCCTGAAGGAGTGCGCGCAGACCCTCAGGGACAGCGGAGCATCCTGCGTCATTGCAGCATCGATTGCACTGACGCCGAACCGTCAGGAACGGGAAGCCGCTTTTTTTCAAACGTGTGAATCGATTCACAACACAAAGGAAGAACCGTTGAAAAAAAACAAAAAATAGCATATAATGAAACAATCAGCCGCAGGTTTTGGAAAGCATCATTCTGTGGCATTTTTTATACGAAATGAGTGATGTTTTATATGGATATCGGAATCGATCTCGGTACGGCAAGCGTGCTGATCTATGTCAACGGCGAGGGCATCGTCCTCGAAGAACCATCGGTTGTTGCCATCAACCACAAGACAGACAAGGTGATGAGTGTCGGCTTGGAAGCACATAAAATGATCGGCAAGACCCCGTCCTACATCAACGCCGTCCGCCCGCTTCGGGAGGGCATCATCTGCGACTATAAGGTGGCAGAGGCGATGATCCAGTATTTTATCAAGAAGGTATGCACCGATAAATTTGTGAAGCCGCGCATTGCGCTGTGTGTCCCGTCGGGGATCACCAATGTGGAGTCGAATGCCGTTATGGATGTTGCAATCTCCTCCGGAGCGCGCAAGGTGTTTTTGATCGAAGAGCCGGTCGCGGCAGCAATCGGAGCGGGGATCGACCTTTCCAACCCGAACGGGAACCTGATCGTTGACATCGGGGGCGGAACAACGGATATTGCGGTGTTGTCCCTCAACGGCATCGTCAACAAAAAATCGATCAAAACAGCAGGAGATGTCTTTTCTCAGGTTATCATCAAATATATGCGCGCAAACCACGGAATGCTCATCGGGGAGCGCATGGCAGACCGAATCAAGCAGGAAATTGCCTCCGTCCACTATCAGGAGGACCGGGCAACGACAGCGAAGGGGCGCAGCCTGACCACGGGGCTGCCGTGTGCGATGGAGATTCGGCGCAGTATGCTCTATGAGGGACTTTTGCGTGAAGCGATGCAGATCGTTGCTGCCATTCGCGAGGTGATCGAAAAGACACCGCCGGAGCTTGTCGGCGACATCTACACGAACGGCATCCTTCTCACCGGAGGAGGGGCGCTGCTCGACGGGATGGACAGACTGATCGAGGAGCAGACCCGCATTGCAACAAGGGTGGCAGAAAACCCCATCCAGTGCGTTGCAATCGGGACGGGAAAATCGTTTGATTATCTTGATGTGCTGGTGGACGGATTCATCAGCCCATCGGTGAAAAAGTTTTAGCAGCAAATTTTAAGGAGGACACAGCTTGGACAAGCAGTTTACATTTGAAACCATCAATCATACCCTGCAGATCTGTGTATCGCCGGAGCATAAATTCGGAACAGATGCCTTTCTTCTGTCGGATTTTGCACGGATTCGGCGCAAGGATCGGGCAGTGGATCTGGGGACAGGCTGTGGGATCATCCCGCTGCTGTGGTTTCGGGAAATGGAGGATGCACCGCAGGCGGCATACGGCGTGGATATCCAGCCGCAGGCAATCGAGCAGCTCACCCAAACGGTGGAGAAATGCGATTTGAACGAGCGGCTCATCCCGATCTGTGCAGATTTAAAAAATCTTTCGGACATCCTCCCTGCGGACAGCTTCACACTGGTGACCTGCAATCCGCCGTATAAAGCATCCAACACCGGCATCCTGAATGAGCTGGATGCCCACACGATTGCGCGCCATGAGGTGATGTGTCAGATTTCGGATGTATGCCGTGCCGCATCAAGGCTGCTCAAGTTCGGCGGACGCCTTTGCATCTGTCAAAGACCGGAGCGTCTGCCGGATACGCTCGAAAGCATGAGAGCATACGGCATCGAACCCAAAAGACTGCGCTTTGTCCAGAAAAAGGGTGACACCGCCCCATGGCTTTTCCTCGCGGAGGGGCGCAAGGGGGGCAAGGCATATCTTCAGGTAGAGGCGCCGCTTTTGATCCAGGAAAAGGATACCGGAGAATTTTCAGAAGAGCTGCGCAGGATCTATCGGCTTGTGTAAAGACAAAGGAGAAAAATCATGGCAGGTATTTTATATGTTGTGGGAACACCGATCGGCAATCTCGAGGATATGAGCGTTCGTGCGGTACGCACCTTGCAGGAAGTGGATTTTATCGCGGCGGAGGATACGCGCGTGACGCTCAAGCTGCTCAACCATTTTTCCATCAAGAAGCCGATGATCAGCTACCACGACCACAATATTCGGGAAAAAGGGGAAGCAATCATTGCAAAGCTGCTGGCAGGGGAAAACGGAGCCATCGTAACGGATGCCGGAATGCCCTGCATTTCGGACCCCGGCGAGGACCTTGTGAGATTGTGCGCTCAAAACGACATCATCACCCGCGTTGTTCCGGGACCGAGTGCAGCGATCTCTGCCCTTGCGCTGTCGGGGCTCAACACCAGCAAATTTGTATTTGAGGGCTTTCTGACCACGAACAAATCCGGTCGGTATGAAAATCTCGAAGCACTCAAAACCGAAACAAGGACGCTTATTTTCTACGAAGCACCGCATAAGCTGCGCGACACGCTCAATGACCTTTACAAGGTGTTCGGCGACCGAAAAATCACACTTGCAAGAGAGCTGACGAAAATCCACGAGGAAATCGAGCGCACCACCCTGAGCGAAGCAATCAGCGAGTATCAGGAGCGCATCCCGAAGGGCGAATATGTCCTCATCCTCGAGGGGGCAGAGCAGGAAGCGGGCGAAGTAAAATTTACCATCGAGCAGGCAATCGAACTGGTTTTGACCCTGAGTGCCAAGGGGACGCCGCTTTCTATGGCGGCAAAGGACGTCGCAAGACAGACCGGATATAAAAAAGGGGACCTTTATAAAGGCGCCATCGAACAGCAATAGACCGTTTACAGACCGTATCGGGGAGGAGGAGCAGCATGAAGGTGCAAAAGGATTGCAGCACTTGTGAATTTAACTTTGGGGGACTTTGCACTGCCGAAGCAAAAATGGTACCGTGCAGCGAGGAGCCCATAGAAGATTGTCCCAACTGGGGGATCGATGAGCAGTATCTGGCACAGCTGCTCCAGGAGGGACCGTGGTACCTCACAAAGCCATATCGACACGGCAAGCGCAGCCCTTCCTGCTTCCTTCAGGATATGGAGCAGGACGAGCGGGGAGAGGCGGTGGAGCTCAACCTCTTTGATGCCATTGAGGAAATCTATGGTGTTTCGACGAATCGTCTGGCAGACATCTGCGGTGTATCGTCGGATGTGGTGGGCTATGCAAGGACGCACGGAGCTGTCAAACGCCGAATCCCCTGCTTTTCCCATTGTCTGTATATCCCGGAAAAAATGTTTGAGAAATTTACATCCAAAGATATCCCCATGCTGCGGGAGTGCTACAAAACATATCAGATCAACAATAAAAAACCGAGCTGACTGGGTCACCAGTCTGCTCGGTTTTTTATCTTACTGCTTTTGCAGTGCGATCGCTTTTTGTTCCCACTTTCCAAAGCGGTAGTAGATGAGGTATAAAACAGAGGTGATTGCCCAGGAGATGGGGTAGCTCACCATAACCATATCAAACACAGGATTGAACGGCAGTACAAACACGATCCACAGAATCCTCAATACACACACGCCGCCGCAGGTAATGAGCATCGGTACAAACGATACCCCGGTTCCGCGGATGGCACCGGAGAGCACCTCGATCAAAACAAAGGTGAAGTAATACGGCGCCATCAGCAGCATGATGCGCGTACCCATCGCGATGACGTCCGGATCGCTCGTGAACATACGCAGCAGCGGATTGGAGAACGTACAGAACAGGGCACTGATCACGATGGTGGTTGCCCCCATCATGCCGGTACATACCCAGATGGAGCGCTTCACACGGTCGTAGCGTTTTGCCCCGAAGTTTTGTCCCACGAAGGTGGTGATCGCAATTCCGTATGCACCGGAAATCATCCAGAAAAATCCGTCCACCTTGCCCTGTGCTGTCCATGCCGCTGCCGCATTCGTTCCGAAGGAGTTGATGCAGGACATGATGAGGATATTGGCAATGGTGTACATGTCAGCCTGAATGCCTGCCGGAACCCCGATTTTCAGGATGCTGCGCAGGATATCCGGGAAAAATCGGATGTTCCTCAGGTCCAGATGGTGCGGAGCACTTGTATTGGTCAGAGCGAGCAGCACAAGGATGGCTGCAACAAATTGGGACAGGATCGTTGCATATCCAACTCCTGCAACCCCCATATCCAAAAGCAGGACGAACACAAGGTCAAGGATGATGTTGCAGATGCAGGCAGCAATCAGAAAATAAAGCGGCCGCCGCGTATCACCCACAGCGCGCAGGATGCCGGAGCCGATGTTGTAGATGAAGGAAGCAATCGTACCGAGAAAATAAATGCGCATATAGAGGATGGAATATTCGAGCGTATCGGCAGGCGTTCCCATTGCAACCAGTGCCGGGCGCGCCAGCGTGATTCCAAGGACCATGATGACGATGCCGGCAGTGATGGAAAGCGCAATCGAGGTATGGACGGATTTTTGCACTCCCTCATAATTTTGTGCGCCGTAATGCTGGGCAACGATTACCGTGGCACCGGAGGAGATGCCGACAAAGAGATTGACAAGGAAACTGATGAGTACATTGGTGGAGCCGCCAACCGCAGCAAGCGCTTCCTTGCCGACAAAGTTTCCGACGATGATGGCGTCTGCTGTGTTGTAAAGCTGCTGAAAAAAAGTACCGAGGAGGATTGGAAAGAAAAAGTAGAGAAGCTGTTTCCAGATCGGACCCGTGATGATCGGGTTATCGAATTCCACCGCCGAGGCAGAGGAAACAGGTTCTTTTTCGCGGTCGGTCATAGGGACACCTCACATTCTTCGTTTATAGCCGCAAAAGCGGCGGATGCGTGGGGCTTAATGCGCCACCTCGTTGATAAATTCCGGCTGATATTTGGAATATAAGATCCTCTGATCGTGATACAATCCCACATATCCGGAAAACATATAGCTAATACTAACAACAATGGCAAAGAAAATCAATCCCTTTGCGCCAAATAATTCCAGAGAAAGGACGAAGGAGGCAATCGGACAGTTGACAACGCCGCAGAATACGGCAACCAGTCCGGCAGCGGCGCTGCGACGCATCCAAACGTGGAGCCTACAAAAAATACCGGGACGATCTCTCCGCCCTTAAAGCCTGCGCCGAGGGTCAGAGCGGTGAATAGGATCTTGAACAGAAAATCCCAGGGGAGGGCGGTTCCTGCCATTGCCTGCTCAATGGTGGACATCCCGGCGCCGTTGTAGGTCTGACTGCCAAGGAGCAGGGTCAGACCCAGCACGAGCGCACCGCCGACTGCGGCACGGATGCGCGGATTGGGGAGATATTTCTGATAGAAGCTGGCGCTGGTGTGCATGCTCAGACAAAACAGGATGCTTGCAAGGGCGCACAGGATGCCAAGCCCCACCGTTTGAAGCACGGTTAGGATGCCAAGCTCCGGGATGCCGCTGATTTCAAACATCGTAGGCGGAACGTGGAAAAACTGCGCGATGCCAAATCCAATCAGGGAAGAAAACAGGCACGGTACAAGGGCACAGTGATACATGACACCGACCGAAATGACCTCGACCGAAAAGATGGCGGCGGTGAGCGGTGTACCAAAGAGGGCGGAGAAGGCGGCGCTCATACCGCACATTGTCAGGATGGTGACATCCTTGCGGGAGAGATGCATGATCTCGCCCACCTCATAGGCGATGCTTCCGCCAAGCTGGAGCGCTGCGCCCTCGCGTCCGGAGGATCCGCCGGTCAGATGCGTGATCACCGTGGCCGCAAAAATGAGCGGAGCCATGCGCAGCGGGATCTTCTCATCCGAATAGACCGAGCGCAGGATGAGGTTGGTTCCGGGATCGTTTTCGAGCTTGAGCAGCTGGTACAGCACCGCGATCAGCAGTCCGCCCACGGGCATCAGCCAGATGACCCAGGGATGCTCCAAACGGAACATCGTCGCCAAATCGACGCTGCAATGAAACGCAGTCCCCACAAAACCAAGGATTCCTCCTACAATGAGCGTTTGCGGGACCCATTTGAGCAATGCCATGAATCCCAAACGCAGCTCCTTTAAAACGGAAGCATTCTTCATAATTTGTGACCCTCCCATATTTCTGTGCTGCAAGCTGCTGACCTCTTTGTGAAAATGCAGCACGATGTACCCTCAGTATACCATATATTATGGAAAATGGGTAGGAAGAAAGGAATTGACAACATAAAAAGCGTATCGTATACTCAAGAAAAATACCATATTTGGAAAGGAAGCGTTAGAATGAGCAAAGTGATTTTGTACGGCACCCCCACCTGACCCGGCTGTGCTCCGGTGAAAGAGGTTCTTTCCAAGAATCATATCGAATTTGCTTATGTGGACATCTGTGCCGACATCGGCTCGCTGCTCCGTTTTCTCAAGATCCGCGATACTTCCCCAAGCCATGCCGCAGCGCGGGAACGCCATTCCGCAGGGATTCCGGCGCTGGCAATCGATGACGAGGTGTTCGTGGTCGGCGGTCCGGAACGTGCGCAGGAGATCCTCAAGCAGTTTGAGCTGATGTAACCAAGCTCTAAAAAAGCCAAAGGGCAGCCGCTTTTCTCAAAAAGGAAGAGCGGCTGCCCTTTTTTATGCTTTGGGAGATCGACGCATTTTTTCGCGAGAAGGAAGAAATCTTGTTGACACTTTTTATAGTTTATGTTATACTTTACTTACAAAATATAGTGAACTTCTCTAATAGCGAAGTTCCGTTTTAAAGGGGTTGGATCTATGAATATTACTATTTCTGCTCGCAACACGACCGTGAGAGACTCCTTCAAAGAGCGCGTTGAGAAAAAAATGCACAAGTTTGACCGCTTTTTCGACGATGCAAAAGCATTCGTTACTGTAACAAACGAAGGAGAGCGGGAAACCGTTGAAGTAACCATCAAAGCAGAAAAACTTGTTTTCAGAGCGGAAAAGACCACCTCTGACCGCGTCGATTCCCTGGAATGCGTGATGGATTCGCTCTTCCGTCAAATCGTGAAAAACAAGAGCAAGCTCCAGGACCGCCTGAAAGCCTCCGCATTCAATCCGGAATACGACGATGCACCATATCAGGCAGAGGAATACCGTGTAGCGCGTGTAAAGCGTTTCCCGGTAAAACCGATGGACGTAGAGGAAGCCATCCTTCAGATGAATATGCTGGGTCATAGCTTCTTTGTATTCCGCAACGAGGAAAGTGGAGAGGTGAATGTTGTATACAAACGCAAAAACGGCGCATACGGCGTGATCGAAGCACAGGAAGATGACAATTAACTAAAGTGAGGATAGACCGGGGACAAGTTCTCCGGTCTTTTTTTGCGAAAACATCGCCTTGTAGAGTCTGTCAAAATTTGCGAGAAAACGGGTTTGGAATCATGAAAATACACAAAGAAAGTAAGAAGCTTTGCCGAATCTCCTTGTAATTTGGTCTGATTTTTGCTAAAATTACGAACAGGAAAAAGCGTTAGCGCATCAGGGGAAATGCATTTGCAGGTTTTCCCCCCTTTTTTGGAAGGATGGAGGAAAAAATTTGAAACTTCAACTCACCGCACCCTGCCACTTCGGACTGGAGAGCGTGCTCTCATCCGAGGTACGCCGCATGGGGGCAGAGAATGTCCGTGTCAGCGACGGACGCGTCACCTTTGAGGGCGACGAAACACTGCTGGCGCGTGCCAACATCGGGCTGCGCACGGCAGAGCGTGTACAGATCCTGCTGGGCGAATTTGATGCCCACTCGTTTGAAGATTTATTTCAAGGTGTAAAAAAATTGCCCCTTGAAGACTATATTGGGAAAAAGGATGCCTTTCCGGTGAAGGGATGGTCGCTCAATTCCACCCTGCACAGCGTTCCCGACTGTCAGTCGATCGTGAAAAAGGCGATGGTGAACCGCCTGTCCGAGGTTTACCATATCAACTGGTTTGAAGAAACAGGTCCTGTGCATCAAATCGAGTTCGGCATCCACAAGGACCATGTCCTCATCCTGCTCGACACCTCCGGTGCGGGACTGCATAAGCGCGGATATCGAAAAAATTCCGTGATCGCACCAATCAAGGAAACGCTTGCCGCCGGGATCATCGATCTTGCGCGCGTTTATCCCGATTCCACCCTCTACGACCCCTTCTGCGGTTCCGGGACCCTGCTCATCGAGGGTGCGCTTCACGCTATGAAGATCGCGCCCGGACTGCGCCGCCGCTTCGCTGCGGAAAAATGGGGGAATATCCCGGAAAAGGTTTGGCAGGAGGAGCGTCAGAGAGCGTTTGATCTCATCGACCGCAATGCCCCGTTTCAGGCATACGGCAGCGACATCGACCCTGAGGCGGTGGAGCTTGCAAGCTACAACGCAAAACAGGCTGGCGTTGGCAGCCGCATCCACATCGAACAGCGCGAGGTAAAAGAGTTTTCCATGCGCGAGGGAAAGGGCGTCCTGATCTGCAACCCTCCGTACGGAGAGCGCCTGCTGGATATCAACACGGCGCGCGATATCTATAAAACGATGGGCAAGGTATTTGTCCCGCGGGAGAAGGACCGTTTTTACGTCATCAGCCCCGACGAACAGTTTGAAGACTACTTCGGACGAAAAGCCGACCGCCGCCGCAAGCTGTACAACGGAATGATAAAATGCCAGGTATATATGTATTTCAAATAAAATAAAATTGGAGGATGCTGTTATGAGACATTTAATTGACCCAATGGATCTTACAGTGGAGGAAATCGACCGGCTGCTCAAAACAGGGGACGATATCATCGATCACCCGGAAATGTATGCACACATCTGCGAAGGGAAAAAATTGGCGACCCTGTTCTACGAGCCAAGCACCCGTACCCGTTTGAGCTTTGAATCTGCGATGCTCAGCCTCGGCGGGACCGTGCTGGGATTTTCTTCTGCAAGTTCCAGCTCTGCCACGAAGGGAGAAACCATTGAGGATACGGCACGCGTGGTAGGCTGCTTTGCAGATATCATCGCGATGCGCCACCCGAAAGACGGTGCACCGCTGGTTGCATCCCAGTATTCCCCAGTTCCAATCATCAATGGAGGGGACGGCGGTCACCAGCACCCCACCCAGACCCTGGCAGATATGATGTCCATTCACCGCATCAAGGGGCATCTCGACAACCTCACCATCGGTCTGTGCGGCGACCTCAAATTCGGACGCACGGTACACTCCCTGATTGCGGCAATGTCCCGTTATGAGAATGTCCACTTCATCCTGATTGCACCGGAAGAGCTGCGTCTGCCCTCCTATGTCAAAGAACGCTTCCTTGATAAAAACAACATCCCATACACCGAGGTGGAATGCCTTGACGATGTGATGCCGCAGCTTGATATCCTCTACATGACCCGCATCCAGAAGGAGCGCTTTGCCAGCGAGGAGGAGTATGAGCGCCTGAAGGACTGCTACATCCTCGACCCGCAGAAGCTCGTTTCGGCAAAACCGGATCTGTGCATCCTCCATCCGCTGCCGCGCGTCAACGAAATTACCCCCGAAGTGGACAAGGACCCGCGTGCATGCTACTTTAAGCAGGTATTTTTCGGCAAGGTGATCCGTATGTCCCTCATCCTCAACCTGCTGGGACTCGGCACACTCGATGTCAACCGTCCATGCAAGAGGGAGAAGGAGCCAATCAAGATAGACAGCATGGTCTGCAACAATCCGCACTGCATCACCACCATCGAGCGCGGACTCCCTCAGATGTTCACAGAAACCGAAGATCACGGCGTATACCGCTGCGCCTACTGCGAAGCAGCACAGCAGAAATAACAGCAGAAAGAACAAAAATCCGCAGGGTGTTTTACACACCTTGCGGATTTTTTTGATGAAGCGAAAACAAACAAGGCGCCGATTTTCACGCAGGCGCCTTGTGAAGCACATCCATTATTTGAGATGCTCTTCAAACCACTGGGTGATTTCTTCCAGACGTCTTACACGGTGGCGCGGCTTGCCGCTGCGGGAAAGCTCGTGGTTTTCTCCGCGGAACATGCACAGGCGTGACTCTACGCCGTGGTATTTGAGCGCTGTGAACATCTGAAGTCCCTCGGTCAGCCAGCAGCGGTAATCCTGCTCGGAGTGGATGAAGAGGGTAGGCGTGGTCACCTTGTCTGCATAGCGCAGCGGAGAATGCCACCAGAGCTTGTCGTCGTTCTCCCATGGGGTGGAGCAGTTCTGATCCTCGGCAAAGTAGTAGCCAATGTCGGTGGTGCAGAACATGGAGATCCAGTTGGAGATGGAACGCTGAGAAGCAGCACATTTGAAGCGGTTGGTGTGACCGATGATCCAGTTGGTCATGAATCCGCCGTAGCTGCCGCCGGTCACGCCGACACGGTCAGGATCGATCTGTGGATTTTGCTTGAGAACAAGGTCTGTAAATGCCATCAGGTCCTCATAGTCGATGGTTCCGTATTTGCCGCGGATGTCCGCAAACACATTGCCTTTGCCGTTTCCGCCCCTTGGGTTGCAGAAGAATACAAAGTAGCCGCGGTTTGCCCAAAGCTGCATCTCATGGTAGAAGATGTCGCCGTAAGCGGATTTCGGTCCGCCGTGGATATCGAAGATAGCAGGATATTTCTGAGCAGGATCGAATCCGATCGGCTTCATCACCCAGCCGTCGAGTGCGACACCGTCATTTTCAAAGGAAATGTGCTCCGGCTTGGAGAGGGTCTTTGTTTCCACGATGGACTCGTTGAAGGTGGTGATCTGTGTTTCCTGTGCATCTTTAAGGCGGTAAAGCTCCTGAAGCCGCATGCCGCGCAGACCGATGAAGAGGATCTCATCCTTTGATACTGCAATGGAATCTACAGAGCCGTTTGGCTTTGTGAGCGTTTCCATTTTTCCGCTGACATCAAGGGATTTGAGGTAGGTGTAGTATCCTTCGGTGGAGAGGAAATAGAGCTTGTGGTCGTATACCTGCCAGCTGTGTCCGCCGCCCAGACGGCAGTCGGAGCCGACACCGGAGCCGTATCCGAGGTCGTGCTGTGCCCACGGGGTCAGCTTCCCGTTTTCTACCCAGTAGAAGTCCTGGTTTTCGTTGATGCCGTAGTGGAGCATATCGGTTGCAGTACAGAAAACGCGCCCGTCCAGATAACCTGCCACATTGACGCTGTAGGTTCCGTCGTCGAGCAGGGTGGTGGTTTTCTGAGATGCTGTGTCATACTGGAAGATGCCGACGGTGCTGGCTGCCTTGCCACGGAAATAATGGGAAACGTAAAGAACCTTGCCGTTTTGGTTGTCGCAGTATTCGGCATCGTCCCATTCGCCGGTGATCGGGGTCATGCTGTCTGCTTTTTTGTCGTAGATATAAAGGCGGGAGCGAACAGAATCGGTGAATCCGCCGCCGTTTGCCCAGTATGGGATCTCGGTGAGGACTTCGTAATCCCTGTTTTGCTCGAGGAGCTTTTCCTGCTTCTGCTTTTCAAGCCCTTCGTACTGATGGAGGTTGATGCCGTTGTTCTCGTGTCTTACTGTCATCAGGAATTTGTCGTCCCCCAGCGGAACAACCTTGGAAACCGCATACGGCACACGCATATATTCCGTCGCTTCGCCGCCATGGATATCGATGGTGTAGAAGATGCTCCAATGTTCGCCCTTTTCCACGCGTGCTTTGCAGTTTTTGTCGCGCATGGAAGGGAAGAGGACGGTGGAGCCGTCGAGCCAGCAGGGATTGTTTTCCTGCTCTAAGGCAGTCAGGCGGCGCACGGTACCTGTTTTATGCTCGTAAAGATAAAGACTGCTGCGATAAGTATTTTCCTCTTCCTCTGCATGGCTTACCACAAAGACGGAATGCTCCTCATCGGGAGCCATTTCCAAAGCGGAAAGATACTGATAGTCCAAAAAATCTGTCAATTTTAACGATTCCATTCCCATAACCTCCTAAAAATTTATGAATGTTTTGTGTTCATTATACTATAAGCATGACATAGATGCAAAAAAATACTTCACAATTTTTTATAAAATATTTTGGCTATTGAGAACAGAGGAGAGAAAAATTTCCTTTATTCTTTTTCCATTCCCTGCTATAATAACACTATCAGGAAAGGAGTATCATTATGCATACGATCATCTGGTTTATTTATTTTTGGAGCTATCTTGCCTGCACCATGTTTTTGATGTGGAAGGCAAAAAGGCTGGCGCGCCAAGGGAAAATCAAGGAGCACGACGAAATGGTGCGCTTTCATGTAAAACGCTGGGCGTGGCGGATGTTTCGCTTTGCAGGCGGAGAGCTGACTGTCACAGGGCTTGAAAACATCCCCGAAGGTCCCTGCGTCTTTGCCTCAAACCATCAGGGCTATTTTGACATTCCGCTCATGCTGTCGGGGCTTGATGCGCCGCACCCCATCATTGCCAAGAAGGAAATCGAGCGCATCCCGATGGTGCGCAGCTGGATGCGGGAGCTGCACTGCCTGTTCATCGACCGCGAAAATGCGCGTCAGGCGATGGATTGCCTCAAGCGCGCGGGGGAGCTGCTGGCGCAGGGCTATTCCGTCGTCATCTTCCCGGAAGGGACCCGCAGCAAGGGCGGAGAAATCAAGGAATTTAAGGGCGGTACCGTCCGCGTTGCCACGAGAGCAAAGGTTCCGATCGTGCCGGTATGCGTCGAGGGAACGTATAAAATGATGGAGCAGAATCACTACTGGATTCACCCGGCAAAGGTTTCCATGAGCATCCTGCCGCCAATCGAAACAAAGGATCTGAGCCGTGAGGAAATCAAAGCGCTTGACGAGCGGCTGCATCAGATCATCACCGAGGAGCGAAACAAACTGCTGGGACGATAGTTTTTCTGCCAAAGGAGGAAACAGCATGGAATGGACCTATGAGCTGGCACGAAAGCACCTCGAAGAAGGCTACCGCAAGGGAAAAAAGGACGGTCTGCGCGGGATGGCTGCCATGATGGAAAAGCTGGATCACCCGCAGAAGGACCTGCGCTTTGTCCATGTGACCGGGACAAACGGCAAAGGCTCCACCTGTGTGATGGTGGCATCCGTCCTACAGGCGGCAGGATACCGCGTGGGGCTGTATCTTTCGCCGTTTGTGGATGATTTTCGGGAGCGGATGCAGATCGACCGCGCGCTGATTCCGCCGCAGGAATTTGCAGAGATTTACGGCGAGGTGGCACAGGCTGCCGAGGAGCTGGAGCAGGAAGGGCATCCCTATCCTTCGGAGTTTGAGATCCTCACCTGCTGCGGACTGCTTTACTTTAAGAAAAACCACTGCGACATCGTGGTGCTTGAGGTGGGGATCGGCGGCGCAAACGATGCCACCAACATCGTCGAGCAGACAGAGGTCGCGGTGTTCACCCCAATTTCCCTCGACCATATGGCGATGCTCGGTGACACCACCGCCGCGATCGCAAAGGAAAAAAGCGGCATCCTAAAGCCAAATTGCACCGCCGTTACCTGCTGGGGGCAAGACGCTTCGGCGCACGCGGTGCTGCAAAGCGAATGTGAAGCGAACAATATCCCCCTGATTGAGGCACAGCGCCCCCAGAACGCCGTAACGACCGCGTTTGAAAGCACCATCCTCTGGGACGGGCAGGAGCTGATTATCCCTCTGTCGGGCGAATATCAGGTGCAAAACGCCTGCCTTGCCCTCACGGTGCTTTGTGAGCTGCGGGCGCGCGGCTGGATTATCCCAACGCAGGCGGTGGCGGACGGGATGAAGGCGGTGCGCTTTAATGCGCGCATCGAGTGCATCTCGCAGGAGCCGCTCGTCATCCTCGACGGCTCGCACAATCCTGCCGGGGTGGATACCCTCGTGCAGTACATCAAAACGCAGCTTACGGGGCAGAAGGTGACGCTTGTATTGGGGATGTTTGCAGACAAGACGCACAGGCTCTGCATCGAAAAGCTCGCTTCGGCGGCACAGTCCGTTGCTGCCGTTGCCATCGACTATTACCGCGCTCTCCCGGCGCAGGAGGTGGCAGCAGAAGCGGAAAAATCCTGCCCCGATGTCCACGCGTTCGACCGCGTGGAGGACGGCATGATCTGGGCGCTGGAGCATGCACAGGGACCCATCATCGTGTGCGGGAGCCTCTATCTTCCAGGGGAGGCACGCACCATCTTCGAGCGCTGGAAGAAGGATTTTGGAAGATAACAAAAAGGCGGAGTGAAAAAGCTCCGCTTTTTTCTGTCCTGTTTTGCAAAAATGGGCGCATCACAAAACAAATCAAAAAAGAGCATAGAAAAAAGAGGAGCCGAAGCTCCTCTTTTTTAGGGAAAATAGGGAAATAAACAACAGACTGCGTCAATAAATTACGCAAGTACTGTGTCGGTGATAATAATGTCGCCGCCAACGCTTGTTGTGAAGTGTACAAAGCCGTGAGAATCGATTTTGTAGTTCACATTGGTGAGCTGGTAGTAGGTGTTTTTCGCACGGTTGTAGCTGTAGAATTTGAGGGTATTTTTGTTCATACCGCTCAGATCTGCTTTGACTGCAACGCGTACAGACATACCGAAGCCGCCGTTGTGGGACAGTGTGAGTACTTCAAGATTGTTGTTCTTGAAGTATTTGTGGAACAGGTTTTCCACAGCTTTTGCGGTTTTGGAGGAGGTGCTTACGCTCAGTTTGATTTCGCCTTTGAGGTTAGCAGCCTTTGCAGCATCGATGTAGATTCTGCCCTCTGTTTTGCCGTTGATTACGGTATCAGCCATCAGAGTAGCTGTGCCGCCCTTGGTAGAAGCTGCCTGAGCCATTTCTTTGAGAGTAGAAGCAGAAACGGATTTTGCATTTTCTACGAGAACGGAGGAATTTTTGTTTTTGGAGGTGATGTCGCTCTTCACTTCTGCAACAACATCTTTGGTATCAACAGAACCATCTTTGTTTACATTAGAGGTGGTTTTGTCCGCTTTTACGCTGGAAGAGCCGTTGTATCTGTTGGAAGGTCTGTCATCGTCGTCACGGTCGTGTCTGTTGGAGCTGGAGCTGCCACCAGTAGAACCGCCCTGATCTGGGGTTGTACCATTAGGTTTAACTTCGAAGTTCATTGTAGCTGTTTTGGTTACAGAACCCTGTGTTGCGGTCAGAGTGATTGTATATGTACCTGCATCATTTTCGGTGAGTGCTTTTGCAAGCTGGATTTCTTTTGCACTTTCATCATATTTGAAGAGGGCGTTGGAATCGTTTTCAGTAGTTTTCTTAGCGCTTACAGCGTAGGTAACTGCTGGAGATGCAGCAACATCACCCTGGATAGAGGTTGTAACGCCTGCAAGTTTTTTGTTTTCTGTTCCTTCTGCAACTTTGAGGGAAGGAACTTCACCTGTCAGTGCTACGTTTGTCAGTGTGCCTTCTGCAACTGTACCATCCACTTTAACCTCAAAGCTCATTTCAGCTGTTTTGGTTACAGAACCCTGTGTTGCGGTCAGAGTGATTGTATATGTACCT